>CANRWW010000005.1 GCA_947643665.1 uncultured Porphyromonadaceae bacterium | reverse complement strand
GTTTAATTGTTAAACTTATATAAACCGTCCACAATTTTTAGTGGACACACATGTTCTATTGTACTGAATACTGCGTATATAATGTGTAGTGATACAATTGATATTCGTTACGTTTTAGGCATCTTAAATTCATCTGTAGGGCGTATTATTGCAAGGCTATATGTAACCCAGTTGCAAGAAAGGCAATTCCGTATGTTGGCTCAATATATATCAAAATTTCCCATTCCTATAATTGAGGATAAAAGAAAAGATGAACTTATTGAATATGTACAGAAATGCTTTAAAGATCGCTCTGATTATGATACTTTTATAAATGAAATTGTTTATCAAATATATGGATTTAATAATTTGGAAATAAATCACATAGAACATTTGATATAGTAATAAAATACGGTCGGTAAATTTATTTCTACCGACTGTATATTTTATATTTGACTATTTATATATAAAATTTCATCTTTAGTAAATCCATATGATGTAAAAATATCCTTGTCTATTTCATCATCAGACGCATTAATATTCACATTTGTGTTTAGTGGAACAGGAAATTTTATAAGAGACTGAATATTTAGCATAATATCTCCTGCGCCTGTTGTATCGCTATTCTTGTAAATGTAGTATGTGCCAACTTTACTGCATAAGTATGATAATATTATCTCATTGGATTCTCCTGCCGAAATAAAACTCGCAGGTGCTGTTAAAAAGATTCCACCATCAACCAATGAAAATGCCAATTTCCTTCCAATAGCTTTCCAACATATTTTTGGCTTATAAAATAAGTCCCAATAGCTGATACTATCTTGAGTTTCAAACCATTTGTTGCTAGTTTTTTTGCGCGCTTTTACTTTCTCTCCATTAACTATGTGTGTCTTTCCGGTCTGTTCCAGTCGCTCAATACCAAAAGATAGAAGATGTTTTTTTACAGCTGGAAACATTTCTATGTCATAATGGCGTGAGGGAAAAGTTGCAATAAGGTATAAACCAGCCCAGTCATATCCATACCTCTTTATATCCCTGCCACGCAGAATCGCTCCTTTTCATTCTGTCAAGAATTGCTTAATAAAGCGGTCGAGTGTATTTCTATCAACCTTACAAATTTTAGCAATCTTGCGTTTTGACACATTGGCTTTCAAAAGTTCATTTATAAGATTTTCTTTCCCATGCAATTTATATTTCTCAGGTGAACTTTTCCTACCTTTTGGACGTCCCAATGTAATGCCCTCCGCTTTCTTTCTAGCCAAAGCCTCCTTTGTCCTCTGGCTGATTAAGTTGCGTTCAATCTCAGCAGATAAACCGAAAGCAAAGGCAAGTACTTTACTTTGTATGTCTTCTCCCAATCGATAATTATCCTTTATAGTCCATACTCTGCATTCTTTTGTCATGCAAATATTCAAAATCTCCATAATCATAAAAAGATTACGCCCCAAACGAGATAACTCGGCACAGATGATTAGATCATCCTTTTGCACACGCTTCAACAATTTGCCCAACTCTCGTTTGTTGTACGATTTTGTTCCACTTATGGTTTCCTCAATCCAGCCGTCAATCACCAATTTATTACGTTCACAGAAATTGTTTATCTCAAAACGCTGATTCTCTACAGTCTGTTTATCGCTGCTTACTCTAATATATCCGTAAATCATAATTTTTAGAATTTAATTACTTATATAATATAGAAGCCCTTTGCAACTCATAAGAGAGCAAAGGGATATTAAAGCAAGCAATAGTATTATGAAATATAGAGCAATATGCTAATCATCTTCTTTCGTAATTACCAACTTTTCAACAAAAGACTGATGTTGCTCCTTTACCGCCCGATACATCGAATAATACGCAAATGCTTCCTCTTTATATTTCATGCTGCTGAGTGAAGCCGCCACAGCCCACGCAAGAATGATAATGACAACAATTATCACATAACGAAGTTTGAAGTGATAACCACGCAAGAACAGACCGTTGACGTTGGGCGGAATGATGGTCGGCGGACACCTTAGTTCATTGACTCTGGCAAGTATTTCATCCTGCCGTTCAAGTATTCTCTCCGTATTGGCTTCAATCTTCAAACGGTTCGTATTGTAATCGCAAACATGAATATAGAGATAGTCTATCAGGTTGAACTTCCGTTTAAGCAAGTCTATCAGTTTGGGAATCCATATAGAGAAAGGGAGCTTATCCGGTTGTTCTTTTCTCACAGATTTCTTCAATATTGACAAGGCATCGTTCCAGCAGTTACAGAAACTTTTTGCCACACTGTTGTAAACAGTCCGTTCGTCAACGAGTGATTGTGCAGCCTGTTCATGATTTTGAGAACCGACATTCAATTTATTGACGGTTTCCTTCAATTCATTCATACTTTGACGCAAATTTGCGAGATTTGCGGCTATAACATCTTCTTTCATCATCTTCCACGTTTAAGGGGTTTATAAAAAGGTTCACTCTTTGGGCTGTTCTTGTCTTTTTCATCACGCCATCCAAGGCTGTTGCTTGTTCCTCCACCAGCACTGGAAATGATGGCCTGATGAGGTTGAAGTAACAGTTCCTCCGTTAAGCTACCCAATGTCGTGCAAAGGCTGTTAAAACTCAAGTCACGGTCAAGCGTAGAACCTGCCAAACTGATACCGTCTTGACTGAAAGAAACACCATGCACTTCGTCTGACGCTTGACTTCGGTTAAAACGGATGTCTATATTCCGAACTTTCAATGCAGACAGAAAATCTTTCCATGAATGGGATTCTGCCAATGCATCCAAAGTTGCGGAACGGAGATTGAGTTTCCGTAATTGGTGAGGCCGCAACCTGTTTTTATTTCTCGCCTTACTATTCTTCGGTGCAAGGTAAAGGCCATATTCTTCCGTCAGCGCACGGCATACTTTCGTGCTGCGTATTCTTTCGTTACTGTCGGAAAT
The DNA here is from genome assembly GCA_947643665.1 of uncultured Porphyromonadaceae bacterium. Lineage (GTDB taxonomy): Bacteria > Bacteroidota > Bacteroidia > Bacteroidales > Muribaculaceae > UBA7173. Next base: position 80,972 of record CANRWW010000005.1, on the reverse strand, counting down.
GAGATTGCCGTTGTTGTCTATCCGGTTAAACACCAAATGGCAATGGGGATGCTTGGTGTCATGGTGACGGGTTATGATATATTGCGTGTTGCGAATCCCCATCCGTTCCATCCATTTCCGGGCAATCTCCATCATGAGCGCATCCCCTTTTTCATCGTTGGGAAAACGAGCCGCATCTTGCGGTGAGAAGGCCAAAGAAACGTGCTTGACAGGACTTTTCACTTTCGGACGCATGGATGCCTGTATCTGGAAAGAGTCCGCAATAGTCTTATTACTGACAGTACAAACGCCCTCATGTGCCAACAGCGTAGCACTCTTCTTCTTATTCTTTTGGTCATTGGCATAGTTCACGATGCCTCCGAAGTCCACTCTCGTTTTAATGTTCGCTATCATGGCTGTCGTTTTTTATCTGTGCAATAATTCTGCTGATTTCAGTAATGATGGTAATACAATGCTGCTTGACTACTTCCAATCCATGAATGTGCATCTGATGGGCAATCTGATTGACATTATTGGCTATGCCGGACAAGTCACGGATGGCAGAAGCCATTTCCGGGCTGATACGTTGGCTTACCTCACAACCCATTGCCGCCTGATGGCAAAATTCATTGACAGACAGTCCGGCTTGTTCCGCCTTTGACTGAATATAAATGTAGTCGCTCTCATTGAACATGATGCGAAAACATCTCGTGCGCTTCTGGTAACTCGCCAGCTTCGGGCGACCTCCGGGCTTTTTATTTTCTGTATTCATACTGTTTGTTGATATTGATTTTTTGAGTATTTTGAGTGGGCAGTTGTGCCGCTTGCCTCATAGGTTTTAGTGACACTAAAACACAAACTGGCCACTCAAAAAATCTTCCGATATTTACCTTGTTCAATCCGACGCAATTTGCCGCTTCTGATGAAGGCTTCTATCCACTTGGCAGCCGTACTGCCGTTCTCACCCAAAGCTAAAACAGCCGCATCGTAATCCTTCTTCGTGAAGGTTTCAGGCAACATCTTATAAAGGGTGTTCCTCCGTGCTACAGCACCTGTTTCCTGTAAAGCGGAAGAAGTCTGTTTGCTCTGATTTCCTGAAAGATTCCGATAGATAAAGACGGCATGATAGAGCAATGTATCGCAAATATTCATGGCGACGAAATAGTCGGACTCTTGGCAAACCAATTGGATAATGCCATTGGAATCCGCTTGCACATTGTACACGTTCTCCAAATGGCGGACAGCGGTCAGTACCATCATGATGCGGTAAGCAATCAGTCCCATCCGTCTGACTATGCCCTGCATCCTGTTGTCCACTTCGTCACAACATTCTTCATTCACCCGACTAAGGTATTCGATGAACTGTTCCTGCAAAGCAGAGGGAAGGGAAAATGAATAGCTGCCATGATTCACGAACTCTTCATGCAGATGACAGAAGCGGTCGCCCAATATACGGAACATGGTATTCTTGGATTGGGAAATGTCGCTTGTGGCAAACACATTTCTGATACCACGCTTAAAACGGATGATGTAAAAACAGAATCGGCTCATCAGTCCGTTCTCCGCATCGGGTATCAACCGTCTTACCTGTTCGGGCGTTCCGGCCAACGCTACAGACACCCTCGGATTGCTGACTTCGCAATATTCCCTGTCCTTGCGTCGGCTCAGACTGACCAGCTCATGGTGGAACGCCTTGCGCAGCACATCGGAATAGTTGCCGTAATCCGACTTCAATGTCTGGCTTAACGTGTCACCTTCAGATTCGAATAACAGCCCGACACCGTCATTATCGCCCAATATCTTCAACAAGGAACTTGCGCTACTATTGGCCGGGATGATAAGCATACGCATAGGCGGCTCAGTCGGCATAGCTGCACCGTCCGACTTCTTGCTTTTGATATAGGTGTTCATCGCTTCCTTGTATTCCTGCTCCATTCGTTGCGAAAGCTCATGCAGATTACGGTTAATGGGAGCCACCAACTCACGGCATAAAGTCAACGCTCCTTTGCCCATTCCGGCATCAGCCACGACAAACAAGTAAAGATTGGGATAAACAATACGCTCGTCATACACACCACAGACATTATGGAAGCAAACCGACAGACATACTATCGCTCCTATCAGAATGGTATTGCGGTCGTCCTCCGAAATGGAGTTACCGACAACTTCACATAAAAAAGGCGGCAGTTGCTCGAACACACATTCGGGAAATGCAGGAAGCTCATCTGCCGATTTTATCCATTTGCCCGTTTTGCCATTTTGGTTATTTGGCAAAATGGATAAATCCTGTTCTCCTGCCGAACTTAGCGGAATACCTGCCTGACCAGCCAAATGAAAAAACGAACGGATTGTTATACCTTGTCCTTTGGCTTGCAGGCAACGGGTATATTGCTTGTCTGTTTCTTCCCTTTGATAGTCTGGATGGAAGCAGCTGATACGATGGTAATATTCTCTTCCGTTTTCACCGAATCCGTCAATCAAGGCAAAGCCCAATTCCACCCAATCCTTGTATTCAGGTGCGATGTCAACGGCACGTTGTTCTATTTCGCAAATGATACGTTCTATTTCTTCCTCTTTATTATTAGAGGTGGAATTTGGAGCCGGAAGTAAATTAGGAGATGTTGGAACACTATTCTCAAAAGGGACATTCTCCCAATCTTGGGCGGAAAATATTTTCTTTGACATACTCGTTGTATTTAGGGTTAATATATGCTTGTGGGTCGTATGGCAGGAAACATGCGCGCGCCACATCGCTCCCCGACATATCCACCTTTGGCAACCCGGTAGCACGGATGCAGTTGGCAACAGCCATGAAAAAGCGTGAATGTTCCCATCCTTTCAAATCCACAGGTATAATCCACTTCAATCCATTTCCTGAAGGGCTGGTGAACAGCAGTTCCGTATCAAAATATTCGTGATTGAGAATCTGTTGCTTCACTTCATCCATATTCTCTACATGGTCAAAATCCAGACACATCAGTCCTGAGTGCATTATCAGTTCCTTTTCATTCCGCTTGCGGAAAAGACCGGAGAAAGTGCAATAGTCAAAGTGAGAAGCCTTATATTTTTTGACATCCGCAAGAGAAGTCATTGAACGCAGAGTTTCCGTTTGTGGTTGGGCATAATGGCCAACCACATATCGGTACACATCCACAATGCCTATTGCCCTTAACGGCTCAATGTTCTGGATGGGCTTACGAAAAAATGAAAAACAATAATCCGTCGCTTCCATATTATCTGATAATCTTTTTGGATTTGACAAATTGTTCGGCTTCCAACATAAGGTCGTCCTGTGTCTTGTGGACTTTGCTCTTCAACCAATCATCTATTTCCGATTGTAAAAAAGCCAATGCCTTATTTATCTTATGTACGGGTATCTGTTTGGCTGACACCCATCCATAAACCGTTTGCTTAGCCGGATGTGATGGCAGATAAGCACAAAGCTCATCTATATCCATCCATTTAGGTGAATCACTTGCCTGCTTATGCTGCAAGGCTTTTACGGTGGACTGTAATTCTTCAACAGTCTTAATCAGGTAGGACAATGCATTTGGCATTTCCTCTAACGAATTTACGGTATAACTCATATTCTCGCGTTTTTAAGTTTGATGCCGCAAAACTATATGGATACTTACGGGGGCTAAATAGGTGCTTGATTGCCACCAATCAACCCCTCATTTGCCACCGTCAGTTTTAATTTTCATTAAGACGAGGATTATCAGATTAGGCAACAAAGGGAGTAAAAAACGGATGTGTGGATAGAAAACCATGCAATGATGCTGGAATGGAAAAGAAAACCCCTCAAAAAGCAGGGTGCTTCACGAGGGGCAAATGGGTGGTAAATAGAGAATTCCTTTACATAAGTAACTGATGCTCAACGGTGGAAATTAGCACCGCGACCTTTATACGGGCAGGTTATCTATATGTAATGTATTGGCTGCTTTCTCCTTTGCCGCATCCACAATATGAGTATAAATTTGAGTTGTTTTGACATTGGTATGTCCCATTAAAGACTTTATCGTATAAATATCTACGCCGTTTTCAAGGAGCAACGAGGCGAAACTATGACGTCCGCAATGAAAAGTTACGTGCTTCTTTATGCCTGATGCCTCTATCCATTCTTTCAGCGGATGGGAGATCCAGGATATATCCGTCAGGCCCTCGAATACCAGACGCTCATCGTCATCCGGGCGTTCACCACACAGTTGCAACGCCTGTGCAGTAACGGGCTTACAATCGAGCTTCTTTGTCTTTTGCTGTACAACCACGGCCTGCCACGTTCCTTTGCTTGTCTGCTGAATCTGTTTCCACTTCAACGGCTTTATGTCACTGTGGCGTAAGCCGGTCAGGATTGAGAACAGGAACGCGCGTTTCAGAACATCATCTTTACAAGGCGTGTCAACCAACATCTGTACCTCATTCATAGTAAGAGCAACACGAGGCTTTTCAATCGAACTGATACCTTTCACCTTTGCACTGATGTCAACGGTTAGGTATTCATCAATGAATGCTTGTTTCAGTCCGGCCTTGACGATAGAGAAATAAGTGGATGCCGTATTCTGTGAGATTGTGCCTTTCTTGTTACCTCCCATTGGGGCACGGAGCAGGAACATCTTGATGTCCTCAAGCAATTTTACGGAGATGGATTTGAACGGAATGGGATTCCCTTGCGAATAGATTTTCAGCAACTCGCCCACACGCATCCAATTGACGATAATCGAATTTGAACTGTTGGGATGGCGTTTGCTGATGATGCCGTTGAAGTATTTGATGAAGTCCTGTTCACTACGTTCATTCTGCGCTGCAAGTTCATTCTCCTTATCTGTATAGAGAATGGCACTATCATACTCATGCTGACGCAACTTCCGGACATTATCGGCATAGATACAAGCTTCCTGGTCGATTGTTGAACGGCATTGAATAATTCCGTTCAAATCCCTCTTCGGCTTGTAGTTGAAGCTACCATCCGGCAAGATGCGTGCAATAGATGACTTGTCCCAAATGGGTGTGGATATAGTCCGGTTGATTGACTCTACCACTCGGCTTGCTCTGTTTGAGCCACGTTTGTACACTGGATATGATTCGATAATCAAATACCACTCTTCCTTGTATCTCGACCTTCTGAGCTTGACGGTCACTTTGGTGTTGAGTAATGCTTTCTTCATTCTATCTCTGATTTATAAAGGTTATCTATTTCTTGTTTGGGTACATATACATAGTTCCCGATTTGTCGGGATGGAATGGAGTATTTTCTGACGTGCGCCCATACGGAACTGTCATTGATATGATATTTCTCACAAACCTGAGTAATGGTATAACAGTCCTCCGGCTCCATACTGTAAAGTTTGGGAATAGGTCTCTCTTTTTCAGCAATGCTCTCCGGACGGGTAAGGAAAAGATTCTCCATGTCAGAACGCTTAATGCGTATAAGACGGGTGCCGATATTAACGGCAGGAATACGCCCTGATTTTATCAGTCTGTACAAGGTGTTACGTTCCACACCGAACATAGCCACAGCTTCCTTTACGGAAATATACTCTCTGATGTCGGGGATTTGCCGGGCGATGGCTTCTAATCGAGCGCTTTTATCCTTTGCATCCTTTTTGCGCTTCCATGCCACTTTGCCGCATTTAGGCGAACAATAATGGCTGTCAAGTGTCTTTGCGACAAAGACCTTGCCGCAGACCTTACACTTCCGTTTGATTTCAAATCCGATTGTTGGCATATTTTCTACTTTTAAGTATGTATTAGTTGAGATTAGTAGGATTTTGTCCCACATTATCTACTTTTTTGTCTTGTCGCAAACATGTCGCAAATAAGAGATAAAAAAGGGCGTAAAAAAGGCATAGAAACCAAGAACCCCATAAACGCAAAAAGCGTGCAACTCATTGAGCTGCACGCTTTTGCTTGCGATTTAGTATGTATTTACTTATCGGAATCATTTGACTTCCTCGAAGTCAACATCCGTTACATGATCGTCGCCGCCGGGATTGGAAGCGTTACCTGATGCGCCACCCTGGAAGGGATTTGCGCCAGGTTGTCCTGCACCACCCTGAGCCTGTGCCTGAGCATTGAGAATATCCTGCTGAGCAGCACCGAAAGTTGTCTCTATATCTTTGATAGCTGCATCAATAGCCGCTATATCCTGAGATTTATGAGCGTCTTTCAGTTTTGTAACAGCCGCCTCAATTGCAGATTTCTTATCGGCAGGGATCTTATCTCCCAACTCGCTCAACTGCTTCTCGGTCTGGAAGATAATAGCATCTGCGTGATTCAGTTTGTCAATGCGTTCTTTCTCCTGCGCGTCAGCTGCGGCATTGGCAGCTGCCTCATCTTTCATTCGCTTTATTTCCTGATCTGTAAGACCGGATGAGGCTTCAATACGGATGCTCTGTTCCTTGCCTGTAGCCTTGTCCTTTGCAGAGACATTAAGGATACCGTTAGCATCAATCTCAAACGTAACTTCAATCTGAGGAATACCACGGGGTGCAGGAGCTATACCGTCAAGATGGAATTTGCCGAGCGTTTTGTCATCCTTTGCCATCGGACGTTCACCCTGAAGCACATGTATTTCTACTGAGGGCTGATTGTCGGCAGCAGTTGAGAAAGTCTCGCTCTTACGGGTAGGGATGGTTGTATTGGCTTCAATCAGTTTTGTCATGACTCCACCTAGTGTCTCAATACCCACCGAAAGAGGTACAACATCAAGAAGAAGCACATCTTTCACATCGCCTGAAAGCACACCACCCTGGATAGCAGCACCTACAGCCACGACCTCATCAGGATTAACTCCCTTGGAAGGTGCTTTCCCGAAGATTTTTTCAACTATCGCCTGAATCGCAGGAATACGTGTGGAACCACCCACAAGAATCACTTCGTCAATATCCGAAGCTCTCAGCCCGGCATCTTTAAGAGCCTGCTCACACGGAGCTATAGTAGCATTGATCAATCTGTCGGCAAGCTGCTCGAATTTAGCACGTGTCAAGGTCTTAACAAGGTGCTTGGGAATACCGTTTACAGGCATTATATAAGGCAGATTGATTTCAGTTGAAGTAGTGGAAGACAACTCAATCTTAGCTTTCTCGGCAGCCTCCTTAAGACGCTGGAGAGCCATCGGATCCTGACGCAAGTCTACACCTTCATCTTTCAGGAACTCATCAGCCAGCCAGTCTATGATCACATGGTCGAAGTCATCGCCACCGAGGTGGGTATCTCCGTTTGTTGACTTAACCTCAAATACGCCGTCGCCAAGTTCGAGGATTGATATATCAAACGTTCCTCCACCGAGGTCGAAAACTGCTATTTTCTGATCTTTATTGCTTTTATCAAGCCCATATGCCAGCGCGGCTGCAGTAGGTTCATTCACAATACGGCGCACATTAAGGCCGGCAATTTCTCCAGCCTCTTTAGTTGCCTGACGCTGTGAATCATTAAAATACGCAGGAACGGTAATTACCGCTTCTTTTACCTCCTGGCCAAGATAGTCTTCCGCTGTTTTCTTCATTTTCTGGAGAATCATTGCAGAAATTTCCTGAGGGGTATACAGACGGCCGTCAATATCCACACGCGGAGTATTATTGTCGGCACGCACCACCTTATATGGCACACGCTCTACTTCCTTGGCAATCTGGTCATAGGTCTCACCCATGAAGCGTTTTATTGAATATATGGTACGCGCGGGATTCGTGATGGCCTGACGTTTAGCCGGATCACCGACCTTGCGTTCACCCCCGTCCACAAACGCCACAACAGAAGGAGTCGTATTACGCCCCTCACTGTTAGGAATTACAACAGGGTCTTTACCTTCAAGGACAGCGACACAAGAATTGGTCGTTCCCAAATCGATACCGATTATTTTTCCCATAATTTTATAGTTTTTATATTAGTTTCCTTTTTTATTATGTTTACAGGCCCGTGTAATCACAAACCTTTTTTGAATTAGTTTCATTCCAGACACAGGCTTATACGACTTGCCTATGATGTCACTCTCAATTAGAAAACAAATGTTATGCCAAAAAAGTTGAAATTGATTTATGCCACCTAATTTTTTTATTCAAAGAAGCCATTTCAAAAAACATACTGACAAAACTGTCATATACCATAGCTTATGCGTGACAAAAATGCATAACCATATATTGCATACAAGCAAACCAGACCTATCCATAATGTGATAACGCTGTGCCAGAATACAGACTCAATCTGGCACAGCGTCACGATCCAAAAGAAAAATTTGCAGTTAGTATTTTCTATCCGACAATATCTGCCAGATTATAGTACATTAAAACAATCCTAAGAAATCGTACTTAAAACCTGAATATACTCGTTAAAAACACATTATCATATCCCTTGAAGACGGAAATACCAGGTTTTATTCATATATCATTATCAGCGATAATCTTTGAGCATCTTTTGCAGCCTCTGGCGTGCAAAGAAGATGCGGCTTTTTACTGTACCAAGAGGAAGATCCATTTTTTCGGCAATCTCATTGTATTTATACCCTGCAACATGCATAGAAAAAGGAATACGGTATTCATCACTGAAGGAGTTTATAGCAGCCGTTATTTCATTGGCAGCAACAGATCCCTCTGGAGTGTCCAGTCCAGACTCTTGTGGCAGGTTCAAATGATACAAGTCCTCAGTTTGATCAATAACTGTAGCAGAGCGTACCACCTTACGGTAATTATTAATGAATATATTACGCATGATGGTAAATACCCAACCTTTGAAGTTCACATTGTCCACATACTTATCCTCGTTATCGAGAGCCTTAAGGGTTGTATCCTGAAGCAAATCATAGGCATCATCTCGATTGGATGTAAGCATGTAAGCAAAGTTCAGAAGGTTACTCTGTAGACTTAAAAGTTTTGATTGGAAATTTTGCGAACTCATAATAGATAGTTTTAGGTGATCAGATATTTTTGTTGTCAGGCTTTCCGGATGGGTAGCCTATAATCTCTTGCGGCCAAAACGCGTAACCATTTTGTAACCACACTGCAAATGTATGTACTATTTTTGAATTGACAAAATTTTTCGTCACTTTTTTGTAACATTTTTGTAAATATTTTTCATTCATTCTTCCCAAATCAATGGTTTTCAGCGGTTTATAATTATTACAAACTTCCTTTTATTGTCACACACTCCGCTGTAAAATATCCCCGTATAAAAAATCCCATTCTGATGCCGCTATTCCCAGCACCGCATCACAATGTTACATTTACATACCAACACCGTAACACATGCACGTCACCCACATATGAAAAAACTTATATATGGGTGACAATTCAAAAATTTATGAAGGACTTAAATAACAACACGGTTATTTCACACTTCACATAAAGTTTTCGTAACTTTGACACACCTTAAATTCTAACATTGCCAAACTACCCATTTTGGCATATATTATTTCACAGATGGTACAAAAATTTTCAATTTTTCTCCTTGCCGCAGCAATTTGCACAGGAATGAGTGCCCAGACACTTACATTCCCTACGGCGAAATTCAAAGCCGGCGACTCCAATGAATGGAAAAGCAACGATTACGATGACACTTCGTGGCAAACAATAGACATCAGTCGCACATGGGACAGCCAGGGAATTCCTTCAGATACACACTTCGGATGGTATAGGTTCCACATACGTCCGACCAAAGCCATGCTTGCCAATTCCGACCTCAAAGAATTTATGGAGTTTGATCTTGGCACCATTGACGATGTCGACGAGGCGTATCTCAATGGCATACTGATCGGGAAAACAGGATACATGCCAGGGGATAATGGAGAATACACTGCCCTGTTCAATGTTCCACGTAAGTACATTGTGAAAACAAACGACAAAAATATCAAATGGGACCAGGACAACGTATTGGCAATACGATGTTATAGTGGCAACGCTCCCGGAGGGATGTTCGGCGGACATGTCAGTGTGAGTATTCCCGACAGAATAGACGGAGGATCAATCAGCTTCAGCCAGGATAACTTCGACAATATTCCAACATATACAGTCACATTAAACGACAGTTACAAGACAGCGTTGTCAGGTACACTGTCCATAGAAGTAACCGACATGGAAACCGGGAAACCTGTGGACAACATTACAAAAAAAGTGACTGCCACAAAAAACAAACCTGCCAAAGTGACACTCCCCTACGACAAACATGACTGTTTAAGAGTGAAAGCTACATTCACTGATAAAAAAAGCGGCAAACAGATCACAGCATCGTACACACCCAAATACATACTCACACCCCCCGCTCCCGACACTCCAAGGTTCAACACCGCACCTGTCTATGGAGTACGCCCCGGCTCACCTATACATTTCCGGTTTGGAGTATCCGGCGAACGACCTATGACCATAACCTCACATGACCTTCCGGCTGGCCTTAGCATAAACCCCGAAAACGGTGCCCTCAGCGGAAAACTCCCCAAAGCCGGTGACTATACTTTTACCGTCACAGCCAAGAACAGCAAGGGTGAAGCCAGTCAAGAATTTACGATAAAAGTCGGAAGCCGCATTGCACTTACCCCTCCTATGGGATGGAACAGTTGGAACTGCTGGGGACTTAGCGTATCACAGGACAAAGTCGTTTCAAGTGCCAAAGCGCTACTTGAAAAAGGATTGGCCGATTACGGATATGCATATATAAATATAGATGACGCATGGGAGGCACCAGGACGCAATCCCGACGGCACAATCGCTGTCAATGAAAAATTCCCCGACATGAAGGGTCTGGGTGACTGGCTACATGGAGAAGGACTTAAATTCGGCATCTACTCCTCACCAGGAGATCTCACATGTGGAAACTATCTCGGTTCACTTGACCACGAAAAACAGGATGCCGAAACATATAATTCATGGGGCATAGACTATCTAAAATACGACTGGTGCGGATATTGGCGCAAACATGCACAAGAAGCCGATAAAGAAACACTCGCATCCTACATACGCCCGTATCTTCTTATGGAAGGATACCTGCGGGAACAACCACGAGACATTTTCTACAGCCTTTGCCAATATGGCATGCAGGATGTATGGAAATGGGGAGATTGCGTTGATGCCAATTCATGGCGCACGACAGGCGACATAACAGACACATGGGAATCACTTTACGACATAGGTTTCGTCCAGCAAGCAGATCTTTATCCATACTCACATCCTGGAGCATGGAATGATCCTGACATGCTTATTGTGGGGAAAGTCGGATGGAGCGACAACCTGCGCGACTCACGTCTTACACCCGACGAGCAATACACACACATAACCCTATGGACACTCCTTGCCGCAAACATGCTTATAGGATGTGACCTCGCGCAACTTGACGATTTCACTATCAATCTGCTATGCAACAACGAGGTGAACGCCGTAAATCAAGACATACTAGGCAAACAAGCCAAACGCGATGTAATTGACGGTGACATACAGATATGGAGCAGGCCACTGAGCGACGGAAGCCGTGCCATAGGCATCTTCAATGTCGGCACAAAAGAGCAGAAAGTTGACTTCAATAAATACAAAAAAGCACTTGGCATCGGAAATATCAGCAAAATACGCGACCTATGGCGCCAGAAAGACCTGTCAACCACCGACACCGGCTACCTCATAGCGCCACACGGAGTAAGATACATCAAAATCACTGAATAAAACCATTGACCGTTAAAAAGGAATCTCCACAAATAATCATCCCCTCCAGATCGCGCATATGTTGTAGCGCATCTGGAGGGGACAATTATATCTCCACATATCAGCGGCTGGCTAGGCCTTTCAACAGGTCAGCCACAACAAAAGTACTCCCACCTATGAAAATTGAAGCAGGAGAAGTACCCAAAGCCCTGTCATAAGCATTCATCACCCCAGCCACTGCGACACCTTTATATCCCTCCCCGGAAGCAGCCTCTGCCAGAGCCTTTGCCGGAAGAGCACGCGGGATATCGGCATTTGTAAATATATAATAGGCATCATGAGGCAACAACGGGAATATATGCGACGTATCTTTATCGTTCACAAAACCCAGCACAACAGTCAAAGGACGCGGCAACCTTTCCAACTGTGGCGCCAGATATTCCCATCCCCCCTCATTGTGCCCTGTGTCACACACTGTCAATGGAGCGTCAGATATACGCATCCAGCGTCCCATCAAACCGGTATAATCACATACATGACTGAACCCATACCGTACAGAATCATCATGGATTTTCCAGCCAAGACGCTTTAATTCCTGCAAAGCGGCAAGCACCGTAAGTGAATTTTCCATCTGGCAATCTCCTGTCAGCTGATACTCCAGATCACCGAATTCAGTTCCGCAAATCTCCAGCATACCCCTGGAAGTATTGCGGAAAGCCACATCATGAAACAAATCCTTCACCACACACGGAACAGCCCCGCGCCTGCACGCGCTGTCTTTAAGAAATTCCAGTATTACATTCTCCTTCTGCTCTCCAATAACTACCGGTATACCAGGACGCATTATGCCCGCCTTCTCGCGGGCAATCTCTTCTAGGGTACTTCCAAGTTGCGCCATATGGTCAAAAGAAATATTTGTGATCACAGACAACTGCGCGTCTACAATATTTGTAGAATCCAGACGGCCGCCCAACCCCACTTCGATAACAGCGACATCCACTTTACACCGGCTGAACCAATCGAAAGCCATTACAGTGGTCAACTCAAAAAAAGATGGACGTAACACATTACCCAGTCCAGAGTTTATATACCCTTCAACGAAACGCGCGACTTCTTCACGAGGTATCATTTCGCCATTTATCCTCATGCGCTCCCTGAAATCCACAAGATGCGGAGATGTATATAACCCCACCTTATAACCTGCCGATTGCAGCACGGCCGCTATAGTATGGGACGTAGACCCCTTCCCGTTTGTACCGGCCACATGCACCACCGGATAATCCTTGTATGGATTACCGAAAGCCTTAGCCAAATCAGTTACGGTCTGCAATCCCGGTTTGTATGCAGCAGCGCCGATAGACTGGAACTGAGGCGTCTGAAGATAAAGAAACTCCACTGCCTCATCGTATGTCATGCCCATATGATAATTTCAATAATAAATAATAAAACCGGCTAGCCCGGAAAGGATTATTACAAGGATAGGATGTATCCTGGTAAAAAGCACCATAGCCAACGCTGCCAAGGCAATAATTACAGAAATAATGATTTCTATGGTTTCGGTTCCGAAGTTCGCACCATTCATCAGCAAAAGAGCTGCTGAAGCAATCAGACCTATAACCACCGGACGTAGACCCATGAAAATACCACGCACAACCACACTTTCCTTATGCCTTTTGATAAAATGGCTTGTGTATGCCACCAGCAAAAAAGAAGGGAGTACGACAACCAATGTACATATTACCGAACCGAGCAATCCCCACAACATATTATCATAACCGGCATGCAACGGAGCCGCAAAGCCTATATAAGTAGCAGAATTTATACCTATAGGTCCTGGGGTCATTTGTGAGATAGCCACGATGTCGGTAAACATTTTTTCTGTTATCCATCCTGGACCAACAATCTCACGTTCAATAAGCGAAAGCATGGCATAACCTCCACCGAAACCAAACAGACCGATTTTCAGATAACTCCAGATAAGTTTCAGATATATCATAAGTTTCTTATTTCAGCATCAATACTTACTTCTCTGCCTTACGGCTCTCGCCCTGCATTTGTTTTTTCTCAATTTGTGCATCCGTCAACAGGCGTTCCTGACGCCTTAGCCAGATATATCCCGCTGATCCGCCCAGAATTATAAACATTATCGGATTGGATACATACGGGATTCCAGACCATATGAGCAACGACACGACAACAGGAATCCACACCGTTTTCCAACCGATATGCGATGCTTTGGCTGTTGTGATTACAGGAGCGATAATAAGTGCGACAACAGCCGGACGTATCCCCTGGAATATGGAACTCACTATATGATTGTTTTGAATCAAATCCGGAGTAAGAAACATCGCTATTGCAAGTATTATAAGGAAACAAGGCATTATGGTACCGAGGGCAGCCGCAATGCTGCCCCGCATACCACGCAAGCGATCGCCTACAGCCACTGAAATGTTCACTGCCAGAATACCCGGAAGAGACTGGGCCACCGCAAGCAGGTCCAGAAACTCCTCACGCCCTATCCACTTGCGGTTCTCCACTACCTCACGCTCAATCAAAGAAATCATAGCCCACCCTCCGCCAAAAGTAAACGCTCCTATACGCACAAACGAAGAAAAAAGCTGGACATACAGATTACCTGCTTTCATTAGGCAAATAGCAAACAATTATTCCACTGTAACAGATTTCGCAAGATTTCGCGGCATATCGACATTGCATCCTTTCTTGATTGCTATATGATATGCAAGCAACTGCAAGGGAACAGATACTATTACCGGCGACACACACTCCGGAACCTTCGGTATTTCAAGCACATGATCCGCAATCTCCTTTATCGTAGTATCTCCTTTGGTAACAACCGCTATAACCGAGCCGCCACGTGCTTTAACCTGCTGTATATTAGAGATAATCTTCTCATGCATCTCATCATCCGGAGCTATCACCACCGTAGGCAGCTCATGGTCAATCAAAGCTATAGGGCCATGCTTCATCTCAGCCGCGGGGTAACCTTCGGCATGTATGTAACTTATCTCTTTGAGCTTCAAAGCACCCTCTAGTGCACTTGGATAATTGTATCCTCTCCCAAGATACAGGAAATTATGCACATACGTATATATACCAGACAACTTTTCTATGCTATCATTGAGTTTGAGTGTCTGGCTGATAAGAGTCGGAAGAGCACGTATGGCATCGGCAATCTGCAGACGGGTTTCCTTTGAAATGGTATTTTTGAGAGTACCGATCGCCAGAGCGAGCATGGTCAAAACCGTCACCTGGCCAGTGAACGCCTTTGTTGAAGCGACACCTATTTCGGGGCCTACATGAATATATGTACCCGAATCTGTAGCACGCGCGATAGAAGATCCGATAACATTACAGATACCATACACAAACGCGCCACATTTACGCGCCATCTGTATGGCAGCCAAAGTATCGGCAGTCTCACCAGACTGGGATATGGCTATCACGATATCATCAGGAGTAAGAACAGGGTTACTATATCTAAACTCACTCGCATACTCCACTTCCACAGGAATGCGGGCTATCTCCTGAAGAAGGCGCTTGCCTATAAGACCTGCATGCCATGAAGTGCCGCACGCCACTATAACAACGCGGTGAGCATTCAGGAAACGCTCCTTATGCTCGGTGACACCGGACAACAAAACCTCATCACCGGAAGAAGCCACACGCCCGCGGATACAATCATGAATCGTTCTCGGTTGCTCGAAAATCTCCTTCAGCATAAAATGCGGATACCCCCCCTTCTCAAGCTGCGACACAGACATACGTAGCGTCTTTATGTCTATTGCAGCTGGCATATTGTCTGAATTTACAATTTGCAAAGGCTCGTTTTTACGTATGATTGCGATCTCATCATCATTAAGATAAACTACTTTGTCTGTATATTCTATTATCGGAGTAGCATCGGAAGCGAGAAAAGTCTCCCCCTCCCCTATACCGATCACCAACGGGGAACTTTTACGTGCGCCTATCATCGTATCAGGTTCGTCAGTATCCACTACAGCTATTGCATAAGCGCCTACCACCTCTTTCAATGCACCACGCACAGCATCTACCAGAGAGCAATTGTTTTTCTCTTTTATATATTCTATCAATTGCACCAGCACCTCTGTATCGGTCTCGCTCTTGAAAGTGCATCCCTCAAGCTCCAACGCTTCTTTCAGCACATGATAATTCTCAATGGTTCCATTATGCACCAAAGCGATATTCCCGCTTCTGCCCACATGCGGGTGGGCATTGATATCATTAGGCTCGCCATGTGTGGCCCAACGGGTATGGGCGATACCGATAGTACCGTCCACATCTTTCTCTTCGCAAAAACGCTCAAGATCGGCAACCTTGCCACGGGTTTTATAAACATTCAATTTACTGTCAGACGACACAAGCGCCACTCCAGATGAGTCATAACCACGGTATTCCAAACGATGAAGACCCTTTACCAAAATCTCATACGCAGGCTTATCACCTAAATAACCTACAATTCCACACATAATATGTACCTGTTTTTGATGAACCTAAATGCTAATCGAAGTAAGATTTCCATATACGGCATATTACCGCGATACCCCTGTCGGCACCAATAAAAACACTTTTCGGCAACAGACAGTCTGTCACCGAAAACAGCGTTTTACGATGCAAAGTTAGCAATTCTCCTCTGTTCCCAATCAAAAAGAAAACATTTTCTTCATGCAAGCAGGATAAAAATTTTCGGCAAGGATGTCACATACAGATATTGTAAATCTTAAATATCTGGTAATCACTACTTCTTGCAAACGTCATCCTTATTGAATATCCCCTTGGCTACTTTCGTCATGCCAGATTTATGTGCATGCTCCATCAAAGCAATATTGCGCGGATCGTTTTCCTTGGAATTTTCTTTATGGAAAAGATGATACTCTATTGCTCCGAATTTCACAAACCCCTTTTTCAATCCCGAATTTATCAGCCTGTATGACAGCTCGGAATCCTCGCGCCCCCAACCTTCTATTTCTTCATTATATCCATTTACATTGATCAGATCCTGCCGCCAGAAAGCCATATTGCAGCCACGCACATACCCCCCGTCTCCACTCTTATATCTTCGCATCAGATGCATCAGCCAAGGCAGGTGTCTCCCATTTGGATTATTATGCTCCGGAGCGCTCCTTGGAAGCTCCACTGTTTTTTTTAACAGCAACTCTTTAGTCGTATCATCGGAAAGCATGACACGGCTTCCTGAATAAAACCATCCCTGCCGGGCCATAGCCACATGATCAGATACAAACGATGGATGCAACACTATGTCACCGTCTATCTGTAATATATAATCACCCTTTGCGGCGGCTATCGCCCTGTTTCTTATAGCCCCCAACCTGAACCCCTCATCAGGATGCCATATATGATGCAACGGCACAAAAGATTCAGCAGCCATCTCCTCAACCAATATGCGGGTATCATCCCCTGAACCGTCGTCAGCAACCAACACCTCATCAGGAAGCCTCCTTTGGTTCATCACACTCTTCAATGTGAGATAAAGAAATTCCGGATTGTTATATGTGGCAACTATCAGCGAAACCTTCATTTTCCTGTTATCAATCATAAAGCAACCTGTCTTTCTTGTTACCTGCAAAAACAAACATCCTTTCAAATCTCATCTTTTTACGGAACCACACCGGATTTTTGACCATCGCCTCATATCTCCTGCGCACTTTAGGCGAAAGCGTGCTTTTGCATATATCAAAGTGCGACTTGCTATGCGATACGATTTCAGCAGTCAGAGTATCCGCCAAAGCACTGTCACTGCAAAATCTAGCCACCGATTTTGCAGTCCCGACAGCACACGCAACAACTGCCCCGCTTATCTCAGCCTCTGTCATTCCATGTTTGTCTGATGAAATTTGATGCATATAATTCGCCCTTGCCAGATCTGCATGAAATTTAGCCATCCGTTTTTCCACGCTGAAACCATTTGTCACACCAGATCTACGCATACGATAATGATACATCGGCTCAGGAACGGACACCCATTTACGCACCTTTGAAAACCATCGCAGCATAGTAGCATGGTCTTCAAAATAACGCTGCGGAAAATACCCCTCGCTGACCACATCTTTTAGAAATATCTTGTCGCAAGAAATACTCTGTACCTTCCTGTCAAGATAACCCTCACGCATAAGTTCGCATCCATCGTATATACCGGCATCCGGAAGCGGAGACTTTATTTTTCTCATCCCCTTGAAATCAAGATAATAACCACACATTGCCATATCCGCACCATTCTCGGAAATAGCATATGTCAGTTTCTCATACATGTCCGGTTCTATGCTGTCATCGCTGTCCACAAATCCGATATAACGCCCACGCGCCATTTTTATAGCATCGTTGCGAGCCGCACCTTGACCGGCATTCTTCTTATGGATTACCCTGATACGATCGTCAAGACGGCCATATTCATCGCATATGGCCGGACATCCGTCAGTAGAACCATCATCCACCAGTATAAGCTCCCAATCAGCAAATGTCTGCGATATTACAGAGTCTACCGCTTCCCGAAGATAAGACTCCACATTATACACCGGCATTATTATGCTCAACAAGGGCGCTTCTCCATTATCCATAATAAAATACTACACAGGAATTACAATCATTGGAATATCAGTCCTGAACAAAACCCTATGTGCAAGCGACGGATTGAATACACGAAGGAACACACTCTTGCGCTTGTTGGGCATGCACAGAAGATCATAATCCATTTTACCGTCAGGAGTCCTGAATTGCCCTTCATTTATCGGCAACTCCAATGATCCGATTGTGAAGTTATAATTGGCAAAATGCTCACGACAGTATTTTAGAAGATTCTCCTCGGTCTGTTTCGCAGGCATTATTGATTTTCTCAGACTGCGGCGCGGGACATGGAAAAGAGTGACATCCAATTGCAAATCAGGAAAAAACCTGTACAAAGCATCCAAAGCAAGCATATCTTCCTGGTCAAGATTACAAAAGAATGCGACTCTTTTAGTGCGTTCCAGCACCACAGGATCAACCGTCTCTGGTATAGTGAAAGCCGGAACACGACACCCGTCCAGAACTTCAGCCGTTACACTGCCTATAAGTTCCGATTCTTTCTTTTGTGCAGCACGTGTGCCCATCACTACCATCAGTGGCTTATGCTCACGGGTATATTCCAGAACAACCTCTTCGGGCAATCCCTCGGTAACCAACGTGCTGTATTTCACTACAGGTATCTGCCCATCTTTCATGGCATCCTTCACACGATCTGCAAAACGTGACATCAGACTTTCAGCCTCAGTCTGCAACATGCGCGCGGCTTCAATGTCTGCCATCTCATAATCATACACATCAGAAAGCTGCACATCCTCCCGCCCAACAGGCGTCATATATGCATAGATAAACTCAATCTCGCATTTAAGTCTGGCGGCAATACGGATAGCCGGAATAGCGGCATTGTATGAACATTCTGAAAAATCCGTAGGAACAAGTATCTTTCGCTTTTCCGTAATAATATCCGGATCAGGCACCGCGAAAATTTCAAAATTCTCTACGATCCTGAGCGCAAGGGGAAGATCCGCCTCAAGTACACGGATCCGCACACCTGCCGACACCACTGGCGAAGCAAGGTTGACATTGTTAAGTTCTACATATAGCCCTTCCCTTTCCAAAAGATTTTTTATCGGCAACGCTTTTTCATACGTATGGATAGCTAAAGTTATAAGTCGGTTCGGTGTCATATGGAAATCATTAGGTAAACTTCAATAGAAAACCGCGCCTTAAGGTGCCGCCATAAAAAGCCGGCTCATAAAGCGCGATTATTTACTTTGCGTCGGGAGTAGGTGCCTTGCGGCTTTATTGCTCCTTCTTTTGTTCCTCTTCTTCGAGGATAGCAACAGCCATATCATAGATTGTGGTGTCATCAAGAACCACTATGCCCCCATCGGGACCCGGCTCTATATGGACACCACAGTTCTTTCCAAATTCATAATTGGAACCGCCGAAATAATTGCGGACTGTCTGAGCAGTTATGTTTAACTTGTCAGCAATACGGCTCGTCGCTCCATTGGGCAGACTGTCCTTCAGGCGACGCAGGTCGTTGAAAGTGATGGTCTTTGTCATGTTCTTTTATTTTTGGAGGGTTAATAGTTTTTATAAATGCTAATCCACGATTGCAGTTTCATTAAACCAAGCACGAATACTCAGGATTGCTTGCGTGGAGTTCAAATTTAAATAACATATTTCTCTTTTCCAAATCAATTCAGCATGTTCTATAACATACTTTCAACGGTCACCCCGTTAATGGTTACGCAATCAAACAATTATGGGAATACCTGCAGTAAATTTTCTTGGTTTTACCAAATTTGCCTCATATGCGTTCTACGTCAGTGGCCTTTATCCATGCCCGCTCTCCATGCCCGACTTTTACCTCATACCAGGCTCCTTCAGCTGTTCCGCCGATAGAATCCACAATCTCAACCTTTGTCCCCTCATGCAGAAGAAATGCCTCCTCTGCCTGGGTCCTGGCCTCACGGGGAGACGTGGAAAGTTGCGCGGATGGGGAAAGGATTATGGCAAATTTATTACTGTCAACACGGTTTGCTGCTGCAAAAGAAATAATCACGGCTCCGGCACAAAGAAAGAATACGACTATCCCACCGAAGAAACTCGCTTTTTTCACCATGACCACGGAGGAGAAAAGATATGTACATGCGCCTGCCAGAAAAATTGCAAAAAGCACAATTGCTATCCATGCCCATGTATCGGCCTTGAACAGAGATACGATATTGTCCCAAAGCGTTGTCATGATAGACCCGCTGTCAATCTGCCGGTCTGTTATTTTTGTCTTTACAAATTCCAGATTGATCCGTGCATCTTCCATGGTCGGATCAATCTTCAATGCACGCTCATAATTTACAAGAGCCATACCAAGATTTCCTTGACGGTAATAGGCATTGCCCAGATTGTAAAACAATGGCGCCGATGTACCCCCAGCTTCCATAGCCGAGATATACAGTTGTTCGGCAAGCACGAAATTATCTGCGGCATAAGCAGAATCCGCCTTCTCCGCAAGTGCCTCACCAGAGATGCCGGACACCTGCAAAGACGAACCGGAATCCACATTTTCAATATGGTCGTTGCCGGTACCCTGTGCCAACATACATGCAGGCATACATGCCAGAAAAACTGATACAATTATTATTGAAAAAAACTTTTTAATCATGTCTTTTATTTTTTTGAGATCCGGCTCTTTTCCATAGCATTGATCACATCAGTAGCTTCATTGTAAAGCGCTTCTACCGATGAATCCAATGACGAATCGGGAGTATAACGTGCCATTTCACAATCATCCAGAATATTTATCACCTTGTCAGAGACATCTGACGAAACTCCACGACGTGAAAGAGTGTCCACAATATTTTGCCTTGTAAGTTGTGATGCCGGCATATTGAGCTTATCGCTAAGATAACCCCACATAGCCTTGAGCATCTCCTCATAGAACTGCTCGCTCTTATGCGAATGCATAAACTTTTCAGCAGCTTTAAGACGCTTGCGTGCAACCTTATTGGCCATTGACGTACGGCGTCCTACCACATCTGCCTCCAACTTCATATGCCGGCTGTAAGCCCACGTTGCAACGATCATCATAAGCAAAAGCATCCCGAAAATGCTCCAGTACCACCAGAAACGGATCAAAGGGGTATGATCACGGCTCAAGTCCTTGTTTCCGAGCTTTATATGAAGTATATCCACATTCTTTGCCTCAATGTCACGCTGGTCAACAGACGAAGTAGTGCCGGATCCTTTGGCAACCTTTAACGTGTATCCCGGAGCCGAAAGGGTCACATACTCTTTCTTTGCCAGATCAAAATAGATGAATTCCTGGGCTGGAATCCTGAATTCACCCACACTTTGAGGCACGATGGTATACTCCGCTGTTACGGTGCCCGTCATAGTGGTGCCGGTCACACGGCTATTTTCCTCTGTCTTGGGTGTATATTGTTCAAACTCATTGGGAATAACTGGTTTTGGAGCCTTGAGGTATTTTATGTTGCCGGTACCGGTGATAATATACTCCAAAGACGCAGCCTCACCGGTACGAAGCTCGGTAGAGCTCATACGGCTTTCAAATTTGAATTGCCCGACAGCACCGCTGAAACTTGCAGGACCCGGCTGAGGAAGCGGAGATATATCTATTGTCTGGCTGAAAGGCTGAAGCTGTACGGACTTTTCTACCGGACGTGCTGAGATAAAGAACCCGTTTGATACACGTTCCAGCTGTACCACACTCAGGTCATACTTACCGGAATTTATGGTAAGTTTACCTGACTTCTGAGGATATATAATGCATTTTTTGAGTACTGCTGTAATATAATTCTGCCCGTTGTAATGCTCTACCTCGTTAAGAGAAGCCTGAGTATCAAGCTCTTCAATAAGAAAACCGTCATATGTAGGAGGAGAAGTAACCATAAAGGAATTTATACGCTCAAACTTGGTATACAATTTGAGCGTGCACTCTATCGCCTCCCCTTCATACGCATGGCTTTTATTTAGTATTACACGCACGAAAATATCATTCTTTCCTATGGCGGCATTGTCCTGGCTCGAAGGATTGTCTATGGTCGGGGCTGGATAACCGAAACCGCCACCCTGGGATTGCTGGCGTGATGCATTCCGATCCGGTGGCAACACCTTGAACTGTGACTGCTTGGTCTGGTAGGTCTTGCCGTTTGACTGGATGGAAGCCACAGGAATTGTATATGTGCCCTCTTTCTCGGCACGGTAAGTATATGTGTAGTCTTCAGTCGTGCTTGATGTCTGGTTGCCATTTATAATCTCCACAGATTGCATGGTGCTCACACCAGGACGGGGACTAAGGAGTTTGCAACCAGCCACTGCAGGCGCGTCAATGCCACTGCCGTCTCCATTTGTAAGACGGTAGGTAACATAAAATGTATTACCGGCAATAACATTGCGAGGCGGAATCACCTGAAACGATGTCTGGGCAAAAAGCCCGGACACCGCGGCTATAACCACACTCAATGTCAATAACACCTTTTTCATATGTCAATTCAAGTAAGTAGTCAAAATTACTTTTTATATGTCTGCCTGAGAATCAGGCCTCCCCATTTTTATGTTTATTGTCGGCAGGACAAATCACCAGGGTTTTGCCGTATTGCGACGGTTTGCACGCTTCTCCTCATTTTGCTTCATAAGCTCTACTTTCTGGCGCGTCCCGTTTTCTTTATCCTCCATGGCTTTCAGGATCTGTTGGGCGCTTGCATCGCTAAGACCACCTTGCTGCTGCTTCTGCTCCCGGTCTTTTTGGCCTTGGTTATCCTGCTGGTCTTGGTTATCCTGCTGATTTTCCTGTTCATCCTTGTTTTGATCATTGTTCTGGTCCTGATTCTGATCTTTATTCTGATCCTTATCCTTGTTTTGGTCCTTGTTTTGGTCTTGATCTTGATTTTGGTCCTGGTTCTGATCCTGGTTCTGTTGGTCCTGTTCCTGCTTCTTCAACTGGGCAAGACGCAGATTCTCACGAGCCTGGTTATTTTCCGGATTCCTGCGTAGTGCATTTTTATACATCTCTATGGCCGATGCATAATCCTCACCTTTATAAGCGACATTGCCACGGTCATAAAAAGATGGTTCTGCCATCTCGGGTGACTGAGCCAGGCGGGCAAGCATGGCATCTGCCGTGCGCACCAATGAATCGCCCTTGTTTGACAGATCCTCGCCACGCTGTTTAAGATAAGATGATGCCAGATTGAATTGCGCTACATTATTGTCTGGATTCTCTTCAAGAGCCTTCCTGTATGCCACTTCTGCTTCTGCATACCGCTTCTGCTCATAAAGTTCGTTACCTTCCTTTATTGAATTTCGTTCACGTTTGGTGGAAACCACAGGAGCGGTCTCCTTTTCAGAAGCGTCGCTGCATGAACACACCATGCCCTCTGCGGTAAATAACAGCACGACATTAAGCAATATATTGATTAACTTGTTCATTGTCTCCTTTGGTTATTGTTTTACTTTTCCGACCTATGGAAGAATGTAAACCGTTTGAGCCATCCGATCTTACGAGGCATTACAAATGCATCTACCACAAGCAATATCACAGCCATCCATACAAAAACCGGAAATTGTTCGGCACTTGCCTTATATGTCACATGTTGCAAATCGCTTTTCTTGATCTGGTCAAGACTTTCCACCAACTGGTCTACAGCTTTAGAGCCACTGCCACTGATATAGACGCCTCCACCGGCTGACGCGATCTCCTTTGCCATGCCTTCGTTAAGATAAGTGGTGACAGGAGCCCCGGAATTGTCTTTGAGGAACTCCCCACGGCTGCTGTCAAGCGGTATCGGCGCGCCTTTCAACGATCCCACACCTATCACATCAACCTCTATTCCAAGGCCTTTCGCATATTTCGCCATTTCAAGCGCATCCCCTTCATGGTTTTCTCCATCAGTTATGACTATGATCGCCTTGTTGATATCTTCATCCGGAGAAAAAGAATGGATGCACATATTGATGGCCGTACCTATGGCAGTGCCCTGTGTAGGCACCATATCTGTGGAAATCTCATCAAGATACATGCGTGCTGAAAGAAAATCAGTCGTGATCGGAAGCTGGGTATATGCCTCACCGGCAAACACGATCAACCCGACCTTGTCATGGTCAAGTTTGTCTATAAGCCTGTTTAGTATATACTTGGCACGTTGCAGGCGTGACACTCCGTTCGGATCGTCAGTAGACGACGCAAGCATGGAACGCGACACATCAAAAGCGATCATTACCTCTATGCCTGAAGTATTCTCCACCTCCTCTTTCTCGCCCGCGCGAGGCCTGGCAACAGCAACAATCAAAGATGCGAGAGCCAATAACTCAAGAGTGATCTTCACTGCAGGCATATATTTGGATGCTTCAGGCATGAGATGCTGCAAATGTTTCAACTGGCCGTAACGGCGCAGTTTTGCCCGTCGGGCGATGCGTGCCCAATACCATAGTCCGAAAACAATCGGCACAAGCAACAGCAGATAAAGCAGATATGGATATGCAAACGTCATTTTTCAGTTTCTTTTTATCCGTTTTTTAGATCAGGCCACCGACAGGTTCCCGTCAGGGAATTGTACGGAGCCAGGTATGGCGGAGTATAAGCTCCAGCAGGAAAATACCAAGTGCGGCGAGAGCCCACGGAAGATAGTTGTCTTCAGTATGAGAGAAATGGCGCACATCAAGTTCTGTCTTTTCAAGTTTGTCAATCTCATCAAAAATCTCGCTCAACACCTTGTTGTTTGTGGCACGGTAATATTTGCCGCCAGTAATTGAAGCAACCTGTTTCAAGGTTTCTTCATCTATGACTACAGGAGTAGGCACATATTCTATACGACCGAACATGTTTACCTGCGGATAAGGTGCCGTGCCGTTTGTCCCGACACCGATTGTATATACTTTGATCCCCATTTTATGAGCAATTTCCGCTGCCGTAAGAGGAGCTACTATACCGGTATTGTTAGAACCGTCGGTGAGCAAAATTATACTTTTGCTCTTTGCTTTGCCATCCTTTATACGGTTTATGGAGGTGGCAAGGCCGTCACCAATGGCAGTACCGTCCTCAAGCATCTCACGGCTCAGTGCTGTCACATAATTTGTAAGGGCGGCACGGTCTGTAGTCATGGGAACTCCGGTAAAAGCCTCACCGGCAAACACCACAAGGCCCATATTGTCACTCTCACGTCCGTTTATAAATTTCGCGGCAATTTTCTTTGCAGCCTCAAGCCGGTCCGGTTTAAAGTCGCGGGCAAGCATACTTGACGATATGTCAAGGGCAATAACCATGTCTGTACCTTCTGTACGGGATTTCTGCCAGGCATCGCGTGTCTGAGGGCGTGCAAGGACTACAATAAGACACCCTATCGCCAGTAGCCTTAAAACAAACTGCAGATGCTGCATATACTGCTTCATCGGACGTTTGAGACGCGCAAACGGATGCACTGTAGATACCTCAAGCGCGGCATGTGCAGTACGCTGTTTCCATATGTACCATGCGATCATGGGAACATATAGCAGAAACAACCATAATATACCGGGATGTGCCAAATGAATCATCTCTTATCCTTTCCTTTTAAAGATTCCAACTCGGCCTGAGCCTCCTGGACATCGGCCGGTTCCGGCTCCTGCACAGGTTTTGTATCTTCCACAAACTGGAGAGCATCCTGCCATGAACGCACATTGTCATCCGGCATCGGCCGCACTTTCGCGAATTTCACATAATCTGCGATCTCCACTACCCGCTCCATATATTTTTTAGGCATACGGGTCTCTTCATTTGAGCGCAGTGCCTTAAGGATCTGCGAAGAAGTCATCTCCATGGCATTGATACCGAAACGCTCCTGAAGGTATTCTCTCAAAATATCTATCAGGCGGGTATAATACTCTTTCTCCTGACCTTTCTCCCATAGTTGGGCTTCCTTCAATTCATTCAAACGGGAGAATGCTATCTGATCCGGCGGCAGGCGTTTCTTCTGAGGCAGAATCGCCACTGTCATTTTCTTTGTAAATATCAGATAACCGCATATGCCTCCAGCAATGATCAACAGGCCGATAAGGTACCATACCCAATATTCCGTGATCCAGTCAGGCATCCAGTCATACCATTTGCTATGGAAACTGGCAGTGGGAGCCAGGGGGTTGATATCAGACATGGAACTTACATCCACAGGATTCACCTTCAATGTCAAAGCCTTCGAACGGACTGTATCCGGACCATTAACCAGCAAAAAAGGAGGGATGGTATATACACCCGAGTCAAACGGTTGCACCACAAGCGCCCGTTTCATCTCAACCATCCCATTTCCAAGATCCGTAGTGTCGCCATAAACCCAGTCCACGATCTCTACCTCCTGAGGAAAGACAGCTTTATCAACTACGAGCTGTGATGGAGAACCTGCACTGTCAACAACATCAACCTTGATGGCGGTACGGTAACCCATGGTTATCTGACTCGAATCTATGGCAGCTGTGACCGAGGGCCGGGGGGCGCAATGGCCTGTAAACGCATTACATCCTAATGCTACAGCCAATGCAAATGCACATATGTCTGGTTTGAAAAAACTCATATATCAATATCTTCCGAATTCAATTCCAACAAAAACAGATAGCGGTTTATCCACGACGCTTGAACAAGCCCATCAAAGCAGCCACATAATCCTCGTCAGTGGCCACTGAAGCTATGTTGACTCCGCATCGCTTCAATGTATCACTCATTACCTGCTGGCGTTCATACCACCAGCGCCCATATTCGTTACGCGCCTTTTTAGAGGATGTATCCACCCAAAGTTCACGTCCGGTCTCAAGATCGCAGACACGCATCAGACCCACATCAGGCAATTGAGAATCCCGCTTGTCATATACCTGTATTCCATATACATCATGCTTATTCGATGCGATAGATAGGGCCTTGTAATAATCCTTGTCATCAATAAAGTCTGAAATCAGGAAAGTCGTGCACCTTTTTTTCAACGCATCTGAAAAATACTTCAGAACCATACCAATATCGGTGCCCTTGCTCTCTGGAGTGAAATCAATAAGTTCACGGATTATGAACAGTATATGTTTTCTACCTTTCTTGGGCGGAATGAATTTTTCAATCTTGTCGGAAAAGAAAATAACACCGATCTTATCATTATTCTGTATAGCGGAAAATGCCAATGTAGCTGCTATCTCCGCAATCATTTCACGCTTTTCCTCACCCACGGCACCAAAAAGCCGGGAACCGCTCACATCCACCAAAAGCATTACCGTGAGTTCCCGCTCTTCCTCATAAACCTTTATATACGGATGGTTGTGCCTTGCCGTCACATTCCAGTCTATGTCGCGTATGTCATCGCCATACTGATATTCGCGCACTTCAGAGAAAGTCATGCCGCGGCCTTTGAAAGCCGAATGATATTCGCCTGCGAATATATTCTGCGACAATCCGCGGGTTTTTATCTCTATGCGTCTTACTTTTTTAAGCAGTTCGTTTGCGTCCATCAGCTATTATAAATTAAACTTGGCACGATCTAGTTATGTTACGGCGGCGGGCATCACAGACGACCGCCGCCTTTCTCAATGGCTGATAGTGCCGGAGGTCAGGGCACCTCTACTTTATCAAGGATTTCTGAGATAATCTCGTCGGCAGTGATATTGTTAGCCTCGGCCTCATATGTAAGACCGATACGATGACGGAGAACATCGTGGCATACAGCACGCACATCTTCAGGAATCACATATCCGCGCTGATGCAGGAATGCATATGAACGGGCTGCGCGAGCCAATGAGATGGACGCACGTGGAGAAGCGCCGAACGATATGATGCTTCCCAGATCTTTAAGACCATATTCAGCAGGTACACGGGTAGCAAACACGATATCTACAATATACCTTTCTATCTTTTCGTCTATATAGATCTTTTCCACGATTTTCTGCACCTCAAGTATCTCCTGAGGCTTAAGCAGAGGCATTATGTTTTTCTTCTCGTTTGTGATATTCTGCCTGATAATGAGTTTCTCCTCCTCACGGGTCGGGTAACCGATCACTACTTTCAGAAGAAAACGGTCCACCTGGGCTTCTGGAAGAGGATAAGTACCTTCCTGCTCAATAGGGTTCTGGGTTGCCATGACAAGGAACGGTTCATCAAGCGGGAAAGTGCGGTCACCGATTGTTACCTGTCGCTCCTGCATGGCTTCAAGAAGGGCAGACTGCACTTTGGCAGGAGCACGGTTTATCTCATCCGCAAGAACAAAATTTGCGAAAACCGGACCCTTCTTCACTTGGAATTGCTCCGATTTCACGCTATATACCATAGTACCGAGCACATCGGCAGGGAGAAGGTCGGGGGTAAACTGTATACGGCTGTACTTGGCATCAATAAGCTGAGACAGCGTTTTTATTGCCAATGTTTTAGCAAGACCTGGCACACCTTCAAGAAGAACGTGCCCGTTTGACAGCAACGCAATCAGCAACGACTCCACGAGATGTTTCTGGCCCACGATAGTCTGATCCATGCCCCGCGTGATGAGATTGACAAAATCATTTTTGCTCGCCACGAGGTCATTAAGCTCGCGGATATTTACCGTTTCACTCATAATTATTTATCAGTTAGTCTTTTTATTTTCTTTAAAACATCCCCTCACCCGACCGGGCGATGTATGTGCAAACCTATATATCCAT
Organism: uncultured Porphyromonadaceae bacterium; assembly: GCA_947643665.1. Classification (GTDB taxonomy): domain Bacteria; phylum Bacteroidota; class Bacteroidia; order Bacteroidales; family Muribaculaceae; genus UBA7173. The sequence goes on along the minus strand of CANRWW010000005.1, from coordinate 52,155 downwards.
CAAATAATATAGCATTGCACATATTCACAACTTGAGTGCAAAAATATAAAATTGTAGCTCCAAACTGTGAAATGGGAATGTTAATTTTTTCTTAATTGCGTTTAGCTCTATTAAGATTTCACTTATTTTTAGAATAACGGCTCATAATTTCCGCGGCCTTTCGTTCTGCTTTCTCCTCACTGTCTCTGTTACCCGGCTGTATACCATATTTGGACGCCGGTGGAATAGTTACGATTGTCATAGGAGGAATCATATCGGGGTCACCGAGTTTGTCGCTGTTTTCCAAATAGATGTAAACCCAGAATTTCTTCTTTCCATAATGCCTCTGCGCCATGGTTGTAAGAAAACGCCCTGAACGCACGGTGTCTGTCACTACAGCTTCTGAATGGTCTGTCCTTATTTCATTCACATCCTGGTGTGTTTCCTGTGAAACTGGAACTTTCAGACCAGACTGATGCTTTACCACCGTGGAATCAATATCTGTGGAACCAACCTCAGTTGGGTCATCGGCTGCATGATAAACCTGTACATCTTCAGCTGATATGTTAACACTTCTCACCCCATTTAAGTTTAACTTGTCATATGAAAAAAAGCCGATAAGCAAACCTGCCAGCAACGACAAAAACGCAGTCAACACTATATTCATCGTATGATGATTGTTTTCAACCACACGCTCTTTCTCTATGACACGCTCATATGTCACCATCGGTTTATTCAGACGCTGTTCTGCCATTTTCTCATTAAGCGATCGTGACGGACGCCGTATCTCTGCCGTCTCAGGATCTTCTCCGGTTACCTGATCATCTTTGGCAGGTTCATCTTCACTGGCAGAAGCGACATCCTTGATTTCTTTCACCGGCTCCATATCTACCGCCGGCATAGATGCTTCATCAGGCATCACATCTGTGTCTTCCACATGCTCTTCACGTTGTATATCCTCAGGAGCCAGCACTGAAGCCTCCGCCTCTGCTTCTTCAGCCGCGGCATCCAGCATCTCCTCAGTAACCTCCTCATCAAGTTCTACAGGTTCAAACATAGCAAAAGGCAGATTTACAGCCTCGGCAAGATGTGGATCCGGACCGAACTCTACAGTAGGCACTCCACCCACATCTATCCTCCGGAACGTACCTATCCCCTTGATTTCAGCAAAACCGGTATCTGCAAGCTCTGCACCCACCAGATCTGCAAATTCCACAAGAAAAGCTCCAGCCAGCTCCTCGCTGCATCCATTAATCTTAGTCAATTGCGCCACTATGACAGGCAAGGGAAGTATGCTCATTTTTTCCCTCCTTTCATTCGTTTCCTCAACATTCCGCCGGCAGAAAATCTCACCTCAATTGAAGGGGGGAGCAACATACGCTTACCTGATACAAGATCAGTTGTTATCTCCTCGTCATGTTTTATACCTTCAAATGTGCCAAAACCTGGGATTGCGACACGATTTTCTTCACCGCACTGTTCACGGAGTATCATGCTGAATCCCTCAAGCAATCTCGCTGCAGTTGCGGCATCACAACCCAGCCGTTGGGCAAGATTACCGGTAAAACTCCTGTTATCCATGGCATTATTATATTATTTTTCTTTTTTATTCTTTTTAAGACCACAATCTTGTGTACAGCCTGCACAACCGCAGCCACATGAAGCGTCCTCCCCCTCCTTAAATCTTTTTCGGAATCCCGCGACTTTTCTGACAATGATAAAAAGGGCAATCACAATAATTACTCCCACCGTTATCCATTGTATCATATCATTGGTATCCATCGCCCTATTTTATAATTTTATTCCACATATCATGTTTCAACATACAACCAAACACAAACCTGGCTACGGCTTGAATTTCTTCTTTATCGCAGTGGCAAGTCTCGCAGGCGTAAGATCCGCAGGATACTCCTCAAACGGAAGTTTCAAGCCACAACCAGCAGCATATTGCGAACAACCATACGCCGTACGGCCCTTCAATACGTGCCCGTTGCCGCACAACGGACACATGATCTGCTCAAGCGACTTTACAGAAGGTGCACGCTTGCGTGCTGGTTTCTGTTGCTTTCCCGCATCTTCTGACTTTTCTCCCTTCCGCTTTCCATCTCCGTCATCAGCTACCGCTATGCGCTTCATGGAGTTGTCGTTCAAAACGTTATGCACTATTTCCTCAATCATGGCCTTTAATTCTTCAATAAATTCTGAAGCGCTATACGTGCCATTCTCAATCTGTCGCAACTTATTTTCCCATATACCGGTAAGTTTTGCACTTTTAAGAAGCTCCTCGTCAATAGTGTCAATAAGGTCTATTCCCGCCTGGGTGACCATTATGTTTTTACGCTGACGATATATATAACGGCGTTTTACAAGTGTCTCAATAATGGCAGCTCGTGTTGACGGCCTACCGATACCGTTCATTTTCATCGCCTCACGCAGTTCCTCGTCGTCAACGGTCTTTCCGGCAGTCTCCATCGCTCTCAACAAAGTGGCATCACTGTAATATTTGGGGGGCTGGGTAGTTTTTTTAACAACCGAGGGATCATGTGGGCCACTCTCTCCTACTTCAAACGGAGGAAGTATCCTGTCATCCTGTGAAATGTCCCCCTCCTGTCTATGGTCTTTTCCAAAAACGTCACGCCACCCCGCTTTCACGATTACCTTGCCTAGAGCCTTGAATTTTATGCCGTCGGCTTCTGCCATCACCGTTGTTGACATAAACTCGCAGTCCGGATAAAAAGTGGCGATGAATCTCAGCGCGATAAGATGGTACATAAGTTTTTCATTACCCGCCAAAACCGTAGGTGGCTGCCCGGTGGGTATTATTGCGTGGTGATCCGTCACCTTGGAATTATCAAACACCTTCTTGCTTTTCGGCAGTTTGCCCTGCGACAGAAGCGATGATGTAAGATTGGCATAAGGTGTCATCTGGCGCAATATGTCGGGGACTTTTGCATAAATCGCATCATTCAGGTAAGTGGTATCAACACGGGGATATGTTGTCACTTTCTTCTCATAAAGTGTCTGGATAAGTTTCAGTGTCTCATCCGCAGACCATCCCCACCGCTTGTTACACTCTACCTGTAACGACGTAAGGTCAAACAAGCGTGGTGGTGCCTCTTTGCCTTTCTTTTCAGTGACATCCGTTATGGCAAGAGGTACGTTTTTGATACGTGCAGCCACTTCCGCGGCACTCTCCTCGGAATTGAACCGCCCCGTGGTGGCATTGAACACTACTTCACGGTAAGACGTTTTCAATTCCCAAAAATCCTCCGGTTTGAAATTCACTATCTCCTTATGACGCTGCACCAGCATGGCGAGTGTAGGAGTCTGCACACGCCCGATGGAAAGGACCTTGCCCGGCTCGGAATATTTCAGCGAATAAAGTCTTGTGGCATTCATACCTAAAAGCCAGTCCCCTATCGCACGGGAAAGCCCGGCCAGATACAGATTGTCCTTATCAGCAGAAGGTATGAGATTGCCGAATCCCTCACGGATCGAGGCATCCGTAAGGTCGTTGATCCAAAGACGCTTCACCGGGCAATGGATATCAGCTTTCTGCATGACCCATCGCTGGATAAGCTCACCTTCCTGGCCGGCGTCGCCACAGTTTATCACTTCGTCTGCCTCGGCTATAAGCGACTTTATTACATTGAACTGATGCTCATAGCGTGCTTCAGGAATCAACTTTATACCAAAACGCGGAGGTACCATAGGAAGCGAACCGAGCGACCATCGTTTCCACCATTCCGTATAATCGGCAGGTTCTTTAAGGCAACAAAGGTGACCATAAGTCCAGGTCACTTTATATCCATTACCCTCCAGATATCCGTCGCGCGACACAGTGGCTCCAACCACTGCGGCAATATCGCGGGCCACACTCGGTTTCTCGGTTACGCAAACTATCATTCCACTCCTTTCTGGTTACTGGCGTGCAGGCGACTCTATGTCACCGTTTACGGTATGGAAAAGCAATGTCGCATTCTTCGGCAGCGCACCATTGAAGGGGAAATCCACCTCAATAGTTATCACGCCCTCATCCTCAAATTGGAAATAACGTTTGAAATCCACACCGTCAATATCATTGGCGGGATAGTTTTTCTTATCAATCCTCAGGTCAACACTGTCAATACGCTGCGAGGTATGCGGGATACCTATGAGGCATAGGGAGATCCGTATTCCGTCATCAGTCTTTACAGCCTTGTCCGGTATGATATTCATATCCGCGTCAAGCTGGTTAACCTGACCGGAAGCATTCTGTGGCAATACAAAAGCGGTGCATGCTGTCAGCGAAGCCACTGCCAATATAAGATTCCTGAAAATTCTCATATATGCTGGATATTTAGAATGTTTATACAAAAAGACTCCATCATCAACAAAAAGTCAAAATCATCACTTGATTTTCTTGCTTTCCTGCCACAGTGCCTCCATTTCTTCAAGGCACATATCGTTAAGTTTGCGTCCTTGCTCTTTGGCGCGGCACTCAAGATAATTGAAACGTGATATGAATTTCTTGTTGGTGCGTTCAAGCGCATTCTCCGGACTTATGCCATAAAGGCGTGCGGCATTCACAAGCGAGAACATGAGGTCGCCCATCTCCTCCTCCATATGTGAATGTTGTGCCAAGGTGACTTCATCTTTACCTGGAAAACCGGAAGCCTCTGCGGCGAACTCACCGATCTCCTCGCGCACTTTCTCCCATACATCTGCCGGCTTTTCCCAATCAAAGCCGGCATTGGCTGCCTTTTCCTGAATCCTGAAAGCCTTTATCAGAGCGGGTAATGCAGATGGCACCCCGGCAAGGATACTGCGGTTGCCGTCCTTCTCTTTAAGTTTTATCATCTCCCAGTTCTGTTCAACCTGGTGCGCGTCATCGGCCTGTACATTGCCATAGACATGCGGATGGCGGTATATCAGCTTGTTTGAAAGCGCATCGCATACATCAGCCACATCAAATGCGCCCTTCTCTTCCCCTATTTTTGAATAGAAGAACACATGTAGCAGCACATCGCCGAGTTCTTTCTTTATCTCAGCGTCATCTTCACGGATAAGGGCATCGCAAAGCTCGAAAACCTCCTCTATCGTGTTCGGGCGCAAACTCTCATTGGTCTGTTTGGCATCCCATGGACATTTCACCCTAAGCGTGTCAAGCACATCAAGCACCCTGCCGAGTGCCTCAAGTTTTTCCTGACGTGTATGTCTTTCCATTAAAAAAACTGTCTATAAAATGGTTTTTGATTATTGTTCCGAATAGTTTTTTAGACCGGTGTTCAGCCATTCCACGAAAGCGGTGACATTCTCGTCATAATATGTCGGAGACACCAAAGCCTTGCCATCATTATCAAGAATTATATAATAAGGCTGGGAATTGGCAGAAAACTTAACCCTCTGCAGATAGCTCCATTTGTCGCCTACGGTTTCAAGCGTCAGAGACTGCCCGTTTTCTTCAACAGTCATAGGTTCGGGAAGATCCGCCTTATCGTCCACCATAAGTTTGATCAGCACAAAATTTTCCTTTATGATGCCTGTCACCACAGGCGTATCAAATACTGCCCCCTCCATTTTGCGGCAATTGACACATCCATGACCGGAAAAATCTATAAGCACAGGGCGATGGTTTTCAGCAGCATACCTCATTCCCTCGTCATAATCGTCAAATTCCTCAAATACACCACCGGTATAAAGGCTGAAATCCTGTGTATAAAGCGGAGGAACAAAAGCGCTTACACCCTTCAAAGGAGCACCCCATAATCCAGGGATCAGGTAGACGGCAAACGAAAATGACGCAAGCGACATGAAGAAACGTGGGATAGACACATGATCCATCGGAGCATCGTGGCTGAACCGCAATTTGCCCAACAGATAAAAACCAAGCATGGCAAAAATCACTACCCACAGACAGATAAACACCTCGCGGTCAAGTATTCCCCATCCATATGCAAGATCTGCCACCGACAGGAATTTAAGCGAAAGCGCCAGCTCAAGAAAACCCAGCACCACTTTCACCGAATTCATCCAGCTACCCGAACGGGGAACCTCCTTAAGCCATGACGGGAAAATTGCAAACAATGTGAACGGCAACGCAAGAGCCACGGCAAAGCCTGCCATACCGGCGGCCGGACCTGCGAAATTGCCCATAGTGGCAGCCTCCACAAGCAGAGTGCCTATGATTGGACCAGTGCATGAGAAAGAGACCAACGCAAGCGTAAACGCCATGAAAAAAATACTTAGAAGCCCGGTAGCTCTTTCAGCACGGGCATCGGCGCCATTACGCCATTTTTCAGGCAATTGTATGTCGAAACCTCCGAAGAAACTTACAGCAAACGCTACAAGCAACAGGAAAAACGCAAGATTGAACCATGCATTGGTAGAAAGCTCATTCAACTTTCCAGCCCCGAATATTCCGGTTATGATCAAACCTAGAGTAAGGTATATCACCACAATGCTTACTCCATAGATTATCGCATCCCCCACCTGCTTGCCACGGCTACCGCTCTTTTTCAGGAAAAAACTTACCGTCATAGGAATTAGCGGCCACACACAGGGGGTAAGCAACGCAATCAAACCTCCACCGAATCCCCATATGAATATAATCCAAAGCGGGCTTGACGACACATTCTCCGAAGGTACATCCGATTCGGTGATATCCACAGGAGCCCACCAGTCGGCATGGCTGTCAGCCTTAACCGCAGGAACATCAGACTTTGACACGACTTTTTCTGCCAGTTCTTCGTTACTGTCACCGACTGCCGCATCACCGGTGCCGACCTTTAATGTAAACGGAATTTTCTGTGGACTTATACAAGTCTGGTCATTGCAACCCTGAAAGAATATCTTACCCGAAATCTCATGCGATTTGCCATCTGAAATCTTCAAATTACGAGTAAATACCACATCATTTTCCCACCACGACAACTTGAGGGAAAACACCGGGTCAAACTGCTCTACAGGAGCATGATCAGCTACAAAATCCCCCTCTGCGACAACTCCTTCAGGAAGATCCAATGTGATAGAAGTGGCATTGGGGCCGTCTTCCGGCAAATCAAACCCATATAAATGCCATCCCTTTTGAATTTTAGCAGCAAAACGCAATGTTGCTTCCGTGTCAGAATTGTTCTCTACAGAAGTTTCCCATGTTATAGGCTCCAGCGTCTGTGCTTGCATTTGCAAAGCAAAAAACAGCAGAAGCACTATTGATAGAATTTTTCGGTACATATGATTCTTGAATTATATTTACATTAATGTGATATTGAAACTTTTTAATTGTGGCGGTAGACAAGTCTCATCATTACATCCCATAAAACTCACCATACACTTTATAGGTATATGCCCTTCTGCTTTAGTTATCTTGAAATGCCGAGTAAATTTAAGCTCGCCACTGCCCCAATATTCAAGTTCGCCACCAAACATATCGTCGTATTTCCTGACAGTGCCACGATTCACAGTCAACTTGCCGGTAAGTTCCACTCCTGCCGGAAGTTCAAATTTCACCTGCGTCGGTTTAGGGCCAGTCTCCGGCATTTTCATACCGTAAAGATGCCATCCGTCCGCTATTGTAGCAATAACAGTCACAACACCTTCCTTATCAGAAATCATACGTGCAGAAGCACGCCATTCTATCGGCGAACATGTATTTCCCAATGTTCCAGAGAGGGCATCGCCATGCAATGATGCCGTCTGCGAATGCAACAATAACGGAAACAGCATCGTAATCAAACATGTTACCGCATATTTATACTTGAGTTTCATTTTCAATTTTTGTTTATCAAAAGCCAAATTGCCAGTATACGATTTTAAACAATTTCCTAACTTGCAAAGTTAGCTATTTTTTTCAAAACATATCCAATTCACACTATAATAGAATAACGCACGCTCAAAAAGCCACAAAAAGTTGCAGCAAGTTTGAACGGAAGTTAGTACCTTTGCAAGCTACTAACAGTCACACCAAAATGCCAACAGAATATACCGATACACATACGGGACATTATTCCTCGGAAAAGCAGGAAACAATTGACCGGAGATATCTGCGCATGGCACGTATATGGGCAGAAAATTCTTACTGCAAACGCCGCAAGGTAGGAGCTATCATCGTAAAAAATTCGATGATAATATCAGACGGATTCAACGGTACGCCCTCCGGATTCGAAAACATATGCGAAGATGAGACCGGCATTACGATACCGTATGTATTACATGCGGAAGCCAATGCAATAACCAAAGTGGCACGCAGCAACAACTCTTCTGCAGGAGCCACCCTGTACATCACGGCTTCCCCATGCCTTGAATGCGCGAAACTCATAATACAGGCAGGGATAGAACGTGTGGTTTTCCACGAACTTTACCGTATAACAGACGGTGTTGAACTGCTGAAACGCGCCGGGGTCAAATGTGAGCATATCCCCGATCTCGAACCTGAACAACAGTAAAAACATATAATACCGTATAGGACTGGCATACAATAAAACTCAGTCCACATATTTTTTACAACCCCAACACAGACCACACCACCATATTTTATACCTTCGTGAATAATTTGAAGAAAACATCCACATGGGTGCCTCTCATAGTGGCATTGGCGTTCATAACAGGTCTGTTCGCAGACAATCTGCTGAACCATCATGCCGGTCCTACAGCGACACAAAAAAAATTCCAGACCATACTGAATCTTATCCGCAATGACTATGTAGACAAGGTAAATCTTGACAGTGTCCTTGAAAACACCATTCCGGGGCTGCTCTCAAACCTTGACCCTCACTCGGCATACATACCTGCGTCAGACCTTCAGGCTGTCAACGATGAGCTTGACGGATCATTCTGCGGCATAGGCGTGCAGTTCATGATCAACAACGACACCATAACCGTAGTAGAAGTCGTGTCGGGCGGGCCATCGGAAAAAATCGGCATAAAAGCCGGCGACCGCATTGTAAAAGTTGACGGTGAAGACGTTGCCGGCATAGGGATCACTAACGAGCAAGTATTGAAAAAACTACGTGGCGAATGTGAAACTCCTGTAAAACTGGGAATAAAACGACATACATCAAAAAAAACACTGCAATTCGACGTCATACGCGGAGAATTACCGAACACATCGGTAGACGCCGGCTACATGCTTACACCGGACATCGGATATGTAAGGGTTAATAAATTCGGTCGCACCACATACGATGAATTCTTCCAGACACTCAATGACCTCAAGCGGGAAGGCGCCACTGACTATGTGATTGACCTGCGCGGCAACTCAGGAGGATTCATGGAGATAGCTTTCCTTATGGCCAATGAATTTCTGGAAAGAGGCCAGACTATAGCCACAACCAGAGGACGAGACTATTATTCACCCTCCGGCATACAGGCCGACGGCAACGGCAATTTCAAGGACAGCCGCATTGTGATGCTAATTGATGAATTCTCGGCATCATCATCGGAAATCCTGGCAGGAGCCCTCCAAGACAACGACAGAGCGCTTATCGTAGGGCGCCGTTCATTCGGTAAAGGCCTAATACAGCGTCAATCAGTGCTACCCGACAGCAGCGCCATACGCCTCACAATCGGACGGTATTACACCCCTTCCGGACGATGCATACAGAAAGATTACTCAAACAGCGCACTCTACGGACACGACATACTTGACAGATACAATCGTGGCGAAATGTTCAGCGAAGATTCCATAAAACTTGACACGGAACTTAAGTTCACCACCCTCAACGGACGCACCGTATACGGAGGAGGCGGAATCATGCCAGACATATTCGTACCCAATGACACCTCAGGCATCACCTCTTACTACCTCAATGTGGCTAATGCCGGCCTGCTCCAGAAATTCGCCTTTGACTATGTGGACAACAACAGGGAAAAACTTGAAGAATCCGGCAATGTGGAAGACCTTCTTAAACGTCTGCCGGCAGACGACTCTCTGCTTAGGCTGTTTGTCAACTTCGCTACACGCAACGGCATACAGGCAAGATGGTATTATATCAACATTTCACATGATTTGATTGTTAATCAACTGAAAGCGCTGATCGCGCGCGATGTATTGGGCTACAATGCATATTTCACGATCATAAACCGCATTGACACGAACGTGAACCGCGCCGTAAGTGAAATTCAAGGAGGAGGGGCAAATATACCGGTTAAAAGCGACCGCAATAGCGTACCCGGAAAGAATAGCGACAAGCCGTCCCCGCCAAAGAAGAAATAACACTGAGCATCATGGATAAAAATGATATAAGAAACCAGATAAAAAGCCGCAAAGGGCTGCTTTCCCAAACCGAAAAAGCATATGCGGCCAAATGTGTGTTCGACCGACTTGAACAATCGGCAGCATTTCTGCTGGCAGAAAACGTGCTTCTGTATCATTCCCTCCCTGATGAACTGTCTACACATGAATTTCTTGACAAATGGGGTACAAGAAAACATTTTTTCCTTCCCAGGGTAAACGGAGTGAATCTTGATATTTTACCATATGACAGGTCAAAAATAGCGCTCGGTTCATTCCATATCGAAGAACCGACAGGCGACAATACGGCCAACATAAACGATATCGAACTTATCATAGTGCCAGGTATCGCATACGACCGACGCGGAAACCGGATCGGACGTGGAAAAGGTTATTACGACAGGCTTCTGTGCTCGACTTCCGCCACTAAAATCGGGGTAGGATATGACTTCCAGCTTATCGGGGAAGACATACCTTCAGAGGAACATGACGTGGCAATGGACATTGTAATTACTGACCGCAGACGTCTGGTTATCCATCACCGGAAAAAAGAACAGTATAGAAAAAAGTAATCTGATTTTTTAATACACTTCACCATAAAGCTGTGATAGCTATACAGAACCTCAAAGTAGAATTCAGTGCAAAATCTCTCTTCGATAATGTAAATTATGTGATCAACCCGCGCGACCGTATTGCCCTTGTCGGCAAAAACGGTGCCGGTAAATCAACAATGCTGAAAATAATAGCAAACCTGCAGACTCCGACATCAGGAGGCGTGGCAGTGCCATCTGGCGTGACCATAGGCTACCTGCCGCAACAGATGAAGCTCGCAGATGAGACCACACTGCTTCAGGAAGTGCGCAAAACTTTCAGCCACATAGACAATATGCAGCAGAGGCTTGACGCACTGAACATGCAGCTTTCAGAGCGCACCGATTACGAGTCCGACGAATACCGCCGCATAATTGACGAAGTATCGCTCCTGACCGAGAATCTTGCGATGGAACAAAGCGAGAATCATGAAGCTGAAATGGAACGCACCCTCATCGGCCTCGGATTCGTACGCTCCGATTTCGACAGGCCTACAGCCGAATTTTCAGGCGGATGGCGCATGCGCGTGGAAATTGCGAAACTGCTCCTAAGACATCCCGACCTGCTTCTTCTTGACGAGCCCACAAACCACCTTGACATAGAATCAATACAATGGCTTGAACAATTCCTCGCAACCAAAGCCAAAGCCGTAGTGCTTGTGAGCCATGACAGGGCATTCATTGACAATGTAACAAATCGCACTATAGAAATATCATGCGGAAAAATATATGATTATGCCGTCAATTACTCTAAATTCGTAGAATTGCGGCGTGAAAGAATCGAGCAACAGACACGCGCATACCTGAACCAGCAGAAAGAGATTGCAGATACGGAGGCTTTCATTGAACGGTTCAGGTACAAAGCCACAAAAGCCGTGCAAGTACAGAGCCGCATGAAGCAACTCGCCAAGATAGAGCGTATCGAAATTGATGAAGTTGATAACTCGCGCCTCTCGCTCAGGTTCCCTCCCGCGCCGCGTTCGGGAGACTACCCCATCATCGCAGACAACGTAGGCAAAGCATATGGCGACCATCAGGTTTTTGACAATGCCACATTCACAATACGCCGTGGCGAAAAAGTGGCATTCGTCGGCAAAAACGGGGAGGGTAAATCCACACTTGTAAAATGCATAATGGGAGAAATCCCATTTACAGGCCAATTGAAAATCGGCCACAACGTACAGATAGGATATTTCGCACAGAATCAGGCACAGTTGCTTGACGAGTCGCTCACCGTTTTTGACACTATTGACCATGTGGCTACTGGCGATATACGTACAAAGATACGCGACATCCTAGGTGCTTTCATGTTCGGAAGAGAAGCATCGGACAAAAAGGTAAAAGTGCTTTCCGGAGGTGAGAAAACACGTCTGGCCATGATAAAACTGCTTCTTCAGCCTGTCAACCTGCTTATACTTGACGAGCCGACAAACCATCTTGACATGAAAACCAAAGATATCCTGAAACAGGCTATCAAAGAATTCAACGGTACTGTTATCGTAGTAAGCCACGACCGTGAATTTCTTGACGGGCTAGTTGAGAAAGTATACGAATTCGGAGGAGGCAAAGTGCGGGAATGCCTTGGAGGCATATATGAATTCCTTGAAAAGAAAAAGATTAATTCCCTACAGGAGCTGGAGTTAAGCAAATCACCGGGAAGGGATGACAATTCCGAAAATAACATAACAAAAAATACTTCACTTTCCACCCCTGCTACAGAAACACATCCACGCAACCTGCCATATGCCGAACAGCGCGAACGCGATAAAATGCTGAAACGGGCAGCAAAGAAAGTTGAAGACGCAGAAGCAGCTGTCGCCATGGCTGAAGAGGAAATAGCACAGATAGAGCTACGCATAGCCAACGGGGAAACTGAAGGAGACATATTTGAACTCCACCAGAAAAAAACACGTGAACTGGAAACTGCAATGTCGCTCTGGGAACTGGCCGAACAGGAACACACAGACCTTAAGGAGCGTCTCTTAAAACAATAACATACCCTCGCTTCCATATATAAACAGCTTATATAAACACCACAATGGCGCCGTGTCAATATTCAGTATTTTGACACGGCGCCACATTATTATTGTACTGCATTATTGTACTGCGATAACCATGTGCAAAAATTTACATAGAATTTCACAGCTGGCTCAACCTTTTGTTAAATGCAAATGTTAATAGAATAAAAGCAGAGATAATGAAGAAAATAGAAAACCTCTAACAACTATTTAGATATGAAAAAAGCTCTTTTATTGATCGCAGTCATGGTAGGATGTATGACCGCATCAGCACAGAAAATTGACAAAAACGAGTTGCGTCAGCTGCAGCAGTTCCTTTCACTTCCTGGCGAAAAGCACGCCACTAATGCCGAAGCACTCAAAATCACCGATCTCAAAAATCCTTCCTCATGGGAAGGAGTGACAGTTGAAAACGGTCGTATCACCGCTATTGAATGGAGTGACAAGCATATAGCCGGTTCACTGAATCTCTCTGGCTTTACAGCCCTTAAAAAATTGAACGTTTCAAGAAACGCCATCACCTCCCTTGATCTTAATGGCGCCTCATCCATCACCCGTATTGATGCCCAGCGCAACAAGATTTCCTCTTTTAACTTTACAGGATGTTCCACTCTTAATACATTAAACATCTACAAGAACCGTATAACAGATATTGATATCTCAGAAACACCTATGCTTGAGAACATTAATATCAGCAACAACCGTCTTGCAGAACTTGATGTAGCCAACTCAACCACCCTCAAGACACTGAATTGCCAAGGCAACCATCTTGAGGAACTCAATATCCAATACTGCACCAATCTGAAAAATCTATATTGCGGTTACAACAAACTGACAGGCCTCACACTTGTGGGTGTAGAGAACCTGCAAAACCTCAACATTGATGACAACCAGATCGCCACTATCATTGTCAGCGGCCTGCCGTCGCTTTCCACTTTCATTTGCTCAGACAACAACATGACCACACTCGGGATGCGCAACTGCCCCGCACTTCTGGACCTGGTTTGCTCATACAACGACCTCACCTCGCTACAGATAGAGGATTGCCCCCAGCTCATCTTTGTAGACTGCTCATACAACGACCTCACAAGCCTGACACTCAGCAATCAGACATATCTGCAACGCCTGCTGTGCGACCACAACCAGTTGAACACCCTTGACGTATCATTCGACCAGGCTCTTTCCTATATCAACTGCCGTTTCAACCAGCTTGTTGACCTCCGCACTATCGGTTGCAGCAGCCTGCGCATGGTTGCCTCCCAGTGGAATCCTTAATTAATCCCATCTATCCCCCAAAATGGGAGATATGAATGACAAATAATTAATCAGACGGCGGTATGTCAGAATTTGGCATACCGCCTTTTTCACACACTCTTAAAAGAGGATATCGTAAGTGGGTCGGTCAACCTGAATATTCATGATCGCTTATCAGGATTTCCCTCGTAGTAGTTTATAAACGACATATTTACCAGACGGTTGCCTCCGGGAGTAGGATAATCGCCGGAAAAATACCAGTCACCAGGGCATGATGGCACCGCTTGGTGAAGCCCCTCCATACTCTGATAAATAATCTCAATATCGGCTTTCGTACCCTCCGGCGTAAGCATCGCAACCATCTTACGGGAAATTTCTTCCGGAACAAACGGTTCATATATGCCCTTTACAGCATTTATCTGCTCTTCCACAGGTAGAGCTATCTGACGCAGGCAATTTTCATAAACCGCCCTTATCACACTCTCCATACCACGCTCTTTTAACAGCGCTATGGCCGCACGGAAAGCGATGAACTCACTCATACGCGACATATCAATACCGTAATAATCGGGATAACGCACCTGCGGAGAAGAACTTACTATGACTATTTTTTTAGGATGAAGCCGGTCTAGCATACTTATAATTGACTGCCTGAGGGTGGTGCCACGCACGATTGAATCATCTATTACCACAAGGTAATCCTTGTCATTCTCTACACAACCGTATGTGACATCATATACATGTGCTGCAAGGTCATTGCGTGAATTCCCTTCTGCTATGAAAGTGCGCAGCTTTATATCCTTTATGGCAACTTTTTCGATCCGCAATTTACGATCAAGCGTTTTCTTGACTGTTTCCGGCGTTAAAGCTCCATCGGCCTGCATACGTATCAATTCTTCTGCCTTTGTTTTATTCAGATACTCGTTAAAGCCTTCAACTAACCCTATGAAAGCAACCTCGGCAGTGTTGGGTATAAACGACAGGACCGTATGATCCAGGTCACCGTTTACGGCGCGTACAACCTCTGGCACAAGCTGACGTCCGAGTTCCTTACGTTCATGATATATATCAGCGTCACTGCCACGGGAGAAATATATACGCTCAAACGAGCAACGGCGGTTTTCACCGCAACCCAAAATATCGGCAATTTTAACATCCCCTTTTCTACTCACCATAAGCGCACTACCCGGTTCCAATTCACAGACCGATGCATATGGCACATCAAACACGGTCTGGATCACAGGCCGTTCAGATGCGACGACAACAACCTCTTCGTCCATATAATAGAAAGCCGGCCTTATACCGTTGCGGTCACGGAGCACAAACATGTCTCCCGACCCTGTGGCACCGCATATGACAAAGCCGCCATCCCATTCCTCCGAGGCGCTTTTGAGCACATTGGAGATATCTATATTGTCTTCAATAGCCTGCCCCAGCTCAGGTTCCTCCATCTCACCGCGGAATTGCCTGTATAACCGGTGGTTCTCTTTATCTAGGGCATACCCGAGCTGTTCAAGCAAAACCACAGTATCACTGTAAATACGCGGATGCTGTCCTTTCGCCACAATCGAACGGAAAACCTCATCTACATTTGTCATATTGAAGTTCCCGCACATAAGCAGATTGCGCGACCGCCAATTATTGCGTCTCAGGAAAGGATGTACATATGAGATACCGCTTTTTCCTGTTGTTGAATAACGGAGATGACCCATATATATCTCACCCACAAAATGCGAAAAGCGTTCCACATCGTAAGGGGGCTGCGCATCGGTGTTTTCCAGTTCAAACCGGGGTAATATATTGGAAAATATTTCAGTAATAGCATTGGCTCCGAGCGCACGTTCACGGAACACATACTCATGTCCCGGATCTGAATTTAGTTTTATTACCCCCACGCCGGCACCCTCCTGCCCGCGGTTGTGCTGTTTCTCCATCAATAGATAGAGTTTGTTGAGCGCGTATGAGTATGATCCGTATTTCCGCCTATAATATTCCAAGGGCTTGCGGAGGCGTATCATCGCCACCCCACATTCATGTTTGAGTTGTTCCATTCTGAATAATATGAAACATCAAGACCGGCAGGGAGCCATATTTAAGACTTCATTGCCGGTCTTGCATAATCTGTTATCGTATGAAGAGCATTTCGCGGTATTTGGGCAGAGGCCACATTTCATTGTCAACCATAAGCTCCAGTTTGTCTATATGGTAACGGATGCGTTCCATTGCCGGCACCACATTGTCGTGGTATGCGATTGCCTTCTCACGTTCGCAGTCAATCTTGTTGGCAGTTTTGCGTGCATTGACCATCCGTTCGGTCTCCTCCTTGATGACACACATGTGTTCCGACAAACGCTCTATTGTGGAAAGGTCGCGGGCTGTAAGCTCATTGCCTTTCGCAACTGGGAACAAAGTTTTGAGTTTGACTAGATTGTCCACAAGCATGGACTGATATCGTGTAGCGACCGGAAGAATGTGATTAAGTGCCAGATCGCCAAGCACACGTGCCTCAATCTGGATTTTCTTAGTGTATGTCTCCCATTTAACTTCATTACGGGCTTGCAATTCAAACTCGGTGAACACGCCTGTGTCTCCAAACATCCTGACTGACTCCGGACGCAGGTACGCATCGAAGATCTTTGGCACGGATGTCTCGCAGTCAAGACCACGGGAAGCAGCTTCAGCCTTCCACTCTTCGCTGTAACCGTTGCCGTCGAAATGAATCGGCTTGGCCTCTGCTATAAGCCTTTTCACCTCCTCAAGTATCGCATGGTAAAGCGATTCCTCGCGTTCCACGCGGGCATCCACACGAGCCTTGAACTGTTTCAGCTGGTCTGCCACCACGGCATTGAGGGCTATCATTGCCGAAGCACAGTTTGCCGACGATCCCACAGCGCGGAATTCAAACCTGTTTCCTGTGAAAGCAAACGGGGACGTGCGGTTGCGGTCGGTATTGTCAAGCATGATTTCGGGAATCTGGGCTACACCCATGTCAATACCCTCTTTGCCACCTAGTGTGATCAGCTCATCTTCTGTGCTTGTTTCCAGCTTAGACAGGATATCGGCTATCTGCTTGCCAGTGAATATCGATATTATGGCTGGAGGAGCCTCATTGGCGCCAAGACGGTGGGCATTTGTAGCCGACGATATGGAGGCCTTGAGCAATCCGTTGTGATGATAAACGGCAGCCATGACATTGGCTACAAACGTTATGAAACGGAGATTTTCCCGTGGCGTCTTGCCGGGGGCGAACAAGAGTGTGCCGGTGTCTGTGCCAAGGCTCCAGTTGTTATGCTTGCCTGAGCCATTAATCCCAGCGAAAGGCTTTTCATGAAGCAGCACACAGAAATTGTGGCGACGCGCTACTTCATTCATTACCGACATCAGAAGCAGGTTATGGTCATTGGCCAGATTCGTCTCCTCAAAAATAGGCGCCAGCTCAAACTGATTCGGAGCCACCTCATTATGCCGCGTATGGGCAGGTATGCCCAAACGATGGCATTCTATTTCCAGGTCAAGCATGAAAGCAGCCACGCGTGAAGGTATGGCCCCGAAATAATGGTCCTCAAGCTGCTGGTTTTTCGCACTTTCATGCCCCATTAGAGTGCGGCCTGTAAGCACCAGATCAGGACGTGCATTGTAAAGCGCCTCATCTACCAGGAAATACTCCTGCTCCCATCCCAAATATGAATTGACATGCTTGACATCCTTGTCGAAATAGCGGGCCACATCGGCAGCAGCTTCGTCAACCGCGTTCAGGGCACGCAGCAAAGGTGTCTTGAAGTCAAGAGCCTCCCCGGTATATGAAATAAATATTGTGGGGATGCACAAGGTATTGTTTACGATGAACACCGGCGACGATATGTCCCATGCCGAATAGCCGCGTGCCTCGAAAGTATTGCGTATGCCACCATTGGGAAAACTGGAGGCATCAGGTTCCTGCTGTACAAGGAGTTTGCCGTCAAATTCCTCTACCACTCCACCTTTCCCGTTATGCTCTATAAAGCTGTCATGTTTCTCTGCTGTTCCGCCTGTCAGAGGATGAAACCAATGGGTATAATGGCGGGCACCATTATCAATAGCCCATTTCTGCATCCCCGCAGCCACGCTGTCAGCAAGTTCACGTGAAATAGGCTGCTTGTTGTCAATGGCGTAAACCAGTTGGTCGTATGTTTTCTTAGGCAGATATTCAAACATTTTCTCACGGTTGAACACTGCTTCCCCGTAATAACGCTCCGGGCGTTCTGAAGGGATTTCAACATGCACCGGTTTACGATCCGATGCCTCTTTCACAACTTTAAATCTAAGTAACGACATAAATTAAATGAGTTGAATATTGAATAAATGGATGGGGTACCATCATCTTCTGAGAATCCCATATAGAGAGAGACCTATAGCGTCGGAGGCTCCTGAGGCGTCTGCCTCAGGAGCCTCCGTATAAAGTCAACTGAAATCCGCGGATGCGATACGTTTTACCGCTTCCACTGTATTCTCGTAAGTATTGAAAGCCGTGAGCCGGATATATCCCTCGCCGGCCGGACCGAAGCCGCTACCGGGAGTTCCTGCCACATGGCATCGCTCAAGAAGGATATCAAAAAATTTCCATGAATCCATACCTCCGGGAGTTTTTATCCAAACGTACGGCGCATTCTTCCCGCCGAACACTTCAAGCCCGGCAGCTATAAGCCACTCACGCATGACAGACGCATTACGCAGATAGTAATCAATCGTTTCACGTGTCTGAACTTTACCTTCGGGGGTATATATGGCAGCAGCGGCACGCTGCGATACATAACTTGCTCCATTGAACTTCGTGCACTGGCGCCGGTTCCAGAGATGGTTCATAGAAACCTCTTTCCCGTCTGCCGTATGTCCCTTGAGATCTTTAGGCACCACTGCATATGCGCATCGGATACCGGTGAATCCTGCCGTTTTCGAAAAACTACGGAATTCTATGGCAACCTCACGGGCACCCGGTATTTCATATATGCTGTGGGGCACATCTTCATCGCGGATGAATGCTTCATATGCAGAATCGTAAAGTATCAGCGAACCATGCTCACGGGCATAGTCCACCCACACTTTCAATTGCTCACGGGTGAGAGTCGTACCGGTCGGATTGTTGGGGTAACACAGGTATATCACATCGGCGACTTCAGACGGAAGAGCCGGCACGAAACCATTCTCTGCCGTTACGGGCAGATATATTATCCGATCCCAGCATCCTCCGACAAGGCTACCGGCACGGCCTCCCATCACATTGGTATCGACATATACCGGATAAACCGGATCTGTCACTGCCACACGGTTTGCCACGGCAAGGATATCACCGATATTTCCGGTGTCGCTTTTTGCGCCGTCGCTTACAAATATCTCATCGGGCGCGATCTCAACGCCACGGGCACGGTAATCGTTCTCGGCAATAGCATCACGCAGAAACGCATATCCCTGTTCAGGGCCGTAGCCATGGAATGAAGCGGCATCCGCCTCATCATCCACTGCCGCATGCATGGCTTTTACCGCCGCATCGCATATAGGACGTGTGACATCACCGATCCCCATCCGTATTATTTCCACATCAGGATGAGATTCCTTGAAAACATTTATGCGACGCGCCACCTCTGAAAAAAGATAGCTGTCGGCAAGCCTGCAAAAGTTGTCGTTTATATGAAACATCGTCTCAGAAAATAATCTTGGAAAACAAATCTCCCCGCTACCAGTCCACCGTTACCCTGGCGGGCATATGACGCCACTATCGCATCATTGTCGGAACTGTAGCGATATTTCACCCTCAAACACCGTGGTGGCACCTCCTGTCATAAATACATGGCCGCTTATGCTGTCCCATCTTATTGAAAGCTGTCCGCCGATCAACCGCACGGTTACTTGACGTTCGGCAGTGCGCCCGGTGAGCATAGCAGCCACAGCAGTAGCGCAGGCGCCGGTTCCGCATGCCAGCGTCTCCCCACTGCCACGTTCCCATACACGCATCTCAATAGCGTTATCACCCAGCATACGTGCAAATTCTATATTCGCGCGATCCGGCCATATGGGATCAGTCTCAAGTTCACGCCCCACACCATGCACTAGCTCATCCGTTATCTCGTCTACGAAAACAACTCCGTGAGGATTGCCCATGGAAACTGCTGTAAGTATGAAATCCGCCCCTCGTGCAGATACATCAATATGGCTCGCATCACCGTTTTCTGCCACTGCCACCGGTATTTCACGCGGCTCAAGCACAGGCACGCCCATGTCTACAGTAACGCTGTCAACCAATCCGTCCGTACCGGTATGGAGTGTCAAATATTTAACGCCCGAAGCGGTTTCGAGCGTTATTTCTTTCTTGTCGGTGTAATGATTGTCAAAAACATACTTTCCGATGCACCGGGTGGCATTGCCGCACATCCGTCCCTCAGAGCCGTCTGCATTGAACATACGCATTCTGAAATCAGCCACATTGGAAGGTAAGATCAGTATGATCCCGTCTGCACCGATTCCGAAGTGCCTGTCGCTAAGGCGCTCCGAAATTTCCCCAATAAGGGAAGTGTTTTCAAGAATCGAACTATCGTCGCCTCCAAACGTTCCATCCAGACAATTGATATAGATGTAATCGTTTCCGGCGCCGTGCATCTTAATGAATTTCATAGCGAAATATCTCTGATTTTTGACGCCGCAAAGGTAAGAAATTTTCCCTGAATAAATGGTTCCCGACGTAAAAAAATTATGACCGAAACAAGCAATTCGCATATCCTACTCTCTGTAGCTTCAAAACCGAAGTGCAAAAACACCATTCACGGCAATTGTGGGGCCAAAGAAAAAAATCATATTGCCAAGGTAATAGAAACCTAGTTTTCACGTTTATTAAACAAGGATTATCATAACTCAGGGAAGTCCAAGGCATTTCCTTGTGTTCATCAACATACCTATTATAGATGACATTTCATATCAAGAATGCGTATGGACGGCTTGTTCGCGAACGGTTTGCTGCGTTTGCGGCAATTTGTGTACTCACCACTGCATGCCACCTGTTCCAGATAAAGGCACAAGACGGATCAAACGCATATAACTACCTTAATATCACATCCTCATCACGCATCTACGGCCTTGGAGGCATAAACATTACCGCCGTGGAGGATGAACTTAGCGTCACCGACCAGAATCCGGCTTTGCTGGGCCCGGAAATGGACAACCAGATCCTCATAGATTATATGCACTATCTGGGAGAATCCAATTTCGCCGGTGTCCGTTATGCCCGTGCAGCCGGCGAGCGTGCCGCGTGGAGCGCCGGAATAAGGTATTTCGGTTACGGAAAAATGAACTCCACAGATGAAACCGGCAATATCAACGGATCTTTTTCACCTTCAGATGTAAATTTCAACGGATCTTTTTCATATGATATCACAGACCGTCTGCGCGGAGGCATAACACTGAAAATGCTCTATAGCAGTTACGAGGCATACTCGGCATTCGCAATAGCCACAGACCTCGGTATAAACTATTACGACCCGGACCACGACGTATCGCTTTCAGCCGTCGTGGCCAATCTCGGAGGCCAGTTGAAACGGTTCAACCAATCATATGACCGGCTGCCGGTTGATGTGCGTCTCGGCATTGCAAAAATGTTTTCAGGGCTTCCTATCAGATTCTCCATAACAGCCTGGAACCTGACCAAATGGCATCTCCCGTTTTATGAGACAGGAGACGGGACATCGGATGAACCTTTTGTAAAAAAAGACAAATTCATGTCTAACCTCTTCAGGCATCTGGTATTCGGCGTGGATTTTATTCCAAACGACCGCTTATACATAGCCCTCGGATACAACTACAAGACCCGGACCGATATGAGCACATATGCACGTAGTTTTGTCTCTGGTTTCTCACTTGCCGCAGGCATGAACCTGCGCAGATTCAACGTCGGCCTTGCCATAGGCCAGCCACATTCCGGTGCCACCACCCTGATGCTGAATCTAAACTTGAATCTAAACGATATTTTGTATTGAAAAAACGGTGGGGAAAGAAAAATATATGGATACTAACGACAAAAAAATAATCATAGCCATTGACGGATACTCTTCATCCGGAAAAAGCACAATGGCAAAATCACTTGCAAAAGCGATAGGATATAAATATGTAGACACCGGAGCGATGTATCGTGCGGTGACACTCTATGCAATGCGGCACGGCATGATTGGCGCAAACCATACCGTAAATATTCCCGCCATTGAAGAAGCCCTCCACAAAATAGACATAACTTTCACGTTGATGCCAGACGGCACTCAACACACTTTGCTCAACGGAGAAGACGTGGAAAACCTGATACGCCAGCTTGACGTGTCGGAAAACGTCTCACCGGTATCAGCCATACCGGCAGTGCGCCAAAACCTGGTGCGGAAACAACAGGATTTCGGCAAAGAACGGGGGATTGTAATGGATGGCCGCGACATAGGCACGACTGTGTTTCCCGATGCGGAACTGAAAATTTTCGTAAACGCACCTGCTGCCACACGCGCAATGCGCCGTGTAAAAGAACTACAGGAAAAAGGTGTTCCGGTATCATACGATAAAGTGCTGGCCAATGTGGTAAGCCGTGACCGCCAGGATGAAACCCGTGCGGAAAGCCCGTTGCGAAGGGCTGAAGACGCCGTAGATCTTGACAATTCAAACCTCACGCTCAAGGAGCAGGACGCAATACTTATAAAATTATACAACGACCGCATCTCCTGTTGATTTCCAAAGCATTTCCCCTCCTCCATATTATCCATCCGACATTGACATCTCTCATATGCGAGTTGAAATAGACAATGACTCTGGTTTCTGCTTCGGTGTGGTCACTGCTATAACCAAGGCGGAAGAAGAACTTGAAAAATCCGGGACTCTTTTCTGCCTCGGAGACATAGTACACAACAGCGACGAGGTGCAGCGCCTCGCCCAGAAAGGACTAACTGTGATCACACACTCCGAACTGGAAAAACTGCACAATGTAAAAGTGCTGTTGCGTGCCCATGGCGAACCGCCGTCAACATATGATACCGCACGTCATAACGGGGTGGAGATCATAGATGCCACATGTCCTGTAGTGCTACGTCTGCAACAACGGATCAAACAAAGTTTCAACACCGATGAAACCGAGCGTCCCCAGATCGTGATATACGGAAAAAAAGGACATGCGGAAGTAAACGGTCTCGTCGGTCAGACAAACGGACAGGCAATTGTTGTGGAAAGCGTAGAAGAAATAGACAAGATTGATTTCACACGCCCGATAGCCCTGTACTCACAGACCACAAAATCACTTGACGGTTTCAGGGAAGTGATAGACTGCATAAAGAAGCGTCTGGCTCCAGGAGTAAAATTTGAAAGTTACGACACCATCTGCCGCCAAGTGGCAAACAGGGTAGAAAAGATAAGACGTTTCGCCAGCAACCACAATGTGATACTGTTTGTCGCCGGGAAAAAGAGCAGCAACGGTAAGGTGCTGTATGCCAATTGCCTTGAGGAGAACCCGAGGACATATCTCATAAGCAATGCATCAGAAATTGACCTGTCATGGTTTTCAGATGCGGAAACAGTAGGGATATGTGGCGCGACCTCAACCCCGCGATGGCTTATGGAGCAGGTACGCGACAGAATAGAAGATCTGAACAATAATCATAAAATGATCTGAGGATGGAAAATTTTGTGGCTATTGATGTGGAGACTGCAAACAACCATCCGGAAAGCATCTGTGCCATAGGAGCGGTAAAAGTTACATGTGGAGCAATAACAGACCGGTTTTACGAACTTGTGAAACCCGAACCCGAATACTATTTCCGCCATTTTACAGAAAAAATACATGGCATAAGCCGTCAGATGACTGAAAATTCCCCAACTTTCGATGTGGTATGGAAACACCTGTGCCCAATGATCGGGAACCTTCCACTTGTCGCCCACAACAAGGCTTTTGACGAAAAATGCATCAAAACCGCCCATAGGGTATATCGCATGGACTATCCCGATTACACATTTCTGTGCACATTGCTCACAGCAAGACGAAAAATACCACGCACCATATGCCCATCCTTCTCCCTGCCATGTCTCTGCGATTTCCTTGGCATTCCGTTTTACAATCATCACAACGCGCTTGCCGATGCAGAGGCTTGTGCCAAAATAGCTATGGTATTATTGAAATGAAATCATACAAAAATATTTTTAACACGGCAGCATGCATTGCTGCCATCATACCATTCTTCATCGCCCTTATTGGATGTTCAGACAGCAAACAGATGAAAGAAAATCTGGAAGGTGCACGCCGGATGGGGCAAGAACGTGCAATTGAGCTTAAAGCAGATACATCACTTGATACTTTGCGTATAGAATCAATATTAATTGACGTACGCGAACGCGAACAACGCCTCCGCACCAAAGGCCACAACCGTATAGCAGACGCTTACATAGAATCTTTTCTCCTAACACTTGACTCTGTAAACCCGGCACTCGCCGCAGAACTTAGATAAACGACAGTAGCAAAAGCCATAATTGCAATCAATTATATCTCCTTTATTTTCAGATTCCCATTCAAAATGCGAACAAAACTGAGAAATTTCGTGATAAGCACACTTTCATGCCTCACAATTACAGCATGTAACAACGATATTTTTGTGGAAGACACATCACCTTCGGTAAATGAAGTAAAGTTAGATGGCGACGGAGGCACTGCCATTATCACATATAAACCCAATGGCATAAAAGGCATTTATATCGGCAGCACAGACAATTATAATACCTATACGTATTATTATGACAAAAACGGGGATATATTGGGGGACGGCAGTTTTTCATTTGACAATATTGGCAGCATAACCTACCAGTCAATGTGGAGCTGGATTGACATTGACATAAACGGCGATAAACTGACCATCCGTTCCATTGAGAACTCATCAGCCGATGAACAGGAAATTTACATATCTCTAGATTACGGCCATATATCAGAAAGCATAAGGTTAATTGTCTTTCCCGGTGAGCCTATAAAAATGACGTTTCTGGTATTCGTAGACAATAATATCAACATCACGCCAATTTCAAAAATTGAAAGCCACGCACAAACATTCCGCAACAACTCCCCCACACACCAGCAAATTGAATTCCGGCCTTATGCCGGAAGAGAAGGAGTTGCACTTCTTGACCCTGAAAACTTCTGGGCAAACAACCTTGAAGTTGAAACATCTCTGCCGACTTATCTCAACGGGAAATGGACTTTGGATGACAATGAAATCCATCGCATGATTCTCGGACAAAGGCTTTGCTATGTTCCTAAAGGTATGGATCAGGATATTACAGTAAAAGTTGAAGTGCCACCATACACTACAGTAAAAGCAGTCTGCGGGGTAGAATATTCATCAATCACGCTACCGTTCTTCGTAAACTTCATCAACCCCGTCTCAGGCCGTGAATTTACGGAAATCGGCGTATGCACTGTTTCCGAACCCGTAGAATATAGAATCCACACCGAATATGAACAACAATAAAGTTTTACGGATTATTTTTACAACAGTCATATCCCTGGTCATATGCACGGCAAAATCCGACACCATACCAAGTGCATTGGCAGGCCAGCTGCAATGGCGTGCGGGGTTTTCCCTGTCACCGTCTTACGTGCCCGGTACAAACGACTTTATCAAAGGGATTAATTCCGAACATAAAACAATACATTCCAATTTATCCGGTTCAATAAATTTCGATTTCAGTTTTAATCCCGAATCACGCGACGGGTTGTTATACCCCGGCTTATACCAGGGTGCCGGAATAGGCGTAAACACCTTTTTCGCAAACACATTGCTCGGCACTCCTGTATCTCTTTTCCTGTATCAGGGAGCACCCATTGTACATTTCAGCCGGAATCTCTGGCTCGGCTACGAATGGGAATTCGGTGCCGCCATGGGATGGAAATATGATAAAGAGAGTATCCCCACATATCATGCTGCGGTAAGCACCTCTGTCACCGCACACATAAGAGCCGCATTTAAAATGCATTACAGGTTGTCAGAAAATATTGTCATGTCGGCTGGAGTGACGGCAATACACTTTTCAAACGGCAACACATCATGGCCCAACAAAGGGGTGAACTCAATGGGAGCAATACTTTCGCTGGCTTATATATTCAATCCTTACCACGACAATCCACACCCCTCCGCAGAGCTAAAAGAAGATGCCGACAAAGGCAAATGGTTTTACGACATAACGGCTTACGGAGCATGGAGAAAACGGGCTGTGAACGTAAATGACATGCCACAGATGTGTCCCGGACATTTCGGTGTGGCAGGTCTGCAATTCTCCCCAACGCGCAAACTTAACAGATGGGTCGCGGTAGGCCCTTCGCTTGACATACAATTTGACGAAAGCGCCGGCATAGAACCATATTGGGTTCAATGGACCACAGGAGAGGATATCAAATTTTATCGTCCGCCATTCGGCAAACAACTCAGTGCCGGCATTTCGGCACATGCGGAACTTACCATGCCGATCTTTGCCGTAAACGCAGGTCTGGGATATGATTTCATATGCCCTGCAGGCAATCAGAGATTCTATCAGTCATTGGCACTAAAAACCTTTATAACGCGCAACCTTTACCTGAATGTAGGATACCGCCTGGGAAATTTCAAATCTCCACAGAATCTCATGCTTGGCATAGGCGTAAGGTTATGAAAAACTTCCCTAAAAAAGGCGTCATGCCAAAACACTGAATTTCAACATGACGCCATATGTTTGATACAGACAGGAAGATACTGTCAACGAACAGCTATCACCTCTATCTCCACAAGCACCTGCTTGGGGAGTTCACGCACTGCCACTGCCGAACGGGCTGGGAAAGGCGCGGTGAAAACTTCCGCATATACTTCGTTCATGGGAACGAAATTTGCCATGTCTGAAAGGAACACAGTAGTCTTCACTACATTATCCACGCTAAGGCCTGCTTCTGCAAGAATCGCCTTGACATTGGCAAGCGATTGTGCAGTCTGTGCGGAGATACCTTCAGGGATCTCACCTGTCTCGGGATTCACAGGAATCTGTCCTGAAATAAAAACAAAAGAACCGGTGTCAATAGCCTGACTGTAGGGACCAATGGCTCCTGGAGCCTTTGTAGTGGCGATTTGAGTTTTCATCTTGATATTTTTACAATTGTTTATGATTGGTTTGTGAATCTATTTTCAATTCTGACAACAGGATTTTAGAACCGGCGGCTATACATTCCTCCCTCATTTCCAACACAGCATCACTGAGTTCATGGAAACGATCGTTGAACTGAGGTATAAAGTTCGTAGAACCTATCGCCCCCAACCGTTCAAGCACCATTCCTATTGTAATTTTAGAAGGATCTATTGCCGGTGCCAGTCCTGCCTCATCTTCATTATGAGTTACAACCACCTTTTGCAGCAACCCGGCATCTGTAAGTTTATGTGCGGCATCATTCACTAGCGTTATCGGCAAACCATATTCCACCGCCATCTGATGCGGTGTAAGAGGTGGCTTCTCATTGTTGAACCTGTCTACGGCCACAGTCATTACAGCCAGGGTAAGACGCCATTTGTAATTGGCTGAAATGCGGTTTATCTCATTTGTAAAACTGAATTCAAATATATTTTGCGATGAAAAACAGAGCACTCCCCCGGCAAGTGTTATAAGCCATACAAACTGCAACCAGATAAGAAGCAGAGGAAGGAAAGCAAAAGACCCATAGATAGCGTTATAGCGGGTTACATAAATCTGGCCTGAAAGAAAAAGCCATTGAAGAATGGAATAAGCCGTGCCAGCCATAACTCCGGCGATAAATGCATTCTTGAACTTTACTTTCGTGTTGGGAATAAGCATATATGTGCCGGTAAAGAACAGCCATACAAGTACCAACGACGTGAAATCAAGCAACAACTTTATAAACGGAGACAGAAAACCATACGGCAGAATGGCCTCGATAGTGCTTGACATGAATACAAGTATGCCGCTTGAGCAAATCATCAATATCGGCAAAATAAGGACGATAGCCGAATAATCCGTAAGTTTACGCCATATGCTACGTCCCTGTTTTATGCCCCATATCGTATTGAAACAATCCTCAACATTGCCGATAAGTGAAATAAGAGTCCATAGCAGGAAAACAATGCCAATCCCGACAAAAATCCCCTCCGACGATTGTGCGAGATATGAATCCACGAAAGTGAACGCCTTTGACAACGCCTCCTTCTGAGCCGGGAAGCTATTGAAAAGTTGAGACTGGAGTATATTCTGGAAACCGAATCCGCGCCCTATGGCAAACACAAGGGCCAACGCGGGCACTATTGCCAGTAAAGTCTGATAAGTAAGGTAACCGGCGCGCATCTGAAGGTCGGAATTGAAAAACGACCTTACGGAAAGATTCAATGTCTTTACAACATTGACCTTAAATGACCGACGCGTATCACTCCATACACCATCCACCATGTAGCGATACCATTTCATACCTTTGGCCATCATACGGCTAAAGAACGAAATTTTAATTCCATTCCTCTTGGCTTCATCCCCTGTTGTAAGGTTATCTTTTTTTAAATTTCGACTCCTCATATATCAATCAGCGTGTATCATCTTCCATGCCACACCCATGCATGGCAAAGTTAGCAAAAATGTTGTTAAAAGCCTATCCTCCCCTCCTCTTTTTAGGCAACAGGCAAGATCAATGCGCATGCGCGACCCTCCTGCTCTCTGTTATCACAAACGTTTCGTCCCCTCTGCGAGTTCAATCAGTATTAAACTTACAGAGGGGACGAAGGATGCCATATGTCAGGCAATCAGCGTACACGCAGTATATAACTGCGGTATGGTGCGGCAGCTCCTTTGAGCCTTCCGTTTTTTACACGGAACTCCTTGCCATATACTTCATCGGTATATGTACCGGCAGGAAGCGAAGTCGGTAAATCTACAAAATTAGCCTGACGCGATATATTCACCACGGCCGCCCCTTTTTTACCTCGGTTCACCAACAATACCTGGCCGTTTTCACTCTTCTGCAAATCCTCTTTTTCACCATCCATAGCTGTGCGGAATTTGTTGACGGCAACTACTTCCGGATGAAAAAACTCATCATTGCCACGCGCACCAAGTATATTGTCACCCCAATAATTCTCACGTGTAGATCCCATCGGACGGCTGAAAAACAGAGGCACACCGTTCTGACGGGCAGTAAGGAAAGCCCATCCTACACGTATCTGGTCGTCTGTCAGACCTGCGCTCTCATGTGCATTGCAATATGTATCATGGCTCTCAACCCATGTCGTAAGATATTCCGGGGCAGACTGATGGCGCCAATCTGAAAGATCAGTTTCTGCCGCGCTCTCTTTCGATAGCACTTCACGCAATACATGTCCATACCCCGAAGCGGTCTGGCCGAAATAGTCGGCATATTCAGCTTCAGGGACATTACGGTCCTGAAGCACTTCACCATATACAAACAGGCTGTCATAAGGGAGCGCGAGCTTAACCCCTTTTACACTTTTCCTGCCGGTAGCCACATCCCAGAAATCATTTTCCTTTACACCGGACGCTTCGTCTACAGGATCAGAATGCACGCCTATATGTTTGGCTGTATCATATCTGAATCCACGCACGCCCAGAGCAAGCAACTCATTTACAAACTGCATGTAATATTTCTGGAAATCCGGATTCTCGGTATTCACATCAGGAAGTGCCCCCGATCCCCACAGAGTGCATTGCATCCTGTCATTATAATCATTCACCGGTGTAAGGCCTTGCGAATGGTACAGCTTGTGGCGCCCACCTACGGCACGGACCATATCGTCACTCACGGCATCGATATCGAATGCTGTATGATTCGGAAGCACATCAACTATGACACGTATATCATATTTTATAGCAGAATCCATCATTTCTTTCATCTGCTGGCGTGTGCCAAGTATCTGATTACCAATTTTCCAGTCTATAGGCTGGTAATAATAATACCAGAAGCCCTCTTTACCGGTTTCGTCAAAAAGTTTTTTGGATCCCCCTTCCGGATCAAAGCACTGCTGTACAGGAGAAGTCTGGATCATAGTAAACCCGGCATCTGCTATCTTTTTCATGTTTTGTGCCATCGTCGGAAAATTCCAGCTCCATGCGTGGAGTATGGTTTCAGTGTTTGTAAAATCGGGATTATGGGTTACACGGTCTTTCGCGCCTATACCGGCACAAACAACCGCCGACAGGGCGGTACATAAAAGTTTTTTCATGTCTTTTTAGATGAATAGTAAGATTTCTCCCGCAAAAATACGTAATTATTCATATCCTTCAAAATATTAAGCCACACACTTCGTTACATATAAGTAGCTGCCAAACATTAAACGATGTATGATTCTTATAAAGTCTTGCACGCTACCAAAATACTAACTAACTTTCAACTATGACATCTACAAACTTCTTTTTACGGGTCATTCCAGCTCTTCTTCTTGCAACCGGAACCGCTACAGTTTGTTTAGAAGCATCTTCCAAAAACAAATGGGATGATTACAATGTAGGGGAGATAATCTTCCATGACAAGTCTCCTGAGACAAAAGGCTCACAAATATACCATAACATAATAGCCGAACCCAAGGCATATATCACGGACCAGGCGCATGACGTGCTTGAGACACTGTATTTTTCTCCAAAAGACAGTATCGTACCAGTAAATAGGCTTCATTATACTTTGGAAGATGTGGAGGGCATTTCCGCTAAAAGCGGAGGAAACGGAGACATAGCTGTATTCTACAGCACACGCCATATTGAAAACTCATTTGTCAACAATGACACTGCCAAAGTACTTTTTGAAACCCGCGGTGTGCTCCTTCATGAGCTTACCCACGCTTTCCAACTCGAACCGCAAGGAATCGGTCACTACGGTAACAGCCGTGTGGTATGGGCTTTCATAGAAGGTATGGCAGATGCCGTGCGTGTCGCCAATGGAGGCTTCACTGCCGCAGACCGTCCGCACGGAGGGCATTACACCCAAGGATACCGCCATGCCGGTTTCTTTTTCAATTGGCTTCGTCAGACCAAAGACCGAGATTTCCTACGCAAATTCAACCGCTCAACCCTGGAAGTCGTGCCTTGGTCATTTGACGGCGGAATAAAATATGCCCTTGGTCCTGACGCGGAAATAGAAGCTCTATGGGATGAATATATGACTGCCATGGGTGACAAAACAGAATAATACATTGAAATCCCATGTAATTACGACAGACAGCCGGAATTTAAATTCCGGCTGTCTGTCGTAATTACAGTAGTATCATGCCTGCTTTTCAGCTTCGGGAGCAATGAGTTTATATCCTTTGCCGTGGATATTTATGATCTCAATTGAGGGATCTGCCTTGAGATGTTTGCGCAACTTTGTGATATACACATCCATAGAACGTGCATTGAAATAATTGTCATCTATCCAGATGGTCTTAAGCGCATAGTTGCGTTCCAGTATCTCGTTTACATGAGCACAAAGCAGACTTAGAAGTTCAGACTCCTTGGTAGTCAGTTTTGTCACTTTATCGTCAATCATCAGCACCTGCTTCTGTGTGTCGAAAGTGAACCTGCCTATCTTGTACATTGTCACCTCCTTGCCTTTCTTGCCTTTCACGCGACGGAGAATCGCCTCAATACGGAACACCAGTTCCTCCATAGAAAAGGGCTTGGTGATGTAGTCGTCGGCACCGATCTTGAAGCCTTCAAGGATATCCTCCTTGATAGTCTTCGCGGTAAGAAAAATGATAGGTACCTCACCATTCACAGCACGTATTTCCTGGGCGAGTGTGAAACCATCTTTTTTAGGCATCATCACATCAAGCACACATATGTCATATTT
This sequence comes from uncultured Porphyromonadaceae bacterium, assembly GCA_947643665.1. Taxonomy (GTDB): domain Bacteria; phylum Bacteroidota; class Bacteroidia; order Bacteroidales; family Muribaculaceae; genus UBA7173. The sequence continues at coordinate 20,277 of CANRWW010000005.1, read as the reverse complement.
CCCTTTAAGGAAAGCCTTATATCCGGCCTCTCCATCGGCGTACAGATCGGCATTAAAGCCTTTCGCCTGCAGATATTCCCTTAGGAGCATGCCTAAGTTTTCATCATCCTCACAAAGGAGGATTCTCATACGATCATCCATAGTCTAAAGCGTTTGTTATATTTATATAATTATTAATTTTTCTAAATTGTTCACCTAACAGTTAATTTTTTAAGTAAAGACAGATTCCAGCATTTACTTGCCTGAATCATCAGAAATGGAAGTGGAATCGTCATCATCGTCAGAAGGAGTAGCCAGCAGAGGCAGTATGATTACAAAACGTGATCCTTTTCCAAGTTCGCTTTCTGCCTTTATCTCACCTCCCATAAGGTTGATCATCTTGTACACATATGCAAGCCCCAGCCCGAATCCTTTCACGTCATGGCGGTTGCCGGTCGATACACGATAAAATTTCTCGAATATCTTCTTCAGGTTCTCTTTACTTATACCTATACCGTTATCACCGACAATGATCTCCAGCTTGTCCTGTGGAAGATTACGTGTAGTGACCGTGAGCAAAGGAGGAATATCCTCCTTGCGATATTTGAGAGCGTTGTCAAGCAGATTGAAAATCACATTAGTAAAATGCATCTCATCAACATTCACTATGGCATCTTCCGCATCAAACCTGGCGTCTATCCTACCGCCGAATTTCTCAACCTTAAGCCTGAAAGTGTTTACGACATTGCTTATCACAGAGTTGGCATCCGCATCCTGCATGCGCAACGTACCTGATTTTTTGTCGAACATCGACATCTGCAACACCTTCTCCACCTGAAAACGAAGCCGCTTTGTCTCGTCGTTTATAACAGTCGAGATATGCTGGAGCATCGGAGCCGACTTACGCACGGAAGGATCGTTGAGCATCTGTGCCGCCAAAGATATTGTTGATATGGGGGTCTTGAATTCATGGGTCATGTTGTTGATGAAATCATTCTTCATCTCCGTGAGCTTTTTCTGACGGAAAGCGATGATAATGGTGTAGATAAACACTATCAGAAGAATAAAGGTGAATATAAACGACGGTATCATGAATTTCAACGAACTCAATATGTATTTCGTCTTCGAGGGGAAATATACCTTAAGGTAGTTCTTCTTGGAAGCGGGATCATTGCGGAACAACGACTGGACGAACATGCTGTTCTCCAGCGTGGCAGGATTTACATTGGCAAAGCCTTGCGACTGATAGAATACTTTCCCGTTGCGGTTCACCACAGCAAACTCAAACGGAAGTTCAAGCCCGTTATTTTCAAGCTCGCGACTCAGATAACGACGCACTGAGATTGAATCGGCACGCTCCTCTATCGGACGGTCGCCAGCCTTATTCATTATATTGATGATCACATCATCTATCACACCTTTCTGATAAAGATATTGCCCTTTCAGCTCCTCACGCATGCTGTTATAGCTGTTGGCAAGATTATTGTCGTTCTGTATCTTGTATATCTTCTCGGCGTCACCTTTCAAGGTCACATCCCCTTCCAGGCCGCTATGTGTGGTAAAACTGTATCTAAGGCCTCCAAGATGAGGAGCGCCACCATATTGGGCGTATATTGAGGAAGACTCTACCTGTGCCACATCCTCCTCAAGAAAATACTTGGTCTCATCCTGCTCCAAAAGCGACGACACCGCATAAAGCGAGCGGCGGACACCCTCGGTGAACTGGTCGTCGCGCATGCGTATCATGCTCTCCATATACATTATCTGTATGTAGAGCAAACCTATCACGGTCATCGCCATAAGGACTGTGAGCAACCATATGGTTGATTTTTTCATTATTCTCTGTTTTCAGTTTGGTTAATTGAGATATACGAAGTTGAATCACAAGACGGGTAGCAAACCATAATTTTTCATTTCCATAGACAACTCCGGCAACCTGTTTAATAAACTTATATAAGATTAACAATCACCCGTCGCATAAGTTTTATAAACAAGGACGTAAGCCAGGAAAAGACGGGTATGAAAAAAGCAGGATGTGGTTAACACCCCGCTACAAAATTAACATAAATACGTTAAAGCTACAATAGTCTTACATGGAAAATATCTCCTAATAATGCAAAAAAAACTATATCATTATGTTAAATGCCTTTTGTACGTTCCTTCTGTTTTACGAAAGATTTATAACGGGAAGCGGCAATGACACATCCGACACCGGCATCGGACGCAAGACAAGCGTCTTACATGGTGCAACAGGCTCTCCACAGACAACGGATCTACGGCATGCAGGATCTGTATTACAGATTGCAGTCCTTAGCATATTATAAGTGCGTGGACTAGTATTAAGCGCATCTATTGTTTTCATAAGACGTTCTCTCCTGTTGCGGTCATCAACAGAACTGAACAAACTATGCTGCACCTCTCCAGACGATACTATGTCGGTAATATGGACGCCGGCCCGACGATAAAGCAAACCCGGGCGATAAATCTCATGCAAAGCCGCCATGGCTTCTTTTATAAGGGTCATGGAATCTGCAGTCGGCTCACTCATCCGTCTGTAAACAGAATTTACGTACTGCTCCAGCTCCGGACGGTATTGGTTGGTCTGTATAAACACTGATATACCTGTAGCACAGGAATCCTGCAACCTGAGTTTGCGTGCTGCTATAGCCATAAATGAAGCGACAGCCTCTTCTAATGCCTCCAGCCCGGTTTTGCATGGAGAAAAGGTGCGTGTGGTGCTTATCTGCTTACGTCGCACACCGCTCTCGGCGTCAGCTTCAATACAAGGAAAACCGTTCAACTCTTTCCAAGTGCGATGACCTGTCAGATTTACTATCGTCCCTACCTGCGTCTCCGGCAAATCAGCAAAATCTATCGCCTTGACAATACCATAACGCCGCAAACGTGCCCCCAAACGGCGCCCAACTCCCCATACACTCTCTATATCTATGAGAGATAGCGCCTTGCATCTCTTCTCATCATTATCTATGGCACAGACATTCCTATAACTCGGATATTTCTTTGCAAAACCGGCGGCTACCTTGGCAAGCGTACGTGTAGGAGCCATACCCAAAGAGGTTGGTATACCCGTCCACCTGTGCACGCGGCGCACGATTTCCCGCGCCATGGCCTGTATCCCCTCGTTATCCAGATTAGGGAATTGTATAAAAGCCTCATCTATCGAATATATCTCAACATCGCCCGCGACACTGCCTATCGTGCTCATTACACGGGCTGAAATATCGCCATACATCCTGTGGTTTCCAGATATTGTAGCCACATTGTGACGCTTGATTATATCACGCACCTCGAACATCGGTTTTCCCCGCGTTATGCCGAGAGCCTTAGCCTCGTTTGACATTGACACGGCGCATCCGTCGTTGTTGCTCATAACTACAACAGGACGGCCTTCAAGCTCCGGACGAAAAATCCTTTCACAAGATACGAAAAAGTTATTACAATCTATAAGACCAAACATGGCAAATCCCTTGAGTGCCCTTTCGCAGGCTACACAAACATATAATTGAAAAAAATTACCGTGGCAACAATCTGTTCCATCATTCTTGTCACCACGGCAAAACCAATTCTGCAATATATGGATTATCCCTGATGTTGCGGCCGGAGCAGATCGTTGACGGTCTTTACCGGATTGAAAGTGGTTACAGGCACCTCCACAAATGCCGTGTTCCAGTCGCTCATGGCACCGTTCCACAGTCCCGGAAGTTCAAGAGCCTTCAGATTACGGCCATGTAGCGATTTGGATGATATGAAACCGGTCTGGGGATCCACATAACGTGTAAGGTCAAATTTGCGTCCCTCGGCATCGCGCACATAACATACCAGATCCACCGGGTTGAAATGTGTGGCCTTTGCCATCATTTCACGGTTAGCTTCCTGACTTAAATCAATCTGTGTACTTTCGAGTATCTGTAGCGAGCGCGAACCATCGGTGTTATAAGTTATATAAGGACCGCCTCCAGGTTCGCCTTCATTTCTCACCATTCCGCAGACACGCAAAGGACGATCCATCTTGGCACGTAGGTACGTAGCCAGATCTTCACCGTGTAGGGACGTGAGTTCCGGAGCATCGAAGCTGAATGCCGTCCGCATAAAAGCACACACCTCCTCAAGCTGTCTCTCATCATAAGTGCGGCTATCTATCATCCTGATATAACTAAGTATCTTATCATGCAGTTCCATAAGATAACCGGCTATCACTTTCTTGTATCTGAGTGTGTCGCCACGTAGTTTGTCAGGCACAACATTGTCAATGTTCTTTATGAACACTACTTCCGAATCAATATCGTTGAGATTCTGTATGAGCGCCCCATGGCCACCCGGACGAAATACAATCTCGCCATTCTCGCGGAAGAGCGTATTGTCCTCGTTTACAGCAACGGTATCAGTAGATGCTTTCTGTTCAGACATGCCTACATTGATTTTCACATTCATTTTCTTCTCAATGGCAGGAGTTACCTCCGCAATCTTTTTGGCAAAAGCATCACGGTGTGCACCGGATACTGTGAGATGCATGTTCACGGTACCGTCTGACTGACGTGCAGACTGCGCTCCCTCCATGAGCTGCTCCTCCACCGGAGTGCGTGTGCCGTCGGCCGCATGGTGGAAAGTAAGCAAACCTTTGGGAAGATTGCCGTAATTCATGCCATCAGGCTTGATTATGGCGGCAATAACATCTTTCTCACGTCCTTCTGAAAGCAATGCGTCCACACCCTTGGAATATTTACCAAGGAGCAGGTTATCAAGTTCTCCACAGAAAGCCACATCATGTATGCCAGCAAGCAGTTTCTGCACGTCTGAACCCTCCTCAGGATGCTCACAGTCGCCATCCACAAATGCGAACAAAGCCTTGAACATGCGGGACGCCGCTCCGGAGGCCGGTACAAACTTCGTAACCTTTCCTCCATCGGCAAGATAACCGTCCCACCGTTCCACAGCCTGCCCCTGACGGGCATCGTCAAGCACCGTTATCCCCTCTCCTGGACGCGCTGAATCATATATCTTAAGATATGGGAAACCTGTGACAAAACGCTCTACCTGCGCTTGTAGCTGCCCGCTTGATATGCCACGTGCAGCCAAATTCTTCATGTCTGAATCTGTCAACATTATTGTAAATGTTAGGGTAATTATATCGTTTGATTGTTGCGTTTCTTAAATAACGACAGGCATTATATGTCAATGCATGCGTTTAATCAAATTGTATGAAGGTACCACTCCCAGTTCTCCAGCCTTGGATAAATTCGATACACCTTTTTCATGATCTCCAAGCTGTAAATATACATATCCACGGTTGTAATATGCTTCACCGAAATCAGCTTTTATTTCTATGGCTTTGTTGTATGCCATTAGTGCGGAGGTAAAATCGCCCAGTTCAGCCAGCACATTCCCCTTGTTATAATATGCGAAAGCCATTCGCGGTGACAGCTCAATCGCCTTATCTAAATCGGAAATTACGGCGCGTATGTCCATCTGCCGGTCCGTAACCCCACCGTTACCAGCCATGAGCGACTTGTAGCGTGCCACTCCACGCTCAAAATATCCTAGAGCGAAATCCGGCGTAAGCTGTAAGGCACGGTTGAGGTCTTCAATAGCGGAAGTATAGTTGCGGAGTGCCACAAAATCCATGGCACGTCCGAAATAATCTATGGCACGCGGATCATGGGTGGCAAGATATGAGTTATAATACTCTATCGAACGAAAATGGCGGTTTATATCTGCCTCATCTGACGGAGCCACGTCTATATTGGTCAGCTGTACCAAAAAACGCAGCATGCGCGTAGAGTTCACATCATCTATCTCTTTGAGATAATATGCCGACGGACGTAATTCCGTAGGCGAGGTATAATAACTTAGAGCGAACAACGGCTCTAATTCAACACGCTTTGAACGCTCCTGCACACGCCCGCGTATGTTTTTGTTATTGAACTCTTCCTCAACATCAATAGGGCTATCCACCGTGCGCAAGGCGGTAAATCTGCGAGCTACCGCCTCCGGAGTCAATTTCTGCTCCGCTACCTGATTTTCCCGTTTTTCGTCAGCACCAGAGGGCTGTCCGGAACCCGATACCGGTTTGCCTCCGGATACAAGGGCGTTACCCATATCACCTCCGGATGGTAGTTTTTTCGACAATGCAAGCGCCCGGTTGTAATCCTTTTCGGCAACCGCCATGTTTCCGGCCATGCGTTGCAGATTGCTGCGCATGTAATAAGCCTCAGGAAGATCCGGAAACGCTTGTAGCAGCCTGTTTACATCGGCCATGGCTGATGTAATGTCATGTTTTTCGGAATACAGGTATGCACGGTTATAAAGCGACCGGTAATCCTCGGGATCAAGCTGAAGCGCACGTGTGAAATCCTTTATGGCGTTATCATTGTCTCTGACCTCCATTCTCAGCAGGCCCCGGTTAAAAATCGCCGCGACATTAAGAGGATCAAGTTTCAAGGCATAGTCGTAATCTTCCATGGCTCCGTTATAGTCATCAAGATTGTATCGCATAAAAGCCCTGTTTATATAAAGCCCAGGCTCACGCGGTTGCAGACGTATAGCTTCGTTCATGTCGTTAAACGCACTTTCAAAATCCCTGGCTGAATTGATTGCAATATCGGCACGTAACAGATATCCGTTCGCCAAGTTCTTGTTAAGTTCCAGTGCGCGGTCTATGTCGGCACGGGCAGCCACAGTGTCTCCTTGCTGTAGATAAAGACGTGCACGCCCTATGTATCCGTTTTCAAAGTTTGGAAATTCCTCAAGGAGATGGTTGAATGAAACCATGGCACTGTCCGTCCAATTAAGTTCCTGTTGGGCCAAAGCCTTGTTGAACAGCAGTCCACGGCTTTTAGCCACAAGTCGGAGGGCACTGTCATAATCGCTGACAGCTTCGGCGAATCGCCCCCGGTTCTGTCTTGCGACACCTCTCACTTCATAAGCATCGGCGATAAACGGGTTGCGGTCTATGGCAGCCGTGGCATCCTCCTCTGCCCCGAGGAAGTCATCAAGATTCAATTTGGCAATAGCCCGGAAAAAATATGGCTGGGCAAGATATGGCTTCGCATTTATTGCTTGATTGAAATACTGTATAGCTAGCATGTAATCCTCGAAATAAAGGGAATTTTGCCCTACACGAAGCACTTGCTCTGCATTGATCTGTGCAGTTCCGCGCAACGGCATCAAAAGCCAGGCAACAAGTAAGCAAAAACAGTATGTATTTTTTAACCGGCTGAATTTCTTCATAATAACAATATGCTGAACAGCAACTTGATCACAAGCACCTGTTCAGCACACAAATATACGATAATCTTTTATGCTCAGCAAATAAGATTTGCAAACTTTACTTAACCCGATAAAACAGGTGTAAATTCCTGCTGTGGCAGCAACGCTATCAATTGTATCAATCCAGTTTAAGCACGGCAAGGAATGCCTTCTGCGGCACCTGCACCGAACCGATCTGCTTCATGCGTTTCTTGCCGGCCTTCTGCTTTTCAAGTAGCTTGCGCTTTCGGGAAACGTCACCGCCATAACATTTCGCTGTGACATCCTTACGCACGGCCTTTATAGTTTCACGGGCTATGATCTTTGCTCCTATAGCCGCCTGCACAGCAATGTCAAACTGATGACGCGGGATAAGTTCCTTTAATTTCTCACACATTTTTCTTCCAAAGGCAACTGCATTGTCCGCATGGGTCAAGGTTGACAACGCATCTACACTCTCTCCGTTAAGAAGCATGTCCAACTTCACCAACTTGGAGTCCCGGAAATCATGCAGATGGTAATCAAACGAGGCATACCCTTTGGAAATTGATTTAAGTTTGTCATAGAAATCTATCACAATCTCACCAAGGGGAATATCAAACGTAAGTTCCACACGATTGCCGGAAATGAATTCCTGTTTTATAAGTTCACCACGCTTGCCGAGGCACAACGTCATTATAGGACCTATAAAATCGGTTGTAGTGATTATTGAGGATCTTATGTAAGGTTCCTCAATATGGTCTATCAGGGTTACTTCCGGAAGGCCTGACGGATTATGGACTTCTGCCACTCCCCCTTTCTTGTCGTATACCTTGTATGACACATTAGGTACCGTGGTTATGACTTCCATATTGAACTCCCTGCTAAGACGCTCCTGTATTATCTCCATGTGCAACAAGCCTAGGAACCCACAACGGAAACCGAAACCAAGCGCCATTGACGACTCCGGCTGAAAGGTAAGTGAAGCATCATTCAACTGTAGTTTCTCAAGCGATGAACGGAGATTCTCAAAGTCCTCAGCCTCTATGGGATAAACTCCGGCAAACACCATGGGTTTCACCTCCTCAAAACCTGCTATGGCAGGAGCCGAACGGCTCACATGGGTTATTGTGTCTCCAACCTTTACCTCCTTGGAAGTCTTGATACCGGAAATTATATACCCCACATTGCCTGCCGACAACTCCTCACGCGGCATCATTTCAAGTTTCAAAACCCCTATTTCATCAGCATGGTATTCTTTTCCAGTAGAAACGAATTTCACAAAATCGTCTTTACGGATAGTTCCGTTTAAAATTTTGAAATACGCTATTATACCACGGAACGGATTGAATACCGAGTCAAAAATAAGCGCCTGCAAAGGAGCTTCCGGATCTCCCTTGGGAGAAGGCACACGCTCTATAATGGCTCTAAGTATTTCTTCCACACCCTCACCAGTCTTGCCGGAAGCGCGGATTATCTCATCACGGCGACAACCGAGAAGATCCACAATCTGGTCCTCCACCTCATCGGGCTTGGCACTTTCCAGATCCACCTTATTTATGACCGGAATTATCTCAAGGTCTGAGTCTATAGCCATATATAAGTTGGAAATGGTCTGTGCCTGGATGCCCTGTGTGGCATCAACTATAAGCAGTGCGCCTTCACATGCGGCAATCGAGCGCGATACTTCATATGAGAAATCCACATGCCCCGGAGTATCAATAAGATTGAGAACATACCGCTCACCGCCAAGCGCGTAATCCATCTGTATGGCATGGCTCTTGATGGTGATGCCTCGCTCACGCTCCAGATCCATGTCGTCAAGCACTTGCGCCTGCAGATCCTTGCCGGCGACAGTCTTGGTATATTCAAGCAGACGGTCGGCAAGGGTACTTTTACCATGGTCAATATGTGCTATGATGCAGAAATTCCTTATATTTTTCATTCAGGGGATTCTCTAAATTTACTTATAAAACAACTGTCCGATATGAATCGGTGCCATTTCAGCAATGCAAAGTTACGAAAAAAACCGGAAACCACATGGTATCCGGTTTTTACATATGTTTAATAATTCACCTCCGTGGAGGACAATAATTTATTGGCGGGTTAAAACGGGAGGTCGTCGGTAGCAGCTGGCTCCGTAACACCTGGGAAAGCGGCAGGGGCTGCGGGAGCGGCCATAGGAGTGGGGAAAGCAGCGGCAGAGTGCATATCAGCTGGCATGCCGGCAGCAGCGGGCTCCGACTTCCATCCGCGGATACTTGTGTACCAGCGGCCGTTGAATTCGCGGCTCTCTATGTCGAAACTCAATTTAATAACGTCGCCCACATTAAGAGGAAACTGGTCGGCACGTTCTCCGAAAAAGTCAAAATGCACCTTTTTCGGGTAAGTTTCTTGAGTTTCAAGTACATATTCACGTTTTTTCCAGGCATTTCCCGCCTTGGATGTGCCTGACATCTCAGGGAGAGCCAGTATTATCTTTCCGGTGATTTCCATTATCGTTTTCTTTCTTTCGTATTTGGGAATACAAATTTAGCAATAATCTGTCTGACACCAAAATTTTCCCACCCAAAAGTCAGTAAGCCACATCAAAAACTTGCATGTTGAACCCGCATTTCGCCATTGCAGACATACGTACAGACCAATGGTTGCCGCGTAATGGCATGCGAATGAAAGAAAAGTCGTAACTTTGGGGAAACAATACGATTGATGAAATATGGCATGGCTGACTACACCGCTTGAAAGTGCGGAATCCGGCAACCTTGTAATGGGTACCGTAAGAACTGACGTTGAGAAATTTATATCCAATCAACGCTTCCGCTACCGCGTGGAAGCTACATGGAGCTACACGCCCGCAGCAGGCGGTATGCCAGACGAGGCTACCTCCGAACTTATGGAAAAAGTCCAGGAAGCCTTGGAAGCCACGTTCAAAAAAGACCCTATAGCAGTGCTCACCGGCGTTTACACCGGTGAAGGTGCCCGTGATTTAGTGTTTTATACACTGAGCCTACATATATTCCAGAGAAAATTCAACGAGACACTCGCCGTCTTCCCCGAACTCCCCCTCTCATTCTCCGCAGAGGAGGATCCACAGTGGGATGAATACCGCTCCATGCTCGCCATAGCACAGGCATCTGACAGCGATGACGAGGGTGAGGAAGACGAACTCTGACAAAGACCACCATACACGCACAGCAAACGGTCATCTACAGGCTGCAGCCAAGGCCTCGGCACAACGGCGCCCGTCTATAGCAGCGGAAACTATTCCGCCGGCATAACCGGCACCCTCCCCGCATGGATACAGCCCCGACAACGCCACATGGCATAAATTCTCCGGATCGCGAGGTATTCGCACCGGAGAGGATGTGCGTGTCTCGGCACCTATCAGCACTGCCTCATTAGTGAGGAATCCACGCGATTTGCGACCGAAATCGGCAAAACCCTTTTGGAGACGTCCTGCAATAAAAGGTGGCAGCAACTTGTCTATGCGCGCCGAATGGATACCTGGAGCATAAGACGTAGCAGGAAGAGACGCGGACGGCTTGCCGTCCACAAAATCACGCATACGTTGAGCCGGAGCGTTCTGGGAGCCCTCGGCATCGTCATAAAAACTACGCTCCACATCTTCCTGGAAACGCATCACCATAAGGGGTCCAGCATCGCTGTATTCCCCCAGATCTTCGGGAAGCACTTCAACCACCATACCGGAATTCGCCCACTTGCCCCCACGCGACGCAGGTGACATGCCATTGACCACAAGCTGCCCGGTTCCTGTAGCTGCCGGAATAATCACACCTCCGGGACACATGCAGAACGAATACACCCCACGGCCTTCAACACGCGTAAGCATGGAATATTCGGCAGCGGGCAGATATTTACCGCGGCCACCCGGATTATGATACTGGATGCGGTCAATCAGCTGCTGCGGATGTTCAAGACGCACACCCACGGCAATACCTTTCGGCTCAATGGCAACTCCACGGCGGTGCAGCATCTCATATATGTCCCGTGCCGAATGACCGGTTGCAAGAATCACCGGCCCTGAAATTATACTGCCGTCTGATGTAACAACGCCTTTCACATTGTCGCCTTCCATGACAAGATCGTCCACACGTGTTGAAAAACGCACCTCTCCCCCGCTTTTGAGGATGGTATGACGGAGAGCGCTTATAACCTTCGGCAAACGGTCCGTGCCGATATGCGGATGTGCATCAACAAGAATATCTTCCGAAGCACCATGGCAGACAAGAGTGCGCAACACCTCCTCGACCGATCCCCTTTTTTTGCTGCGGGTATAAAGTTTGCCATCGGAATATGCCCCGGCACCACCTTCACCAAAGCAATAATTACTATCTGGATCCACTACGTTTTCCCGGGCAATGCGAGCCATATCCTTTCCGCGTTCCTCCACGCTTTTTCCCCTTTCAAGTACCACTGGGCGCATCCCAAGTTCTATCAACCGCAAGGCCGCGAAAAGACCGGCAGGCCCGGCTCCTACCACCACAGCCTGACGCCCGTCCGACACATCGGGATAAACAGGACATACCGGTGCGCAATCCACTTCTGAAGGATTTTCATCAACCCAAATCTTCAGTGACAGATTTACCATCACCTGACGTTGACGCGCATCTATGCTCCGACGCACTATTTTCACATGGCATATGTGGTTCACATCAATCTGCAACCGGGTTGATATGGCAGCCTGTAGCCTCAGCGGCACATAAGCCACCTCCGGGGTGACGCGCATTTCAAGAGTCTCAATCATCTGTATCGTCTGTTTGTGCCACATCTGTCATCTGCGTGGCGAGATTCATTTTTCTGTTGATACGCCGTTGCATAAACATAAGAGTGACCACAGCCACGATGAAAGCAAGCATGTCGCTTCCTGCCATTGACAGCCATACACCTGTCACACCGAAATGTCTGGGCAACAACAACAGGAATGGCAACAGGAAGATCAACTGGCGCGTAAGGGAAAGGAAAATGGAGATCTGGGGCTTGCCTATAGACTGGAAAAAATTCTGTATCACAATCTGGCACCCCACTACCGCATAACACATGAAATAGCATCTGAAACCATCGCGTGCGATAGCAATCAGCCCTTCATCAACAGTAAACAAGCGGCTCAATGTATCGGGAAACACTTCGGTTATAAAGCAACCGAATGCCGTAATGGCTGTCCCTATCCATATGCCTTTGTAAAGAGTCGATTTGACACGCCCCCACTGGTTAGCTCCATAATTGAATCCGAGGATGGGCTGCATGCCTTGGGTGACACCGAACACGACCATCACAAAAAACATTGTCACACGGTTGATGATCCCAAACGACCCTATGGCAAGATTGCCATCAGCACCGCCATAATCAAGCAAAGCCTTATTTATGAATATGACCACAACGCACGTTGTGACATTCATAAGGAACGGGGACAACCCTATAGCATATATCTTTTTAAGAATAGCCCATTTGCACCAGCTGTTGCGGGCATTGAAATGCACATAGCTTTTCTTTGAGAAGAAGTGGAACAAAACCCAGATAAAAGCTACAAACTGCCCGGCATTAGTGGCCCAAGCGGCTCCTGCAATCCCCCAGTCGAAAGAATATATAAAAACAGGAGCGAGAATAACATTCACGACCACAGACAGAAGTGCTGAAATCATGGCTTTACGGGGATACCCGGTGGCACGCATCAGATTGTTCAATCCGATAAACACATATGACATCGGCAACCCGTAGAGTATAACCTCCATAAATTCACGAGCATATATTACAGTCTCTGCTGTAGCGCCGAAGAAACGCAATATCGGATCTATGAAAATAAGAGTAAGACCTCCGAAAAGCACAGCATGCACCAGGCAGAATGTCACCACATTATTAACCACATCAGTGGCCTTTGAAACATTGCGCTGCCCTAGAAATATAGAGCTGATAGTAGCGCCACCCGCAGCTATCAAAGTACAGAAAGCCATGACAAGGTTCATCAGCGGCAAAGTTATCGCAAGGCCAGCGATTGCCATTGCCCCGACACCGCGCCCGATAAAAATGCTGTCTACAATGTTGTAGACAGACACCGCCACACTGGCAATGATAGCGGGGATGGAATACTCCACCAGCAACTTGCCCACAGGCTTTGTGCCAAGCGTCATAGGATCATGACGCATCGCGGTCGGACGCCGACCCGCCGCTTTACATGCAGATGAATTGTTTTGTCTATCAGAATCAGTCATATATCTATCCCAATATGAATCAGGATATATCCGGCATTACCAGGAATATATCTCAAAATATTATGCAAATTTAGCTAAAAAGGACGGTTCAACCGTGTTAAAAGTTGTAACTTTGCGGTTTAATATCTCTCAACAAATTGTTGAACCAGCGGTATCACTTCATTAATGCCATCAAAAAAATAAAAATGACTATGTACTACAAAGCAGCCTTATTCGACCTTGACGGGGTTCTCATTGATTCAGAGACGTTATATACACAGTTCTGGGAAAAAGTGGGACGTGCACATCATCTGCCATCTCCCACTTTCGCATACGATATAAAGGGAACCACACTCAATGATATCCTAACCACCTATTTTCCTGAACCGGAAATACGGGCTGACGTTGACAGGATGCTTCACGAGTTTGAAAACGAGATAGTATATCCTGTTTTTCCAGGCGCATTGGAGTTTGTTGACCGCTTGCGTAGCCTTGGAATGAAAACAGTAATCGTCACCTCAAGCGATGAGAAAAAGATGAATTTCCTGTTCAACCAGCATCCTGATTTCCCATCTCATTTTGACGCGATTGTAACTGCAGCTGATGTGACACACTCAAAGCCTCATCCGGAACCATATCTCATAGGCGCAGCCAAAGTAGGCATACAGCCAGAAGAATGCATAGTTTTCGAGGACTCGTTTCAAGGCCTTGAGTCGGGACGTCGTGCAGGATGCAAAGTAATCGGTCTTGCAACCACAAACCAAGCAGACGATGTAGCACGAATGTCAGACATGGTGACACCGTCGCTAAACGCCCTGACCGGTTTTATGGACGATCTTATGAAATAAACCCTATTTCCTGAACAAGCGTACAACTTCACCGATCCAAAGCACCAGCGAGGTAGATCCGATTATTATCAGCCAGTCCATAAGTTTCAGAGGCACCACGGTGAAAAATTCTCCCCCGAAAGAAACTATAAGTATCTGGCCAGCCAGGATAACCAAAGCTATAAGTTCAAAGCCGGCACACCCGCGAAAATGAAATGCAGAGCGGCCTGTGGCAAAAGCACGGGCATTAAACATGTTCCAGAACTGCATGAACACGAAAGTGGTGAAGAAAAGCGAAAGCTCATATGGAGACAAGCCCCTTCCCGTTCCCATAGATACATGTCCTATATCTGTAAGCGATGTAATGTCTGCATGCTCCAGATAATAGAGGAATGCGACCAGAATTGCAAAAAACGCCAATCCGGTACCGATTATAAAATTCCACATCGGACGGTTGATAATAAATGCTGTACGTGACCTGGGAGCCTCATGCATGACCGTCGGAGATGGGGGAAGCGATGCAAGCGCCATTGCCGCGAACGTATCCATGATCAGATTTACCCAAAGCATCTGTGTAACCGTAAGCGGCGATTGCATACCCATAAAAGCACCGGCCAACACAATAAGACAAGCCACCACGTTGACAGTCATCTGGAACAGAATAAAACGCCTTATGTTAAGGAACAGCGACCGGCCCCACATCACGGCACGTCCGATCGAAGAGAATGAGTTATCCACGATTGTAATATCAGAGGCTTCTTTTGCCACTGATGTGCCATCGCCCATGGAAAGCCCTACGTGAGCAGTTTTAAGCGCCGGAGCATCGTTGGTCCCGTCGCCTGTTACCGCCACAACCTCGTTGTTTGCCTGCAATGCCTCAACAAGGCGCTTTTTATCCATCGGGCGGGCGCGGGCGATGATCTTCATATCCCCTACCCTTTCACGAAGCTGTTCGTCTGTAAGTCCAGCAAATTCGGTACCGGTTATTATATTCCGTTCGCTATCTTTGCCGTCATCCCATAAACCTATCTGGCGCCCTATCTCCTTGGCTGTGCCAGGAGTGTCACCGGTCACAATCTTGACTTTAATACCGGCGTCTATCACCTCACGCACAGCTGCCGGCACATCGGCACGCACAGGATCCGATATGGCAACTATGCCAATGAAAGTCAGGTTTTCCGCCACAACTTTTCCATCCCTGATCAGGGGGGCATCTCCTGTGACTTCCTGCCATGCGAAACCAAGTGTACGCATAGCCTGGTTCTGATACTCCAGAAGACGTGCATCAAGCTCATTACGGCTTATACCTGCATTGTTTTTGCACATTGCAAAGACAATTTCCGGCGCACCCTTCACATAAAGTATCCTTTTGCCAATAGCCGAATCCACTATTGTTGCCATATATTTGCGCTCCGTCGAAAAGGGCAATTCCTCTACAAGAGAGGTTCCGTTACGCAGAGCCTGATAATCGGCTCCACGCTCTTTAAGCCATAACAACAAGGCGCCTTCAGTCGGATTGCCAAGCACTTGAGGCTTTTCTCCTGAAAGATCCAGAAGCGCGGTTGAATTTACAGCAATCCCCTCATATAATACTTCGTCGGAAGGATCACCGAAAAAATCAGCCTTGTAAACCTGCATCTGGTTCTGGGTAAGCGTGCCGGTCTTATCAGTGCATATGACCGTCGTGGCGCCCATTGTCTCACATGCATGCATCTTTCTGACAAGGTTGTTGGTTTTGAGCATCCGACGCATTGAAAAAGCCAAAGACAGTGTAACTGCCATAGGAAGCCCTTCAGGCACAGCCACCACAATAAGCGTGACAGCCACCATAAGCGTCTGAAGCAGGTAGGCTACAAAACCTAGCCAGTCAAAATCTACGTTTACAAAATACATCGCCACACGCCCTACGATAATCAGGGTGGCAAAAGCATATGAAATTCTGGAAATCAGCACTCCAAGCCTGTCCAGTTGTTCATTAAGCGGTGTCTTCACACTGTCGTCAATCTGCGCGGCCTCAAACACCTTGCCATTTTCAGTGCTGTCACCTACAGCGAACACACGCATAAGTCCATGGCCCTCCATAATCTTGGTACCACGCATCACATGGTCAGAAGGGAATGTCGCATCGGCATCAAACTGGGCTTCATCCGTTGTTTTATGGCACATAGGCTCACCCGTGAGAGTTGATTCATCAACACTCATGGACACAGCTTCAAGAAGCGCACCATCGGCAGGAATCTCCTCACCTGTATTCAATATGACCAGATCACCAACGACAACATCCTTTTTAGGTATCTGCATTGCATGGCCACAACGTATCACCTGCACTGGTTCGTCATCGTTCACACGGTTCAGCAGCTCAAATTCCCGATCAGCCTTAAGCTCGAATATGAAAGCGAGACCGGTAGCAAGCAATATGGCTATAAATATGCCTACCGGCTCAAAGAACACACTTCCGCCAAGATTCAGCCCCCAGTACTCATAACATGAGATACCGACAGACAATGCCCCTGCAATCAGCAATATGAGAATCAGCGGATCTTTGAATTTATCCAGAAAACGTTTGAATAAAGACTCCTTCTCAGGAGGTGTCAGTATGTTTATACCATGTCTGATACGGCTTTCAGCAACTTCAGCCTCTGTAAGGCCTGCATAATTAGAGTCTGATATCATTTCAATTACAATCTTTTTTTTCCAAATGCAAAGGTAATTAATAACCAGCATTCAGCATAATTTTGAGAGTTGAATTTTGGATGCATCCCTCAATAACCACATCAGCAAAAAAGCGCCCGCGGCTCACGCCGCAGACGCTTCACTAGTAACCATGTTCTTTATTGCATACTAACTAAATACAATTCCAATATACTAACTGTATGAATTCTAATTCAGAATCGTTACAAACCTTATAATAACGGTGAAATGAAAATCAATATAAACACAGTAATTATTTATGATAATATGTCAATCCGTGATATTCGGGTGTGCCCTGGCGGGAAACGAGACCTATTGTAGCGTCACCGAATCCCTTGACCGGCAACTGAGCCATTTCCCTGCCATCTACAAACAGCCTTAGAGTGTCGCCATCACGCACCGAACGCAGATTATAGCTATCTTTGAAAAGCTCATGCAGACGTATGTCGTATATATGGTGCGCACCATCAGACGGATTCCGGTTCATAAAACGTAGACGGCTTGCCTTTACGGGGTCAAAAGATGCCACATTATAAGCCGGATTCTGTGCTACAGATGCATTTTCAACCGGCAATGCCTTCCAGCTTCCATCCTCTGCAAGCATAGACGGTTCCATAAGGCTGAACATATTGTCTACGAATATCTCCTTATTTCCAACTGTTGCAGTCTCTTTATCGAAACGATTATCAGTAAACACATTGCGGTTTGCTACATCATACCGCTTCAAATATATGGCGTCAAATACCGTCGGGCAATCTGTGGTATACCCCTTGTCGTAAGAATCCGTAAACCTCATATCGGCGTAAAGCGTACGCATGCAATCTACCGGAAGCGTGCGGGTATCAATAGTTTTTCCCTTGCGTACTGTAGTGAGTTTCAACGCACGGGCCTGGGCATCAAGAACAGCTTCGACATAATTTGACGGATCAACATACAACGGATAAAAACCTGCCACGGCGTCGTCTCCGAGACCTGATATCTGTATGGTCAACTCATAATTGGAAGACGGCGTCCCTTTAAAGGCTCTCATGGCACCTGATGCAGAAGCTCCACGGGAAGTGGGCATAAGCGCTCCTTCCGCCATTTCCCATCCGTTCATACGGTCGTTTCCATCGTCAAAACCTATGGTGTAGACCAATCCATCGAAAGCTGCGTTACCGGTTGTCGTCAGACCCGGCACGGCATCTGCCGTCAGGCGCGTTTCATAAGGTTTTGAAGTGCGCATCTCGTCAATGGAAACAACCAGATCGCCAAGATCCCGCTCAACCCTTATCTGATGATATACGCCCCATTTGAAATCTTCACGAAGTTTATTTGCTCCAAGAGTATGAGGTTTGCCGTCAACTGTTTCTACCACGGTCCAGGCTGCCGCACCCTTGTCAAACATTATTTTCACATTGTTTGAAGCGTCAATCCATATGGCATACACCCCGGCAGTCTGCTCCGGCTTCACATTCACCTCCCACAGATATGACTTTGCAGCCAAAGCTGGTGCCAGCACAGCCGAACTTCCCGGATTAGCCTTAAGCTCACCATCAGCCACATGCCATGCTTCCATATCAATGCCATCCCATTTTTTAGAATCAAACGGCCCATCGAAAATATCCCAATAAACAGGCAAAGCCGGAGTGGGATGATATCCAGGATTATTGGCATGGGATATGCCGTCAACCACCATTTTGTCACCGTGGAAGTGTACGCGGTCAATATATTGGCTACGGGTGTTGGCGTTGTCGTTGGCCATATATATGAGCCACCATTCAAAACCATTCGGCCCGCGCAATATATTAGGTTGCCCTGGTGTCCATACTATTTCAGGAGCGGCAGTACCGTCAACCATATCAAACAGTTCGGCATTTACATAACCGCCTCTGCGCCCTTTGGCAGAACTTTCTATCGCCAGAGTGTTACCGCCAAGTTTCAATAATTTGGACATTTCAGGTGTGAAATTCACTATGCGATACACCCCCTGCTCTTCGGAGTGTATCTCTTTCCCGTTAAGATACACCTTTGCAGGACCACGCGTGGTAAGACGAAGAGCCAGATTATGGTTCAGATCCGACACATTGAAGTTTTTGCGGATCCAGATACTGTCTGTATCCCAGTTCGTCCCGCGGCGGTATGTCGTTGTACCTTTCTCGGCATAAGGCGCAAAACCGCCGGAACCTTTAGCCCAGTTCCTGTCATTGAAATCGGGGGCTGCCCACCCATCGGCCGGCGGATTTACAGTGTAGCTGAACAACGGAGCATAAGTACCTGTTGAATAGCGCAAAAGATCTACATAATTGTCTTCAAGCTCTTTCTGGTTTGAAACCACTACAGGATGAGGATACTTGTTGCCGTTGTTGAATCCCATCGGAGATTGAGCCTGGGCCACACCCAGTTGATAATTACCCCATTCACCTCCGGTATGGTTGGCATTATACATCATATAGTACTGGTTATGGTACTTGATTACCCACGGACCTTCCGCAACCGCATTATCCATACGCTCCCAGGTGTTGGGATTTGATGAGAACTGGCATAGAATGGCATCAGGGTCAGTATCATTGAACTCGCGCCAGTTTTTCATCTTACGTGCCCAAATGGTATTGCCGTCGGTAAAACGCACCATATACATATACAATTGTCCGTCATCGTCCCGGAATACTTTAGGGTCTATGCGGTTATCCATCCAACGGTCTTTTACAGGCTCGGCATACGGCCCCATCGGATCTGTGGCCTCAGAATGAACCACATGCACCGCGTGCAAGTCTTTTCCCCAATAATTTACCGACCAATATGCATGCACGGTGCCATTATCATACAACATATCGTTTGCATGAATCTGGTTGTTGCCACAGCCAGAGCCTTTGCTCCAATCGTTATCCATGTCAATCACATGGATCGGCCCCTCCCAATTCACGAGATCAGATGAAATATAAAAATCGCCATCAGTACGGCATCCACCGAGATAATATTTCCCGTTGTATTTCATCACGCCGATATCGGCCACATTCGGAAGAAGAGGGTTAGGAATATTTTCCGCATACGTATGAGGAATGCCCAGAATGGCCATCCCTGCTGCTGACGCAAGAATTATTTTTTTCATGTTTTTAAGGTATGAGGGTGGTGACAGGTAAAAATTTCAGCGCTACAAATTTAACATCATCCTATCACAATGCCAAGTAAATTTGTGTTATTATCACTGCACATAATTACCGGTCAAGACAAAAGTGCTAACATAAAAACAAAAACACCCCTCGCAATGAGGGGTGCATGCAAAATTAAAGCAGTGAAGTCATCTTGACTTTTTGAGTCTGTTAATGTGTTTAAGAAATATCACATGG
>CANRWW010000004.1 GCA_947643665.1 uncultured Porphyromonadaceae bacterium | reverse complement strand
GCCTCCCGAAGTCCCCATAAACTACTGAGGGGGCTTGTCCTATACAAAAAGTAAGTCCAACTTCTGTCATTTAAGAAGTTGGACTCACCCTTTTATGGTTTAGCGGACAGTAATAAAAATAAATCTTAAACTCCACATCTCATCTCCAGGGGAAATTTTGATTCTTGCTGACGAAGTTGCTTTAAGTTGGCCACGTATGACAAAGCTGCTTTGTCGCGATGGGTATCAGAATGGGGGCTTTCCAAAAACGCTTTTTCGATCCTGTTGTCACTTTTTTAAGTAAAGAATAGGACGTATTAAACACTAAGAGCCTCAGTCTATCAAATAGGCTGAGGCTCTTAGTGTTCGGACTGATTTCGTCCTATGTAACAAGTGGAGATGGGGGGACTTGAACCCCCGTCCAAACGCGGAACTAATGAGCTTTCTACATGCTTAGTCGTGACTTGGTTTTCGTGACGTCGCAGGCTCTCGACTACCAACGCCGTCCTTATTCGCTAAAATTTCGGAAACTTCGCGCGACTCTCGGTTCCCTATTCCCGATTTATTTGCACCGCCTTGTCAATTAGTCTCGGGAAGAGGACAATCGGGCGATGTCTTGTCTCTGCAACTGTTGCGGAGATTAAGTTAATCTACTGTACTTCGATTAAGCAGCAAGAGCGTAGTTATTTTCGCCATTTAAATTTGTGATGTCTCTGATTATAGAGCGTAGGCATCGTTGCTCTGCATGCTTACACACCACCTCTACGCGCTGTCAAAACCGGTCATCCCCGTGTTTTTGCCATTACGCTTTGGCGTATAGGTATACAAAAATAGCACTATTTTAATTGCATAACAAATAAAATAACGCTATTTAAGTTTATTTAACTTCTATGTTAGGCGTTGAAGTTGAGATGTACACGTATCTGGAGATTATCTTTTTCCACTCTTATTTGTATTTCCGGACAGTTGTTCTGCGAATTTGTTTGGGAATGACACTGGCACTGCAGGTCTTATAAGGGCATAGATTATGAAGCCTATACCCATAAGTATAAATGGTATTGACAACCATTGTCCCATATTCAGCATCATATCAATTTCAAATTCTTCCTGTGGATTTTTAACGAACTCTATAAGGAACCGGCAGGTAAACAGCACTACGAAAAAAACTCCGAATAGCAGCCCTGGCCGTTTTTCGGCATTTTTTTTCCAATACATCCACATCAACAGTGCAAACAAGGCTAGATAACATCCTGCCTCATAAAGTTGCGTAGGGTGTGATGGTTGGGAAAAAACTGGTTCGGCTCCATTTATCCATCCGTGGATATTTGTAATGAATCTGAATCCCCATGGAAGATCTGTCGGGTGCCCGTATATTTCATGGTTCATAAGATTGCCTATGCGTATGAGGGCTCCTACAAGCGCTATAGGTATTACCAGGCGGTCAAAAGTCCAAAAAGGACTTTTTTTTGTCACGAAAATGGAGAATAGGATTATGGCGATCATTATGCCTATTGTTCCCCCATGGCTTGCCAGGCCACCTTCCCATGTATACAGGATTTCAATTGGGTGTTGTGAATAATAGTCCCAGGCATAGAAAAATACATGTCCCAGCCGGGCGCCAACAATAGTTGCCACTACTACATATACGAGCAGTGATCCAAGCCATTTTTCCGGTGCGCCTTCATGGCGGAAAATTCGCGCCATTATGAGGTATCCGAGGTAAAAACCAATGACGAACATTAATCCGTACCATCTTATAGTCACCGGATTACCAATCAAGATAGGGTTGGCTGTCCATGTTATAAAGTCTAGCATAGTGAAAGTGTGGCTTTTGGAGTTTTGAGAATATTTAAAAAGGCTATGTGTCCGTAAGGCACATAGCCTTTTTTGTATCTGTATGGGGGTGGTGCAAGTTCCAATGGTTCATATGGTAAGAGCATGTGGGCGATGACCGAATCTCATGAAACGTCCCTTATGAGCCATTATGTCACACCATATTTTTATTGTTGTAGCTTGTCAGCACTTTTTTCCGCAGACAATTGATTCCGTATCACGTGCGATCATCAGCTCCTCGTCTGTCGGTACTACAACAACTTTGACTTTTGATGTCGCTGAGGATATTACGGTTTCTGTTCCCCTTGTGGCTGCATTTATATCATGATCAATCTCTACTCCCATGAACTGTAGTGGAGCGCACACATTAGCGCGTACTCCGGTCTGGTTTTCGCCAACTCCACCAGTAAAGACGATTATGTCCACGCCTCCCATTTCGGCTGCATATGCGCCTATGTATTTGGTGATGCGTTGTTCATACATATCAAGGGCTAAAGTTGCTTGGGCATTCCCGGCATTTACAGCTGATTCGATTTCACGCATATCTGACGAAAGCCCACTTACACCTAGGACACCACTTTCTTTATTAATTATTTTTTGAAGTTCGTCTACGGAGAGGCCATGCTTTTTGATGAGATATGTGATGGCACCCGGATCAACATCTCCTACACGTGTGCCCATCATAAGTCCTTCCGTGGGTGTCAGTCCCATGGATGTATCAACGCTTTTCCCATAAAGCACGGCAGTTATTGACCCGCCATTGCCTATGTGGCATGTAATGATTTTCTGGGTTGTCATGTCCACACCCAATATCTCGCATACACGTGCTGATACATAGCGGTGGCTTGTACCATGGAATCCGTAACGTCTCACGCCGTCTTCTTTATAGAAACGGTAGGGGAGTGGATACATGTATGATTTTGCCGGCATTGTCTGATGGAAGGCGGTGTCAAACACTCCGACCTGTTTGATCCCCGGCAGGATTTCTTCTACAGCTTCAATGCCGGTTACATTTGCCGGATTATGCAGTGGGGCGAGGTCGTAGCAGTCTTTTATCTGCTGGAGCACTTCGTCTGTAAGCAATACGCTTTTGCTGAATTTCTCAGCGCCATGAACCACGCGATGACCTACGGCATCTATTTCATCGTATGATTTTATACATCCCAGTTCCGGGTCTGTAAGTATGTCAAGTACTGATTTTACGGCTCCTTTATGGTCTACCAGTCCGAGTTCCTTTATCGCTTTGCTTCCGTCAGAAAGTTTGTATTTGAGAAATCCGTCATGCAGACCTATTTTTTCAACTCCACCTTCAGCCATTACGCTGTCATTCGAGGTTTCAATAAGTTTGTATTTTACGGAACTGCTTCCGCAGTTTAGCACTAGAATTTTCATTTTTTTTCGTGGTTTATAATTATATGTGGAGTTTCAGATTTTATCGTGGATTGCCTGATTGGCGGTCATGATTATTGTCTTGTATATGTCATCTGCCACACAGCCTCTTGAAAGGTCGCTTACGGGGGCGGCAAGACCTTGGAGGAGCGGACCTACCGCTTCTGTGCCTGATATGCGCTGCACCAGTTTGTATGCGATGTTACCTACTTCAAGCGAAGGGAACACTAGTACATTGGCATGGCCGGCAATGTCGCTGTGGGGGGCTTTGAGAGCTGCCACTACCGGCACGATGGCTGCATCTGTCTGGAGTTCGCCGTCCAAATGAAGTTCCGGTGCCATTTCGTGTGCCAGGCGTGTGGCTTCAATAACCTTGTCTACACGCTCATGTTTGGCGCTCCCTTTGGTAGAGAATGACAGTATGGCAACTTTAGGATCTATGCCTGCCACTTCGCTTGCGGTGCGGGCCGAGCATACGGCTATTTGTGCGAGTTGGCGGGCGTCCGGATCCGGCACTACGGCACAATCTGCAAATATCATCAGTCCGTCTGTACCATAAGGACTGTTTTCAGGCAGAAGCATTATGAACGCTCCGGAAACGGTATCTATTCCAGGTGCTGTCTTTATGACCTGGAAAGCAGCGCGAAGCACATCGCCTGTAGTATGGATTGCACCTGATACTAGACCGTCGGCATCGCCCGCTTTTACCATGAGCGACCCGAAGTAAAGTTCGTTGGCTGTGAATCTGCGGGCATCTTCCATGCTGATCCCTTTCTTCTTCCTAAGTTCGAAAAACAATGGCGCGTAATGGTCAATGTTTTTTTCGTCCTGTGGGTCAATTACAGTGGCATTCGATATATTTTCAAGTCCGAGTTCTTTTGCTTTGGCTTCCACTTCGGCGGGATTGCCAAGCAGGATTATGTCTGCCAGTTCGTCGGCAATAATTCTGTCGGCGGCGGTGAGATTGCGTTCTTCTGTACCTTCAGGGAGTACAATGCGGCGGCGGTTGGCTTTCGCACGAAGTGTCAGTCGTTCAAAAAGTTTCATTTTTATCCGGTTATTTGTCGTTTAGTCTTTGGTGATCTGATTCCGGTATTATCCTGTCATATAAATCAGGATACTGTGGGAATATAGATTCCGGAGCGGGAGGTTGATGATGCAAAATTAACAAAAATGTAAGAAACAGAGGCAATAAAAGCGTTTAAAATAAGTGGCTGTTTTGTTCAGAAAAAGAGTTAACTTTGCAGAAAAGATTGATCATATGTCTTCAAAAAATCATACATCCTCTTCCGTTCTTGTAGAACTCCTTGCGCCGGCGCGCAATGCATCTACGGCTATTGCAGCCATTGATCATGGTGCTGACGCTGTTTATATGGGGGCTTCAGGCCATGGGGCGCGTAGTCAGGCGTCAAACTCAATTGAGGAAGTGGAGTATGTGGTCGGCTATGCCCATCGGTTTGGTGTGAAGGTATATGTTACTGTCAACACCATAGTTTATGAAGACGAGATAAAAGAAGTGGAATGCCTTATCAGGAAATTGTGGCGTATCGGAGTTGATGCCATTATTGTTCAGGATATGGGTGTTTTGCGCATGGATATACCTCCTATACCTTTGCATGCATCAACACAATGCGACATACGCACACCGGAAAAAGCCCGTTTCCTTGAAGATGCCGGTTTTTCACAACTGGTGCTTCCCAGGGAGCTTTCGCTTGAGGAAATACGGCTGTTCAGGGGGATCACTACGGTTCCGTTGGAGGCTTTTGTGCATGGGGCGTTGTGCGTCAGTTATAGTGGAGATTGCCAGGCAAGTTTCGCTATTACAGGCAGGAGTGCCAATAGGGGAGAATGCGCCCAGATTTGCCGATACAAATATGACCTTGAAGATGAAACTGGCACAAAGATCCTCCAAGGCAAATACCTATTGTCCTTGAAGGATATGAACCGCATTGATCATATCGGAGATATGCTTGATGCAGGTATCACTTCATTTAAGATAGAAGGACGTCTTAAGGATGAAGGGTATGTAAAAAATGTGGTAGCAGCTTATAGTGAGGCGCTTGACCGGGCGATAGCATCATCGGGCGGCCATTTCAGGCGTGCATCCAAAGGCCATTCCCATCCGGTATTTGTTCCCGAGGTGAAAAAAAGTTTCAACAGGGGCTTTACATCATATTTTTTGCAGCCAAAATTATCTGACAATGTGGGATTGGCTTCATTCAATACCCCAAAATGGATTGGTGAAGAAGTTGGCGCCGTAGTCTGCCAGATTGCGCGGCGTGAACTCAAAGTCAGACTTAAGGTGCCTTTGAGCAATGGAGACGGTATAGGTTGTTTCAATCCCGCAGGGGAATATTGCGGTTTCAGGGTAAACCGTGTCAATGGCAATATATTGTATTTGGCTTCAGATGCAACGTTGTCCTCAGGAACCAGGCTTTATCGGAATTCTGATCGTGATTGGAACAGACTGATTGAGCAGTCTGCCGGTAACCGGAAGATATCAATAGACATGCTTTTGCGTGGTGTTGGTGACCGTATTGTGCTTGAGGTTACAGATGAAGATGGGGTGTCGGTGGCAGAGGCGTGCGAATGCGATTGCCAGCAGGCAAAGACACCTCAGGATGACGGGCGCCGCCGTGTCCTGTCTAAACTCGGCGATACGGATTTTGAATTGTGTCGTCTGCAAGATAGTCTCGGTGACAGATTTGTGCCATCTTCCATATTGGCTTCTCTAAGGAGGAGTGCAATTGCTGCTCTGCAGCATACATATGCGGCCACTCATGTTACCGGTTTCAGACGCCAGTCGTCTATTTGCAGTAAATCGCATCATTCAGCAACAGGGCTGTCACGGCATGATAATATAGCAAATTCGCTTGCGCGTGAATTTTATGAGGGAATTTATAATTCAGATGCCCCGTTTCCGGAAGCGATTGAAGTCTCCCCGTGTTTTCTTAAATCAGATACAAGAGTAATGCAGACGCGTTATTGCCTCAGGCGTGAACTTGGGGCTTGCCTGAAAACCAGTTTTTCTGGTAAATTGCCTCAAAAGTTATATCTTACGTCTGGCTCCACCAGGTTCAGGTTGGAATTTGACTGTCGCAATTGTCGGATGAATGTACATCTGGATAATAAATAATCAATATTTAAATTTCTGGAAATCTTATATTCAAGTTCGCCTTTTTAGCTTGGGAATGTTGATGTTCGCGTGGTATGTTGTAGATCCGGTTATCTTTTTTAAGGTATGATCCGGTCTGGTGGAACGTAAAAGAAATTTCATTATCGGTGCATTGGCGGCGCAGATCCTCTACCCAGCGAATATCCAGGCATCTGGCATATTTACCGGACTCTCCTCCTACAGACACCTCCTTGATCAAATGATTGTGCAGGTATGGCGACAGTTCTATCCGCTCAATCATGGGAGCCACAATTATAAGACGGTGTTTGATTGGCAGGCTGATAAATATAGGCAAACGGTAATCAGCCATTTTCTGGTTTTCTGCCGTACATCCGATTACAACATTGTCATATCCCATATTCCAATCAGAAGGCAGGCACTGTTGTAGCCTGTCAATACGTTTGGTAAAAAATATAAAATTACAATCGTTTCTCAAACGGATAATTTCCCAAATCCCGTTTCGCCATTCGTCGGCTTCCTGGATAAGAAAATCTGAGGTGAAGCATAGCCCAAACAAGGTTCCTGATGGAAATTTCCAATTCCTTTTACGATCCCTGCGAAGAGGAAGGTCAAATGACGCAGTCTTCCTTACTTCATTTGGAGATATGGCAGTTTTGAAAGCAGCGTCTTCACGATATACGTAACAATGCCTGCATCCTTCGCTTATTTTATGGCATCCATGCCATGGATTCCACATTACCATATTCCCTGCCATTCTTTTATCCATTGTCCATTGATAATATATCAGATAGATAACGCATGGATGCCGGTTTTATTTGATTAGTAGCCTTCCAAACTTTGATTGCATGATCGTGTCGCATGGCTAATCACGACATGCTTAGGCGATAAACGACGGTGTATTAAATACAATTACGGCATGCCATGCTGTTAAAAACATCCCGACAGCTTCTTAAGAAAATGAGTTACTCTAAAATAAAAAATCCTGTAAGAAAATCGCTTAGACACAGGTCTATGTTGATGTGGTGATGGAAACGAAGATTGAAGCGGCAAATCGGTGAACCGATTTCTTCTCGGATCAAATAGCCGTCAAATCTTAACCGAAATTTGGGTATCAACCTGATACATACTACGAAGGCTGTGATGAGAGTGACCGCTGCACGGGCTTCATGTCCCAGTACGTTTTCAACGGAGTTGTAATATAGGCTAGAAAAAAGAAACGTCCACAATTTGTGGTTGTTTACCACAAAGTTATGGACGGTATAAGGTTTGCGAAGAGAAGTGCTTATTATGGCTTAGGCTGATAGGTTTTATCCATTAAGAGCAAGACAATAGCTGGATTTTCTCTGAACATTTGGGGGGTAAGCTCGTCATTGTCTATCATTTTCACTATGTCAGGAAATTCTCTGAAATAAAATTTCATAACTTTCTTCATATTTGGAACTATGCCATCGGTATCATCCCAATATGTTTTTGCGACATCGGAGTCTTTGGTTAAATAGAAATATCGCCATGTATAATGCACCGTCATTATATTCGGCTTATGCGTGAAAGTATGGTCGGTATATGGCATAGCATAACCTTTAACGTTTTCGCCATCATATATTAACCGCAAGAATACAGGCTCCTTGTATGGTTTAGGATTTTTGCTAAAAAGATTCGGGAGTTTCGTTTGCGCTTTTACAGCCTCAAAAATCATAGGAATTGAATCCATTGTCAAGGCAATGAATTCCACTCGCTTTACCTCATCACTCGAATATTTAACGGCTGGGCCTTTGAACTCTGAACTGATGGAAACAGATGTAACCTTTGGTTTGAGATATTGTTCAAACTTAGTATCGTTGTACCCTTCAAAGACAGTTCCGTCCGCCTTTGTTACTTTGACTTTATATGCTTCAGGATTATCGTCGGCAAATGCGGTATAGCCGATAATAAGCATAAAAATGATAGCTAAAAGTTTTCTCATTGATGAAATGTTTTAGTTAGGCTACAAATATAACAAAAATATTTGAATTTTAGAGCATTGAGCGGACTTATCCCCCCCAAAATAGGCAGGTTGGACATTTGGAGTGATGAATTGCAACAGTCTCGGCATCTGCACAAGCAGCAGACCGAGCACTGTAATAAGGAAGGAATGGAGAATATAGGTTAAGATGTTCTCCATATTCTTTTAGAACTATATAATAATGAAAAGTGTTAATAATTTGAACAGTATAATAATTAGCACTTGCAAAAGTTGTGAGCTCAAAATAATTATCGTAACTTTGCGGTAAACCATAAAGCAAACTAATATGACTCGAAACATCACAATCAAAAAACCATCTCAAAAGATGATTCAAGTCTTTGACGCTTTGAGAGAAAAGAAGCAGCAGCAGATTAAAAAGCTGACTGAGAAGAAACAATGTACATTCACTATTGTAGTGTAGATAGATTTATCCTTTGACATAATGAATTCGGAGGGCGATCATATAATGGTCGCCCTCTCGTATTATGACTACGAAACTATCAAAGTATTTTCCGACGATCCTTTGACATTGACTCTTGTGTTTTATGATGTCACTCTAATCCGTAAAGCCGGAGAGGGATATGTCGGTTATAAGGCATTATTCACAATTTCTGACATACTGTCTAAATTCATGGATGAGAACGAAGATGTTGTTCTCTGTTTCTATTGTGATGCGAATACAGATGTTCGTAGAAATCATGGGAACATGTTGCCTCAAGAGTATAGAAGCAGATTATTTTCGCGTATGTTTGAGATGTATGTGAAATCACAGAACCAATCTAAGTTCATAAACCATAGAGTAATGATAGAAGACCCTGATAATCCAGCCAACAAACAATATGCTCATTTTATTTGTCGCAAAGAACACAAAGACGCTGTAGCTACAATGGGGCAAATGTTAATGCAAAAATAAAGTTTCATACAAATTTAAGATAGAAGTCTAAACCACTCGGTTCGGACTTCTCTATTTTTAATAAGACAACAATCAAAGCAGTTATGGAACTACACGTTAAAGATAGACTTTATTTCCCTCAGCTTCTTCCCCAGCAGAACACCTTTATGGAATACGCCATGAAGCGAGCTATTATGAAGAAGGTAGGGTTGACCGCAGAAGACCAAGAGAAGTTTGAAATCAAGGAGAACGAAGATGACAAGGGCATCGTGTGGAATATCGAAAAAGATATGGCACAACCTCATGCTATAGAGTTTACTCCTGACGAACTTGAATATATCAAGAAAGGTTGTGAAGCTATCGCAGAACAGCCCTGTTCAGATGATTTCTGGGCACTTGTAGAACGTATCTACAACGCAATTCCGAAAAAGTGATTCATGCTCAATAAATGTTGGCTCCCTTCCCGGTTGATTTCGGGAAGGGAGTTTTTTATATCAGTACGCAGCAAGGGCGTGGAGATAATTCACGTAATGGGCTTCAATCATCTCGACTGAGGTCCCAGCGGTTTTAGCCAACATTGCAATAGGCATTTTGTTCTCAATGATCGCATGGGTTATGGCCGTTCGCCTGAAAGCATAAAGAGTGAGTTGAAACGGCACATTCAGATGCCGTCCCACATTGTGAAGAAACCGGTTAATCTGCCCGCAGATATGATTGCTTTTATAATAATGGTAATGAAACTGCTGTGGATCATTCAGATTCCAGTGGGTCTGGTTCAAAGCAAAGGGGAACACATAGCCGCCTTTGGATTTACCTTGATACTTCAGAACTATTTCCACTGCCTTAGTGGTCAAATACTGTATAATCAAAGCCTTTGACGTATGTTTGCTTGACACTCCGTAGTTTTTCTTCTTTGCCGGAATATAGGTGCATGTATATCTTCCGGCTGCTTCATCGTAGGCTATATTCTCCCAATGAAGTCTGAGAATGTCAATAGGCCTTGATTTCATTTCATAGAGAAGCATACAAAAATCCCTGTATAGTTCTTTGTAGTATGCCATCTGTGGACCACCGTGCATTTTCACCTCATTCTGGTCAAGACTTACGAATTGCCTGTATTGTTCTTCGGTAAGGCTCTGTATGGCTCCGCCGTTTGTCAGGAAGTCCTTTGCCATTTTTCCTTTTATGTTTGCCAAGCCACCTGATGAGTTGCACAAAACTATCGTCTCCGAGGGTGGAAAGTGGCTGTTTTATCAGTTTTCCCTCAACTTCCAGTTTGTGCAGAAGTGTTAAATAACCTTGATAGCTTGCCGATGGCTTCAATTGCGAGGGATTTTTGATCTCCTCAATGATTTGTTACAGACATTCTTTTAGGGTAATCTCGGCTTCAGGCTTGTCGGCAGGAAATGATGGCTTGTAGGATTGCTTCAGGCCTTGGCGGGGCTTTCTTAATTGAAGCCTTTGCTTTCTCCTCAGATTGTTCTCGCTGATATGCAAATAGTTCCCTGCCTGACTTGAAATCATATTCGGCCATTAGGTCCTCATAATACCGGAGAATGTCGGTAAGGATTTGGTTGTTGGCACGGTCTATGGGACGGCGGGAATTGAACCTCTGAGCGCCTTTGTCCCATGTCTTAAAATCAGGACTACGCAGTTCTTCAACGACTTGGTAATGTCGGATAGTAGTCCCGGTGACGGTAGCGCATAGGCAGAACCGTCCGTTTCTGTTAGTAAATTTTAACAAAATATTCGCCATTTGAATGAAGATTTACGGGCGAACAACAATTAGATTGCAGCATAATTTGTGCGATGCACAAAACTTCATTCATACTGCCAGAAACCACAGGTTTGATACAAAATTTTCATGTAGTACAAAATCAATGTAACGACCTGAATTTCATTCAATTAAAAAATAAAAGTCAAGGGTTGAAACTTGACTTTTACCATAGAGCGGAGAGGACGAGATTCGAACTCGTGGTAGGATTGCTCCTACGTCAGTTTAGCAAACTGGTGGTTTCAGCCACTCACCCACCTCTCCAAAATTAGGATTGTGCGATTACAACTTTTATTTGTTGAATCTTATAAGCTCTTCCTCTGAAAAGCGATGCAAAGTTAATGCTTATTTTTTAATTATGCAAGAATATGAGGCGCTTTTTACGGAATATTTTTTAAGAAGTACAAATTTTAAAGCGTGTGGATACTCCAATATATAGTATTCATACGCTTTAAAATTTGTATTAATTCCCTTTTGATTTTATGTAAAGAAGTCGTTTACAAATCACTGCATTTAAATGTCAGAAGACAATTGTAAATGATGTCGGGTTGAATTATAGGGAATTGATTTTGTCCAGCAATCTGCTGACATGGTTATCAATAGTGGTGGAAGTTGGATGCATCATACCATATGAGCATACATATCCGTCCCATTTCATATTACAATATACAATTGTAGCGGTAAGTGGAGGCATAAGTTCATCCATGGTGTATCCCTGGATTCCTGTTCTGCTATAAGCATTTTCTGGTGCTCCGGCAGTACATGATGCAATCAAGGGTTTGCCTTTTAACTTATCACCACCTGGTCCATAAGCAAATCCATAAGTGAGTACTTCTTCGAAATATTTATGCATTATTGATGGTGCTCCGTACCACATTATCGGGAACTGGAATACTATAACATCCGCGTCAAGCAGTTTTCGCTGTTCGGCATCTACGTTGAGTTTGCAATCGGGGTATAACTCCTTGATGTTGCTGAACGTGATGTTTTGTCCTGTGGCTTTCAATGCTTCCACAATCTGTTTGTTTGCTACGGACTTTTCCCAATACGGGTGACCGATAACTACAAGTATATTTTTCATATCGCGCCGATGCATTAGCGTTTTGTTTTGCCTGAGTTATCTTTACAGCATGATTTGCTTTTGGGGCATACGCTGTCTTTGTTTTCACCCTTTACAAATTCGCTTACTTTACGGCCGCCGCGTTTGGCGTCTTCCTTTAGGTTTTTGCTCTCTTCCCCCACTTTGTCTCCAACTTTTTTAGCGGTTTTCTCAACCTTTTGTGCTCCTTTTTTGAATCCGTCTTTTGTTGCCTCAATTGCATTTTTAGTGCCGTCTGTCACTTTATTCGCAACTTTCTCGGTGGTTTCTTTTACGTTTGAGACTACGTTGTTGTCTGCGTATGCGCTTGCACCTGCCAGTGCTATCATGGCTATTGCCATATTTAAAATTTTCTTGTTCATGATATGTTTCTTTTCTTGTTTTAATATTTCAGACATTTCTCGTTTAAAACGATTGTCTGAATTTAAGACAAGAAAACCGCCCCATATGTTTGTTGTACATAGGGCGGTTATAACATATATTAACCAAATGTGGCTTTATCTTGCAATATGAATATACGTTTTAACGTGCTAGGTTCAGATTTAGAGATAAGCCATACGAAGTGTTTGTTGTGGGATATGCCGAGGAACTTACGAGCGGTGTGTTGACTTGATGGTCGAAGTATGCAGCCAGTGTCAGACGTCGGCTCATTATGTAACTTGCATTGAAATTAATGTTGAGTGTGCGTGTTCCAGATGTCGCTTGTGTATAATTGCTTTCAATGCGGCGTATAAGAGCTTGTGTATTCTGCAACGAAAAGTCTGCATTTATGGTAAGGTCATTGCTGACTCCCTGTTGCGATTTTTTTAGTTTGAGCACGCTGTTGAAGTTTACAATCTTATATCCCAGGCCAACTGTCAGGCCGCGGGTGGTGGCTTCTACTATTTGGCCTGCGGCAGAGTTGAGCGTTAGAGTGCGCTGGTCACGCCATTCAGCGTTCAGTTGCAATTCATTTTTTAGGGTGGCACTTACGCCAGCAAGCGGGGCAAATCGCTCGGTGATGCTTACTGTTGAGATGTTGTATGGTGACGACGGGATTGGGGATCCGGTAAGCTCATCAAGTGTGAAGCCGATATTTTCTCCTGCACTTAGCCAGTTGAGGTAAGATGAGTAGCTTCCCACGGAGTAGGTGCATTGGTATGCGTGGTTAAGAGTGAAGCTCTTGAATATGTTTTTCATATTGCCGAGATTCACAAGTCCGTCATATGTCACACGCCAGTTTGGTAGCACATTGGCGAATGACGGGAATGGGGTGAGATATTGCTTTTCAGGCGATGTGCCTGTATAGGCTGCGATGAAAGCGGGTATAAGCACATCGCTCGAAGTCTCGCTTACGGTGCCTATTTCTGTGCTGAACGGCTGTCCGGCATGGGGACTGTCTGCCATGAATCCCCCGGTGGGGTAACGGGAGCCTGTGTATTGTGCTTCCACCCTGTTACGTATTACGGGAATATAATCCAGGAAGTTCTGGAAATGTTGGCTGAAATAGCCGTTGTCTGCGTTTGATGAACCGAAAGCCGTAGATAATGCTACATGGGTCTTTGTATAGGAACCGGATCGGGTTACAGGCATATCGGCGTACATGAACTGGATCTGGTTCGTACGGTTATCCGTGCGGTTCATTGTCAGATTGATCTTAAGTCCTTTTAAGGGTTCCAGTTGCAATTCCATGTTTAATTCCTCACCGATTGACCACATGGCGGGAGAGGTCTGCCCGTCGTCGGTTATCAGCCATCCGCGTTCTTTTGCCTTGTAGATATAATCTTCTCCGGCAAAGCCGAATGCAAAATCCAGGCCTGGAGACATTGGTCCGTATCCGGTTTCCTGACCGAATATGTTACCAATGTTGTTGCGGAATAACGGTATGCTTAAAGTCTTGGTTCGTTTCCAGCGTATAGAAGCGTTTTTGGGACTCATAATGAAACGCAATGTATATTCACCGACTTCACGCCATACGGATTTATCCTCTTTAAGAATCTCCAAAATAGTGAATTTTACGTTCTTGTCAGACGGTGTGAGGATCTCTACATTGTTTGCATCTATCACTTTATGCTTGAATACAAATGGCTCCTGGGTATCTGCAAGCACTCCCGTGATCTTAACTTTTTTGTTTCTTAAATTATGTTTGATTACAAAAGTCGTATCCGGATTGAGTTTGTATGTACGTTCAAATTTTTTTGGTTTTTTCTCTGCCGTGGATCCTCTGCGTGTATTTGCAAAACGTTTGTTCACATCTTTGACGAAAGGAATTTTATTGTAAAGGCCGTCAAAATTAAAACGTCCGTCAACACTCAATGACGATTGGTTCGCTATGGTATTGCCAAGGGATACACCGTCTATTTCGGCACCACGTTCCCAACGGTATGTGGCATTATATGAAGCGGAGGCTGTAAGGAAGTCAAGTACTGGCACACGGTTGAACGGGGCACGGTAAGAGCCTACAAATGACTGGTTGTAACTCCATGGTGTACCCATTGACATTATTGACTGCCATACTGTGTCCTTCCATTCCTTATAACGGTCTGGAAACAATTTACGGTTTACCGCACCCACGGTTTCCTCAATACGTGCTGAGGTATTGGAGTTGAAACTGAGGTTAAGTGATTTCAATATGTTCCATGTGATCTGGAACTGGCGGTCCCAAAGGAAGTTCTTGCTTACTGACACCGGCAACTGGAACATGACATCGGTCTCGGACCGTGTCTGTTGTTCATAATAATACCGTGACATATTGGTAAGGAAAGATATGCTATTGGGGAGATAGTTTATTTCCCACTCTTTCAGGAACTTCAGGTTTTTGTTTTTTGAATTGATCCAACCGAATGGCCTGAGACCCTTTATCATAGGGGAGTACTGGTACGCAAACGAGCCGCGATAGTCGTTTGTATTCTCATATTCTGTTGTCGGATTTGTTTTTGCCTGTTTGTTGAAAGAGAAGTTGAAAGTGAAGTTTGATGGATCCCAAGGCATTGGTTTTGCACTGGTTACATCAAATTTCAAACCGGAGATCGAGAAACTTTCAACTGTATTCTGTTCCACAGCATATGAGTTGATTGAGTCTCGTTCATGATCGTTGGCAGCATCGTCCAGAGCGTCTTTCAATAGCACATCCTGGTCAAGCGGATTATATTTTGGGGTTGTTTTTTCTTTTGAGTAAGAATAATAAATAGGCGCACGGAGTTTCGCCTTTTCGGGTAGGAAACGGCCGGCATCGCCTTGAACGGCAATATTATACTGGGTATAATTGTCTATGCGGCGGGAATTGAGGCTTTGGTCCACATTACCGAATCCGGCAGTTTCCATATGGGTTGAGAAATTTACCGTAGCAACATCAGATACACCGAGATTTACGTTGGCTTTGGCGGCCCAGCCTCCCTCTTCGTCGAAATCGGTCACTTTTAATTCATTTACCCAGACTATGCCGTCTTTTGTCGAATTGGAGTTATTGCGTACGCCTACCAGCATCACACGCACGTCGCTTAACGATGGGTTGCCCATGACCGCTATCCTGTTCCGTTCATTGTCCGGATCGCGGCCTGTATATAGTGTGGCGAACCCCACGTTGCTTCCTTCTTCACTTTTTGCACGGTTACGTGCCTTTTTCAGATCCACAAGGTTCTGCAGTTTTATGTCCATGAAGTTGTCATGCGGCCATACTGCCGACCGGTCTGATTCCACCCAGTTGTTATAGTTGCCATGAGGTGTAAGCTGGAGAGGGATTTCATACTCATAGAAGTTGCTTTTTACGTCGGTTCCTAACCGGATGAACATTGATAGTTCGCCTGAACGCAGATTGGTGACATCATCTATGAGGTTTTCCGCATGTACCCACATTTGCAGACGTTTGTAGTTTCGCAAGTCCTGTTGCGTATCGCGGTATATGCCTCGTGCGTCTCCGGCTTTCAGACCGGTGACTTTAAGTGACAGCGATTGCTCGTTGAGCTGTGTGATCTGTGACTGTCCGGGGTCAACTATGCGGGTCACACCAGGAGGAAGAACATAGTTCACAGGTTCGCGATCTGCGTTTTCCTCTATATTTACTACTGATACGTCAAGTTCCCCTTCGGCAGGAGCATCGCCGCGGGTATTGAGATTGAAATCATATGTACGCCATTCACCGCGCACCAGTTCCAATGTTGCAAAACGCAGGTGCGTGGTTTTTTTGAAGCCTGTCATGAATATGCGCGCGAAGCGTATTGTAGAGAAGTCGTTTATTGAACCGACAATCTTTTCATATGCGCCCAGAGGTATTTTGAACTGGTACCATTCCACGTCCTGGTATTGGCCGTCGCGGCATAGCACATGGGCGACCTGTTTGTCGGTAATGAAGTTTTTCCCTACCTGCAGATCTTCAGGGCGGATGGAAACGCGGTATTGGAAGTAACGCTCATACTCGTTGAGCGTGTTGTCCTGGTTTATGTCTTCCACGTCAGGCACGCTTCGTGAACTTTGATAGAGGGGATCAGATGCCTCTTCCGGCGACAGCGAGTTTCCCTCCACACCATTGTATCGTTTGTATCTTTCGAGGATGCTTAGACGCATGTCGTCATAATCATAGCCTCGGAAGAAATGGTAATTATCTCCGGCAGGATCATTGAAAGGAGAGAATATGTCGTTCTGCATGCGCTCTATGGCAGATGCTGAGAGACGTGAACGCAGGCGGTCAAGGTAATTGCTGTATGTTTCAAAAGTGAACTCGTCGTCATTGCGTAGCCCGTCTAGGCCGACATCCTGTATGGCACGTGATCCTGTCGTATTGTCAAAAGAGTATGTTAGTGAAGCCTGTGAACTTACACGTCCCCAGACAGTACTTTCCATAAAACGGTCATCACCATCATAAGGTACTCCGTTCTCATAACTTTTCAGTCCGTCTTTGAGTATGTCTTCAGATATTTCGCCGAAATTGAAATACAGGTCTCCGCCTTCATAATTAGGATTGTCTGGATCCAAAAATGGATTCAACATCCAGAACTGGACATATTCTATGTTGGATTGCTCGAAGTTCGTGTTCTCCATCTTGCGCATGATGCCTCCCCAGCGTTTTTCAGGATTCAGCAGACGTCCTTCGTCATCTATATCTGTGGCATCAAGGTTGTATGGCCCCCTTTCATCGGGATAAAATGAGAGGTTCAGGGTCTGTATTGTGTTTGATTCTCCATATGTAAGCTCACGGCCGGGGAATATTTCCTGTGAGGTTACTTCACGCACATATGGGTTTGATTGCTGCTTGAGGTCGTTTTTTATATATCCGGGTGCGAGAGAGGAATTCTTGTCGGTGAACATCCTGTCTATATAGTACCAGTTCAGGAGCGCACGGTTTTTGCCATACTCGATATTGTTTGACAATGCTGCCTCCGGAAACAAAGGGTTCTTGCCGGAATCATACGGTGTGGATGCAAGGAACCAGGAATAAGGTGAACGGAGGTCGACACCTGTCTGGGCTGATTCGAAATCGTCTATATATGAGCTTCCCTTTGAAGAACCGGACTTCTGCTTATGGGGTACAAGCTGGGCATACTCTGCCGTCAGATTCAGTGTGGAAGGTGCAGTGGCGTTTACTGTCGGAATCTTGTTTAAGAGGTTTGTAAGCCACATGAACTGGGTTTTATATGCCAGATTGAAACCGAAAATTGAGTTGTTTATAACCTCGTCGCCTATATTTACCTTCTCTGTCAATGCCTTTTCAGAGAAATGCATCAGGGTAGTGCCTATATTGAAGTTTTTGTTTATTGCATATTGCAGGTCAAGCCCAAGGAGTGTTTTTCGTTGTGTTGAGAACATACTTTGGTTCTCAAGTGTAACGCTTATGCTTTGGCCGGAATCAATGATGCTCTGATTGGTTATGGTTACTATGCCCATGGAGTAGTCCACGGTGTAATCAGAGTTTTCAACCAGTTGTACACCTCCTGCCATCACTATTACTGACCCTCTCGGCACATTCATAGCGTTAAGCCTGATCTGCGAGCCGGAAGATGCCTGGTATGAGCCGGACAGAATGAATTTGTTTTTATCGGCAAACTGCCTGGCTACGACGAGTGTCGAGTCATACAGTTCCTTATACACATATTTGGATGCAAGTTCCGGATTGCCTATCTTGCTTTCAAGATAGGCGCCGAACGGTTCAGCTACAGGGAATATGATCTTGCCGGTAGCCGATATTATGGTATACCCTTCCACAAAGTCGAAAAATCCGTCAGGGTTGGATTGTTCGTTATTGTCAAGACGGTCAAGGTTGAGCACCTGGAGCAACGACTGGTTGTTGATTCCTGGCACCGGAAGATAGTTTATCTGTGTGCCTGTGGTATCACTTAGATATTTGATGTTGAGCCTGAAATTGTTTTTCTGCACCTGATATGCCCCAAGGGAATATACGTTTTTCATCATCAGGCGCCACATTGGCATCTTGGGATCTGTAGTGGTGCTTTTAAGCATTTTTACATACAACGACTGGGTGGTAGTGGTTATATCCGAGGAGAACTCGCCCACCTGGTATACTTGGCCGTTGTATGTGTATTGGAAAGCTATGCCGAGCACTTCATCGGCGTTTATCTGGCTTTTTATGGAAATATAACCGAGGGTGGAATTTAGGGTATACTCACTTGATGTCAGCAGACGCGCGCTTTCTATTTTTTCATAATCGCGTCCCCCTTCAATCCCGAATGCTTTAAGGGGTTCAAGTGCCTGGGTTACCTGATTTATGTTTCGGGCATCAGGATACTGCTCCTTTATCACTTGAAGCAAGTCGTTGGAAGAGTTGGAGGGGACTTGCGCCGACGGATTCGGTGTCCAATAATCATTGGCAAGCCGGTTGGATTCCCCAAGGTCGGTAAAGGCTACGATGTTTCGGGCCTGATCGTAGCGGCCGCTCTTATTGGTTACCCAAACCTCCACGCGCGTTATGTTTATGCCAGAAGTGACAAATGGCACTTTGGATGCGAAACGGTCATAATTCTCGTAGAAGTACTGTGAGAGAAAAAAGTGGCGGTTCTGGTCGTATTGGTCTACATTGACACTGAAATCAGTCGTTTGTGCCCCACCTTTGGTATTTATTGATTTCGATTCGGAATTTTGTTGTGAAACCAAGGCGGTTGCGGTAAGTTTGCCGAATTGTAGCTGCGTTTTCAGACCGAACAGGGCCGTGGATCCGCGTATGAGCGATGAGCCGGTAGTCATTGAAACGTTGCCTGCCTCAATGGTTTTTACTATGTCGTCTTCTTTGCCTTCGTAACCGAGTTTGATGTTTTTGGAATCGAAATCAAATGTGGCATCGGTATTATAGGTCATGTTGAAATTCAGGCGATCGCCGACAGATGCCCCTATTGTGGCCTGTATTTTCTGTTCGAAATCGAAATAAGTCTTACGCCGTGAATTGAGGGCCAACGACGGGTTGTCAATCTTGTTTGATTTTACACCCATCTTGATTTGCACGGATCCTTGGGTTTTAAGTGAAACTCCGCCGGGACCGAATATTTTTTCCAACGGTCCATAAGCGAAATTCATGTCAAAGATATTGAACGGCTGTTTCTCTTTGTCTTCAACCAGCGTCTGGTTCCGGTTCTGGTAATATTCTTGGAGTGAGCGGCGCAGTTCCCAGTCGGAATACTGTTTTTCAGTAAGCAGAAAAGGTGTGGTTATGTCTGTGTCGCCGAGTTTGGTGCGCACTACATAGAAACCTGTGGTAGGATCGAATTCTGCCACCGTGCGTATATTGGATGGAGTGGCTAGGTCGGCTGCAAACTGGTCCTCCATCAGGTTTTCATAATTTGCCGGCACGGTCTGTTGTACAGGGAACGGCATCATTATGGAATCCGCGGGATTCGCAGGTGATGGCACCGAGGGATAAAATGGGGGAGGAGGAGCCAGAGGCGTGCCTGGTGCCGTAGATGTAATCTGGGCATAGGCAAACACGGATGATGCGACCAGTATTATTGCGATTACTGATAGCGCCACCAGTTTTGATATATGTGGTTTATTACGTAAGCTACTGTGTTTCATTCTTCAATGCGGCACCCAAGAGCGTAACGACGGGGTGGCAATCATAGCATGGCAAGTGCTTTTTTTATGGCTTGTTCCACCTTCAGATGCGGCTCATCCTTAAAGATGCGTGTGAGCGCTTTGACAGTCTGCGGTTTAGGGAAGCCTAACATCATCAGTGCCGCCATGGCCTCGTCGTATGCCACGCTTTGTGGTACGGCTTGAATTAATAACGTATCTCCGGAGGGTTTTATTTTATCTTTAAGGTCAACAATTATGCGTTCTGCGGTTTTGGCACCCACACCTTTTACACTTTTTAGACGGTTGACATCGCTTCCGGTTATTGCTTGTTCAAGTTCAGAAACAGGTATTGATGACAATATTACCCTGGCAGTGTTTGCACCGACACCGCTCACGCCTATAAGTTCCCGGAATATGGAGCGCTCTCTCGGATCGCTGAAACCATAGAGTGTGTATGCGTCTTCTCTTATCGCTTCATGTATGTAAAGTTTGGCTTCTTCGAGATGTTCAAGGGCGCTGTATGTGGTCAGCGATATGTTCATCTCATAACCTATTCCGTGGCTGTCTATAACCACATATGCAGGTGTGAGTTCGGCTATTTTGCCTTGTATATATGTAATCAAGTCGTATTGGTTTGAATGGGTTTGCAAATGATTTTTTGATCAGTCTTCCGAATAGTGACGGAGAACACGCCGGTATGAATTGAAAATTTTTGATTTTGATACGAAACCTACATATTTTTCACCGTCTACCACTGGAAGGTTCCATGCTCCGGTATCGTCAAACGTCTTCATAACCTTGTCCATTGAATCTCCCAAGTTTACTTTGGCAGGAGGGACAGACATGAAACGGCTTACATGCATTCGTTTGTAAAGGTCGGGGCGGAACATTATATTGCGTATGTCGTCAAGCTGCACAACGCCTATCAGCCGCTGGTTGCAGTCTACAACAGGGAAAAGGTTGCGGCTTGACTGCGCTATGGTGTCAACCATCTGTTTGAGGTTCATTTCTGGTGCCACACACAGGAAATCTGTTTCAATCACAGAATTCATCTTAAGCAATGTGAGCACTGCCTTGTCCTTGTGGTGTGTAAGCAGTTCTCCTCTCCGTGCAAGACGCATTGTGTATATACTGTAAGGCTCGAATATCTTGATGGTTCCG
The DNA here is from genome assembly GCA_947643665.1 of uncultured Porphyromonadaceae bacterium. Classification (GTDB taxonomy): domain Bacteria; phylum Bacteroidota; class Bacteroidia; order Bacteroidales; family Muribaculaceae; genus UBA7173. The sequence goes on along the minus strand of CANRWW010000004.1, from coordinate 69,749 downwards.
TAGCTGAGAGTGCTTACTATAAGCAGTGGCAGGAACAGTTCGTATCCTCCTGTCATTTCGGCGGTGAGGAAGATGCCCATGAGAGGGGCGTGCATTACTCCAGACATAACTCCAGCCATACCCATGAGAGCGAAATTTTTTACAGAAAGGTCAAGATCGAAACCGAGATTGTTCAGGAGGTATGCGAAGAAAAATCCGGTCATGCAGCCTACGTAAAGCGATGGCGCGAATGTGCCTCCCACACCACCGGCGCCGTTGGTAGCCGAGGTGGCGAATGCTTTTGTAAGGATTATAAGGCCGATATAAAGTACTATGAACATAACGTCGTTACGGTCATTGTAAAAAATCGAGCCGTCAACTATTGACCCCGGATCACCGTTGAGGAGCGAATTGATAGAGCCATATCCTTCACCGTAAAGCGGAGGGAAAAGGAATACGAGAGTTGCAAGTATGGCGCATCCTACCAATGTCTTCCGCCATTGTACTACAAGACGTTTTTTGAAAAAAGTCTCCATCATGAACATCACCCGGGTGAAGTAAAGCGAAACAAGACCGCATATTATGCCAAGTGCGATGAAATAGGGGAGACGCTCCATTATGAATGGCTCGCTCTGAACGAAAAAGAATTCCAGGTCGTATCCTGTGAAAATGTATGCTACCGATGCGGCTGTTATAGAGGCTATCAGAAGTGGCATGACGGTGACGGTGGTCAGGTCAAGCATCAATACTTCAAGTGTAAAAAGCATGCCGGCTATCGGAGCTTTGAAAATGCCTGCGATACCTGCCGCTGCACCGCATCCTACCAGGATCATCAGCACTCGAGGGGAAAGCCGGAAAGCCTGCCCGAGATTTGAACCGATTGCGGCACCGGTATATACTATAGGGCCTTCTGCTCCAACCGAGCCTCCGAAACCTATGGTTATGGATGAAGCCATTATGGAGGTATACATATTGTGTGGCTTAAGACGGCTTTTATTCTGTGATATGGAATAAAGCACACGGGTTACGCCATGCGATATGTTGTCGCGAACCACATAACGCACATACCAGCACGCCAGCAACACCCCTACCACGGGGTAAATTATATACATGTAATTACCTTCGGAAACACTCATGTCAGACATCAGTGATCCTGAAATTACATGTATCAACCATTTAAGGATCATGGCGGCAAACCCCGCGGCAAGACCTACGGCAAGTGACAGCACCAATACCAGGTTCTTTTCCTTGATATGGCGTTCACGCCATATCAACAGGCGCAGCCACCAGTTATGCACCAATTTGTATGCTTTTGGGGGTAGATATGGATCACGCATTTGTTCTTGTTCTTAATTACTGGTTCCTAATTGCGGGAGATATTCTCAGACTCCTCTGCCGTTGATTACAGTGCTGATAGTGTATAGTATTATTTTCAGGTCCACTGTCAGGGAAATATTCTCAAGATATACCAGGTCATATTGCAACCGTTCAATCATTTCGTCAACATTGCTTGCGTAGCCGTGCTTTACCATTCCGAGAGATGTTATGCCTGGTCGAACTTGATGTATGAGAGTGTAATATGGAGCGCGTTTGATGATTTGTTGTATGTAGAAATCACGTTCAGGGCGTGGGCCTATAATAGACATATCCCCTTTAAGTACATTCCAGAATTGTGGTAGCTCGTCTATCCTGTATTTTCTGAGTATGCGGCCTGTTTTGGTTATGCGGTTGTCATGGGCAGAGGATAGCGTTGGGCCGTTTGCTTCGGCATCGGCAGCCATGGTTCTGAATTTATAAATCCTGAATGGCTTTTTTCTCAGTCCCACACGTTCTTGTGAATAAAATACAGGTCCTTTTGAGTCCCGTTTTATAGCTATGGAAAGTATCAGAAAAAGAGGTGATAATACTATCAGGGCTAAAGCAGAGACAACAATATCTCCTGCACGTTTCAGGTTAAGTGTGCTCTCAGACATGTTTGCATGTGATATGTCTATGAGCAGTTCACCGTCAAGGTCGTGTATTTTGGGTTTGGAAGTGATCAGCTGGAAAAGGGTAGGGGAGATCAGTATGGGCAAGTCAAGAGGAAACAGACGGTTTATGAGATTGAGTGTCTGTTGCATCCCTTCACGGTGTGGATTTACTATCAGGTTTCGTATATTGAGCGATTTGGTTACTTCCGGAAGGTCATCAAGCGTATATACCGGAAGGTCAAGGTCGGTTGGTATGTGATCGTTTTCTGTGGCTACATATCCTACGACATGGTATGCGGCGACACGCGGGCCATGCAGTGCTGCAAGTTTGCGGCGTAATTTTCTTGCAGCATGTGATGTCCCTATTATAAGGGAATTGAACTCTAGAAGTCCTTTGCTTATACGTTTTCTGGTGTTTTGTGTGATACTTAACCGCATGAAATATACAAAACCGAAAAGCAAAAGAAACAACATCAACAGAAGTTCATAATTGCTGGCTTTGTCTGGAATGGGATCGTCAACGATTGCAAGGAAATAAATCAATATGGTACCGGTTATTGCTGTTGCAAGAGTGCTTGTAAGTTCCTCCACGCGTGATTTGAAAAACACTTTGTTGTAGTATCCCGAAAGATAGTAAAGTCCCATCATGAGGATGGGAAAGAAAATCTGTCCCATCCATACCGGTTTCACACTTAGAAAATCCCAGAACGTAGGATAGCTTTGGACACCTTGCACCACATTGAAAAAACGGATTACAGTGAACACGAACCAGGCTAGCGATGTGGCTATCCAATCGCCCGCCACATAGATGCTCCGCTGATGTGTTACGTTTGTCATATCCGTATTTTTTTATATGGTAATATCTAAGAAATGGACAGACCTGTCATGGCCTGAGGATTGTCACTTCTCCGTTAACCGAGAGTTTGATTACTGAAGATGGCTGCCTTGATGTAATGTCGTCAAGGCGCCACTGTGCCACATAGTCAACCCCTTTTGTTATGTCTATGGCGATTTCATGATAGAATTTGGCAGATGGCATTCCGCTTATGTTGGCTGATGTTGATACTATAGGCCGACGTAATTTGCGGCACAAGGCACGGCAGAACGGGTCTGTGGTCACTCTTATTCCCACACTCCCGTCTTCAGCCAATAGTTCCGGCGCAAGTCCGCGTCCATGGTCATATACAATGGTGATAGGATTTACAGCCGCCTCTATTAGTTGACAGGCGACTTCAGGAACTTCTTCAACATACCTTTCTAGCATGGCAATAGAATCAACCAGCACTATCATGGCTTTGCTGTCCGCCCGCTTTTTAAGATTGAAAATTCTTTTTACAGCATTTGAATTTGTGGCATCACATCCTATTCCCCAGACCGTATCCGTAGGATACAGGATAATATCGCCTTTTTTTAATGCATCCGCGCATTTGCTTGCTTCATGCATTAAATTGATTTGTTTGGCAGACTCATCGGTAGCGGCCTTTACATTGGCGACATCTTTGTTTTTATCTTTCATTGGATATGACATTTAAAGACAAAGTTAGCAAATACCCCCAATTCCTGCAACCATTTTTTTGCGTTTGTATGCCGACACGCAGCTTTTATATTAGCTGGGTTTATTGTAATTTTGGGTTATAAAAACTTCTTATGAAAAATGAAGATTGATATTTATTTGGCTGTTAGGTCAACTAAACTTGAATTACCATATGCCGACGGGGGAATCCAGGCTGGATTTCCATCTCCTGCCCAGGATTATATTGCAGAGTCGCTAGATCTTAATTCAGAACTTGTAAAGCATCCATCAGCCACATTTTATGGACGTGTGACTGGCGATTCGATGATTGAAGAGGGGATTTGCGAAGGTGACATATTGATTATAGACCGGTCTATAGAGCCTTCCAATGGCGACCTGGCCGTTTGCAGCGTTGATGGTGACTTTACGTTGAAACGCATTCGTTTCGAGAAAAACAGAATATGGCTTATACCCAGTAATGAGACTTTTGATCCGATACTCATAACCCCGGATTGCAGGTTTGAAATATGGGGAGTGGTTACATATACCATTAAAAATAATCGCCGTAAGCCTCGGTGATGTTTTCCCTGAGCATGATAAAAGAAAAATTGCGTCCGGATTTTATGCCGGAGGCCCTTGCCGAGAAATATTTCAGGGGCTGGCAACGGGTACATTCTTTAGACTGGTAAATGTTGGATCCGGCTATTCCCTCATTCTCAAGGCAAGTTTTTACATATTCCGGCAGATTCACATGTGGACGTGAATGTGGATGCCTTATTACACAATTTTCAGGGAACAGCATGGCCACCTCTTCACCGACTTCGAAACAGTCCGCACAGATAGCGGGGCATATAATGGCCTTGACGAGTGCCTGTTCAGCTCCGAGGGAAATCATTGAATCAATGGTGTTTTTTATGACTCCTCCGATCGCGCCTCTCCATCCGGCATGCGCGGCTGCTATGATTCGGTTTTCAGGGTCATACAGCAGTACCGGTACGCAATCTGCAGTGTTTACTCCGATTATAATGCCTGGTATGCATGTGACGATGGCATCGCAGTTTACGGGGTGGTTATCTGCCAGGTTTTCCAGTGTTATGATTTTTACATTGGTTGAATGAGTTTGCCGGGGTATGTATATTTTATCGGATTTGATTCCGTAATAATCAGCGAGTTCCTGGTGGCATTTATTGGAATGGCATTCATTGTCGCCTGAATAATAGCACAATGAGAAACCTGAATATGCGTCAGTCTGGCATGCAGACTGACCTCGCCATGTAGTCGCTGCGATTATCCCATGCTCATTGGCAAGTGATACAACGGGAGTTTGTTTGGTGTCTGTCTTTATATGCATAGTACAAAGATAATGCTTTTGGATGAAGGTGTGGCGCGTATGGTTGCATATTACATCAAAGTTGTCTAACTTTGCGTGAAAAGCAATCTTTCAGAGCGTGTTTTCAGTACATGCCCTGATTCAGAAATTAACGATTTTACTATATGAAAACTCGCGACGAATTGATAGATGATTTGCTGGCGCTCGCATTTGCGGAAGATGTCGGTGATGGCGATGCCACAACACTTTCAACCATCCCGGCTGGAGAGATTGGCCGTCAGAAGCTGATTGTCAAGGAAGAAGGCATTTTGGCTGGAGTTGACATTGCACGGAAAGTATTTGAGAAGTTCGACCCTTCTCTTAAGACGACTGTATATATTGGCGACGGCACCCATGTGCGTCCCGGAGATGTGGCATTCGAGGTAGAGGGTCCGGTGCGTTCGTTGCTTCAGACAGAGCGTATCATGCTCAATATAATGCAACGCATGAGTGGAGTGGCAACCATGACAGGCCGTTACCAGAAGCTACTTGAAGGACTGCATACCAAGGTGCTTGACACCAGGAAAACGACCCCGGGTATGCGAATGCTTGAAAAAGAGGCTGTAAAAATTGGTGGAGGCTGTAATCATCGCATAGGCCTGTTTGATATGATTCTGATAAAAGATAATCATGTAGATTTTGCGGGTGGTATCCCTCAGGCTGTAAAAGCGGCAAAAAAATGGTGTGCCGACAACGGCAAGGATTTGAAGATCGAACTTGAGGTTCGCAACACCGCAGAGATAGACCAGGCGCTTGAAGCTGGTGTAGACCGAATAATGCTTGACAATTTCACTCCGGAGCGCACATTGGAGGCTGTGGGCAGGATCCGCGCATTTGTGGCAGATCCGGCTGCATTGGCTGCTGATCCTCACATGCATTCCGGTAAGGATGTTGAGATAGAATCTTCGGGAGGCATAACGCTTGATACCCTTCGCAGCTATGGCGAGTGCGGGGTTGATTTTATTTCTGTAGGTGCACTTACCCATTCTGTCAAAGGCCTTGACATGAGTTTCAAAGCCTGCTGAAATAACAAAAAGGCGTACTTCATTTGAAGTACGCCTTTTTGTTATTTCAGCAGTTGTTTATTGGTGACGTAAAGGAAGTGCGGAGTGCACCGCTTCATATGACTGGTCAATTACCCGTTTGCGGTCTGATTCATCAACTGGTGCTGTCACTGCTGGGTGGATCGTCAGTCTGATCGTTCCCCACCGTGGCAGACGTGCCGTCCGTGGCATTACATCGAAAGCACCGTCTATTGTTACCGGTACCACGGGTAATCCAAATTCCATAGACAGTTGGAATGCACCTTTGCGGAAAGCTCGCATTTTACCGGTAAAAGTCCGCGATCCTTCTGGAAACACCACCAGCGACATACCGTCGCGCAATGTCCGTTCTGCTTTTTCCATGGTTTTACGTATGGCTGCCGGTGAGGAATTGTCAACGAAAATCTGGCCGGCTGCTGCGCAACTTTGTCCGACCACAGGGAACTTAAGCAGCTCTTTTTTCATCATCCATTTAAAGTTATGGTTAAGATAACCATAGATGGCGAAAATATCATATGCTCCCTGATGGTTTGCCACAAATACATATGAGGTTCCTGGATCAATGTTTTCGCGTCCGGTTACCTTTACCCTTACTAGCGAAACTGCAAGACAGATACGTGCCCATAAATGTGGAGGCCAATAGCCCCACCACCGGCTGCTGCCCAACCATGAGCCTATTATGGTAATCAGGCCGGTTACAACCGTAGTGAAAACTATCACAGGCAACGTTACAAACAATTGAAACACACGGTATAAAAACAGTTTCATACACTCAGAAATTTTATTTCGTTTTCCAGCATTTTCTTCCCTGCATGCCAATATGGCATGCGCAAGCGCGTCATCCGGCTATGGATGACGCATCTTGCGTGCGTCACCGGTTCCATTGGTGGAAACGGTAAACCATATTTACCGTTCTCTTATTTCGTCACCATGCGAACATTGGGCGCTCGGCCATCATGGCATTTACTTTCTCGCGCACTGATGCAATTGTCGCAGTGTTTTCAGGGTTAGAGAGAACAGTATCAATCATTTCCACTATTTCACCCATCATATCTTCACGCACACCGCGTGTGGTAATGGCGGGAGTGCCAAGACGTATACCAGATGTGAGGAATGGTGAACGGCTGTCAAATGGCACCATATTCTTATTGGCTGTTATGTCGGCTTCAACCAGTACACGCTCTGCCACTTTTCCGGTAAGTTCCGGGAATTTGGTGCGTAGATCCACCAGCATGCAATGGTTGTCGGTACCTCCGGAAATAATCTTGTAACCTTTGTCAATCAACGCCTGAGCCATGACATCCGCATTCTTTTTAACTTGTGCCTGATATTCACGATATTCCGGAGTCAATGCTTCGCCGAATGCGACTGCCTTGGCTGCTATTACATGTTCCAGAGGGCCACCCTGTACGCCTGGGAATACTGCAGAGTCAAGCAACGAAGACATTTTGCGTATTTCACCTTTTTTTGTGGTCTTGCCCCAAGGATTGTCGAAATCTTTACCGAGCAGAATCACGCCTCCGCGTGGTCCGCGCAGTGTCTTGTGTGTGGTGGAAGTCACAACATGGGCATATTTCAGAGGATTGTCAAGTAGGCCGGCTGCTATAAGTCCTGCCGGATGGGCCATATCCACCATAAATATTGCTCCGATCTCGTCGGCAATCTTACGCATACGTGCATAGTCCCATTCCCGTGAATAAGCGCTTGCTCCACCAACAATCAGTTTTGGACGTTCGCGCAAAGCCACTTCCTCCATTTGGTCATAGTCCACCAGGCCGGTTTCTTCGTTTACATTGTAACCGATGGCACGGAACATCATGCCGGAGAAGTTCACAGGACTGCCATGTGAAAGGTGACCGCCATGATCAAGGTTCATTCCCATGAAAGTATCACCTGGTTTCAATACCGACATGAATACTGCCATGTTTGCTTGTGCTCCGGAGTGGGGTTGAACATTGGCATATTCGGCATCGAAAATCTTTTTAAGGCGTTCTATGGCCAGTTGTTCTGCCTCGTCTACCACTTGACACCCTCCGTAGTAGCGATGGCCCGGATAGCCTTCGGCATACTTGTTGGTAAGACATGAACCCATGGCTTCCATTACCTGATCAGACACGAAGTTTTCAGATGCGATCAGCTCTATACCTTTTTTCTGGCGTTGATGCTCGCGGCTGATGATGTCGAAAATAGCGTTGTCACGTTGCATATTTATTGTATTTTGTTAGTGTTATTTCTTTTTCTTTACGGAAAAACCGAAACGGCCTATCTTTTCTCCCTGTTTGAAATATTGACCGTGGCTGTAGTTCAGCAACCCGGCCTTGTCAAGCATAAATGTGTCTGTTTCTGGATCAAACAGGCTTTCATCGGCAAGCACATTTACCACTTCTGCCACAAACATGTCGTGGCTTCCCAGTGGCATTATGGTTTTTACCTTGCATTCTATGCTCAGAGGAGATTCCTTGATGTATGGGCAATTTACCGCTACACCAGCCACAGGGGTCAGACCCGTCTCTTTCCATTTGTTGTAATCCTTTCCGGAGCGGACACCTGCCCAGTCTGTGGCTCGTGCCATGGCTTCGGTGCTGAGGTTGATCGTGAACTGCATCTGTTCGCGGATGATAGGGTAAGAGTGGCGCTCCGGTCTTATGGAAATATAGCACATTGGCGGATTAGTGCATATAGTGCCTGTCCACGCAACTGTGATAAGGTTCGAATTCTCCGGAGAACTGCCGCAGCTTACAATTACTGCAGGTAGGGGATATATCATAGTCCCCGCTTTGAGATTTCTGCGCCCCATGTCCGGTTATAGAATTTCTGCTTTGTCGGGTTGTATCGTATGGTTGCAGTAGTGGCAACGTATCAGCGAACTGTCATTTGCATCCGATTCGAATATGGTTGCCATCGGTTCGTTGTTGGTGATACATTTGGGATTGCCGCATCTCACTATTCCTCGCAACTGTTTGGGAAGGGTGACCGGATGCTTCTCGGCCACCTGATAATCACGGATTATATTTACTACTGCCGTGGGTGCTATGAGCGCTATGCGGTTTAAAACCGATTCTGGAAAGAACGTATCAGCAACCTTTATTATACCCTTCTTGCCAAGCCGCCCGCTGTCCAGATTATTTCCTATGGTGAGTTTATGAGGCATGTCTGCAAGGCGCAATATCTTCACACACTTGAAAAGAGCTTCCGATGGTATGTGGTCTATGACAGTCCCGCTTTCAAGGGCGGCTACTGCCATCTCCTTATCTGTTTTTCTCATTTTTCTCAATTTCTTATTCTTTCAACTTCCTGACATCTATACCCAATGCACGGCATATCAACGCCTGACGTGCAAATAATCCGTTGCGTGCTTGATCAAAGTAGTATGCTTTGGGATTCTCATCTACATCATAAGCGATTTCGTTGACACGGGGCAGGGGGTGAAGTATACGCAGATTCGGTCTGGAGGTATCAAGCATGGAATTGCGCAGTGTATAAAGGTCTTTTACACGTTCGTATTCCATGATATCCGAGAATCGTTCGCGCTGGACCCTTGTCATATAGATTATATCAGACGAATCAATCACCTCTTTGGAGAAATCTGTATGCTCTTCGTAAGGTATGCCGAGTTTCTCGCAGAAATCCACATATTCGCGTGGCATCCTCAGTTCGTCACATGCCACAAAACGGAAAGTCGGTTTGAAATATTTCATGGCCATGAGAAGAGAATGGACGGTACGTCCATACTTCAGGTCACCAACCATTGTGATTGTTAGATTGTCAAGTGTCCCTTGGGTTTTCAGTATCGAGTACAGGTCAAGCATCGTTTGCGACGGATGCTGGTTGGCTCCGTCGCCGGCGTTTATTACCGGCGTTTCTGTCACTTCTGTAGCATAGCGCGCCGCACCTTCCAGATAATGCCGCATTATGATCATATCTACATAATTGCTCACCATTTTTATGGTGTCCTTAAGAGTTTCACCCTTCGACGAAGACGTTGTGGAGGCGTCTGAAAAACCTATTACTCTGCCACCAAGGCGGTTGACTGCAGTCTCAAAACTAAGGCGTGTACGGGTTGAAGGTTCAAAAAAGAGCGTCGCCACCACTTTACCGTCAAGGATCTTGTGGTCGGGATGCTCTTCAAAAAATCGTGCCGTCTCAAGCAGTTGTAAAATCTGCTCTTTTGAGAGGTCGTCGATGGAAACCAGGCTGTTGGGATTCATCTGATAAGAAGTTTTGTTAGTTTTGGCAAAGTTACAAAAAACCACGCTAATTCCCTCTTCTTTTTCGTCCCAAATTTCGTTTATGAATTAAACCGGTACTGCTTGCTGTATTGACGGTTTGGCACTGTCTCTTGTGTATACTGATTCTTTATTATGTTTTTATTGTTTCGTCCTTGTGTTGAACCATATGCAAAGTCATGCGCATACATATGATCGCCGGCATCAATCCACATTGGAAACTGATGCCGGCGATCATATGTATTTAACAGTCTTATTTGGCTTGCTTAAGTACTTTCTTTTTAATTTTTGCGGGATATTTCTTTTTAAGTTCGCTTACCCATTTTTCTTCAAGTTCCGTCTGGTAATCGCCTGTAACCGCTCCACGTACGTCGGCAGCCTCTTCAGGGGCTTCTATCAGTTTGTCGCGGTAAGGAAAGTAATGCGACCATTTTCCTTTTGTTTCAGGCTTTATGCCGCCGAAACCGAGATAATCAGTAATCGCATTTTCCCCTTTGGCTGCTATTACTTTCTCTATCTTCACGCTTTTCCCGAATTCTTTGCGTAGTTCTGTTGAAAGGGAATCTGGGGAGATATTGTTTTTATTCAGGAAGTTCCTGGCTTGATTCATAATAGAATCTGAAGTAGCAAATACTACATATCCTTTGTATTTCGGGGCTTCCCAACGATATTTGTCGCGGTTGGCCTCAAAGAAGCGCTCCAGTCCTTCCTTGTCCTGTTTTGCTTTTGACCATACTTTACGGTCTGCTACCTCAAACAGCAAAATACCGTCACGATATTCGTTAAGTAGATTCCTGTAGTCGGGGTTTTCCACAGCCAGTTGCTGCCGTTCTGCTTCAATTACCGCACGGTTTATGGCCTGGTAAATTTTTGTGTCCAGAATCTCGAAATTGCTTTCTACACTTGCAGAGGGATCAGCTGTCACATCTGCCATTATTTCAGATATGGTGATATCATTGCCTGCGGCATTGGCTACTACAAGATCGCTGGCAAGAAATTTGTTTACCAAAGTTGTGTCAAGTTTTCCGGCAGCTTTTATTTCAGACTTTACCGTTTCAAGGTTACGGTCCTTCACGTGTGCATTGTATTTTTTGCGTAGCTCTGCAATCCGACGCTTGCGGGGGAGTTGGCCTCGCTCGTCATTGGCAATGGCATTCTTTATCATGGGGCGCATGGTTTCCAGAGGTTCAACACCTTTCCAGTCAAGACGTTTGATGATATGATATCCATAAGATGTCTGGATTGGCGCTGACACTTCTCCGTTTTTAAGGGCAAATGATGCTGCTTCAAATTCCGGAACCATCTGGCCTGTACCGAACCAGTTCAGCTTGCCGCCATTCCGTTTTGACCCAGGATCTTCGCTTTCAGCCGTAGCTATGGCTTCGAAGTCGGCGCCGTTTGCAACCAGGGTTGCTATAGAGTCAATCTGTGCTTTTTTTATGGCAACTTCATCAGGAGATAATCCTTGGGTAAGTTTCAGGATATGTTCCACCAGGACCATGCCTTGGGCAGGTCTCCGCCCGTTAACTTTCAGGATATGCCATCCGAACGGAGTTTCGAAAACTTCGGAAAGGCTGCCGACAGGTAACGAATATGCCATTTCCTCGAATGTAGCCGGATACCGTCCTGCTGACATGTAGCCCATATGACCGCCATTGCGTGCCGCCGAGCGATCCACAGAGAAACGACGCGCCATTTCGGCGAAGTCCGCGCCACCGAGGATTGCTGTACGGATCGAATCCAGGCGCGCGCGTTGTTCTTCTGTGTCTATGTCTTGGCCATGGTTGGAAAGCATGATGTGGCTTACATCTACTTCCTCTTTCATGTGCTCATATATGGCGTTCACAATGCTGTCTTCCACCTCCTGGTTGCGCAAATATGGCTCTGCGAGTTCGCGGCGGTAGCCGTCAAACTCGTTCTGGAATGCGTCGGTCTTGTCTATACCCTCTGCTTCTGCATCTGCGACTTTCTGTTTGTAGGTGACAAACATGTCAAGGTATTCGTTGATCGACTGTGGCGTGATCTGCTGACTGTTGTTCTTGTGATAAAGATACTCAAATTCGCTGAGGGTCACAGGCTTGCCGTTGATGGTCATCAATACCGGCTCGGATGAACCTTTGGCTTGAATCATCCCAATGGAAGCCAAGGCCAAAGCCAATGACAAAATACTTTTTTTCATGAATTATTTTTCAAAAAAATGAACGAATTACACTTTTTCAACACCCGACGCACCAAAAAAAGTGGGGAGTGTTACGCAATGCAAAAATGATGGTTTTTGCTTCAATCTTTTAACGATAAAAACTTACGTTTATTATTACAGGTCCAATTTAATTTTGTTATAAATATAATTTCCCGCAATCGGTCACAGCGAATGCGGGAAATTTATGATGTGAAATCCGGGTATGTTTATCGTGCCGACGCGCTGTAATTGGGTGCTTCGCTTGTTATGGCCACATCATGTGGATGGCTTTCGGCCACGCCGGCGTTGGTTATACGAGTGAAGCGTGCTTTGTGGAGGGTGTCAATGTCTTTGGCACCACAGTAGCCCATACCTGCGCGAAGTCCGCCGAGCATCTGGTAGACTACTTCAAAGAGCGAACCTTTGTATGGCACACGGGCTGCTATTCCTTCTGGCACGAGTTTTTTCGCATCTGTTTCATTGGCTTGGAAATACCGGTCCTTGGATCCTTTCTCCATAGCTTCAAGCGAACCCATGCCGCGGTACGACTTATATTTTCTTCCGTTATATATGATGGTGTCGCCGGGCGACTCCTCTACACCGGCAAGCATTCCTCCGAGCATTACAGAGCATCCGCCTGCTGCAAGTGCCTTTACAATGTCACCGCTATAACGTATGCCTCCATCTGCGATCAGGGGAACGCCTGTGCCTTCAAGTGCTTTGGCAACATCGTATACAGCCGAGAGTTGCGGAACTCCTACACCGGCTATTACGCGTGTGGTACATATAGAACCTGGACCGATGCCAACTTTTACTCCGTCAGCGCCGTTTTCCACAAGGTATTTCGCCGCTTCACCGGTCGCGATATTGCCTACCACGACATCTATTTCTGGATATTTGGCTTTTACCGCTTTGAGCACTTCAACCACCCCCTTGGTATGGCCATGTGCCGTGTCAATTACCAAGGCATCAGCACCTGCCGTAACCAATGCGTCCGCACGAACCATTGAGTCGGCAGTTACTCCAATGCCGGCAGCCACGCGCAGACGTCCTAATTTGTCCTTGCATGCGTGTGGTTTGTCTTTTGCTTTTGTGATATCCTTATATGTGACAAGGCCGATAAGATGGTTCTCTGAATCAACTACGGGCAGCTTTTCTATCTTGTGCCGTTGCAGGATTTCGGCAGCTTCTTCAAGGTTTGTGCTCTGTGAAGTGGTGATTATATTCTCTGAGGTCATCACCTCATCTACATGACGGTTGAGATTACGCTCGAAACGCAGGTCGCGATTGGTAACGATACCTACAAGTTTATTGTTCTCATCAACTACAGGTATGCCGCCTATATGATATTCCTCCATCATCTTAAGGGCATCTGATACTGTGCTGCCGCGCAGGATGGTTACGGGATCGTAAATCATGCCGTTTTCTGCCCGTTTCACTGCATGTACCTGCCGGGCTTGCTCCTCTATGGGCATGTTTTTGTGGATCACACCTATGCCCCCTTCGCGTGCTATGGCTATCGCCATCTTTGCCTCGGTCACGGTGTCCATGGCCGCTGAAACAATGGGCACATTCAGGGTGATGTTGCGTGAAAACTTGGTGGAAAGATCCACCATGCGTGGGAGAACTTCGGAGTAAGCGGGTATGAGTAGGACGTCGTCAAAAGTCAGTCCATCCATCTCTACTCTGTCTGCAATAAATGATGACATATATTTAAACTTAGATGCTGTATGTTGTCGATTTATTGCATGCAAAGATACGAAAAAAAACTCACCTGCGTTCATTAATCCCGTTAATTTTATGTCACATTTTCCGTTTTAGCCCTTTCCGTTATTGAATCTACACTTTCCGTTATTCCTGTATGGTAATTGGTGTCATGGCGTGTATCATCTGCTTGTACCGAAACGGGATGTGTCCACTGATGGATTTTTTGGTTTGAAACCATTGAAACGCCAAATAAATGACAGGTTTAAGTCCCTCAGCATATCGTGGGAGATTATTCGGTAATCCTGGCTGGCATTGTTGATGGTCAGTTTGGGAGTCCAGGTATTGAATATGTCATTACATTTTAGCGAAAGTTCACAGCATTGTTTTTTGCCGAACATCCATTTTGCACCAGCGTCAATTTTCCAGAACGAATTGAATTTGCCGGGTCCCTGTATCTGCCCTGTTATATAGGATATGTCAACCGATAATGTCACAGGATATGATGGGGTGGGCTTTATCGTATTGTTTAACGCGCCATAGAACGACCACCTTTTGTTATCAAATTCTATGTCGTGGAAATAAGAGGCTTTTTCCTGTTTATGAGAAACATTGGCCACAATCGTGGAGTTTATGATATCCTTTAAATTTAATGGGGCGTGTATCTGGAAGCCTACTGTCCGGGAGAAATCAAGGTTGATTGTCTGAAATAACAGGTGAAGGTCGTTTGGCTGCTGGTATGGCAGTTGTACCGCATAATTGTCATCATACAGGATATATAGGGTTGCGGCATACTTTTGATTTAATATGTAGCTTAGTTGTGTGGCATAGTTCATGTACGGTTGCAGTCCTGGATTTCCCTTGATCGTGGAATAGTCATTGATATAAGATGTTCCTCCATGAAGTTCCCAATATTGGGGATAAATCCGCTGAGAGGTGAAATTTAATTGAAAAATGCTTTTGGGTGTCTTGTAATATGTAGAGGCGAGCTGTGGCACCAGGTTCCAGTTATGTTGATGATTATTGTGGAAATATTCTGCCTTTGCCGAGGCATTGAAAGATAAACCCCAGTCGAAAGAAGCCTGCACGCCAACGTACACATCTGCAACATCCTCTTTGAGTACATGGTTGAAGCCGTCTGTTTGAGGTTGGATATATCTTTGGCAGCTGTGGTCGTCGGAATGCAGGTATTCCACACCATAGTTCAGTTCCCATAGTCCAAGCCGGTGTTTTTGGTCGGCATAGGCGTGGTAACGGTTTATGTGTTGACTGTTTATGGCATTTACAAGTATGCCAGCGCTTTTTGTGAGCAGTTGGTTACGTTTTTCGCAGAATATGGTGTAGTCTCCTCCGATAGAAAAATCGGAGGGGGTATCATAGCGGAATGCCATATTGTGATAAGCCGCGGGGATTTGAAATGAGTAATTATTGACATAGTAGCCGAAAGAACCTGTTGAAAGGCTGGTATTATGTTCTTTGCTTTTAATTTGTCCGTTATAGGTAAGTTTTAGTTTTTTGTATGAAACGGAGGCATAAACGAGATTGTGGATGTTCTTTCCTGTTTGTCGCATATCATCCTCAATCATGGTTCGTTGGTCGTTGATGAGATGGTTGGAATATGTTTCCTGGCGGTGCCAGGATTTATTGTGTGAAAGTGTCCAACTGACATCAAAAGTCCAATGCTTTGAGGCATATGTCGCTGCCAGGACTCCACAATAGGACGCATTATGGCTTTGGCGATAACCCAGCCGTGCTTGCCCCATAAGACCGTCTATGGCACGAGGTGTTTTTAGAACGATGTTTATCACCGCACCGCTGACATGATATTTTGCCGGCGCGGCATACATGATCTCTATATTTTTCAGGCGATCGACTGGAATCGTATATAGCAACTGATATAAATTCTGCATAGGCATATTAGTCGGTTCACCATTGAGAATAATAGTCACATTTGATACGCCGTTCAGTGCTATGGAACCGTTATTATTCACAATTCCAGGAGCGTAGCCAATAGCTTCAAGTACATTTGTTACAGGCTTGTCTTTTACAATAGCCGGTAAGTCTACAACCATCACGCCATCTGCGCTCTTAATTTGGGGCTTTTCGCCATTGACTACAATTTCGTTAAGTTCTTGAGCATTTATGGTGTCTTGTGCTTCGGTCTGACCCGAAACTGTAAGGCTTGAAATCGCCATGATAAATAATGCAAATTTTTTCATGTCATACGGTTTTGATGCAAAATTACCACTGCCTGGATCCATTTGCATGGTATCGTTCCTTACTTAGTCTTAAAAGCAACCTTATTTAGTCTTAAAAGGAACTTTGTTTAATCCTTTGTCTGACGGATTATTGATATATTTGCGATATGAAACGCTTTAAGACTATATCAACTATATTCATTATAACTATCACAATAATCTTTTGCTGCAATGTATTCTATATAATAAACCTTTATGATTCGATTCGTAGCACGGTGAAAAAAGATGTCATGTCTGCGATTGCGGATGCAGATCTTGATGAACTTTGGATAAGGGCAGAATATGCGAATGGAGAAACAAGCGCACAAATTGAATCGGATCAAAACTCTAAAAAAAGACATGGGGAAATGTCGGCTGGTATAGACGGCACCGGTACCATGGTTGCAGAAAGTAGAGTTAATGGAGAAACTGTTTCAAAGCAGAAGCTAAAACCTGATAGGAATCATTCATTCAACAGTCTTTTTTCACAAACCATAGGTAGACAATTACATCTTATAATTGACCAATACATACCTGTCAACTTGAATGTATTGGATAGTGTGGTGGCAGAACGTCTCAATAACCGTTTTATATATCCGGAATTTGTTTCAACAGAGGTTGTGGATTCTCTGGAAAGGGTGGTATGTGGCAATGTCAATTCACCAGAAGGTAGCGCCGATGTGTTCACATATTGTTATAATCCTGATGCGGGATTGTCATATCGCGTTTATATGACACCGCTTACACGTCATATTTTCTCAGAGATGGCAGGTGTTGTTCTGACGGTCTTTCTGCTTATGCTCTCTTTTGCACTCGCATTTTGCTATTTGTTTCGCACTGTTTCCAGATTACGCACTATAGAGGAAATGAAAGATGACTTCGTAAGCAATATGACTCACGAACTTAAAACGCCGATTGCTATTGCCTATTCTGCCAATGATGCATTGCTCAATTATGGCACTGATAACGACACTGCTAAAAAAGAGAACTACCTGAAAATTGCCAATAAACAACTGAAAAGGCTTGGAGAACTGGTGGAAAACATTCTCGCCATGAGTATGGAGCGACGTAACACTATGCAGCTTAAGCAAGAAGAGATACAACTACATCCATTCATTGAAGAAATCGTCTCTTCACAGCTAATGAGATATGAAAAAGAAATCTCTATAAAGGTTGAAGTAGAAGGAAACGTCGCTGTAGTCTCTGATAAATCTCATCTGGCGAATGTGCTTAACAATCTCATTGACAATGCAATCAGGTATTCAGGTGAAGACGTGGAGATAATGGTGAAGTGTGATAATAACAGAATTTCTGTGGCGGACAATGGCATTGGCATCCCCGCAAAATCAATACCGTTTATTTTTAATAAATTCTACCGTGTGCCACACGGTAATCGTCAGGACGTTCGCGGTTATGGCATAGGACTTTATTATGTGAGATGTATACTGGATAAAATGGGTTGGTCTATAAGTGTTGTAAGCAAGGAGGGCAAAGGTTCTGTTTTCACCATTAAATTCAGTAATGATGAAAAATAAAATTCTTTTTGTTGAGGATGAGGCAGACTTGACATTGATTGTAACAGACATTCTGAAAGCGCAAGGGTTTGAGGTCATTATTGCTGCAAACGGCGTTGACGGATTGGAAAAATTCAAGTCGGGGGGTGCTGATATCGTTGTTGCCGATGTGATGATGCCGCTAATGGATGGTTTTTCAATGGCAAAGGAAATAAGAAAATTGTCTCCTTCGATTCCATTGCTGTTTCTCACTGCCAAAAGTGCTATTGACGATGTGGAGAAAGGTTTCGAGATTGGAGCTAACGATTATCTTAAGAAGCCATTTGAACTTAGGGAGCTGATTGTAAGAATCAGGGCATTGCTGCGGAGATATGGAAATAATGTCAATGATGAAGTAAGGTTTATAATCGGCAGATATGTTTTTAATGTCACAACCCAGACTTTGCATATCAATGGGAAGGAATCTGTACTGTCTCATTTTGAAGCTAAAATTCTAGAATACTTGGTGGCAAATAGAGGTAAAACCGTTGATGCTTCAGAGCTGATGATAGCCCTATGGAAGCGTGACGATCCATGTAACCGTAATTCCCTCCACGGTTATATCCATAAGCTGCGTCGTGCCTTACGTAATGATCCTGCAGTATCAATTATAAACCAAAGGGGATTCGGTTATATGCTGGCAATACGTAAATGAAGCTGTTTTCGTCGTATACGAGTTCTGGAATGATTTGCCTGTTTTATCATTATTAATGATCCAAATGAATTTTGAAGCGCTTTTTTGGGTGTGGAGTGAGAAATGCGTAAATTTGCGGTTGATTAATGAAAGCATAGATTGGAAAAAGATATAATCATTGACGGACAACCTCTCCATCTGGAAGTGACGGGGGAAGGTCCAGCTCTTGTGCTTATGCACGGGTGGGGGTGTAATCTCACAACTGTCAGAAGCATAGCTGCTGCTGCTTCTGCCACACACAAGGTCTATAATCTGGACATGCCTGGATTCGGTAAATCGCCTGAGCCTTCCCAGGTTTGGGGGGTGGCAGACTATGCCAGGATGGTGGAGCGTTTCGTACAGCTTGAAGGCATTGTAAATCCAGTTTTGGTAGGGCACAGTTTCGGTGGACGTGTGGCTATAATGCTTGCTTCCGCTTTTAATATTTCACCAGATGCATTGGTGCTTGTGGACGCTGCAGGTATCAAGCCAAAGCGGTCTCTTGTTTATTATTGGAAAGTATATACTTTCAAAGCTATGAAACGTCTTGCGCCACTTTTGCTCGGACAGGAGCGTGCACGCAAGAAGATTGACGGTATGCGGTCGCGTCGCGGATCATCTGACTATGCGCAATCTTCCCCTAAAATGCGTGCGGTCATGAGCAGGGTGGTGAACGAAGATCTTAAACATCTTCTGAAGGGGATCAAGGCACCTGCATTGCTCATATGGGGAGAAAATGATACGGCAACTCCGATGCGTGATGCCAGGATAATGGAGAAACTTATTCCGGAGGGAGCTCTCGTAAGTTTCCCCGGATGCGGTCATTATAGCTTTCTTGACAATCCGGTTCAGTTTGCAGCCGTGTTGCAGTCGTTTCTTGGATCTCGTCTGAAGAAATGAATTGCCGTGAAATAACTATGAAATCTAATGACAATGTATAATATTATAAATTTGATATTCGGAATATCCCTTATGGTTGTGGCTGTGGCCGACATGTGGGTTGTATTCGCCAGGGATCTGATGATGCTTCAACAGAATTCCTATCGTGCCGAGCGTTACTGGAGATGGTTCTCTAATTCAGGAGAAAGTACAAACGTCGGGCGTATACTCGGCTGTGTGGCTTTGTTGTTAATACTAGTGCACCACATACCCTTTTTTGCTGGTGCCGCTATTGCCATCATTATTACCGCTTGCCGGTTTGTATATCTTATCCGAAAGAAATACAAGAAACCACTGGTGTGGACACCACGTGTGCGGCGTATTTGTGCGGTAATGTGGTTGCTTGCAGCTGGGGCAGGGATTGTTGCTGGGCTGTTGTTTGGGATAAAAGGCGCATGTGGCATGCTTCTGGCCGTTTTGGTCGTTTCCCCTATATTGCTTGTAGGGGCGAATGATATCCTTGCGCCGGTTGAAAAACGGATCAATAAAAAATATTACGATGAGGCAGCAGCCATACTTGCCTCCATGCCGGGGCTGAAAATAATCGGGATCACAGGAAGTTATGGTAAGACCTCAACCAAGCATTATTTGCATAGGATACTTTCCGAGCAGTTCAGCACCACAATGACTCCTGGCAGTTTCAATACCACAATGGGGGTTATACGCACAGTACGTGAGCATCTACGTCCATATGACGAAGTGTTTATTGTGGAAATGGGGGCGAAACAGTCTGGAGACATAAAGGAAATATGCGACCTTGTACATCCGGCTGTCGGTATCATCACGGCTGTCGGCGAGCAGCATCTTGAATCGTTCAAGACAATAGAAAATGTGCAACGCACTAAATTTGAGTTGGCCGACGCCGTCCCGTCAAATGGTTTTGTGGTTCTTAACAACGACTTCCAGATGGTCGCTTCCCGTGAAGTGAAGAATACAGAAGCTGTAAGATATGGCGTAAGTCATACCGGAGAGGCCGATTTTATCGCCTCGGAAGTGGTTTATACACCTTTCGGTACTACTTTTACCGTAACCGGAAAAGGGCTTGATGAACCGTTGGTCCTGCATACCAAACTGGTAGGGGAGTGCAATGTCTCCAACCTTATGGCCGCTGTTATTGTGGCACTCAGGCTTGGGGTGGACAGGGATAAAATATGCTATGCGGTTGAGCAGATAGAGCAGGTAGAACATCGCTTGAACATGAAACGGACACCTGCAGGCATCACGATTATTGACGATGCGTTCAACTCCAATCCTGCAGGCTCAAGGATGGCGCTTGATGTATTGTCTATGATGAAGCCCGGCAAACGCATAATCATCACACCGGGAATGATAGAACTTGGCGAACTCCAGGAAAAGGCAAATAAGGAGTTCGGCAGGCATATGGCCGATTGTGCTGATGTGGCGATTATTGTAGGTCATTACAATAGGGATGCCATAATGGCGGGCCTTGAGGAGAGTGACATGTCCAAGGAAAACATACATACGGTTGATGATTTTGCCGAGGCACAGCGTCTGCTACAGGCCATTGCGCGTTCTGGTGACACCGTTTTGTATGAAAACGACCTGCCGGATACATTTAAATGATTGTATTGATGCTTCCAGGCAGAGAGTTACAGGAGATAAACAAAACAGTATAGGTTTGTAAAATAAAAACTCACAAAAGTGAAGACTAACATAGGAGTATTTTTCGGCGGACGTTCCACCGAGCATGAGATCGCAATGATTTCGGCCAACCAGGCTATGGCGGCCATTGACCGTAACAAATTTGACGTCACACCTGTATACATCACTAAAGAAGGTGCTTGGTATACAGGTGAAGCGCTTTTTGACATTAAGAATTACCGTGATATACCGGCAATGTTAAGTCAGTGCCTTGAGGTATATATGCGTCCTATATACGGCGATTACAATCTTTACCTGACGCATCCTGAAGGCCTGCTCAAAAAACGCTATGTGGCGGCCAAAATTGATGTCGTTATCCCGGTTCTTCATGGAGCCAATGGTGAGGACGGTACTTTCGAAGGATTGCTTGATTACATCGGTATCCCTTATGCAGGTTGTGACACTCTTGCATCGGCAAACGGCATGGATAAGATAACCATGAAGATGATACTTCGTGAGAATGGCATTCCAGTGGTTGACTATGTTTGGTTTACAGACCGTCAGTGGTTCTCTGGGAAAGAACACCTTATAGAGAAGATAGAAAACGGCCTCGGATATCCTGTTATAGTCAAACCGGCGAATCTAGGTTCGTCAATCGGTATCGGTGCCGCACATGACCGTCAGGAACTTGAAGCGTGTGTGGAAGATGCCTCCAGATATGCCTCCCGCATAATAGTGGAGCATATGGTTCAGAAACTGCAGGAGATAAATTGTTCGGTACTTGGCGATTGTGATGAGTTTGAAACATCCGTGCTTGAAGAGCCGATCAAATCAGAGGAGATTCTGTCGTACACGGACAAATATATGGGAGGTTCTAAAACCCCGCGCGGCATGGCTGCTTCAGCAAAAAAGATTCCGGCTGATCTTCCGGCTGATCTGACAAAAGAGATACGCAGGCTCGCCGGAGAGACTTTCCGTGTGCTTTCATGCCATGGGGTGAGCCGTGTTGATGTCATTGTGGATCGTGACACCCGTGATATTTATGTAAATGAGATAAATACCATACCCGGATCACTTTCATATTATCTATGGGAAGCCACCGGCTTGACTTTTGCCTCGCTAATGGAACGTCTGGTGAATCTTGCCGTGAAGAGAAACGACCGCAGGAACCGTAAGACACTTACTTTTACGCAGAATATCTTTGCCATGGGTGGAGGCACAAAAGGAGTGAAAGGTGGCAAGTTCGGGGTAAAACGCTGATAGGCAAACATCAGTTTCCATATATGGCATATGTGTGTTTCTGCCGGAACTTTGCAAATAAAATGCAAATTCGTATCTTTGCACCCATAAAAATTTTTCCGATAAAAATTCCATCAACTCAAAATAAAGATGAAATTCACCGAATATAACAAGTTCAATCTCTCTGAAATAAATAAGGAGGTGCTTGCGCAATGGAACGAAAACCATCTCTTTGAACAGAGCATGTCTACCCGTGAGGGTATGCCGACGTTCGTGTTTTACGAAGGTCCCCCTTCTGCAAATGGCATGCCTGGTATCCATCATGTGCTTGCCCGTACGATAAAGGATATTTTCTGTCGTTACAAGACGATGAAAGGATTCCATGTAAAGCGTAAGGCAGGTTGGGACACCCATGGACTTCCTGTTGAGTTAGGAGTGGAAAAAGCGTTGGGAATCACCAAAGAGGATATTGGCAAGAAAATTTCGGTGGACGAATACAACGCCGCATGCCGTCGCGAAGTCATGAAATATACAAAGGAATGGACTTCGCTTACTAATTCAATGGGCTATTGGGTGGATCTTGACAATCCATATATCACTTACGACAATCGTTACATAGAGAGTGTATGGTGGTTGTTGTCACAGCTTTACAAGAAAGATTACTTGTATAAAGGATATACAATCCAACCTTATTCCCCGGCGGCGGGTACCGGGTTGAGCACACATGAACTTAACCAGCCAGGATGTTATCGCGATGTCAAGGATACGACATGCGTGGCACAGTTTCTTGTGACAGATCCTGCCGATTACATGGAGGGACATGGCAAGCCGTATTTTCTTGCATGGACCACTACTCCCTGGACACTTCCTTCAAACACTGCGCTTTGTGTCGGTCCCGACATAGAATATAGCGTGGTACGCACATTCAATCCATATTCGGGCAATCCGGAAACCGTTATTCTGGCCACAGCCCTTATGGGGCATTATCTGAATCCCAAAGCCGAGGGTATGCCATTGGCGGATTATAACAAAGGGGATAAGCTCATACCTTACGAGGTTGTAAAGACACTCAAGGGAAATGAACTGGTAGGATTCCATTATGAGCAACTGTTCAAATGGATGAATCCTGGGGAAGGAGCTTTCCGTGTGATTCCCGGCGACTACGTAAGTACCGAAGATGGTACAGGTATCGTACACATTGCCGGTACTTTCGGTGCCGATGACCTTCGTGTATCACGCCAGAGCGGCATACCTCCTCTGACACTTGTTGACAAGGATGGCAATATACGCCCGATGGTGGATCTACGCGGCCGGTTCTTCCTTCTGGAAGACATAGATCCGAAGTTTGTTGCTGAAAATGTGGATGTGGAGGCATATAAAGAGTGGGCAGGAAAATTTGTAAAGAATGCCTATGATTCTTCAAAAAGCGATGCCGACGAGACATTGGATGTAGAGCTTTGCATGTGGCTCAAACAGAATGATAAAGTTTTCAAGATAGAAAAACATATCCACTCCTATCCCCACTGCTGGCGAACCGACAAACCAGTGCTTTATTATCCGCTTGACAGTTGGTTTGTGCGCACTACAGCCGCCCGTGAGCGTCTTATGGAGCTTAATGAGGGGATTAAGTGGAAACCGGCATCAACAGGAACAGGACGTTTCGGCAAATGGCTTGAAAACTTGCAGGACTGGAATCTTTCCCGGTCGCGTTACTGGGGTACGCCTCTGCCCATATGGCGTACCGAAGATGGCAAAGAGGAGATCTGCATAGATTCAGTTGAAACACTGTATAACGAGATTGAGCGTTCTGTAGAGGCTGGCGTGATGTCGGAGAATCCTTATAAGGCAAAGGGATTTGTGCCAGGTGACTATAGTAAGGAAAATTATGATAAGATAGACCTGCACCGTCCATACGTAGATGACGTAGTCCTCGTAAGTGGTTCCGGCAAGCCGATGCATAGGGAAACCGACCTGATTGACGTGTGGTTTGATTCGGGTGCCATGCCTTATGCCCAGCTTCATTATCCGTTTGAAAACAAAGAAGGGCTTGATTCCGGTGAACTCTATCCGGCAGATTTTATTGCCGAAGGTGTTGACCAGACACGTGGCTGGTTCTTCACATTGCATGCTATCGCAGGCATGGTGTTTGACTCCGTAGCATACAAGGCTGTTATATCCAATGGTCTGGTATTGGATAAGGATGGCAATAAGATGAGCAAGCGTCTTGGCAATGCCGTAAATCCTTTTGAGACGATTGAGGCTTTCGGCAGCGACCCTGTGCGTTGGTACATGATTGCAAATTCTTCTCCTTGGGATAATCTGAAATTTGACTCCGAAGGTGTAAGGGAAGTTTCACGTAAACTGTTTGCCACTCTCTATAACACATACTCTTTCCTGGTGCTTTATGCAAATGTAGATGGTTTTACAGGGGCAGAGAAACAGGTGCCTGTGAATGAGCGTCCGGAAATAGACCGTTGGATATTGTCGGTACTTAACACTCTTGTCAAGGAGGTTGATTCCGCACTTGACGATTATGAACCGACAAAGGCGGCGCGCGCTATCAATGCGTTTGTAAACGACAATCTGTCAAACTGGTATGTGCGACTGAACCGTAAGCGTTTCTGGGGAGGTGAGATGAATGCAGATAAGTTGTCTGCTTTCCAGACATTGCTTACATGTATGGAAACCGTGGCACAGCTTATGGCTCCGTTCGCTCCTTTCTTTGCCGATAAATTATACGCAGATCTCAAGGCTCCGGCTCTTGAGGCAGAAGGGAAATCACCCGAGTCTGTGCATATATCATTCTTCCCCAAAGCTGATGATACATTGATAGATCCTGCGCTAGAAAGCCGCATGAGTCTTGCACAGGTAATTACATCAATGGTGCTGTCGCTCAGGCGTAAGGTTAATATCAAAGTGCGTCAGCCGTTGCAGACGCTGATGATCCCGGTTGCAAATGACAAGCAACGGGCAGAGATAGAAGCGATGTCACAACTTATCCTGTCGGAAGTCAATGTAAAGGAGATCAAGTTTGTAAGCAATGATGAAGGTGTGCTTGTGAAACGCATCAAAGCCGATTTCAAGAAACTTGGACCAAAGTTCGGCAAACGTATGAAAGCTGTGGCGCAAGCGATTTCTGAAATGAGCCAGCATGATATAATGGCGCTTGAACGTGACGGATCTGTAGAAATTAATATGCCTGATAGTGAGCCTGTGCAGGTTGATGTCACTGATGTTGAGATACGCAACGAGGATATCCCTGGATGGCTTGTAGCCAATGAGGGTGCTGTTACTGTGGCGCTTGACGTTACTGTCACAGAATCCTTGCGACGCGAAGGTATGGCACGTGAAATAGTGAACCGAGTGCAGAACCTTCGTAAGAATCGTGATTACGATATAACACAACGTATCAATATTGTTGTGGCTCCATCGCCGCTTACAGACGACGCTGTCAAGGACTTTGGCGAATATATATGCCGTCAGGTTCTTGCAGATGCCATTGCCGTCGCATCGGTAGATGCTCCGGCAGAAGATGAGATATTCGATGTGGACGGTAATGCGGTCACTATTTCGGTGTCACTAGTATGACAATATAGATGTTCCGGCGTCAATGTGGATTAATCGGCACATTGACGCCGGGAACTTTAAATCAAGATAAACTGTTGTAAGTTTTGTAAACAGTGATTTCCCCCCCTAAATATAATGTAATTGTTTGAATCAGGGGATTTCATAAGTAATATCACCATTCAAAACCATTGAAAAATGACCGAGAAAACCCGTTATACTGATGAAGAGCTTGAAGAATTCAAAGTTCTTATTTTGCAGAAACTTGAAAAGGCACGCAAGGAGT
This sequence comes from uncultured Porphyromonadaceae bacterium, assembly GCA_947643665.1. Classification (GTDB taxonomy): domain Bacteria; phylum Bacteroidota; class Bacteroidia; order Bacteroidales; family Muribaculaceae; genus UBA7173. Next base: position 43,673 of record CANRWW010000004.1, on the reverse strand, counting down.
ATGAGACACTTCGTGCTGATGTGATGAATGCCAATGACACAAATGACACTTCACCTACTTTCAAAGTATTGGAGGAGGGTGCCTATACACTCTCCAAAGAGGAGTCAAGCCGTCTTGCACAGCGTCAGGCGCAGTTTATCAAACATTTGCAGGCAGCCTTGGTGAGAATTGAAAACAAAACTTACGGCATAGACCGCATCACCGGAAAACTAATTCCTAAAGAACGCCTTAAGGCTGTTCCGCACGCTACTCTCTGCGTGGAAACAAAGACGAAGTAAAAAGAGTGGACAAATACAATCCTTTGGTACGCAGGGGATGGCTTGCGGCGATAATAATAGCCGTGGTAATTCTTGCGGATCAAATATTTAAAATATGGGTAAAAACCCATTTTTATCTGGGCGAGAGCCATGAGATATTCTCATGGTTCCAGCTTGTGTTTATACAGAACAATGGCATGGCTTTCGGCTGGGAGATAGGTAGTAAATTGTTGCTTACCCTCATGCGTATTGTCACTGTAGGTTTTCTTATTTTTTATATATGCCGCACGGCTTCGCGAAGAGAGGCGCGCACAGGTTATCTGGTATGCCTTTCTCTTATAATAGCAGGTGCGGCTGGGAACATCATTGACTGTGTGTTCTACGGTTTGATTTTTGATAATCCTGTACCACCTTACGTTGCTACGCTTTTCCCGGAAGATGGAGGCTACGGCGAATGGCTACATGGCCTAGTGGTAGACATGCTATATTTCCCCCTCTGCGAGTGGGACTGGCCTGCATGGATGCCATGGGTCGGTGGTGAACATTTCATTTTCTTCAGGCCGGTGTTCAATCTGGCGGATGCCGCAATAAGTGTGGGGATGGTTTTACTTATTTTGTTCTATTCAGCGCAGATCAGTGAAGTGCCATGGCGCCGCAAGACACAGAAATCGGCAGATGAAGTGTTGTCTGAGAAGGTTGAGGACAATGAAAAATAAGTTGTGATGAGACCTCTGCGATGCATAAGTTTTTTACATGGAACGGCAAAGATGGGATTCCTTCCGCTTGCCTGTGGGCTGATCTCTGTCGGATTGCTGTTTTCCGCATGTAAAAAGACGCCTGAAAATGTACTGGGGAAAGAGGCTATGGCTTCGCTTATGGCAGATCTGCATATAGGTGAGGCTGTCATAGATTATAATTATTCTTCGTACCCAAATGACTCCACCCGTAAAACGTTAAAGCAGAGTATATATGCAGCCCATGGAGTAGATCAGGAGCTTGTTGATACATCGTTCGGGTGGTATGGCAATCATATTGAGGATTATATAAAAGTATGCGACCGCACAATAGAAATTATTCAAGAACGCCAGCGCGACATTGCAAGCGCTTCAAGTTCCCAGATTGCTATCGCGGGTGATTCTGTGGTTATCTGGACCGGACCAGGCCATCTTATAGCGTCAGACAATATGCCGTCGCGAATAGTCACTTTCAGCTTTTCTCCAGACAGTACATGGCAGAAAGGGGACATTTTTATGCTGCGTTACAAGCCTGTTAATGCAAATGTCCGTATGGAGAGCCGCATGGCCGTGGATTATGCAAATGGCATGACATCGTATATAACAGATGCTTCCGAGCGGAGATCTGCCATAGTACAGCATCTTCAGGTTGATTCAACCCTTGTTCCAAAGCGGGTATATGGTTATCTATATGTTCCGGAGGGTAGCAGCGGTTATGAAATTGACAGTATTGCGGTAATACGTATGCGTCATTATGTTTTGCCTGGATCGTATCTCGGAAGCCGGCGTTTCAATTATGGCATGTCTTATGAAGAGATGCATAAAACAGACCTCCGGAATATAAATGATGCTGACACTGTGACACCACCGGGCGTAACCGCCGGTGATACGTCTTTGCGTAGCCGGCAGGCATCTGCTCATGATACCGGCAATAGAATGGTAAGGCATACCAAGGATCTGCCTGCAAGTTCTGCGAACCGCGAGCAGACAGAGCATCGTAAAAGCGCTGCCGAACACAAGGCAACGCCGGAAAGTCGTCGTCAAGCCGCTGCAAGGCACCAATTACCGGCTAATACTCAGCGTCGGCAACTTAAAAAGACAAATGAATAAAATTTCCATTATCGGTGATAAGAGAGTCTTGGCACGCACATTTGTATATGATGGCGGTGTAGATAAGCTCGTACTTTTAGACCTGGAAAATGATCATATGGTAGTTGAAAATTTTGATATTGAGACTGCCAATACTGTTTTTGCCGACGGCATAGTCGTATGCATGCGAAGTGAAATTGGTGAAGGGGAGTGCATCCGTCTTATCACTGATGTGTTGGGCATGTCTCCATCGGATATTATGTTTGAACTTGCCTCAAAAAAATCGCTTGCATCTGCCGCAGATGCAAGCGCCGATATTATTCTTGTCAATATTTCAGATTGAAGTTTTATTGCCTGAAGCGTTTCTCTGATGCGAACAGGTTGTAATATGCTTTCATACTGTCCAGTTCCCACCAGTTTTTTATTGACACCGGTGTTTCGTCCAGTGAATATATTTTTGCATTTGGTATTGACAGCAGGAATGGGGAATGTGTGGCTATTATGAATTGTGCTTGGCAACGTCGTGCGGTATAATCAATTATGTCGGCTAATTTTATCTGAAATTCATAAGACATACTGTTTTCTGGTTCGTCAAGGAGATACAGTCCTTTGTCATTGATTAGTTCTGTCAATTCCATCAAGGAACTTTCCCCGTTTGAGAATCCCCTGCTGATCTTTCCGATGCGTTTTGTCATGTATCTGTTGAATGACATTTTGCGTCTGTCAACCAAGTCGCAGAATTCTTTTACGTTTTCTCCAGTTTCAAAATCAAGATGCCGTGAGACACGTTGTTGGTATTCTTTTGCTTTGGCGGGATTGTCAGCCCTATCCGGATCATTGGAGTTTCTCCATTGCTTCTGGACGATTTTGCTTTTATATAAAATCTGTTCGTTGCGTACGCGCGTGTCCTGCATCATATGGAATATATCATCGCTCGTAAGCATCTTTGATATTGATGAGATATCAAACCGTGATTGCCGTGTGCCGTTTTCATCAAACTCCTCGCCTGAGAAAAACATATCAGTGTGATATGTGCAAAGTTTTGTATAGTCATCCAGCCATCGTGAGCTATTATATGCTGATTGCCTGGAAATGTGTAGCTTTCGTGCTATGGTGTTGAGTGCAGTTGATTTTCCGCTGCCGTTTCCACCATGCAGTATGGTTACTGGTTCAAAATCAATACAATAAAAGTCTTTATCAGATAATGTATAGAATGGGTATACGTTGTCATAGTAATTAGACTCTAAGGCACCTTCAAATTTTGAGGATATGTATTTTTCTTCGGTCTCCCGGCTTGGGAAACGGAATTGTTCCAGATATATCATTGCGCAAAGACTTGTTTTATTCCCACTTGAGTACGTCTGTATTGAACACAGGACCTTCCGTACATACACATACATGTCCTTCCACAGTGTCTTCCACACAGCATAGGCATGCTCCGACACCGCAAGCCATGGTGTTTTCAAGAGAGACTTCACATGGGATTGAGTTTGTTTTTGCGATTCTGGCTATGGCCTTCATCATTGGCATAGGCCCACAGCAATATATTTTGCTCCATTGTTCATTGAGGGCAGGGTTTGCAGTGACAAGGCCTGGTGTACCTGCGGAGCCATCATCGGTAGAAACATATACTGTGCCGAATTCTTTGAACTTATCAATAAGAAGCAGGTCTTTTTCGTTTTTTGCAGCTAACAGGAATGATGGGTTTATGCCTCTGTCACGCAGAAGTTTGCCAAGATATAGAAGTGGCGCGACTCCAACTCCTCCACCTACAAGAAGTGGATAGTATCCTATGGCCGTTTCTTCCTCAGAAGGAAGTGAAAACCCGTTGCCTAAAGGAAGTATTACGTTGAGATTGTCCCCTGTTTTTATATCGCATAAAGCCTCTGTTCCTTTTCCGGCACGTCGTACAAGAAGGTGGAGTTCTTTTTTATCCGGATATACGAAGTTCACTGATATGGGACGTCGTAAAAAAGTGGTTTTGCTCTGGTCAATACGGACTTGTACAAACTGACCCGGCAGAATGTCAAAAAAAGTAAATGGATTCTCCTTGTTGTCCCAATCTGAAATAGATTTGGGCTGCAGGATCAAAAGCGAGTAGTTGGGAGTCAAGTGGCAATTTTCAGCCACAGTCATATCTAATGTCGTTTTGCGCATGGGTATTAATTTTATATCGCAAAATTAGGCATTAATTTTACTATATACAAATGGAGGTGCACATAATGATGTGCCATCTGTGCTGTAGCCGAACAATTATGAGACGCCATTTTACGTATAGATATGAAAAAGGCGATGTGTACTTCAAAGTCCCGACACATCGCCTTTCTGTTTTATTATATATGTATTGTTAGTCCATATCAAGCGCCATGTAATGTTGGTAAGGATGGTCACATGCCGGGCATTCTTTTGGCGGCTCTGTGCCTTCATATATATAACCGCATACGAGGCATTCCCATTTTATAGGTTTTTTGCGTTTCCAGACAGTACCCTCTTCAACCTGTTTCAGGTATGCTTTGAAGCGTTTGCAGTGGCGCTGTTCCACTTCGGCGATGGAGCGGAAATGTTCTGCAATTTCTGAAAATCCTTCCTCATCAGCCACTTTAGCTGCATTTGTATAAAATTCAACGCCTTCTATCATTTCTTCGTGTGCGGCTGTGGCGAGGTTTTCAGCTGTAGTGCCAATTTCGCCCGCATCAACCTCTGCTGTAACCGTAACCTGTCCTCCTTCAAGCAATTTGAAGAACACTTTGCCATGGTGTAATTCGTTGTCGGCTGTTTCACGGAAAATCTGGCCGATAGGGAAATATTCTTCTTTGTCGGCCTTTTTCGCGTAATATGTGTAACGGGAATATGCACAGGATTCAGCTATATATGCTGCGACGAGATTCTTCTCGGTCTGTGTGCCTTTGATGCTCTTGGCTTTTTTTGATTTATCTGCGCTCATATAAAAATGTATTTATGTTATCTTTTATTTTCAAGTATAACAACATATTTCGGCAGAGTGTTTATTGCAGGGGCTGGTTTTTTATATGCAAAAAAAGCGATGTGTGAAAACACATCGCTTTGAATTTTTGTTGTGGCTCTTCCGAAGGAAGAGCCGGTAAAGCAATTATTTGCTTGCAATTGAGCTTGATACTGTCAGACGGAGGCGACCTTTGGCACGACGACGAGCCAGAACCTTACGGCCGTCTTTAGTAGACATTCTTTCACGGAACCCGTGTTTGTTAACTCTCTTTCTGTTAGAAGGTTGGAAAGTTCTTTTCATTGCTTTATGATGTTTTTGTTTTTCTAATTCACAATTCGGAGTGCAAATTTAATGTTTTTTTTTGAATTGTGCAACCTCCGAACTGAAAATCAGCTACAAAATCAACTATATTATCTTGCAAAGGTGGTACGACGATGGATAATAATGCCTGTGTATTTTATAAATTGTCAGCGGGGAATGTTACTCCAAGTTGCCGTCTTATCTCGTCAAGCAGGATCATTGTATTTACGGAATTGGTATGGCTGTTTATGGTAGACTGTCGTTTACCGGAAGTTATGAGATCTATAAATTCTTTTATTTCGTAATAATATGGATCTTTTGATTGTACGTCGGCAGTAAGTAGCTCTGGTGACTTGAAATTTTGTGTCTTACCACCTTCATTTATTCCAATTGGAGTAAAATAGATCTTTCCTGGCTGATTGATCCGATCTATCGTGATATTACCTCTTTCTCCTTGTATTTCTGTTGTAAGCTGCGAGTCTGCAATTTTAGAGTACATTACTATAGCATCCATGTCGGGGTAATTGAACATTACTGTTCCTTGCCCGTCAGTGCCTGATGAAAGTATACTGCCTGAGGCAGTAAGGCTATCGGGCATTCCGAAAAGCACTATCATAGGATAAATGGTGTACACGCCAATATCCATGATTGCTCCATTGGAGTATTCCGGATTAAACGCATTGGGCAGGTATCCCATTTTAAATTTGTCATATCTTGAGGAGTATTGGCAATAAGATGCGAAATATCTCCGTATCTTACCTGTTTTTCCCAGGTTATCAAGTATGACTTTGAAATTAGGGCTAAGTGTCGGTTTCATAGCTTCCATTAATGCCACATTATATTTTTCGGAGGCTTCTATCATAACCCGGGCTTCTTTTGCATTTGATGCAATAGGTTTCTCGCAAAGCACATGTTTGCCATGGCTCATGCACAGTACGCTTTGGGCGGCGTGCATGAAATTTGGTGAAGCGATATATACTGCGTCAATCAATGGTGACGCAGCCATATCCTCAAGTGATGTAAAAGTGAACGGTATGTTGTGTCTTTTTGCAAATGCCTCAGCCGTGCTTTGCTCTCTGGAGCATACCGCTGTGAGATTAAAACGCTTGTCATGTCTTGCACCGGCTATCAGCCAGCCGGTTATAAAATTTGTGCCAACGACACCAAATCGAATTTCAGCCATATCACCATTAATCTGTTGAAATAAAATGTCAGTGCAAAGAAAGTATATTTTTGTGAATAGCCAAAGGCTTGCATATAGAATGGGCGCATACTTTTGCTGAAAGGCATATATTCGGGAATATGGTTAATTTTTGATGTAATATTGGTAGTTGCGGCATACCTGTCTGTTCTTAATTTTGTAATTGAAAAATTTATCGGAGAGCCTGAATGGCTATCTGATGTTCATGTCTAATCATATGATGTGTTATTATGAATGATTCAAGTGTAAATGTAATAAAAATAGAGCAGTTGAGACTTGTTGAGGAGTGGGATAAAACATTTTCTCGTAATGGTAATGTGGATCATTGCAAGGTGTTGTTTGCAAACCGATATGGCATAACGTTAGCGGCGGATATGTATAAACCGAAATATTGTGCAGGTAAATTGCCGGCAATTGCGGTTTGTGGTCCTTTTGGTGCTGTAAAGGAGCAAGCATCGGGGCTTTATGCCCAGGAAATGGCATCACGTGGCTATATGGCAATCGCTTTTGATCCGTCATTTACCGGTGAAAGCGGAGGAACGCCGCGTTATATCGCATCTCCTGACATAAATACCGAGGATTTCAGTGCTGCCGTTGATTTTCTTATGTTGCGGGATGATGTGGATCCGGAACAAATAGGTGTGATAGGCATATGCGGATGGGGCGGCATAGCTATAAATGCAGCAGTCAATGATACACGTATCAAGGCTACCGTGGCATCTACCATGTATGATATGAGCCGTGTTAGCGTAAATGGATATTTTGATTCATCAGATGCTGAAACCCGATATGGATTTCGAAAACGTCTTAATGAACAACGACTTGAGGATATTCGCTCTGGTAGTTATGCAAGAGCGGGAGGTGTAGCTGATCCCTTGCCTCCTGACGCTCCTGGTTTTGTAAAAGATTACTATGATTATTATAAAACCGTGCGTGGATACCATCCGCGTTCGCTTAACTCCAATGCCGGATGGAACATCACTTCCGTGCTCCCGTTCCTAAATCTGCAATTACTATCTTATGCCGGTGAAATACGCAGTGCTGTAATGCTTGTACATGGCGAAAAGGCACATTCGCTATATTTCAGTAATGACACTTACAAGAAACTGACCGAAAACTGGAAGCCTGGTACGCTGAACAATAAGATCCTTATGGTTATACCGGATGCAAATCATACTGATCTATATGACAGGAAGGATGTGATACCTTTTGACGCCATTGACAGATTTTTTAAGGAGCATCTTATAAGCGGAAATTAATTTGGCTGAATTGATACCGCCACTTTGTCTATGCGTGTATGGTCCATGTCTACAACTTCTATGTTGAAACAATGCCATGACAATTTGTCTCCGACAGACGGCATGCGCCTGAGATTTTCCAGGAGAAGGCCTCCTATGGTTGTGTATGAAGATGGCGTATAGAGATCCTCGCGGTCGAAGTATGAAAGGAAATCGTATATCGGACATTGGCCGTCAATCAGCCATTCCTCTATGTCTGGCCGTTTTGCAATCATCGGTTCGCTATCATCCGAGGTGACCGCCCCGACGAGACCGTCAAGGATATCGCGTAGTGTCACTATACCCTGAAAACAACCGTATTCATCGCACACGAGAGCTGAGTGTTCACGTGTGCGTTTGAATGTGTCAAGTGCATCGTATACCGTCATGCTTTCCGGCAGGAAAAGTCCCGGAGACAATTGGGAACCGATGTGGAAATTTTCGTTTCCAAGCATCAGTATCAGTTGTTTTAGAGATACGATGCCGCAGATTAATTCTTTGCTTTCATCGAATACGGGATAGGTAGAGTGCAATTCTTCGGCAAGTATGCTGCGTACGGTAGATGTATCCATGCCTATTCTCAGGCTAATAACATCCTTGCGGCTTGTCATTATAGAATCTATCCTGCAGTCTCCCAATACAAGTGCCCTTTCCATGATGTTTTGTTCCACTTCCTTTACTTCTCCGGCATCTGTTCCCTCCTGGATGAGAGATTTTATTTCATCTTCAGTTACTTTTGATGAAGTGTCGTTGAGATGCAGGAGGCGTGTTATGGCTGCCGTTGATACTGAAAGCAGCCATACGATGGGAAATGCTATTGATGAAAGCAGCTTCATGGGAGCTGCCACAACTTTTGCTATAATTTCCGGTTGCCCTATGCCGATCCGCTTCGGAACCAGTTCTCCTACTACTATTGACAGATATGTAACCACGGAAACTATGACAATTTTTGCCAAGTTATGGGATATGCTTGCTGGTAATCCTAATGTAATAAGATAATTACCTACGTCATTTGCTAAAGTCGCACCTGAAAACAGACCGGTCAAGATTCCTATAAGGGTAATACCGATTTGTATTGTGGATAAAAAACGATCGGGTCGTTCTGCAAGATCAAGCGCTATGGCGGCTTTGCGGTTGCCATGCTTTGCATCTGCTGATAGTTTTGATTTTCTTGCAGAGATAAGTGCCACCTCAGACATAGAGAAGACACCATTAAGCACAATTAGACAAATGATTATTAGAATATCGTCCATTGGTATGTGATGAGTTGTATTATATAATTATCAGTCTGAAATTAGTTTATATTACCGGTCTTGACTCTTTTGACCGGATTAACTTAATCTGTCTAATATTAACAAATAACCCAGTGTCAGTGTTTGGTATTACGAAGAGAAATAAAAAATAAGGAGAGAGGTTGAAGTGCGATTTAAAATACCCGTCCGTAGGATTTTATCGGAAATGCTTGTCAATTATCAATCTGCAATTCTGATTGTTTTAGATGTGCTTTGGTTCTGGTCAAGAGCATCAATATAGCTGGGTGCCGTCTTTCATGCGATCCCGTCGTTCCACCACACGATTTCACCTTTAAGTGATTCTGGCACATTGATCAGGCGTTGGTTGGAAGATCCGCGGAATCTCAAGTTGATGTCTCTTTGGGATTTAATGAAAGGGCCGTCAACTATTACATCTATGAAATCAAGGAGACCTCTGCATCCGGGCATCTTGATTAATTGCTCGAATGTATATCCGGTATAGCACCAGATGTTATATCCACGTGCCTTAAGTTCTTTTGCCAAAGGCAGGAGATCTATGGCATGGGCCATTGGATCGCCACCTGTGAATGTGACATTAAAACCATTTTCTTCCACAAATTCCATGATCTGCTCTGTTGTCATCAATGTTCCTGCTTCAAAATCCCATGATTGTGGGTTGTGACAGCCATCACAATGATGTGTGCATCCGGAGAAATAGATTGATGTGCGCAGTCCGGGGCCGTCAACTGCGGTTCCGGGTATGATATCAAGCACTTTTGGCATGTGTACCTGAATTATTTATGGATTACACGATCTGCCAGTTCTGCCAGTTTTGCCTTGTTCCATCGGTCTGTTGTACCGACGAGGTATCCTGTGATGCGCTGCAATTTGTCTATATTGTCGCTTCCGCATTTCGGGCAGGTGTCAAGATTGTCTTGTGCATCTTCATATCCGCAATGCATGCAGCGGTTGCGGTTATGGTTTACAGAGCAGTATCCGATGTTATTTGTATCCATTAGGTCCACTATGTCGGCTATTGCTTGCGGGTTATGTGTGGCATCTCCGTCTATTTCAACATAAAATATGTGTCCGCCTCCAGTGAGTTTGTGGTAAGGACCCTCTATTTTTGCTTTATGACGTGGTGAGCAATGGTAATATACGGGCACATGATTTGAGTTGGTGTAATATGTTCTGTCTGTCACTCCCGGTATTTCTCCGAAACTCTTTTGATCGCGTGCTGTGAATTTGCCTGCCAGTCCTTCTGCCGGTGTGGCGAGTACTGAGAAATTGTGCTGGTATCGTTCAGAGTATTCATTGACCCGTGAACGCATATGGCTTACTATGCGCAATCCGAGTTCCTGCGCTTCGTCTGATTCGCCATGATGCTTACCTACGAGTGCTACAAGGCATTCGGCAAGTCCTATGAACCCGATGCCGAGTGTGCCTTGGTTTATCACACTTTCAATGGTCTGGTCTGGTTGCAGGTTTTCGGAACCGTTCCATAGACGCGACATAAGAAGTGGGAATTGTTTTACAAGGGCAGTTTTCTGGAAGTCAAATCTATCGCACAGCTGTCTCGCGGTGATGTCAAGCACTTCATCAAGCCGGCTGAAAAATCGGCTGATGCGCTCCTCCTTGTTTTTGATATTCATGCATTCGATGGCGATACGCACTATATTGATTGTTGAGAAGCTGATGTTTCCCCTGCCGATGGATGTCTTCTCACCATATCTGTTTTCAAACACTCGTGTGCGGCACCCCATCGTTGCTACTTCATACTTGTATCTTTCAGGATCATTGGCGTCCCATTTTTCATGTCGGTTGAAACTGGCATCAAGATTTACAAAATTAGGGAAGAAGCGCCGTGCCGTAACCTTGCATGCAAGACGGTAAAGATCGTAGTTCGGGTCTTCTGGCAAGTAGTTGACCCCTTTCTTTTTCTTCCATATCTGGATAGGGAAAATGGCAGTGGCTCCGTTGCCCACACCTTCATAGGTGGAATGCAGCAGTTCGCGTATCACACAACGTCCTTCGGCAGATGTGTCTGTGCCATAGTTTATGGAGCTGAATACTACCTGGTTGCCACCGCGTGAATGGATGGTATTCATATTGTGTATGAATGCCTCCATGGATTGATGGACCCTGCTTACGGTATTGTTTATGGCGTGCTGGAGTTGCCGCTCACGGCCGGCAAGGCCTTCAAGAGGCTTTTTCTCAAAGTCTGTTATCTCGGCATTGTATAACTCGGAAAGGTCTTCGCCGGAAAGATCCTCTATTTTTTTTACCTCTTCTATGAATGAAGAGCGCACGAATGGTGCTAGGTAGAAATCAAATGCAGGTATCGCCTGGCCACCGTGCATTTCATTTTGTGCAGTTTCAAGGGAAATGCACGCGATTACGCTTGCTGTCTCGATGCGTTTTGCCGGTCTTGATTCACCATGGCCAGCGACAAATCCGTGTCGTAATATATTGTTCAGTGGATGCTGGACACATGTAAGGCTTTTGGTAGGGTAGTAGTCTTTGTCGTGTATGTGCAGATATCCGTTGCGCATCGCATCTCTGGCTTCCTGGGTTAACAGGTAATCGTCAACGAAGGGTTTGGTGGTTTCCGATGCGAATTTCATCATCATTCCAGCCGGGGAATCGGTGTTCATGTTCGCATTCTCACGGGTTATGTCGTTGTTTTTGGCTTCAATTATTTCAAGAAACATATCGCGGGTCTTTGCCCTGCGTGCAATGCTGCGTTGGTCACGATATGCGATATAGCGCTTGGCAACTTCTTTGCGTGGAGACTTCATTAGTTCCATTTCCACACGGTCCTGAATCTGTTCAACGCTCATCTGCTCCTGACCTGTTATTCCGATTCGGTCTGTGATTTTTTGAATCAACGCCTCATCCTCTCCTAATGGAGTCTGGAGCATAGCCTTGCGTATGGCAGCTTTGATTTTTTCTTCATTATAGCCAACTACACGGCCATCGCGTTTTAATACAGTCTGTATCATTGTTGCTTCAAGTGCTAAATTATTGTTGTTATATCAGGTGAGCCTGACCGTTTGCAAAGGTAGTAAAACTCCGTTGTCTTTGCAATATTTAAAACCTGTAAATAGATGCCGATTGTCGCTTTTGGAAAACTTTTTGGATGTTAAAATGTGTTATACACATGATTGCTAAATGTTTGTGTGTTGAAAATGGAAAACTTTCCAAACATTTTTAGTTAGTACTGTTTGCAAAAACAGAATATGATTAAATTTTAGAAATCAAATAATGAAGCAAGATGCTGGTTATCGGCCGATTTTATGCCGCTCTCTTTTACCGGTACTGCATTGTTGAGGTCTGTGAGGTAAACAGCCGGAGAGGATGTATATGCTGCGCTTGCGAGAGATTTGCTCCTGTCGCTTTGCGGTGTTTCTATTCCGCAAATATCCATAGCCGTATTGAACATGCTTTTTTGTGGTGAGACAAATCTGTGGCTATTGTCGCGCAAATTATGTATCATTTCAGGATGTGCTTTGCAGAAATCGTCTGACAGCCATGCCAACATGGCAACATGCAACTGATAATATGTAGGAGTGGGTGATGCATGCAAAAATCGTTTTCTCGCATCATCGTAAATGTCTTCTCCGTGGTCAGAACTGTATAGAAGGGCAGACGGGCAATTTGCGATTTTGAGTTCGCTGATTATTGAGGCGATCACATGGTCTGTAAATCTAATGGAATTGTCGTATGAGTTTATAAGTTCTTCGCGAGCAGTGGCAGAGACCTCAGATGTGTTGTCTGGTTTGAAATATGAGAACTGTTCGGGGTAACGGTCACGATATTTGAAGTGTGATCCATATGTATGGAGTACTATGAATTGTTTTTTGTGCACAGTATCGTCTACGGCCTGACTTATCATTTTTATTAGGGCGTCGTCATATGGTTGATGGCCGGTATTTTTTTCTGTATACCGGGTGTCGTCAGCTTCGTTCCCAAAATATTCCGTATATGATCTGTTTGGAGCCTGGTTTGAAAAAAATCGGGTATGGAATCCGGCCTCTTTCATTGCGCTAAGAATGCTTTTTATGTTATTGATATGGTTGAATGTTTCGGCAGATATACAGCTCATGAGCATTGGCACGCTTTTATGGGTGGTATTTGATTCGGAAAGCGCGCGGTCAAAAAATACAAGATTTTTCTCTTGTGAGAGCTTTGGATTGGTAGGGCGGTGATAGCCGTATAATTGCCAGTTTTGTGCGCGGGATGTTTCTCCGATGACATATACATATATTTCTCGGTCGGAAGAATTGCGCAATGATCTGGCTTCATAGCGGAATCGAACCGATGTGTAAGGGTATCCGGCAATTTGTTTTGCACGGTTCACAGCTTCGCAAAGATTATAAATTGCATTTATCGGAAATATGTTATAATGGAAATTCCCTTTTTCTCCGTTGGCAAGTGCGACTGCTCCCAACCCGATTCCAAACAGTGTGAGAGATGATCCCCATATGGCAAATTCACGTCGTGCAACCATTGGCATCTTGAGTTTGCGTATTATGGCATATATGCTCCATGCTATTGTCGGGAGGTATATCGCGATTACAAGAATTATGGCTGGTGTTAGATTTTCCAATAGTTCAGAGGCTTCCGACATATTTGTTGTCGCTACATTCAGGTACATGTCAACTGCTATTACTGATTCACCATATAGGTATAGCAAAACAATTTGGAATGCAGACAGAACCATGACAGGTAGAAGCGTCATCGCCATCCAGCCAGTACGTTTATTTGCTATGAGTATTATCATATACATTCCAGCGGGAATCGCAATATTTGCAATTTTCCATAATGTCGGTATGCTTTCAGTACAGTCAAGAAGTATATTGGGTATCAGCAATACCGCTACAATCCATATTACCAGACATCTGGTTGCTGAAATGATTGAAAATATTATTTCACGTATAGGTTTCATTGGCCTTTTAATTATCCCTCTTTTACACTGTATAAATATAGTTGTGAAAACAAGTACCCCTGTTTATGTTACAAATAACCGTTCAAAATCGTCTTGTATATCGGACGGATCATTTTAATATTTCTTCGGCGAATTTTTTTGCTCTTTCCCCGAATATATATTAAAACAATTTTGACAATTACTTGACGGAGCTACTTATTTAACACTAAAAGAGGTTAGAATGTTTCGTATAGGCCAAGACTTATTGAAGAGGAACGTTTTCCGAAACCGTAGTCAACACGGACATTTACCTTTTTTTTGAATTCCCATCGGATTCCGATTCCATAACTGGGCAATAATGTGTTTAATCTGACATCGCTAAAGTGCCGGAATACAGAACCGACACCTCCCCATGCTACTGCGCCAAAGCGTTTCCATATGTGTTGTCTGAGTTCAATCACTACATCGGCTTCATTTTTGTCGCGGTATCTCCCTTCGAAATACCCACGTATTCCTTTGGACGCGTCAACGGTAGGCAACATGCTCCAAGGGGTGTTGCCGTATGTGGCCATGGTGTGTAACTGTGCAGCGACGACTCCTGATTTCCATAGTTGCCTGTATATACCGAATGTGAATTCTGTAGAGGAGAATGCGTATCTGTTTTTAAGGAAACCTGGATAAAAATATTGTTTGATGTTCAGGTTTATACCGCTTGATGCGTTGGTAGACACATCTCGTGTATCAAATGAGAATATGAATCCAAGTCCGAGCCCATAGTCGAAGATACGCAAGTCTTGTCCGTTCCACAATTCCGGTCGCGTTACCTTGGTTGCTTTTGCATAATGGAAGTTGACAGACGGTCCGAAATACAGGTTGTCCGCAAGACGCCATTGAAAGTCGCACCATAATGCCGACCTCAATTCGGTATATTTGGTTTCATTTGAGTTTTGTGATTCTGTCTCATATCCGATGCCCCAGAATTTTAGCGGTATATGGGCAAAATCTGCACAATAGCGCATGCGGTATTTGTCTTCAGGCCCATAATGGTCTCCTGAAAGCCCGACGCGATAAAATCCTGTCAATGATCCTTGCACAAAAAGTGATGCATTTGATACGGGAGTGATGGAATCCATGCGTGAATGGTATAATGCCGCTCCCATCACTGCAAGTTGAAAACTTGTGGATGCATTGTAGCTAGGTCCGCCTACTATAGTGAAGTCAAAGCGTTTGTGTGCTTTCGGTTTGTTGGCTTTGTCAAAATAATTGATTACCTGCTCCACGATATTCATTTTACGTGGAGTTTCTATCTGGATGTTTTCTATGCTTTCAGCAAGAATTTTTGTGGTATCTGAAGAAATTATGTTTTTAGAAGGAGTGATTTCGGCTACAGACGTCGTCGTTGCATGTTGTGAACCATTCTCCTGCAATCTTTCAGGAGAAGATGCGGATATTTCGGCCGGACATAGGAATGCCGATAAAATAAAAGTCGAAATCCATCTCATAATCAAGTTGTAAACGTGAATAAGTAATTATGCAATAAAACAGGTTTCAACTATATAACAAAACAAAGTGCAGTTTGCTGACATATGGTTGTAAAAAAAAACTCCACAGCCGCAAAAAAAGATATTTGAAGCGGAGTGGGGTTTATTGTCAATGGATATACCAAATTTTGTTAGCCGTATTTGGAGATCTTGCGCAGTTCCGGTTCATTCAGTATGCTGATTTTTCTGCCGTCAACGGTTATCAGCTTTTCATTTACAAAGCCTGACAAGGTGCGTATCGCGTTTGATGTGGTCATATTTGACAGGTTGGCAAGATCTTCGCGCGCCATATATATGCGCAGTGTAAGGTTGTCATCCTCAAATCCGTAATGATCCCTTAGCACGATGAGGGCTTCTGCCAGACGGCCACGGATATGTTTCTGCGTGAGATTTACAATGCGTGTATCGGCGCCTCCGAGATTACGTGACAGCTCGTGTATGAAGAACCATGCGAGTTTGTTGTTCTTGTTAATCATATCCTCAACCAATGTCATTGGCAGAGTGCCGACAATTGACGCTTCAAAGGCTGCGGCAGAGGAGTTGTATCTTTCCTTGGCAAAATATGCGCGGTAACCGAAATATTGCACTGAGCGTATAAGACGGAGTATCTGTACACGACCGCCTACTCCATCCTTGAACTTCTTTACTTTCCCTTGAAGAAGGCACCAGAGATATTCCGGTTCCTCCCCTTCGGCGTATATCCGTTGGTTTTTTTTGAAGTGATGTATAGTGAATGCGTCAATAATTCTGCGCTTTTCGTCATTGTCAAGCACAGCCCATATCTCCGACATGTCTTCGCTCAATACTCTGTCAAGTGTTCGCTTAATCATTTTATAACATAGCTTAGGGTGTATGTTTTGCAACACAAAGCTACAAAATTTTCCTAACAAATACTACCAAATTCCAAAAAAACTGCTGCCTATATCCATATTCATGGAAAATCCTCTTTATTGGGCGAAACGCGTACGTCTTGATGCATCCAGACGGAGCAGTATGAAAAGCAGGAACGTGAATCCCCACAAAGAAGAGCCTCCGTAGCTGAAGAATGGCAGTGGTATGCCGATTACAGGACATATGCCTATGACCATGCCGATATTTATGCAGAAATGGAATATAAGATAAGATGCCACGCAATAGGCATATACTCTTACAAATGTGGTAGGCTGGCGTTCCGCGATAGAGATCACACGTAATATTAGAATCAGGAACAGGAGCACTACAATGCTGGTGCCGATGAATCCTTCTTCTTCACCGATTGTGCAAAAAATGAAGTCGGTGTGTTGTTCAGGCACATATTTAAGTTTTGTCTGTGTCCCTTTTAGGAATCCTTTTCCTGTCACTCCTCCCGATCCGATCGCTATTTTCGATTGGTTTACGTTATAGCTGTCTCCACGTGGATCTTCAACCATGTTCAGCGCTACTTTTATGCGTTTTTGTTGGTGTGGCATCATATGGCTGAAGACCATATCCACCGACATCAGGAATCCTACAGAGAGAATGATCGTAATTACGGTTATTATCAGTTTCCGTGCTTTCAGGCGCAACATTTCAAAGAGGCAGTATGCCATGGCGATGCCTATCACGGATAAAAAATATACATATCCCGACAGTTGAAGACCCCAGAATGTAAGTGCCCATTCAACAGTAGCGCTTCCCAGGAACCATAACAGCACATTGCGCGCGACTTCAAACCTGCGCACATAAACAGCCAACATTCCTACAGCAAGCGCCATTATCATGCAGAATATGAAGAATTGCCCTGAGGGGATGCCTAGAATAAGCGCTTCCGAATATTTGATGGCTACAACAAAGACAACAATGGCAAAAAGGGCAGCGAACAGCACAAGGCCGCTCATCCCCTCTCGGTAAAGCACGAAAAACAGCGACATGTATACCAGTGCGGAACCGGTCTCTTTTTGTGCCAGAATAAGTATGATAGGGGTGAATATTATGAGAAGGGCCTTGAGATAATTGCGTGGCGATGCATTAAGATTGAAATTGTATCCGCTGAACAGTTTGGCAAGTGCTAGCGCGGTGGCGAATTTTGCAAATTCTGCCGGTTGCAGGCTCATAGATCCTAATACAAGCCAGGAACGCGAGCCTTTGATGTCCGGGGCTATGAAGATGGTGACCACAAGCAGGCATAACAATGCAAGATAGATGGGATATGCATAAGTCTCATACATACGTGCATCTACAATCAGAAGCACAAGGCCTAGCAGTAATGAAAGCCCGATCCATCTTATCTGTTTGCCTGAAAACTCTTCAAACGAAAAAATGTTTGCATGGTCATAGTCGTAGCTTGCAGCATATATTGAGAATACTCCGGCGATAACCAGAAGCAAATAGAGTATGACGGTAAACCAGTCTACATTTTTGAATATGGAGTCTCCCTCGCTGGAGCGTTTCCTCAGCGGACGTCCGATGGTTGGATATGTGTTGGTTCGTCTTGCCATTGTTGCGGAATATAACGGTGCGGTGTCAGTGTTTTTTAACCCCGCTATAGATTATTGTATTAGAATTCAGCATGCGTTCCTCAAGATATTTACGTGAGGGTGAAATCTGTCCGGTCAGGTACTTCTCAATGACAAGAGAGCCGATCGGGACACCATATGTGGCGCCGAATCCGGCGTTTTCCACATATACGCATACTGCAATCTTCGGATCGCGGTATGGCGCGAAACCTATAAACGCAGAGTGGTCTTTGCCGTGTGGATTCTGGGCGGTACCGGTTTTGCCACAGACTTCGATGTCCGGCAGATTGGCGAGGCGGCATGTACCCCCTGTGACTGCCATACGCATACCCTCGGCAATATCTTCGAAATGATGCCGGTCAATTGTCGGATGACGCTGTGTCCTGTATTGCTCATCAATTACAGTGTCTTTGATCTCTTTTACCACATGAGGGGTGATAAACCATCCACGGTTGGCAATGGTCGTGCAGAGGTTTGCTATCTGGAGTGGTGTGGCAAGGATTTCCCCTTGGCCGATGGATACTGAGATAATGGTGTTTGCGCTCCATCTTCCTTCACCGTACCATTTATTATAAAATTTTGCATTGGGGATGAAACCTCGTCCTTCCGACGGCAGGTCTACTCCGAGCTTATATCCGTATCCAAGCGATACGAGATGGTTTTTCCATATTTCAAAGGCTTTGTCTGATGACCCGTACTTGGATCGCTTGTCTATCATGGCTTTAAATCCCCAGCAGAAATATGCATTGCAGGAGGTCTGGAGTGCCGGTTTTAGCTGGATCGGTGATCCGTGCGTGTGACATCCTACTTTAAGGCCGCCATTGATGTATCCGTGGTAGCATGGATATGGCGTTTGTAGTGTCACTATGTTTTCCTGTAGGAAAATCAGACCTTGCGATGGTTTGAAAGTGGAACCGGGGGGATATGCGCCCATAAGGGCACGATCGAACAGCGGTTTGTATTTGTCATTGACAAGCTCGCGGTAGTGTTTGCCACGCTCACGTCCCACAAGTGTGCGCGGTGAGTATGTCGGACTTGATACCAGGGCGAGGATCTCCCCGGTTGACGGTTCAATTGCCACTACGGCGCCAATTTTGTTGACCATAAGGCTTTCGGCATATTCCTGTAACTTTATGTCAAGGCTTAGTTTGAGATCTTTGCCTGATATTGGCGCTATGTCCCGTGCACCGTTTTCAAATCTTCCGCGGATTCTGCCTCTTGCGTCTCGGATAAGGATTTCTTTACCTTTTACACCACGCAAAAACTTGTCGTAGCTTTTTTCTATTCCAAGGTCGCCGCAGTAATCTCCAGGTTGGTAATAGTTGTCTTTTTCTATGTCCTGCTCGGAAACTTCACGTATGTTGCCGAGCACATTGCCGGCAGCTTCATAGGTATATTCACGTAAAATGCGTTTTTGAATAAAGAAGCCTGGATAGCGATATAGTTTTTCCTGTAATTTTCCGTAATCTTTGGCGGAAAGGTGTGTGATAAGCGTCTGTGGCGTATAAGAGCTGTAATTGCGTGATTCTTTCATCGCTTTTATACGTGCACGGAATTCATCGGGGGTGATGCCGAGAGTGCGACAGAAATCAAGTGTATCGAAATCATGCACATCACGTGGTATCATCATTACATCATATGCAGGCTGGTTATAAACTACAAGTGAATCGTTGCGGTCATAGATGAGGCCACGTGAAGGATATACCGTTTTTCGCAAAAAAGCGTTATTATCGGCATAATCTTTATATTTATCGTCCTGTATCTGTAGTGTGAACAGGCGTAAGACATATATTATGGCGATGACTACTATGAAGCCACCGATCACATATTTTCTTTTTTCTAGCTTGTAATCTTTTCTCATATGGGTGTCACGGCAAAAATCAATCCGTCTGACAGGCCTGCATGGTTACATGTTTTGCCTTTCCGGAAGTTTGAGGCAACAGTTTATCTTCTTGACGTAGTAAAGCCGTCAATCGCCATAATGACAATGAATGTGAGCAGTGTTGAACTCGCAATTTTCAGCAACATGTGCATCGGGTTGAAAAAAGTGAAAGCCTCTATCGTGAAAAAAAGCGTACAGTAAATCGCACTCAATGTTACAGCATATTTCATGAATATTGCCGGCCCGAGAGTGCGTATGGATGGTTCTGGATTAGTAATTGCATCATGACGAGGCATATATAGATGAAGAACCGGTAAACGGGTCACTGCAAGTATGGTGCAGGCAAGCGCATTCATCCCCTGTGTGTTTGACATGATGTCTACCGTAAGACCTAGCACGAAGGAAAGTGTCATAACCCAACTTATGCCGAGAGTGACAGGTAATTTTACAATAAAGTAGATAAAAACCAATGGTATCGCCACGCTGAAAAGGCAAATGTGGTTGAATACCACAACCTGGCAGAGCGTGAGCGCTACAAACATAAATGCGAATTTTATAGTTTCTTTCGCCATTTTTGGTTATACTACAAAACTATAGTTGATTATGAATAATTGTATGTTATAGTTTGCTCGTGGAGGTGGTCCCGGATGCGACGCGTGGCAGATCAGCCTCCACTTCTTTGATCTCCACAATGTCGCGGTTGGAAATGATTTTTACCGTAGACAATGTGG
Organism: uncultured Porphyromonadaceae bacterium; assembly: GCA_947643665.1. Taxonomy (GTDB): domain Bacteria; phylum Bacteroidota; class Bacteroidia; order Bacteroidales; family Muribaculaceae; genus UBA7173. Next base: position 23,042 of record CANRWW010000004.1, on the reverse strand, counting down.
TGAAGTCCGTGAGCAATTTTATGCGTAGGGTATGGAAATTGTCATCCTCTCCTCTTGTGGAACTTAATACCGTGCCTACAGGAATCCCTTCCGGGAACATGGCAGAGTATCCGGAGGTGATTATAGTGTCTCCTTGCTGGAAACGAACCTGTTTCGGAAGCTCTTCAAGCAGTGCTTCGGATGGAGATTCCCCGTCCCAGACGAGTGATCCGAAAGCATCGTTACCGCGTAATTTACATGATAGCCTGAAATTCGGATTAAGTAACGAAATAATACGTGCATGATGCGTCCCTACGATATTTGTCACTCCTACAACTCCATTCTGATCCATTACCCCCATTTCGGGGCCTATCCCGTCGGCAGAACCTTTGTCTATCGTTATGTAATTGTATGGTCTTATCACGCTGTTGTTTATAACGGACGCAATGACAAATTCATATTGGCCGATAGAGTCGAGCCTGCGCATGGAGTCTTGCAGGATGGTCTGGTTCAGCCGGCGTGCCTGCTGGCGTAACATTATGACCTCCGATTCAAGTGCGGCGTTGCGGCGTTGCAGGTCTTCATTTATGTCACGCAATCCGATATATGAAGTTATATTGCTTGTGACATCATAGATGCCAGAAGCAACTGCGTTTGCCGACGTTAGATATACGTGGTGCTGGTATGGATTTTTTTTGAATAGTAGCCAGCAACTCAGCACTACATAGAATATGAAGACGAACCACGCGCTGTAGCGAAGAAAGAAATTTAGCAGATTGCGCACTTATCCGTAGACTCTTGGTTGTAAATGAATTTATCAAGGCTTCCCGCTGTATCTGATAGAGGGAAGCCTTGATAAGGATAAATAAAATTATCGAATGAGGAATGAGAAATTTTCAATATTTTTCAGTGCCACACCAGTACCTTTGGCTACGCAAAGGAGTGGATCCTCTGCCACATGGAACTGGATGCCGATTTTATCGGTCAGTCGTTTGTCCAGGCCACGGAGCATGGCGCCACCACCTGCTAGCCATATGCCATTGCGGACAATATCGGCATATAGTTCCGGGGGGGTCTGTTCCAGGGCGCTTAGTACGGCGGTTTCGATTTTTGTAACGGACTTCTCAATACAATGTGAAATTTCCTGATATGAAACGGGAATTTCCATGGGAAGTGCCGTCATTTGGTTGGGACCATGCACAACGAAGTCTTCCGGAGGATTCTCCAGCTCGGTAAGGGCTGAACCGACATTCATTTTTATAAGTTCGGCAGTGCGTTCTCCGACGCGTACGTTGTGTGCGCGGCGCATATGCCCCTGGATGTCTTCGGTAAGGTCATCGCCGGCTATCTGTATGCTGCGGTTGCTTACTATGCCACCAAGCGATATGACTGCGATTTCTGTGGTTCCGCCGCCTATATCCACAATCATGTTTCCTTCCGGGGCTTCTACGTCAAGGCCTATGCCGAGAGCTGCTGCCATAGGTTCATAAATCATGTAAACATCGCGTCCGCCGGCATGCTCGGAGGAATCCCGCACGGCTCTGATTTCAACTTCGGTAGAGCCAGAGGGGATGCCGACAACCATGCGTAGGGAGGGGGAGAACCAGTTGCTTTTTGAACTGGCTTTCTTGATCAGACCGCGAATCATCAGTTCGGCCGCATTAAAATCTGCAATCACGCCTTTGCGAAGCGGACGTACCGTGCGTATTCCCGCAGGTTCACGGCCTTGCATCAGTTGCGCTTCTTTTCCTACGGCAATGAGTTTGTCATTGCGGTCAAGAGCCACAATTGACGGCTCGTCAATCACAATTTTGTCATTGTGGATTATGACGGTATTGGCAGTTCCGAGGTCAATTGCTATTTCTTTTGTTAGTGAGAATAATCTCATGTCTGTTGTCTGATTTATTTGGAATTTATGCAGGAGATATACTTTGTTTTAGTATATATGCAATTTATTCCGGTGGGTAGTCTCCTTGATTAGTGTTTGAAGTGCCGGAAACCGGTCATTACCATAGCTATGCCGTTTTCGTCGCAATATTTTATGGAGTCGTTATCACGTATGGATCCACCAGGCTGGATGACCGCGTCAATACCTGCGTTGTGAGCGATTTCAACGCAATCTGCAAATGGGAAAAATGCGTCAGATGCCATTACGGCTCCATTTAGGTCGAAATTGAATGTCTGCGCTTTCTCAATTGCTTGACGGAGGGCGTCAACACGTGATGTCTGTCCTACACCTGCTGCGCACAATTGCTTGTTTTTTGCAAGCACTATGGCATTGCTCTTGCAGTGTTTTACAAGTTTGTTTGCGAAAAGCAGGTCTTCTATTCTGTCTGAATTTACTTCTGTAGTGGTGACTGTGCGCAGATCCTCAGCGGTTTCCGTGTGCAGGTCACGTTGCTGGACCAACGCACCGTTAAGTACCGAGCGGAACTGGCATGTAGTATCCAGGCTCCCTTTTTGGCGTAAGATTATGCGATTTTTTTTCTGTTCAAGTATGCCAAGCGCTTCCGGTTCATATCCAGGAGCGATGATCACTTCAAAGAATATCTTGTTGATCTCTTCCGCCACAGCTCCGTCTATGGTGCCATTGGTGATGAGCACTCCTCCGAATGCTGAAACCGGATCGCCGGCGAGAGCGTCCTTCCAAGCGTCAAGTATTGTCGGACGTGATGCGACACCACATGCATTGTTGTGCTTCAATATGGCGAAAGTCGGCTCGGTAAATTCTGCCATCAGAGTCGTGGCTGCGTCAATATCAAGTAAGTTGTTGTATGAGATCTCCTTACCATGAATTTGCTCGAACAACTCGTCCAGACGTCCGAAGAAATAGCCTTTCTGATGGGGATTCTCTCCATAACGCATGGCTTTTTCACCGTCAATAGCTATACGGAGTGCTGTAGGATTCTCTTCTCCGTCGAAGTAGTTGAAGATGGCGCTGTCGTATTCAGAGGAAACCGCAAAGGCTTCTTTTGCAAACCAGCGTCTATCTGCGAGAGTGGTTTTGGCTCCGTTGTCTGCTAGTATGCGACGAAGAGCCTCATATTGCATTTTGCTCGGAACGATTACAACATCATTGAAATTTTTTGCAGCACCACGGATGAGTGAAATACCTCCTATGTCAATCTTTTCAATTATGTCTTCTGCAGATGCACCAGAAGCGACCGTTTCTTTAAACGGGTAAAGGTCGACTATTACAAGATCTATTGACGGGATTTGATATTGTGCAGTCTCTTGACGGTCGGTTTCGTTTTCACGGCGGTTAAGTATGCCGCCGAAAATTTTTGGATGTAAAGTTTTTACTCGACCACCGAGTATTGATGGGTATGATGTTAGATCCTCCACGGCGTCACATGGATATCCCAATTTTTCAATAAAACTACGGGTTCCTCCCGTCGAAAGAAATTTTACTCCGTTATCATGGAGTAACTTGAGAATTTCGTCTAATCCGTCTTTATGAAAGACTGATATAAGGGCGGTTTTGATATCTTTAATATCTGCCATTTGATAAAATAAGATTTGCGAGGTAGATTTTCAAGCCGCAAAGTTACTAAAAATGCATTATAGCCCCAACGGTTTTCTAATTAAATCAATAGAGCATCTACATTGAAATGATTAAAAAATGTGAAACGGCATTCTTGTGGTCTTTATCCGAACTTTAGAGCCCCAATGATCGTTATTCCAATAAAAAATATAATTATGAAAAAAATCGGTATATTTTACGGATCTACAACTGGGACTACAAAAAAGGTCGCACATGATATAGGGCGTATTTTGGGTGTTTCAGAAGCAGATATCCATGATGTGGCGTCCACTCCGCCGTCTGACGTCGGCGGCTATGAGGTATTGGTGCTCGGTTCAAGTACATGGAACGACGGCGCGCTTCAGGACGATTGGTATGACTTTCTTGCCGGGATGTCTGTCCTTGATCTGAGCAGGAAATATGTGGCTGTCTTCGGTTGTGGCGATGAGACGATGAGCGATACATTCTGTTCTGCAGTAGGTGAGATCCGCAATAGGATTAAAGATACCGGTGCGAAACTCATAGCGCCATATGATGTTGTAGGCTACCATTTCGAACATTCCGGTGCCGTGGCCGAGAATGCTGTGGAAGCTGAAGGGTTGCTTCTTGATGAAGTGAATCATCCGGAGCTTACCGCACCCCGCATTGCAGGTTGGTGCGCTTTGATAAGTGAGGTTGCAAAAGGCTGAGGCGGTGTAATAATCTGTACTTTCCAAAGTGAAATAAAGTAAAAAGAATGGCTGTCTGTGATATTTTTGACAGGCAAATTGATGGTTTGTGAATTGATTGTCGTATCTTTGCATGTTAAAACGCAGAGATACGATTTTTTTTCATCAAGATGCTCAAGAATATAATTGACAAAGATCAATTGCAAGATTTGGACGAACTTCTGGTTACGTCCCGCAATATAGTGATTACATGCCATTTGTCTCCTGATGGAGATGCTATGGGTTCTTCTTTGGGACTGCGTCGTGCCCTGTGGAATATGGGTAAGAAAGCAAAAGTAATCACACCGGATACACCTCCGAAATATCTGTCATTTTTGCCAGGTGCTGAAGACATTGTGATATATTCCCGTTCGGAAGATTATGCCGGGAGGCTTATGGAGAATGCGGATTTGCTTTTTTGTCTGGACTATAACGAGCCTAAGCGTATTGACCATATGGAGCAGGCTATGATGGCTTCGCCGGCAAAAAAGGTGATGATAGACCATCATCTGCATCCTGATCCATTTCCTGATGTTACAATTTCGCATCCGGAGCAGAGTTCTACCTCCGTGCTCGTTTACCGAGTGCTTATGGCGCTTGGTATGGGGGAGTGCATAGACCGTTTATGTGCAGAATGCCTGTTTACCGGCATGATGACTGATACAGGAAATTTCTCATATAATTCCAACGACCCGGATTTGTATGAGGTGGTTGCCGATCTTATCAGGCGTGGTATGGACAAGGATGTCATTTATCGTAAGGTGTATTTTTCAAATTCGCTTAACCGTTTGCGTCTCAACGGCTATGCAATGTTCAATAACCTTTCGGTCTTTCCGGATCATCATGCAGCCCTTATTACTCTGACACGAAAGGAATTAAATGAATTCCAGTATCAAAAAGGCGATACGGAGGATCTTGTAAACCGTCCTCTCACAATGCCGGATGTAGTATATTCGATATTCCTGCGTGAGGAAGAGGGATATGTTAAAATATCGTCCCGAAGTAAGGGGGATTTCCCAGTAAATATGATGTGCAAGGAATATTTTAACGGAGGGGGGCATCTTAATGCTGCTGGAGGTGAATTTTATGGCACCATGGAAGAGGCTATCAAGGTCTTCAATGAAATAATGCCTCTTTTTGATAAATATCTTCCGGAAGAAATTATTGCAAATAAATAACGAATAACAAAATATACAATGAGTTTCAAAGCCTTTGGACCGCTCTTTCCGGTATTGGCAGCCGCTTCGGTCGGATTTGCAATGCTGACTTCATCATGTAACGACGGCAAAAGCTATGCCGATCTTCTGACCGATGAGGCTAAAGCGGTAAATACTTTTTTGGCCGATCAAAATGTGATACTCGATCTTCCGGATGATAATAATTTTATTATCGGACCCGATGCTCCTTTCTATCGTCTTGACGAAGAGGGCAACATATATATGCAGGTGCTTAGCAAAGGAAATACGGAAATGATGGCGGAAGACGATGATCTGGTTTATTTCCGTTTTACACGCAGCAGTCTTTATTCGTATAATCCTGACGATGGCAAATTTTCCGAGGGGTGGGGAAATTCGGAAGATTTATCTGTCGGGTCAGCATCGTTCAGATTCAATAATTACAGTCTGAGCAGTTCGGCACAGTGGGGATCGGGATTGCAGACCCCGTTGCTTTATTTAGGCATGTTCTGTCGTGTGAATCTGGTAATAAAATCGCAGTATGGCCTTAGCAACGAAATCTCGCAGGTAGTACCGTTCTATTACTATGATGTGCGATATTTTCCGCCAGCTTCAAGCGGGGAATTCGAGCCAGAAGAGAATCAGTAATACTTTAAAAACAATATATTACAGTTACTTATGTCACTGATAAAATCTATTTCCGGCATACGCGGAACCATAGGTGGCCGTCCCGGCGAGGGACTTAGCCCACTTGATGTTGTGAAGTTTACCGCTGCATATGCCTCCTTTATCCGTAAAAATTCAGAATGCCGTTCAAATTTGATTGTAGTTGGACGCGATGCACGTGTATCAGGCCAGATGGTAGACAGCCTTGTATGCGCAACACTTACAGGAATGGGGTTTGATGTAGTTAATATCGGGCTTGCCTCCACTCCAACCACAGAAGTGGCTGTAGCCGGGATGAAAGCATGCGGAGGTGTCATACTTACCGCATCGCATAATCCTGCGCAATGGAATGCCCTTAAACTACTTAACTCGGATGGGGAGTTTCTGAATGACATGCAAGGCAAGGAAGTGCTGCGTATTGCAGAAGCGGAAGATTTTGAATTTGCCACATATGACAAGATCGGCTCAATACTGACAGACCAGACCTGGAACAGACGCCATATCGAACAGGTGCTCGCACTGGATCTTGTTGATCGCGAAGCTATTGCAAAGGCTGATTTCACTGTAGCTGTAGATGCTGTAAATTCAGTTGGCGGCATCATTATACCGCAGTTGTTGCGTGCGCTTGGTGTAAAAAATATTGTAGAGCTGAACTGTGAGGCTACAGGATGTTTTGCCCATACTCCGGAACCGATTCCTGAAAACCTTACGCAGATTTCCGCTTTGATGGCAAATGGCAAGGCTGATGTTGGATTTGTTGTTGATCCTGATGTTGACCGTCTTGCTATTGTCATGGAGAATGGTGAGATGTTTGTAGAGGAATACACACTTGTGGCCGTAGCTGATTATATATTGAGCCATACTCCCGGCGCTACCGTTTCCAATCTCAGCAGTTCGCGTGCGCTTGGTGATGTGACACGAGCTCATGGGTGTGAATATAACGCAGCAGCCGTAGGCGAGGTAAATGTAGTTACCAAAATGAAGGAGACCGGTGCTGTGATCGGTGGTGAAGGTAATGGCGGGGTTATATATCCTGAGGCACATTATGGCCGTGATGCTCTTGTAGGTGTCGCCTTGTTTCTTACCCTGCTAGCCAAAAGCGGCAAAAAAGTCAGCGAACTGAAGAAAGGATATCCCCAGTATGCCATCGCTAAAAACAAAATACAGCTTACTCCCGATATTGACGTGGATGCGATTCTTGCAGCAATGAAAGAAAAGTATTCGTCAGAAAAAATCACAGACATAGATGGTGTCAAGATTGATTTTAAGGACTCGTGGGTTCATCTGCGTAAATCAAACACAGAGCCGATCATACGCATTTATGCCGAAGCCCATACGATGGAGGAGGCTGAAGCACTTGCTGACAATGTGAAGCAGGTTATGGCTTCTATGGCTTGATGACAAACGCATCCGGATGATGTGCTGAAAGTACTGCGCGCGACGTTAAGGCAATCAGGCGACGTCGCGCGCATTTTTTTGTTTAAGACAGTATAATTATGTTTGGATTTTTGAGAAAGCATGTGGCGCAAGCGATTGCGATTGCGCTATGTCTGTTTTTATGTCAAGATATCGCTGCTGCCAGCAAGAGTTGGGCGTTGGTGAGGGTATCTGTAGCAAATGTCCGCGAAAAACCTGGTCATGCTGCAGAACTCGGGTCACAGGTTATAATGGGAACCCCCTTGAAAATAACCGGGCGTGAAGGAGATTGGCTAAGTATTGAGACGCCTGAGGGATATAATGGGTATGTTATTAAAAATTCAGTGAAGTTGAAATCAGACGCGGAAATGTCTGTATGGCGTGCTGCTGATAGGGTAGTGGTAGAAACCTATGACCAGACGTATGTTTATGACTATGCCGTTCCTTCGTCGGAAAGTCCACGTGACACGCTTGCCGTCCACCGCCTTACTGATGTGGTAAACGGTTCTGTGTTGGAAAGAGGGAAATCTGCCCCATATGGTTTTTCGGCGGTTGTCCTGCCGGACGGAAGGAAAGGCTATATACGTAGCAACGAGATAAAACATTTTAGGGAATGGAACGGCATGGATGCTGATATTGATGAAGTCATCAAATTTGCGATATGCCTGAATGGCACTCCTTATCTGTGGGGTGGCACATCTTCGAAGTCAATGGATTGTTCAGGGCTGACTAAAATCGCGTTTTTTTCGCAAGGAGTAATTTTGCCTCGAAATGCTTCGCAGCAGGCTAAAAAGGGTGCCGATATACCATTGCACCCTATGAAAGGGTATAAGAAAGGTGATTTGCTGTTTTTCGGAAATCCTGCAACAGGAAGGGTGAACCATGTGGGGTTGTATATTGGTGGAAATCGGTTTGTGCATTGTGCCGGACGTGTCATGGTCAGCTCGCTCAGGCAGGAGGATAAAGATTACATTGATCTTGATCTGCTATATGTGCGCAGGTTGTCTGATGCCGATTTTGAAAGTATGTCTGTAATCAGGCATCCATGGTATAGATAATATTTGATACTATAATGGCATATAGCCTTAAATCAAACTTTTTATGAGGTGCTATTCAAAATAATGTGCGACATTCTGTAATGATGCTTTTAGGCGTGGAGGAGCACGTGATATTGAAATTGGCACAGTATAACCCCCGGTCATTCATAAGCGGTGGTATTTATGTCCTATGCCATAAATGCTTTACATGAATGCATGTAAATATAGCGTTGTGCCTCAAGTCAAATATTTTGGCACAACGCTATATTTATAGATATCAATATTACAGGTCTGTAATATTTTCTTATTCTTCAGGAACCAGAGAGTCTGACGACAGGTCTATATCAAAAGTCATGAACATGCTGATGACAGCTCCGGTTATCGTCTGGGTGGAGGTCAAAGATCCGTCTTCACCTAAAACATACACAATGTCTGTCGTGGTTTCTTCCGGCATAAGACCTCCTCCTACATAGGTTGTAACTTCTTTAAGTGTCAGAGTTGTACCATTCATTTCATATGGGACAGTGCTGTTAATTAATTCCTGTCCCATACCTATAATTTTAAAAGTGGCAGTATTGTCGGAATTTATATCCAGAGTTGCCTCAGTAGGAGTTGCATTTCCCCATGACAGCATGTTGGGGGTTCCCTTATATTTGTTGGCCAGAGCCACTATCGGTGCCGTTGTAGTCATAGTATTTACTGTTCCGGTGAGCAGATATGAGCCATCGCGACCGAAACCATATATACGGTCTTCAGCAGAGTCGTCCATCCAGATTGACAGTAGGTCGTCAGAGACTTTTAGCGTTAGATTCCTTCTACCGGAGGTAGATGCAGAGGTCCCGGCATAAATATTGGTTATAATTATTGTTTTGGAATCTGCGTTATATATATATTTTCCTGAACTTGCAATGACCTCGTATACCGAACCGCCGAATCCATCATTACGAGTTACAGAGAAACGCACGCATGCTGTACCCGGTTCATCAGCCCCAGAGAAATTCTTGTCAAAATCAATCTGCATAGAGTTTTGTGAGTTTTCTGGCGATCCATTGTAAGAGCCTACGGCATCGGATTTGATATACTGCGATTGTCCTGTCCAGACATCTGAAGACATTTCAATATAGGTATGCGCATTACTGTCAAGTATGAACATATGCACCTCATCATCTATAGTCACACATGCCATTCCGTTCTGAATGATATATTTGCATGATGTGCCTCCAAAAGTTCCGTTACCGAACCCGTCAAGAGACAGAACTTCACCATCGCCGGTATAACTGCCGTATTCAGAACCCCGCATAATGAATACAGGATCATATCCTTCACCTTGATAGTCATATTTGAACAGTTTCTCGCCATTGCTTATGGCAAATGCCGTACAATCTTTCCCTATGTTGTTACCATATGAGAATTCCATGGTTACTTCAGTATGTTTATTTCCATAATTCTCCATATAGAAATAACGGGTACTACCATCTTCTGAAGACAGAGCCTGCACTAACATACGGTAACCATATTCGTCAGCTGAAGCTATGGTGTATTCATGTCCTTTTTTTGCGATGATATAATGAATGGCATTTTCAGGCTTATCGTCCAGAAGATCATGAAAAGCTGCGAAGCAGAAGCCTCCATCAATAAACTCTCCTTCAACCCCTGTTTTAATTTCAAGGTCCATCGGATTTACCGGGCGCCCGGAATAGGGCACATAGGCAAATCTGTTTGTCTGTTCATCCCAGTCATATAGATCCAGAAAATCAAATTCATTTTCATCAGTACTTTTCATCACATATGTGCCATTTGTGCGGAACTCCGCTGTAAGCGTAACTGGCACATGGGCGATGCGTCCGTTTCCGGATGTGATGACGGCACCTGTATAAGTGCCTATAAAAGCGGCATCCTTATATGTATCAAGCTCAATTGAAGTTGCTGCTATTTCAATTGGCTCGAAAGGCATGTCAAACGAGTTGCTGTCAAGACCTAAAAGATTATCCTCTGCAGAGCTCCAGAACACAAAGTTCGGATTGTCAGTGTAGACCTTTCCGGAATATTGCCCTATTATAGAGTATTCGGAAGCAAATCCTTTGTCTGTATCAATCATGAAATGCGGATTCCCGTCTGCAGGGCAACCGTGCCAGTCTGCCGGTTTGGTGGGATCTATTTGAGCCTCGCCCCAATAATCTGTATTGTTTCGGCAATCGTAAAGAACCACATGGGCATTGGGAGCATCTTTCAGTGCAATTTCATGCGCTTTATTATAATCTACCGGCATGTATATTATATCGCCGGCATCGGCAATCTTACGGGATCTGACACCATTGGCTGTAATGGCGTTTACAATGCTGTATCCATCTTCTTTGGAACCGCCGCTGACGTTGATAGACTGTATGTCGTCCACCATAAGGGATACGAAATTGCCTGCTTTGTCAAAGATATCAATGCGGTCGCTAGCAGCAAAAATCGCGAAAGTGGCGGCAGTAGCCGCGCAAAGTGTAATCAATTGCTTTTTCATTGTTTCACGGCTATTTTATAAGAGATTCCGTTGACTTTTACTATAACCGGGCCGGATGTGAATTCTGACAGGTCTATGGAATAAAAACCACTGGCGATATCTTCTTTCAGCACGACGCCTGCAAGGTCGTAGACGGTTATTTTTGAATTTTCAGGCAGGCAGTCAAACACCATATTCGCCCCGATTAACGTAGGACTGTTTTTTTCAGATTCTATTTCCGAAATGCCTGAATAAGGATCCTTGGAAAATGTGAATGATTTTATGTTATTACGAGGAACTGATACCTCCTGATCGCCATTACTGAGAATTAACGCGTCTTCACTGAATGTTGCCGACAAGTTGTCGGAAAGATTGATTTCAACATTACTTCCATCATTTAGGTTTACAGCCACAGATCGGTATGATTGCGCGGAAGAACCAAATAATGCTAGCGTGACAAATGCAAGAACTGTGTGGAGTTTTTTCATGTCTCGTCTATGAATGATTGCAGGCTCCATTATGAAATAACTGGCATCTATTCAATCCGAAAGGGGAGCCATTTAACTTTCAGAGAATAATCTGCACTACAAATCTATGTAATTAGAAATGATAAAGAAAATAAAAGTCGGTTAATTATCGTTTTTTAACAATCGCTTGAGTGTTATTTTAGCTACATATGCATTTTGCTCATGTCCGGCTCTTATCAATGGCAATTTGAAACGGCAGTAAAGGTATTGCGCACCCCAACAATAAATAATTGCTTCGAAAAGCAGATAAATAAAGATGTTAACTATTGCAAATGATATTGGCAAACGGTATCTTTGTGGACTCATGAAATATTTTTAAAGATGGCTTTTCACAAGATTATCACAATTCTGATTCTGTCTCTGTTTTTAGGTGCGGGCGTTGAAACAATCTCGGCAAAGCGCCTCACACCAGAAAAGGCACTTGCCAGAGCGCTAGAATCGCCTGGCGCATCAAAGGTGTTGTCAGGAAAACACCCTGGATTGAAGCCGGAATATTGTGTTTTTTCCAATTCATCCCAATCTCCTGCTGTATATGTATTCTGTTCAAAAGGGGAAGGTGGTTATTTGGTTTTAAGTGCCGATGATTGTACAGATCCTATACTGGGTTACTCTGATGACAGCACATTCTCTTCACCGGAAATGCCGCCTGCCATGATATGGTGGCTCAATGAGTATGCGCGTCAGATAGATAATATGGCAATTGACCGGCCCATGGCTGCGACACGTCCGGAATATCCGTCCATTGAGCCGATGATAACTACACGTTGGAATCAGGATGCACCGTATAATGCTTTATGCCCGTCATATGACGGGTTGCAATCCGTCACGGGATGTGTCGCAACTGCAATGGCTCAGATTATGGCATACCATAAATGGCCGGCCCAGGGTAAAGGAGAGCATCAGTATTTCTACAGGAACGACTGGATTTCACTTGATTTTTCCCAAATAACATATGATTGGGAAAATATGCTGGACTCATATGCAGGAAACGCAGGAACAGAACAGCAGAGATATGCCGTAGCCAACCTGATGTATTCATGCGGTGTCAGTACGGAAATGAATTATTCTCCTTTGCAAAGCGGGGCGCCTGATGCTTTGGTTGCATCAGCACTGGTCAACTATTTCGATTACGATCAGGGAGTAAGATATGCAGAACGAGACTATTTCGGACAGCTTGAATGGGAGGATTTCATTTATGGCCAATTGCGTGACCATGGTCCTGTGCAGTATTCCGGCTCAAGTAATTCGGGCGGACATTCGTTCGTATGCGACGGATATAGTTCTGACGGGTATTTTCATATCAATTGGGGATGGGGAGGAATGAGCGACGGTTATTTTAGACTATCGGCTCTCAATCCTTACAGTCAAGGTATCGGTGGCTCTATGTCTGGATTTAATTTCGATCAAGCTGTGATAGCCAATATCCACAGGCCAAAAGCCGGTTCTAAAATGTACCTTAATCTGATGATGGATCAAGGATTTTTTGTAACTCCAGTTAATGCCAATAGTGATGTCAGGCCTGGGGACTTGTTGAAGATAGGCAACAGAATAATCAATTATTCCATCGGTACTGCAAATGGGACACTTGGAATAAAATTTACCAACAGTGAAACCGGTGAAATAAAATACGGGACATCTTCTACAAGATTCTCAATTCCGAGTCTTGGAACTGAAAGCAGTTATATTTCCGGAATCCCATCTACCCTGCGAAGCGGAAATTACACCATTACTCCAGTAATGTGTGGATCAGACGGCGTATGGAAAGATGTTCCGGTCAAACTTTCATGCATGCAAGAAGTGGTAATGACATTGAAAAACGGCAAATGTACATTCGACGCTCCGGTATTGACAAACATATTGTCGGAGGACATTGAATTGCTGACACCGGTATATCTTGGCAATTTGTTCCGCCTGAAAGCCACATTCGTAAACAATGGTGAAACTGAGTTCATAGGAAAGATAACTCCCACCCTTGCATCCGGCACTACACCTATAGCCAAATCAGAGCCATATCCGGTTGATATTCTTCCCGGTGAAAAAATGGAAATTATATACACGGGTATCTTCAATCATTTCGCAACAGCAGAATATCCCGATGCGGGAAGTTATACGCTATATCTTGTCAATGAAAGCACCAATACAATCATTTCTGACGGAATGGAAGTGGAATTGCACCCGATTCCGCAGAATACCGTTGTTAGAGCCACAGGTTTCTCTGTAGAAGGAGATCCGGAATGCGTAGACAAAGACAGGATCATTTTTAATGGCACAATAGTGTGCGATGAAGGCTACTTTGGGCGCATATTGAGTGTCGTAATATTCCCATATGAAGCTGGAAATGTTTCATCATTGGCTCATTTCCAAACAGATGCCATATTTGTAGGCAAAGGGGATACCACAGATTTCACTGTATCTGGCGTGCTGTCTCCTGGAAAGCCTGGCAACAGATATTTTGCAATGGTTTTCGACGGACAAACACCGCTTCTTCCAGCTGGTTCTGAGGTTGTATTCAAACTGGATGACACTTCGGACGTGAATGTCACGGAAACAAATATGTCAGAAACAGTAAAGACTAATATATATTCTCTATCAGGGATTCCCATGATTCAGAATCTGGGGAATGAACACTACATGTCGCTGCTTGCCTCTTTTCCGGCCGGTATATATATTGTGGAAACGGTTGATGCCTCGGGCGAGCGCATAACAAGACGAATCGCGAAAAAATGATAGCCGGCCATATAGGATAATTGCCTTATCTCTATGCCTTGTTATGTTGTAATGGTATATCCTGATATGTCAACAATATAACCAAAAGGCAGTTAGAAACAAAGCGCCGGGTACAATACCCGGCGCTTTGTTTCTAACTGCCTTTTGGTTACCGCGTTATCCTTTTTAGGTTTTTAGCAGGTCTCATTTATGAACACACATGAGATCAGATCCTGTTGTTCTGGTAGAATAAAAGTATCCTGTATCGTAAAAGATATTCGTAATGAGCCTGGATGGATGAAATCTGGGTGCGGTATAGATTGTTTTTTGCCTGTTCAAATTCATATGGGGTGGCACGTCCGAGGTTGTATTTCTCACGGGTTGCATCAAATGACAATGTTGTTTTTTCAAGTGTTTCCTGCGATGCGAAATATCTGTCGCGTGCTCCCCGTGCCTGGTAATATGCCAACTGTATGGTTTTGAAAAGTTCCGACTGCTGACGGTCCAGTTCAAGCTCTGCTGATATTTTTTGTAATCGTGCTTTCCGCACGGAATTTCTTGTAGAGAATGCGTCAAAGATCGGAATTGAAAGACCTACGCTGAGAGAGGTTGACAAATTATGCCGCATCTGCTCTCCGAACGGATCACTTTTGTATCCGCTTACTGTGTAATAACTTGACCCTACTCCGGCACTGAAATTCAGTCGTGGCATATATCCGGTTTTTGCCAGGGATATATTTTGATCTGCAACTTTTATACCTTGTTTTGATGCAAGTATGGAATTATTATGTATCAACGCTGCGTTGAACACGGCATCATATGTGGGAATGATAGGTTCACCTTCGGTAATTGGCAATATGTCAAATCCAACGGCTGTAGGGAGCTGTAGGAGATTGGCGAGTTCTACAAGTGATACTTGTATGTCATTTTCAGAGTTTACTACCTGAAGTTTGTCCTGTGCCATCTGTGCCTCGGCATCAAGAAGATCGGCTTCGGCAACTTTCCCTTGTTCTACCAGCACCTTCTGTCTGCCGACCTCATATGTGGTGTGCTCAAGTTGCCTGCGGGCCGACTGGCATACTTCTTTAGCATAAAGAACCTGGAGATATTGGGTTATGACATTCAATGTGATATTGTCTTTTACTGCTTCATGCTCATAAAGCAGTTTTTGTAGATTGGATTTTGCAACCTTCAATTGCCTGTATTCGCTTAACCCCTGAAACAACGGCAGGTTGAGAGACGCACCCCATGACAGATTTGAAGTGTTTCGGTCGGCATATGTGTTGGATGCTGTGAGGCCGCGTCCGAAACTTACTCCTTCTGAAGCGCTGGCGTTTATAGAAGGCAGAAACCGATCTTTTGCCTCAATTACTGATTGTTCGCCATCTGTGATGTTCAGAAGACTGTTTCTTACGGAAAAATTGTTTGTTACGGCGTATTCCACACATTGCTCAAGGCTCCATGTTTCGGCTGATACCATTTGCGTACCTGAGAGCGCCGCCACAAACAATAGAGATTTATATATGATTTTCATATTACATCCGGAAATATCGGTATGACTTTATTTTTCGTTTATCGTATTGCCGCGCAGTTTGCTTTCTTTGGTCAGGCTGCTTTCTTTTAACTCTACTTGCAATCCGTCTGACACTCCTGTCTTCACTGCTATGCGGTCAAATTCCTGCGGTTTGTCTTCTCCTTTAAGGAGGTATACGAAAGCACTGTCTCCCTGATATTCAACCACGCGTTCAGGTACGGAGAAGGCATTCTCCGCTTTTTCAAGTATTACGGTCGCATTGGCGCTATATCCGGCACGCAATTTCGCCGTGATTGAATCAATGGCAAGGGCGGCTTTTATCTCAAATGTGTTGGTCCCGTTTTCATCGGTTGCTATAGGCGCGATTTTCTCTATTGTAGCTCCAATATCCGAGCCGTTGACAGCACCTACTGATATGCGGGTGGGCATCCCCTCGCTTAATAGGTCTACTTCTGTTTCATCAACTTTCCCGACGAAAATGAGGTCGGTCATATCGGCTACTTTGGCAATGGTTGTCCCATCATTGAATGTATTGGCCTGGATCACGGATGTGCCTACTTTGACAGGTACCTCAAGCACGACGCCAGTGACTGTGGATCTCACAAGAGTATTCGATCCTTGCGCGTTTGTGGACGAAACGCCGTCCCTGACTATGGCGAGTTGGTCTTTTGCCTGTTCAAGCTCTGATTTTGCCTGGTTGTAAGCGGCCTGGTCCGACTCGAATTTTTCGCGGCTTTCGTATTTTTTATCATACAGGCTTTTTGTACGCTCGTATATCAGCCTTTGTTGCTCAAGCGCTATTTCTGCCACACGCACGCGGTTTTGGGCTGATGACAGTTGTGCTTCGTCTGGTATTACTTTTATCCGGGCTATGATATCTCCTGTATTTACATGATCTCCAGCTTCAACCACGACTTCGCTGATGATGCCGGAAATCTGGGGCTTGATCTCAATTTCGTCGCGAGGTTCTATTTTCCCGGTCAGCACAGTTGTGCGCTCAATGGTATTGTCGGACGGATTTACAAGTTCATATTCCGGTTGTTTTGTTCTGGAGTTTAGCATAAGGTATATGAATGTGCCAATAAAAATCGCTACAATCATTACCCATAGTAGGATTTTGAAAAACTTTTTCATTTTATGGTCGTATTTTTAGTTGTCATATATGTCTATTTGTCGTTCAATGCCTCTACAGGCTTTATCTTCATGGCTTTAGTTGCTGGTATCAGTCCTGCCAATGTGCCGAGTATTATGAATGTCGCCATTATGATGAATGCCTGTGCCGGTTGCATTTGAAAACGTGGGGTAGATATCTCATTGGCTGTAAGGTGTTGAGTGAAACCCAGTATGGCTGTTGCAAGGCATATTCCTGCCGTGCCGGCCACTGTTGTAAGCATTATTCCTTCGGAGAGTATCTGCACGATTATGTCTGACGGTTTTGCTCCTATGGCGCGTCTGATGCCGATTTCTTGTGTGCGCTCCTTGACGATTACCCACATTATATTGCCAATGCCTATGACTCCAGCGAGCAATGTGCTGAATCCGATGAAGAAAGCAAGCAGGGATACACCCATGAATAGGTTGTCAACCATTTCAAACTGTTCCGATACATCAAATATGTCGCAGGCAGAAAGATCGTTTGGCGCTATGCTGTGGTGCACGAATAGAAGACGCTTTATCTGAGGTGCCAGATCTGATATTTTCACACCATCTTTGGCAACCATCATTATCACGTCAACATTATTCCCGCGGCGGAAGGCCCTGCGGTAGGTAGAGCTTGGAAGCATTACGGATTCATCAATACGTGAACCGATGTTTATTTCATTGGTTTGGCCTGCGATGCCTATTATTCTATATGAAATTCCGTTGACCAATATGTCTTTGCCCAGTGGCGACGGATCTCCCGGATACAATTCATTTGCGATCTTCTGACCTACGACAGCCACTTTACGCTCAAGTGACACATCTGCGTGGTTGATGAATCGTCCGCTGTATATGGTCGGTACCATTACATCGCAATATTCAGGAGAAGCTCCGTTGGCCGAACCTGAATATGAGTATTTGCCGTTACGGAAACTTACACCACCGCTGGTGTATTGTTCCGTGACAGTCTTAAGATCGGGAAATGCCTCACGCATACGCTCCATGTCGGTAATGTCAAGGTTCCAGTATCTCCCTTTCTGATGGCCTTTGTATGGCAAGGATGTATAGCCTGTAAAAATAATTCCGCTGTTTGTAGCGAATCCGTTGAAATTCCGCATCAACAGGTCTTTTGCACCCCTGGCTCCTCCAAGCAGTATTGCAAGCATGGCAGTGCCCCAGAATATGCCGAATCCGGTTAGGAAAGTGCGGGTCTTGTTTCTGGCGAGTGTCGCACCGATCTCTTTCCAGTTTTCTATGTCGAATATTGTAAGTTTCATGTAGTATATATAGTGTTATTCGTCACGAAGAGCCTCTACCGGTTTTACTTTTATAGCTTTCAAAGCTGGAAATAGTCCAGCAAACGCGCCCGCGGCAATAAGTACGACTGTCACTTGTGCGGCCGTGGAAAGGCTTACAGTCGGATCGGTTATGAAATCAGTATCGCCGAAAGCCATGTCTAGGATTTGCGTTACAATGGTCCCTAGTACAATACCGATATATCCGAAGAGCGTCGTTATGGCAATGCTCTCTGCAATCACCTGGATGAGGATGGTTCTCGGTTTTGCACCAATGGCACGTCTTATGCCTATTTCATGTGTGCGTTCCTTAACTGATACGAACATGATATTGCTTATGCCAACTACGCCGCTGAGCAACGTAAGTAATCCGAGAATCCAGATAGACATGTTTAATATATTCATCGCGGCAAGACCTTTCATTCCCTGTGAGAATTGGTTCCATATCCATACGGCACTATTGTCATCGGGATTAAAATCATGGGCGGCAGCCAGTGTCTTGCGCAGTTCGGTTTCAGCCTTGTTGCCATCCTCTTCAGTGGAAACGTTCTGCAAAAGCACGCTTACACTACCTAAGCGGTCGTTATTCCCGGCAAGCATTTTGGCTGTAGTGAAAGGGATATAAGTATTGCGTCCCCATCTTGCAGTATATATGCCAATTACCTTGAATGAAAGGCCGCTTATGTTTACGTATTTCCCAAGTCCGTCTTCTCCGGGGAATAGCCGTTGCTCGTCGCGCTCGGTAAGTACGACCACTTTTGCTTGTGTGGCCATGTCGCGGTCATTTATAAAGCGTCCCTTGACCATTTTTTTGTTTCCGCCTGACGATATGAATTCTGACGGGTATACACCCACATAACTGGATTTGATGGAGTGGATGCCGGCAGTAATATTGGGGTTGCTGCCATATATGCTTGAGTTCGCCGCGGCAACAAAGTCGCGATGTTCACTCTCTATTTTGTTTATATCACCCGATTTGAGTGGTATGTCGCGTCCTTCACGATAACCGTGGTATGGTTTTGAGGTACGTCCTCCCCAGATATTGATTTTTTGCGATCCAGGAGTCATTGCCTGTTCCCGGAAAGAGTTAGTAACCCCATTGCCCATTCCGAGAAGTACTATAAGCATGAAGATGCCCCATGCCACGGCAAATCCGGTGAGAGCCGTTCTGAGTTTATTATGTTGAAGGGTCTGTAATATTTCGTGGAATAGATCGAACACTTGTATTATGGATGTGATGATGTTAGCTATAAAAAATCAAATAATCACTCCGTCTGAGATACGTATCAGGCGGTCGGTCTGATTGCCTACACCGGGGTCATGGGTCACTATGATCGTGGTTATTCCATCCAGCCGGTTCAATTCCTTGAACAGCCCCATGACTTCCTGGGAAGTCTTGCTGTCAAGTGCTCCTGTAGGTTCATCGGCAAGTATGATAGCCGGATTTGTAATAAGCGCGCGTGCAATAGCGACACGTTGTTTCTGTCCACCGGAAAGCTCTCCTGGCAGATGGTGTGCGCGATCTGCAAGTCCCAGCTTATCAAGTTGCTCCATTGCGAGGATATTGCGCTTTTTACGTCCTACTCCCTGATAGAAGAGCGGAAGAGCCACATTCTCTATCGCATTTTTATAGTTGATCAGGTTGAATGACTGAAATACAAAACCGATCATTTTATTGCGGTATTCTGCTGCCTTATTTTCTGAAAGGTTTTTTATCAATGTGCCGTCAAGGCGATATTCACCGGTTTCGTAGTTGTCAAGTATTCCGAGAATATTCAGAAGTGTGGATTTGCCGGAACCTGAGGCGCCCATTATTGAGACAAGTTCCCCTTTGGCAATTTCTAGATTTATACCTTTCAGCACATGCAGTGGCACTGCGCCGGGGTATGTTTTATTTACATCCTTCAGAGAAATCATAATTGTATCGGGGCATGGAAAGCCCATAACATTTGCTTTGTACAGATTTGTAAAATTATAAAGCGGAGAGCGTGTGGTAGTTTTGTCTGTTATTGTGATAATGACACTAGTTAGACGAAAGTAAGGTCAATAAAGTTGCATTGCGATGAAAGTTTTTTTGCCGAGCTGTTGTTTATTTAAACTCTAATGCTTAAATTTGCGTTATAAAAGCAAACAGGGAACAGCGGTTCCTTTCTCCTGACAACGAAATTATGCCACACCAAAGTTGATTGGGAAACTCATCAAATTTTTATGAAATACCGAGACAAACTCTGTTACCTGATGGCGGGCTCCATTCCTTTACGGAAGTTTATATAGTAAACCAGGCAGATTACAAAGGGTAGCGAGAACTCAAAACCTGTCTTTCGGAGTTTCATCGCATCCTTTGATGTGGCAACTTATAATTCGGCGATATGCAATTTTGCATATCGCCTTTTTTAATATCCGTATTCAAGGACGCTTTTCGGATATCCCGGTCAATTTCCGGCAACTGAACATCCGACCATTATGAGGGTCAGGATTTTGTGTTAACCATGGTAGGGTACATAGCGCGTACCATTCTGTTCTGTTATGCTTTGAAATGTCAGATGAACTTCTGCCCAGAAATCATTCAGTCTCAGAATATCGGGAATAGAATAATTTAGATGGTAGGAACGATTGTGTATGGCATGGCAGATAATGATATTGTCAAATTCAGGCCGCCCATAAAATGGAGGTTCATTCCAACTTATTCCATCATCAAGAGAGTCGGAAATCGGTGAAATTCGTTCAATACATTCCCAGTAGGTATCATAATTACAAGTATGGATAATGTCAATCATTCTGGGAAAATCCGAACCATAACAGTCGTCGTCCAATTTCAGCACTGATTTTTCATCATTATAACAGAACCTCAGTTCGCCCTTGAGTTCGTAATCGTCATCAAAATTAGAGTCTATGACAAGTGGCAATGATTGCGTAAGTTTGAGCATTCTTTCCCTCATCTGTCGGCAAAGGAGCTCAAGCCGGGAATTTACATCCTTAAAACGTTTCATATTCATATCGCTTGGCTGAAACATCATATTCAGCAAATTCCAGCGTTTTGCCAATAGACTTTTGACGTAGTTGAATTTTACCAGATCTCTACTCCATTTGTCACAATCATCAGACGAGCAGCCGGCAATATTTTTTATCTGGCGCTCAATGTCAATGAGCTTATAGCTTATCACGATATTTTCCTGTAAAACCTGTGGACATCACTTGCTTTTGTATCAAAGTAAATTGTAGTTTCCATACTTCAGAATGATTATTCATACCATTATTCGGTTATAAAAACAGCCATTACTTCAACTCCGGGCACAATTGGGCGGCCATGCAAAATGGTGGGATTCACCATCATGCTATTGATAAAGTCCTTTATTTCTGCAATATCGCTTTCATATCCATCTGAGGCAGAGATAAAGACTAAAGTTTTTGTTTCTTTGTTAAACCACATGTAATCATCAAGAAAACAAATCATATCAAAGGCCGATTGTTCAGGAAGCAGTGTGGCAGGAGCGATATTGCCAACAACTTCAATATTTTTTGCATCCTTGTATGCCTGGATATTGTCAGGGCATATTCCAGTCACCTTATGTAATTCAAGATAGCGGCAAATCTCGTCTACACATATATATTGACGTAGCTGCCTCAACCGCCGAAACTGTCGCTCATTTCGATGACGCTTGGGCCCGTTAAGTCGTCCTTCACCTGAATAAGACCATTTTAAAGGCCATTGCCAACGGCGTTCATATTCCAACAATAGTTTGCGATATGGAGATTCAAAAAAACTTTTTTTGAATCCTTGTTCATAGAAAAGCATGTGTAGAGACATCATTTGGTATATTCCTCAGTATGCGCCGTTAGCCGTATGGATTATTATTTTTGCATCTCCATAACCGTCACCAGGATTATTAGAGCTTATTTTCTCAAGAAAGTCATGATACATCATGTAGAAGTCTCCGGCAGGCGGTAATCCACACTCATAATTAATTTTTTGAAATATTCATGATGCTCGCGTATCATTCAAGTTGATTGATCTCCATAATAATTCAATATTCGTGTGTGGTTTCGTGAAATGAGAATGTTCCGGCCTTGTAATATCTGCGCATCTTGCGATTGTTGGAATACATTGCCAGAAGAGCCATATGCGCTTGTTTTTCTGTAGCCCACGCCCCGAATGGCAACTCACCACGCTCTAGGCTCAAGCCTTTATTAGGATGGCTTAGTATTAACTCCAGAAGATGTACCGTCCCACAGTTCCAATTTATGAAAAACACATCTTCCCCTTGTTTTAAATTGTCTTGAAGGATAGTGAGATCGCTGCAATCAGTGATTCCTTTGAACACTTCAATAGCGGTTCCTCTTTTGCCTCCTGCATAAAACGGTATTATAGCGAAGCAGTAGGTACGGTCTGCGTAACTCCATAATTCGTACATTATTTCAACGGCATATTGCTGGGAACAGTCCTCATAAAGATCTGTCACAAGAATTGACATAAGGTCGTTGTCGGAATGAATTGCCTCGCGGCACTGAGTCTTATTAATAAGCAGGATATGTTTGTCCTCATCATTACCATGAGCCATCAATAGTCTTTTATCAGTATGACAGTACACAAAGTTTATGTCATCGTAAATGCCGGTTGTTCTCAGTTGGTCAACAATCTCGCTGGCGAAATATCCTAGAGCGACTGCTCTGAACATATTCAAAAAATGCTTAATCCCACCGATAAGTGAGGTTGTGTTTAAGAATGCTTTTTCATATACCGGGATATTGCGAATCTTCAGAGAATATGTTCACAATAGAAAGCGGGCAGTCTTTGTTTAACGTGAGTTCGACGAAAAATAATCAAAATAGTGTCAGCTGATTATGATAA
>CANRWW010000003.1 GCA_947643665.1 uncultured Porphyromonadaceae bacterium | reverse complement strand
CCTAACTTTCAATATTTTCAAAGAACTTTTATGATTTTTTAGTGGACACTAATGCCAAATAAAATAAAAGCAGTAATTTTGCGGTGAATTTTTCTAAACAACACCTATATCACATGAAAAAACTATTCACCGCTATAGCTGCCACACTTTGCGGGGCATACCTGCTCAGTGCAGCTGAAGCACCAGCTCCACTTTATCGTGATCCCGTTACAGACGGAGCCGCAGACCCCTGCCTGATATTCAACCGCGAAACCAAAGAATGGTGGATGCTTTATACCCAACGGCGTGCCAACAGCGAGACCGCAGATGTTGCATACTGCTATGGTAATCCTATAGGTGTGGCGTCAAGCGACGACGGAGGTGCCACATGGGTTTACAGAGGAACTCTTGATCTGGATTTCGAGCCGGGACACAACACATTCTGGGCTCCGGATGTGGTATGGCATGATGGCAAATACCATATGTTCGTATCATACATAAAAGGAGTGCGTAACCACTGGAGCGGAATGGCGACCATGATGCATTACACAAGCCCGGACCTCTGGAACTGGAAATTTGAAGGTCCTGCCGTACTTCCCAAAGAAAATGTGATTGACGCCACCCTCTTGCGCAAACCTGACGGCGAATGGCGCATGTGGTATAAATGGGACAGCAAATCACTTTATGCCGACAGCAAAGACCTCATCAACTGGAAAGGCACAGACAAAGCATCCATCTCAGACAGGCCTCATGAAGGAGCCAAAGCATTCCGTTTCAAAGACAAATACTGGATAATCGTGGATGAATGGGCTGGCATGGCAGTATATCATTCCGATGACCTTGAGCACTGGACAAGACAGGATAAGATGATACTTGACGGACCATCCCAGCGGGCAGAAGACCGTCCTTCAGGTTCGCACGGAGACGTAATAGTGGCAGGAGACAGGGCATATGTATTTTACTTTACCCATCCGGGACGCACATCCCACACACACGCACCGTTAGACGAAATCGGAAACACCCCATACGAACTGCGCAGATCATCAATACAGGTGGCAGAACTGGAACTGAATCCAGAATGGGAACTTGTGACAAAAGACCGCAATCTTCCAGTAGACATAGCATTACCAAAACAGATAGACTAATATAAAACGATGTGCAGATTTTCTGCACATCGCTTTATATTATCTTTATTTGGAAAAGCCAGACATTGAGGTGGCTCATCCACCTTTTTCTATTTCAGCAAGAAGCTCCGGAAACGGCAGGCTATGGCGTGTAGTCTGTTCTATGCGTTTGTTGCGCCAGCATTTGCGACATACCGCTATATAACGTTCATCTCCTCCGATCTCTACCTGGGCGCCTTCTGTAAGGATATCGCCATCGGCGTCAATACGGGCGTTCACTATAGTCTTATGGCCGCATGTGCATGTTGATTTTATCTCGTCTATTGTGTCTGCAATCTCAAAAAGACGCTTAGACCCCTCAAAAAGATTTGTCTTAAAATCAGTGCGCAATCCGTAGCAGATGACATTGCTGCCGAAGTCATCCACCACACGCGAAAGCTGGTCTACTTGCGAAGCTGTAAGGAACTGTGCTTCATCCACTAGAAACCAGTCCACTATCGCGTTGATACTTTTAAAATATTCCTTCGCGAATTGGTACAGGTCCGTCTCCGGGTATATCCAGCTACATTCGCGCTCAATACCTATACGCGACCTTATCACATTCTTATTGTCGCGTGTATCAATAACCGGTTTCATACAAAGGTAGCGCATGCCGCGTTCCTCAAAATTATACGCCGTAGTAAGCAGAAGCGCGGTTTTAGCCGAGCCCATTGTGCCATATCTGAAATATAGTTTGCCTTTTCTGTTCAAGGTGGTATGGATATTTTAAAAGTGTTTTTGGATTCTACACACAAATACAATCAATTTCGTATCATGTTTTTATACTTAACCCCATAGCCGGCACGGCTTGTTTAAACCCGCCTCTGGGATTTGTGACTGTAAAGATAAGTAAACTTTTCCACACGGTTTGATTCATCCGGAGAATTTTTTGAACAACGCGATACGGATGTCATACATCACCGGGATTTTTTGCAGCCGTGCCATTAGATGTTCCCCCACCAGCTTCGGCTATCTCCACGTAATATACAGGTTGCGGAAGAGTATATTTTAACATGACTGGATTTTTCGTATCTTTGCAATAAAATCAGAAACATTAAAATGGAAGATACTGAAACTCTTTGGCAGTCCTCGCTCTCCGACCCTTGGGACCGGGAACACCTGTGGCACCCATATACCTCGGCTATCGATCCCTTACCGACATATAAAGTCACCGGAGCACACGGCAACCGCATAATCCTCGCTGACGGGACGGAACTTATTGACGGAATGTCGTCATGGTGGGCCGCGATACACGGATACAACCATCCGGAAATCAACGATGCAGCCAAAGAGCAGATTGATAAGATGAGCCATGTGATGTTCGGCGGGCTAACACACGCCCCGGCTATAGAACTGGGCAAATTACTGCTTAAGATGGC
This sequence comes from uncultured Porphyromonadaceae bacterium, assembly GCA_947643665.1. Taxonomy (GTDB): domain Bacteria; phylum Bacteroidota; class Bacteroidia; order Bacteroidales; family Muribaculaceae; genus UBA7173. The sequence goes on along the minus strand of CANRWW010000003.1, from coordinate 93,138 downwards.
TCCTCCGGCAATGCATAACATATTTTTTGCCGATTCTGGATCAGTGGCGGTGGAGGTTGCCATGAAAATGGCAATACAGGCAGCGATCAGCCGTTCAGGCTCACACAGCAGAACCAATTTCGCAACCATACGTTCCGGATATCACGGCGACACATGGAACGCCATGAGCGTATGCGATCCTGTCACAGGCATGCATGGCGCTTTCGGATCTGCGCTTCCGGTGCGTTATTTTGTGCCCCAACCAGTCTCACGTTTCAACGGAGAATGGAATCCAGACGATATAGTACCTTTACGTACGCTGCTTGAACAAAAGTCTGACGAAATTGCCGCTGTGATACTTGAGCCCATAGTTCAGGGAGCAGGCGGCATGTGGTTTTACCATCCGCAATATCTGCGTGAAGCACGCAAACTATGCGACCAATTCGGTGTGTATCTGATTTTTGATGAGATCGCCACCGGATTCTGGCGCACAGGCAAACCTTTCGCTTGGGAACATGCCGGAGTACAGCCCGACATAATGTGTGTAGGCAAAGGACTTACAGCCGGTTACCTCACCCTAAGCGCTGTGCTGACAACAGAAGAGGTTGCACGAACCATATCGCAAGGGGAAGCCGGTGTGCTTATGCACGGGCCCACTTTCATGGCAAATCCACTTGCATGCGCCATAGCGTGCGCCTCATTGCGCTTGCTTGAAAAACAGCCTATGTCAGCAATTCTTGAGAACATGGAGGCAAGCCTACGCAAAGGGCTTGCTCCGGCTCGCGAACTGACCGATGACGTGGCAGATGTGCGTGTTCTCGGCTCAATCGGAGTAATAGAAGTAAAACAACCTGTGGATGTCGGGCGTTTTCAAAGAGAGTGCGTGCGCCGCAAAGTATGGATAAGGCCATTCGGAAGAAACATCTATGTGATGCCTCCATACATAACACCAGATGAAGATCTGGCACACCTCGCCAATGAGATGATCGAAATAATACGTTCCGGAAAATGGAAATAAGAAAACACCTGCAGCAACTCCACGAAGAAGGAAACTATCGTGAAATACCCACAGTCACACCTCTGACCGTGACTGACTATTCCACAAACGACTATATGGGTCTGGCAGCTGACGCAACCCTGCAAGCGAAATTTTTTGCAGACCCCATTTCTGCAACAGTACCGCTCACATCATCGGCAGCGCGCCTGTTGGCTCCACGCCAGATAGAATACACAAACCTTGAAGTGTTTCTGAGCCTGCTTTATAAAAAACGGCGTGGAACAGACACGGCTGCTTTGATTTTCAACAGCGGGTACCATGCCAATACCGGACTCATTTCCTCCATCGCAGACCGCGACACACTTATCGTAGCCGATAAACTCGTGCACGCCAGCATAATTGACGGGATTGTACTTTCACGCGCACCTTTCCAAAGGTTCAGACACAACGATTTCGACCATCTGGAACAGATTGTGTCCCATAAGGAACGAGATTACAAACATATTCTTGTAATTGTGGAAAGCGTATACAGCATGGACGGCGACCAGGCTGACATGGAAAGGCTGATAGCGCTTAAAAGGAAATATCCCAACATATTGCTCTATGTAGACGAGGCACATGCTTTCGGTGTGCTCGGGCCCAAAGGTCTCGGATTGGCTGCCGGCAGCAGTTCCTCGGGAGAAATAGACATTGTTGTCGGCACATTCGGCAAAGCGGCCGCATCAATGGGCGCTTTTGCAATCACAGGCATTGACATGCACGATTATCTGGTAAATACTGCCCGCAGTTTCATTTTTTCCACCGCTCTCCCACCGCTATGCGCGGCATGGACACGATTCACTCTGGGAAATCTCATACAGAAAGACAACCGGCGCGAATACCTCCAAAGACTCGGAGTGCAACTGAGCGAAGTATTGAACAGGTATACCGACCATAAAGTGGTGCCATCCCACATACAGCCTCTGATCATCGGAGATCCTAAAAAGGCAGTTGACCTTTCCAGACAATTGCTGTCCAGGTATGGGATAAAAGCACTCCCGATACGCAAGCCTACAGTACCAGCAGGCACTGAAAGGCTGCGATTCTCGCTCTCGTCAGCAATGCTGCCACGCGACATAGAAACCCTTGACAAAGCCCTGGGAGAACTTATATGACCCGAGCTGGAACCGATCATCATCAATGAATAAAGAATATATCGTACGTGACAATAATAGTCGGCTGATCCTGATATTCACGGGATGGGGCATGGACACATGCCCTTTCCGCAGCCTGGAAAAAACAGGATATGACATACTTATTGTCTACAACTATACCGGATACAGCGAAGGGGGCGATGAAGAGGCCGTCCTTGCTGATATGATCAGCGGATATTCCGAAACCGTGCTGTTCGGGTGGTCTTTCGGCGTACGTGTGGCATCGTCATTCCTCAAAAGATACAGGAAATGCCTCCCGTTAACACGGACAGTGGCTATCAACGGAACCACCAGCCACATACACGACCACCGTGGCATACCCGTTGCGATATTCAACGGCACACTTTCAGGATTGTCTGAAAACACCCTGCGAAAATTCCACAGGCGTATGTTTACAGATAGCGATGGATACTCACAATTCATTGCACATGCTCCAGAACGCACATTCAACAGTCTTTTGGAAGAACTTCGCATGTTCGGTAACCTTCCTTCACTTTATGACACCGATATATGGGATATCGCAGTCATATCAGAGAACGACCGCATTTTTCCGGCTGCAAACCAACGCAACGCCTGGAACATGAATAAGACAATTGTTCTGAAAGATTCACCACATTTCCCCGACATGCAGGCGATGCTGGACCGTTTTGTGGTAGACAAGCAACTGGTCGCTGCCAAGTTTTCAAACGTCGCGGCGACATATACCACACACGCATCCGTACAGGCCATCGTAGCGCAAAAACTTTGGAACCATACATCACGCTTTATACCTTATATAAAAAACTCGCCTGTTGAAGTGCTTGAAATAGGCGTCGGCAGCGGCACATTGACACAGACATATGCATCGGTATTGCCGGAATATCGTCTCACATTATGGGACATTGCCAACATGCCTTTGCCAGATTGCGTGCCGTCTACCACCAAAATGGAGTGTTGCGACGCAGAGACTGCCATATCGTCAATTGATAACGGCAGTATTGACCTGTTGATGTCTGCCTCTACCATGCAATGGTTCCATTCCGTGCCCAGATTCATAGAAAATCTCCCTAAAATACTGTCCCCGGGAGGAATTGCCGCCATGGCATTATACGGCATACACACATATAGGGAAATAGAAAATGTAACAGGCCGCTCGCTGAGTTACCCATCCCTTGGCATGCTTGAAGATGCCGCCCGCAAAAGCGGACTAAAAATATTACACAGTGCCGAAGAGGAGAAAACGGAACGTTTCCAATCAGTAAGCCACCTTTTGAAACATCTGAAACTCACAGGTGTGAATGCACTCGGCGGCGATAAAAGCGCCCAGGCATCTGCAATAAAGCTGATGCGCTCATACCCGGTGCTGCCAGATGGTTCGGCTCCTCTCACATACCATCCTCTCTACCTTATTTTACAGAAAAATCATGAATAAAGTCCTTTTTATAAGCGGTATAGATACAGACGCAGGCAAGTCATACTGCACGGCATGGCTTGCAAACAAACTTATGGATGAAGGCAAATCTGTAATAACGCAGAAATTTATCCAGACCGGTTGTACAGACCAATCAGAAGACATAATCCTACACCGCACACTTACCCGGCAACCCCTGTTACCGGAAGACATTGACGGTACCACCGCCCCGCTTATCTATAGCCACCCTTGTTCGCCGCAACTTGCGGCACGCATTGACCACCGCGAAATACCTCTGGAAGTTATTGACCAATCAACAAAAACATTGAGTGAACGATATGATTACGTACTTGTGGAGGGTGCTGGAGGGTTGATGGTACCGGTCACAGATACATTTTTCACGATTGATTATATTGCCTCACGTAAACTGCCGCTTGTACTGGTCGTACATGGCGGATTAGGATCCATCAACCATATAGTGTTATCGCTCGAAGCTATCGCACACAGAGGCGTGGAACTGCATACGGTTTTATACAACACCTACTTTGATTCCGACCCACTGATTGCGGAAGATACAAGGGCTTTCATAAGCCGATATCTGGCACGTGAATTTCCCACGACACAGATTTTCGATGTGCCCAGGATAAGCATTTAATTATTTTAAACAACGTAATACCGGTATAAATCGCTAACTTTGTAATTTCAAACAATATCAGGAGATGCTCAGCATTTCAAAACAACAGCTTATGGAACTTCCCGAGGTAAAATATCCCGGGAAAGTAATTCTTGTGGATTCACCATCCAAGAGCAGAAGCGCACTTACATACCTGAACAAAGTATCACAAGTCGGATTTGACACCGAAACACGCCCTTCTTTTCAAAAATACCGCCGCTACAATGTAAGCCTGATGCAGATATCTGCAGATAACGAATGTTTCCTTTTCCGTCTGAAACAGATCGGATCCCTTGACTCGCTTGTGAAGTTTCTAGAAAGGGACGACATTCAAAAAATCGGCTTGTCACTCAAAGATGATTTCCATTCATTAGGAAAGATCGCACAGTTTTCACCGGCCGGATTTATCGAACTCCAATCGTTTGTTAAAAATTACGAAATTGCAGACAACAGCCTGCAACGCATCTTCGGAATCATATTCAAACAGCGGATATCCAAGAACCAGCGTCTCACCAATTGGGAAGCGCAGGAACTTACCGTAAACCAGCAGCATTATGCCGCCATTGACGCCTGGGCATGCCAGCTGATATACAACCGCCTCATTTCCGGCGGATTTGATCCGGCAATCTCACCATATGTCATGGAAGAAATGGTTGCCGGACACGAACTGCGTCATAACAATTAATACCATTACCATACGATGCGTTCTATAATAATTCCAGCGATTCTTTTTATATATCTGACAGTCATGGTCGTGCTCGGATGGCCTTCATATACAAGCGGCGCCACCTCCGGACTCTTATATTTCGGGGGCACAGCCCTATGCCTGCTCTGCATAGTACTTTTGCATTTCAACCTCAAGCGATCCGCAAAACGTAGAAAAGAAAGCAAAGACTGAAATTCCGGATATCAGACGAATAAACAATATCACAGCATAAAATGAAAACTCCCGTTTACCTCTCGGCAATGGCAATACTAGCTTCATGCGCGTCAACAAACGAACGTCTCGCATATCCAGAGGCGCCTTCCGACAATACTACAGACACCTATTTCGGAACTACGGTACCCGACCCGTACCGCCCTCTGGAAAATGACACAGCGGCTTCAACCCTTGCATGGGTAGAAGCCGAACGCGCAGTCACAGAGAACTATCTGTCCCGGATCCCTTTCCGCGACAAATTGCGTGAGCGCATCTCCGGATTCAACAATTATACAAAGCAAGGAACCCCTTGGAAATGGCATGACGGGCGATATTATTTCTCAAAAAATGACGGCCTAAAAAACCAGTCTGTAATATACCGCGCCGCCACCCCCGACGGGGAAGCTGAGATATTCCTTGACCCCAATAAATTGTCAGAAGATGGCACTGTGGCGCTTACAGGCCTTACCATGAGCCATGACGGCAAATATGTGGCATACACCATATCACGCAATGGTTCGGACTGGACCGAGATATTCGTAATTGATACCGAAACAGGCAAACTTCTGGAAGACCACATCGAATGGGCAAAGTTCACTGATGCGGCATGGTACAAGGACGGATTTTTCTATTCGGCATACGACCGTCCGGAAGAGGGAAAAGAATTTTCCAACGCTAACGAAAACCACCGCATATATTACCATAAACTTGGAACGCCACAAAGCCGGGACACAGTAGCTTTCGAAGACAAGCAGCACCCGCTGCATTTCCATACAGCAGTCGTATCAGACGACGAACGTTGCATGCTCGTATTCGTAGGCGGCCAGGGATTCGGAAACGGAGCCCTTGTATTAGACCTCACCAACCCGGCCTCAAAATGGGTCACCATAGAGCCGTCACAGGACTATGAAATCGGATTCGTAGGCCTCGTAGGAGACGACATCTATTTCACCACTTCAGCCGACGCACCCCGCAAACGCTTGGTAAAGGCACCGCTGAAATCGCCGGCACGTTCCAACTGGACAACAGTCGTACCCGAACAGGAAGGAGTGCTTGTAGGAGCCTCCAGATCCGGCAACGATTTCATCCTTACATATGAGAAAGACGCATCAATGCATCCTGCCCTCTACAGCCTTGACGGCACAAAGAAAGCAGACATAAAACTCCCTACATACGGAAATGCCGGATTCTCCACGTCTGAAAAAAATGACGAGGTTTTCTACAGCTTCACGTCTTTCCTCTATCCCTCGGCAATTTTCACATATGACAAGAATACCGGTGAAAGCACTCCCCTGTTCACACCAGAAATAAAAGGATTCAATACTGGCGATTATGTGACAGAGCAGGTTTTCTATCCTTCGGCTGACGGCACAAAAATACCGATGTTCCTTACATACAAGAAAGATCTCAAACGCGACGGCACAAATCCCGTGTATCTGTATGGATACGGCGGTTTCAACGTGTCGCTCCCCCCATCCTTCTCACCCAACCGTCTTGTATGGCTTGAAAACGGAGGCATATATGCACAAGCCAACCTCCGCGGTGGTGCGGAATATGGAGAAGAGTGGCATGAAGCCGGCACTAAACAGAACAAACTTAATGTGTTCAACGACTTTATCGCCGCAGCGGAATATATGATAAATGAAGGCTGGACATCTCCGGAACATCTTGTAATCGAGGGTGGCTCCAATGGAGGACTGCTTGTAGGTGCGGTAACCAACATGCGTCCCGACCTGTTCAAAGTGGCCATACCACGCGTGGGCGTAATGGATATGATGCGCTACCATCTCTTTACCATAGGATGGAACTGGGCGCCAGACTACGGCACCAGCGCGGATTCAAAGGAAATGGCAGAATACCTGCTTGGATATTCCCCGTTGCACAATATCAAGAATGACGGCACTCCATATCCGGCAATCATGGTGACAACCGCCGATCATGACGACCGCGTGGTTCCTGCACACTCTTTCAAATACGCCGCCGCTTTGCAAAAAGCCGAGACTGGAGATGCTCCTAAAATCATACGCATAGACAGCAAAGCCGGCCACGGAGGAGGGAAACCTATCGGCAAAGTCATTGATGAGTACACAGACATATATTCGTTCATTTTCCAAAACCTCGGCATGACACCCGGGAAATAACCATATGCAGTCGCCGTTGAAAACGACAATACATATACAATTGCTCCTGTTGATTCCACTCCTGTTGCAGTCCTGCTTCACGGGGGTGGAATCAACCCCTAAGATAACATACCGCGAAGTAAAGGATAGCAAGGCCGACGGCACATCTGAAGAAGACGTGTTCGCATCACGTTTCAAAGCAGAAAAATATGCTGATTGGAAGCCTGGGAAGGCTTTTTATGTCACATCTGACAAAATAAACCTCATACTTTCGTCAGACAATGCTGATGCACAGCCGGAAATGCCCGAAGAAGGCGATTTATTGATTTTCCAGGGTACAAGGCAAGTAAAAGACCTGACCGGGAAAAATATCGTAGAATTTATTTTTACAGACGGATCTGACAAAGCATCTGCATTCACATACCGCACAGGAATCACTGAAGAGGAACTTATTTCCAAACAAAATATCGAAATTCCTTTTACCATTGACATGAATCTCGTGCAACTTGTGCGTGATGCTATTTCGGGACATGAACTATATATCCTTACACCTTTATGGCTTGATGCCGCCGGCAATTATACCGAAGGGAAAAAATATGTAAAAATCAGAGTAGAAAATGTGATCCCCGCCACCGACATATACCCTTTCCGGATAATATTCACAGAGGCAGACGGCAAGGGAGACAAGCATTCCGTATTGATGTCAGGTGTCACTGGCAACAAACGATGGGCTCCGAGGGAATTTCCTGTCATATTCTCTTTCACAGACCCCCATCTGGAATATCCGCAAATATCAGACGCCATGTGGGATAAAATAATCCATAACCGTGTTGCGGAGGGAATGACCAAAACCGAAGCCTCACTAGCCATCGGAACTCCGGTAAGCATTGATCGCGGCCACGACCATTCGTCCGCATACGAACGCTGGCGTTATTCCGACGGCATATACCTGATATTCGAGGATGGCCTGCTGACAAAATCAAACAAGTAGCTGATAAAGACATATGAAACTCACCTTTCTTGGGACAGGTACATCAACAGGAGTGCCGCAACTTATGTGCGATTGTGAAGTATGCCGTTCCACAGATCCCCGCGACAAACGTTTGCGTTGTTCTGCCCTTCTTGAAACAAACGGCAGAAACATTCTCATAGATTGCGGACCGGATTTCAGAGAACAGATGCTACGTTTCCATAACGGCAAAAATCTGGATGCGCTTCTTGTGACCCACCATCATTACGACCACGTAGGCGGCACAGATGACTTACGTCCATATTGCAAAGGAAAAACTGCCTTTCCGGTATATTGTACAGAACAAACGGCACAAGACATGCATAGGCGCATGCCATACAGTTTTGTGGAACACCCCTATCCCGGGGTGCCTCTATACGACATACACATAGTCCAGCCATATACACCATTCAACATATGCGGAATTGAAATAAAGCCACTGCCTGTAAACCACTATTTACTTGAAATACTGGCTTTCCGCATCGGTAAACTCGGATATGTAACCGATGCAAAAACCATACCTGAATCCACCAAAGACGCCTTAAAAGGAATTGACACCCTTGTAATAAACGCATTAAGGCATGAAGAACACATTTCACATATGACGCTTAAGGATGCATTGGCAATAATAGCCGAAATACAACCAAGAGTTGCATATCTCACCCATATCAGCCATCATATGGGTCTTACATCGGCAATCGAACCTATATTGCCCCCGGGAGTATTTCTCGCCAATGACGGAAGCGTAATTGAAATCCCGGATTAACAACGCACCTTACCCCTACAACCATGAAAAAACTTCTAATCCAGGCTTGCAGCCTGGTAATAGCGCTTTCCCTTACGGCCTCCGGCCATGATGCCACACCTGATCAAGGAGGGAAATTCGAAGCAGGCAAGAACACATTCCTTCTAAACGGGGAACCTTATGTTATAAAAGCTGCCGAACTCCATTATCCCCGTATCCCACGGCCATATTGGGATAACCGTATAAAAATGTGCAAGGCATTAGGCATGAACACTATCTGCCTGTATGTGTTCTGGAACGCACATGAAAGCGAGCCAGACAAATTTGACTTCACTGGCCAGAACGACCTGCGTGAATTCGTAAAACTATGCCAGGCAAACGGTATGAATGTGATACTGCGTCCAGGTCCATACGTATGCGCCGAATGGGAAATGGGCGGCTTGCCATGGTGGCTGCTAAAAAACAAAGATGTGCGTCTGCGCGAGGACGATCCATATTTCCTTGACCGTGTGGACCGGTTCCAAAAGGCTGTCGCTGACCAGGTATCAGACCTGACTGTCGGGAAAGGCGGTCCGATAATCATGGTACAGGTAGAAAACGAATATGGCTCATATGGGATAAACAAGCCTTATGTTGCCACTATACGCGACATGCTGCGTAAACATTTCGGTAATGATGTGATGCTGTTCCAATGCGACTGGGCATCAAATTTCACAGACAACGGCCTGGACGATCTCCTTTGGACGATGAACTTCGGCACCGGAGCCGACATAGACCAGCAATTCGCGAGATTGAAAGAAATGCGTCCGGAATCCCCGCTGATGTGTTCGGAGTACTGGAGCGGATGGTTCGACAAATGGGGCGCCGCCCATGAGACACGTCCTGCCGGCAAAATGATCGAAGGACTTGACGAAATGCTCTCAAAAGGTATCTCCTTCAGCCTATATATGACCCACGGCGGTACCAACTGGGGACACTGGGCAGGAGCCAACTCCCCCGGCTATGCTCCGGATGTCACCTCATATGACTACGACGCCCCGATCAATGAATCAGGACAACCCACACAAAAATACCATGCCCTCCGCCGCATGTTCGCGAAATATGACAAAAAGCAAGCAAAAATACCCAATACAATAAAACCGATCGAAATCCCAGAGTTCGAACTTACGGAAGCCGCACCACTATTCTCAAACCTGCCTGAACCAAACACAGACCACGACATAAAGAGCATGGAACAGTACGGCCAGGGATTCGGATCAATACTCTACCGCACCACATTACCGGAACTGGAAGATGCATCACTGCTGACAATCAACGAACCTCACGATTACGCACAGGTATTTCTGGACGGCAAATTCATCGGCTCGCTTGACAGGCGCAACAACGAAAAAAACATAGCTCTTCCGCCATGCCGCCCCGGCGCTGTCCTTGACATACTTGTGGAAGCCATGGGGCGCATAAACTTCGGACGTGCCATAAAAGACTACAAAGGCATAACAGACAACGTATGTCTCACTCTCGAAATAGGCCACAGGCATTTCACCTGTGATCTGAAAGAATGGGAAATATTCAATCTTGAAGACAAGCCGGAATTCTATGGAGCCGCCAGGTTCGTACCGGCAAAATCGCTTTCAAAAGACACATCCGGGAGGCTGCCGAGAGGCATATACCGAGGTGAATTTACCCTGAAAAAAACGTCAGATACATTCCTTGACATGTCTGCCTGGGGAAAAGGACTGGTATATGTAAACGGGCATCCGATAGGACGCTTCTGGGAAATAGGTCCGCAACAGTCACTGTATATGCCAGGCTGCTGGCTCCGCGAGGGTAAAAACGACATAATGGTATTTGATATCATTGGCCCACGCAGCACGCGTATCGCCGGACTTGACAAACATGTGATAGACGACCTGCGTGTTTCGCGTGCGCGGACACATCGGAATGAGAAAGACACCCTTGACCTGACATTGCAAGAACCACAGCTTTCAGCAGCTATCACTACAGGAAACGGCTGGAAAAAACTCATACTGGACACTCCTGCCACCGGACGCTACGTCTGCATGGAATTCCCTGCCTCCAACGATGGACAAAACATAATCTCCATAGCGGAGATATGCCTATGTGATGAAACAGGCCGACAGATTCCCCGTGAAAAATGGAACGTCATATTTGCCGATAGCGAAGAAACCGAGGGGAACCATACTGCCGACAAACTTTTTGACCTTCAGGAATCAACATATTGGTCCACGGAAAAAGATTCAAACACCACGAATCATATTGTGGTAGATCTTGGCGCCGTATATAAAATCGGCGCTGTAAGGCTTCTGCCCCGCATGGAACCTGGAGCGCCCGGTTCTCCGGCACGGATAAGGATGTATATAAGCGGCAAACCCATGATACATGACAAAAAAAACGGTCCAGGAATCGTCTGAAAATTAAAAATGAGTTGAAAGTTGAGCCATGTAAATGGATGATTTTTAATTTTTATTTATTAATTTTGTTGCGTAATATAGGGTTGTAGAGCCTGCTTTATAGCTCCACAGCCATATGTAAACGGCAAATGAATAACCTATAACAATATTTCTAAAACCAACTGACATGGATATTTCCCATATCGAACACATCGGCATCGCTGTGCCCTCGCTTGAAGAAGCTATTCCTTTCTACGAGAACATCCTGGGTCTCAAGTGTTTCGCCATTGAAGAAGTGGTTGACCAGAAAGTAAAAACTGCTTTCTTCAAGGTTGGCCAAACAAAAATAGAATTGCTTGAAGGTACATCGCCCGAAAGCGCCATCAGCAAATTCATCGCAAACAACGGCGGACGCGGAGGTATCCAGCACGTGGCATTCGCTGTAGCCGACGGTGTAGCCAACGCTCTTGCCGAAGCTGAGGAGAAAGGTTGCCGTCTCATTGACAAAGCTCCCCGTAAAGGCGCCGAAGGTCTGAACATCGCTTTCCTTCACCCGAAATCCACAGTGGGAACCCTTGTCGAACTATGCGAGGATCCTAACAAATAAACCCTGGTTATGCGCTATAGACGCATCAGAAACAACAAACAGACAATCACTAATTGACCAGATATGAGCAGTCAACTTGAAAAAATACAAGAGCTGATTGAAATGCGTGAAAAAGCACGCATAGGAGGTGGCGAAAAAGCCATTGAGAAACAGCACGAACGCGGCAAATATACAGCCCGCGAACGCATAGCACAGTTACTTGACGAAGGATCGTTCGAAGAACTTGATATGTTTGTGACACACCGCTGCCACAACTTCGGACAGGAAAAAAAATCATTCCTCGGAGACGGCGTTGTAACCGGTTACGGTACAATCGAAGGACGCCCCGTATATGTATTCGCACAGGACTTTACCGTATTCGGAGGTTCTCTCTCCGAGACAATGGCACTTAAGATCTGCAAGATCATGGATATGGCCATGAAAATGGGAGCGCCGGTCATCGGCCTCAACGACTCGGGAGGTGCCCGCATACAGGAAGGGATCAACGCACTTGCAGGATATGCTGAAATATTCCAGCGCAATATACTTGCATCAGGTGTAATCCCACAGATATCAGCTATCCTCGGTCCATGCGCAGGTGGTGCCGTATACTCCCCTGCCCTCACAGACTTCACTATCATGGCCAAAGGCATAAGCTACATGTTCCTTACCGGTCCTAAGGTTGTAAAAACCGTGACAGGTGAAGATGTAAGTCAGGAGGACCTTGGCGGCGCTATCGTGCACTCACAGAAAAGCGGTGTATGCCATTTTGCTGCTGAGGACGGTGAAGAAGCAATCAAGATCGTGCGCAAACTCATGAGCTACATTCCACAGAACAATCTGGAAGACGCACCCATGGTAGAGTGCACAGACCCGATTGACAGAATGGAAGATTCCCTCAATGAAATCATCCCTGACAGTCCCAACCGCCCGTATGACATGTATAATGTCATCGGAGCCATTGTAGACAATGGTGAGTTCCTTGAGATACAGCGCGATTTCGCAAAGAACATCATAATTGGCTTTGCACGCTTCAACGGCCAAAGCGTAGGTATAGTGGCAAACCAGCCGAAATTCCTCGCAGGCGTGCTTGACAGCAACGCATCGCGCAAAGCAGCACGATTCGTACGTTTCTGCGACGCCTTCAACATCCCTCTGGTATCACTTGTCGACGTACCGGGATTCCTCCCCGGCACCGGACAGGAGTACAACGGCGTGATCCTCCACGGAGCGAAACTTCTCTACGCATACGGAGAGGCAACCGTGCCCAAGGTAACAGTAACCCTGCGCAAGAGCTACGGCGGCAGCCATATCGTGATGAGCTGCAAACAACTCCGCGGTGACATGAATTATGCATGGCCTACGGCAGAAATCGCTGTTATGGGAGGTGCAGGAGCTGTGGAAGTGCTTTATGCCAAGGAAGCCAAGGCGTCTGACGATCCCAAGAAAGTGCTTGCCGAAAAAGAGGCTGAATACAACAAACTGTTCTGCAATCCTTACAACGCAGCCAAGTACGGGTACATTGACGATGTCATTGAGCCCCGTAACACACGCTTCCGCATAATCCGTGCCCTCCAGCAACTCGCCACAAAGCGTGTGACCAATCCTGCCAAGAAACATGGCAACATTCCTCTGTAAAATATATAACGATTAAAGGAATGAACATGACGAAGAAAATCTTTCTTCTCGCCACCATACTCTCCTGTTGTTGCGCGACCGTTTTCGCCCAAGCGCGAAAGGGTCTGCGCATCAACGAGGTTATGGTGATCAACGAGACCAATTTTGAAGACGATTACGGAAACAAAAGTGCCTGGATAGAACTATTCAACTCAAATTTTGCCCCGCTTGAGATATCCAGTGTGTTTCTTACTACAGATCCCGCAAACCCGACCATGTATCCAGTGCCACTAGGCGACAAAGATACCAAAATCGGGAAACGCCAGCATGTGGTATTCTGGGCAGACGGGAAACCGGCCCGCGGCACTTTCCACACCAATTTCACCTTTGACCCCAACACGACAAACTGGATCGGCATATATGACGCAGACGGTCGCACGCTGATTGACTCAATCACAGTGCCTGTACTCGCCGCCGATGCGACATATGCCCGCAAAATAGATGGTGCAGGTACCGGCTCTGATGCCTGGGAAATGCGCGACGGCACAGTAGATGCAATCGTGACACCTTCCAGCAACAATGTGATCAAAGACACCAACAAGAAAGTTGATACGTTCCATGAAATTGACGAAAATGGCTTCGGTATGACTGTTACTGCCATGGGTATAGTATTCTCTGCATTGTTGCTGCTGTGCATTTGCTTCTATATCATCAACCGTATAGGTGCATCACGCTCACAGATCAAAAAGATGGAAGCACACGGCATTGCCCGTACAGAAGTGGCGCGCGCAGAGCGTCCGGAAGGAGATTCCGGTGAGGTTATCGCAGCCATATGCATGGCCTTGAATGAGCATCTTAACGCCCACGACCTGGAAAGCGCCATCCTTACCATCAACCGCGGACGCAAGACATACTCACCATGGAACTCGCACATTTATACCCTGCGACAGAATCCACGCAAGTAATGTCTTAAATACTATTTTATCATCACTGAAAAAGCAATGCAATGAAAGAATACAAATATAAAATCAACGGCAATGTTTACAAAGTAGGCATCGGCGACGTCGAAAACGGTATCGCCGAAGTTGAAGTAAACGGCACCCCCTATAAAGTGGAAATAGAGCAAAAAGCGGCATCTACCGTGAAAGTATCCTCACCCAAACCGGCAGCAGCTCCCCGTACGGCAACAGGCGAGAAAGTAATTGCCAAACCGACAGCAAAAGCCGCTGCCGGAGGCGCTCCTGTTAAAGCTCCCCTGCCCGGTGTTGTGCTTGACATCAATGTCAGCGTAGGCCAGGAAGTCAAAGCGGCCGATACCGTTATTACTCTCGAAGCCATGAAGATGGAAAATGCCATCAAAGCCGGAGTTGACGGTAAGGTTGCAGCAATCAATGTGGCTAAGGGCGATTCCGTTCTTGAAGGCGCCGTGCTTCTAACCATAGCTTAACCTGTCTGAGATATGGATTTCGGACAGTTCCTGGTGCAGAACCTTACAGAGTTCTGGCACCTTACAGGTTTCTACAACGCAACCTGGCAGCATTTTGTGATGCTTGCCGTGGGTCTATTCTTCATATGGCTCGCAATTAAAAAAGATTTCGAGCCAATGCTACTTGTACCCATCGGTTTCGGCATGCTGATAGGCAATGTTCCATTCAATACAGAAGCCGGCCTTGAAATCGGCATCTACGAAGAGGGATCAGTGCTGAATATTCTTTACAATGGTGTAAGTGCCGGCTGGTATCCGCCACTGATATTCCTCGGAATCGGCGCCATGACCGACTTTACCGCACTTATAGCCAATCCCAAGCTGATGCTTGTAGGAGCGGCTGCACAGTTCGGCATCTTCGGCGCGTACATGGTGGCTCTTGCTCTCGGGTTTATGCCAGACCAAGCCGGTGCCATCGCTATCATCGGCGGTGCAGACGGACCGACAGCGATCTTCTTATCATCCAAACTTGCCCCGAACCTTATGGGAGCAATCGCCGTATCAGCATATTCATATATGGCGCTTGTACCTGTTATCCAACCGCCGTTAATGCGGCTGCTAACAACAAAAAGCGAACGAGTAATAAAGATGAAACCGGCTCGTGCCGTAGCGCAAAGCGAAAAAATCATCTTCCCCATCGTGGGCATGCTTCTTACTTGCTTTGTTGTGCCATCAGGTCTTCCCCTGTTAGGCATGCTGTTCTTCGGCAATCTGCTGCGTGAATGCGGTGTAACCAACCGCCTGGCAAAAACCGCCTCAAACGCCCTTACCGACATAGTAACCATTCTGCTCGGCATGACAGTAGGTGCTTCGACACAGGCAAGTTCTTTCCTCACAAAGGAAACTATTTTCATCTTCATGCTCGGCTTCATGGCATTCATAATCGCATCGGCGTCTGGTGTGATTTTTGTAAAGTTCTTTAATCTCTTCCTGCCGAACAGCAAGAAAATCAATCCGCTTATCGGTAATGCCGGAGTTTCAGCAGTGCCAATGTCAGCACGTATTTCCAACAACCTCGGTCTGGAATACGACCCGTCCAACTATCTGCTCATGCACGCCATGGGTCCGAATGTGGCCGGAGTGATCGGCTCGGCAGTGGCTGCCGGCGCGCTGCTTGGTTTCCTCGCATAACTCAGATTTGATATATTTATCATCTGAATCTGGTCACAGATAATAGCATATCACATTTTTACCGCACCCGGTGATTGAATCAAATTTCAACATCGGGTGCGTTTTTTCATCCATACCAGCCGCAACCATCCACATTTTTATAATTAAACTATTTTACGTATCTTTGCGCTACGATTATTATCTTACTTATATTTATTTTTAAGTTCTTTTACCGATGATTAAACATTTTTTAGCGGTGCTGATTATGGCACTCGCTTCTATGGTGACGCCGCAGTATGCTGTAGCGCAACTTTTTACAACATCGCCAGACATAGTACAGTCCGGTACAAAAAACCTGAAAATCTATTTTCACGCAGCCCAGAGCGGTAAGCCGGAACTAATCAATGCGACCTCTTTGTATGCCCATATAGGCGTAACATTAACCACCAATCCCAATAAATGGGAATATGTGAAGGGAGACTGGAACTCCAATACCGATGATAAACGCTTCATCAAACAACCTGACGGGACATGGGAATTAAACATTGGCGACATACGTGAATATTTCGGCATAAAGCAGGGCGATGAACCAGCCAAGATTGCCATAATAGCACGTCTGCCTTCCGGAGCCGGAAACGGATACGGACAAACAGATGACTTTTTCATCAATATTACACCGGAAGGATTGCATTTGACACTTGACACCGACAACGGAGCAGCCACAATATTCCATGGCGCACGCAAAGTCACATTTACCGTTAACGCGACTTCAAATTGCACACTGTCATTGAGCGTAAACGGCACAAACATAGCGAGTGTAAATGGCACCCGACTGAAAGCAACACATGATTTCACCATTTCAGACACACCCTATAAAATAGTAGCGACAGCAACAAACGGCACCGAGACCCTGACAGAAGAAATGGAGGTAAGCTGCCTGCCGTCAAGCACACAAAAGAGCTATCCCGGTGGCAGTCCAAGACAAGGAGCAGTTAAAAATCCAGATGGCACAGTCACCTTCTGCATAGCGGCTCCACAAAAATCGAATGCATTGCTTGTCGGGGCATGGGACAATTACCGCGCCCTGGGAAATAATGTGATGAATTATACTGACTACCAGAACCAGCGTTATTTCTGGGTCACTACCTCATCGCGCATGACAGATGACGAATACCTTCCATACTATTTCAAAATAGACGGAGATATCAATGTGGCAGACCCATATGCACGGCTGGTGCTTGATCCGTACAGCGACAATAGCCTTCCATCCAAATGCTTCCCTTCAATGCCTGCATATCCAGCCGGACTAGTTCCTGAAAACACAATGCTTGCAGTGTACCGTGGCGACATTGACAATTACAATTGGGACAACCATACTCTCAACTTCAAAGTGCCGGACCATCACTCACTTACAATATATGAAATGCTACTGCGCGATTTCACCGGCGACGGCACCGACCAAGGGGGCAAATCATTCGGCACTTTCCGCACTGCCTTGGAGAAACTTGACTATATAGAATCCCTCGGTATAAACGCAGTTGAACTGATGCCTGTAATGGAGTTCAACGGCAATAATTCATGGGGCTATAACACCAACTTCTACATGGCGCCAGACAAGGCTTATGGATCACCGGCAGACATGCGCGATTTCGTGGCAGAATGCCACAGACGAGGCATAGCCGTAATACTAGACATCGTATTCAACCAGAGCGACGGCCTTGCCCCATGGTACCAGATGTATGGAGGAACTGCAAACAACCCGTTTTACAATGCCACCGCACCTCACGATTACAGTGTCCTCAACGACTGGAACCAGGACAATCCCCTGGTGAAACAGCACTGGAAAGATGTGCTTCGCTACTGGCTTGAAAATTACAAAGTCGACGGTTTCCGTTTCGACCTCGTGAAAGGTCTCGGCTCCAATAACAGTTACTCCGGAGGAACCGATGATTATAACGAAAGCCGCGTGCGACTGATGAAAGAACTGCATGCAACCATATCAGAGGTAAAACCTGATGCAATACACATCAACGAGCTGCTCGGCACAGCCAAAGAAGAAAATGCCAATGGCGCTGACGGACAACTCACATGGGTAAAAATTTCAGATCCAAGCATTGACTACGCTACAGCAAGGCCCAATGGCAATTCAGGCAATATGAACGGATTCCTTGCATCAAACTGGAACCGCACCATAGGACAGACTGTGGATTATGCCGAGAGCCACGACGAACCGCGCCTGGCTTCCAAGATGCGCACCACAGATACACGGCAATGCGATGCCACAGTAGCGTATACCGCAACCCATCCCAAAAGCGCATCAGTAAAACGGCTTGGAGCCGTTGCCGCCCAGATGCTACTGACACCGGGGAGCAAAATGATATGGCAATTCGGGGAAATAGCTGCCGACGATGCCCAGGGAAGCGATCTGGAAAAACTACGCGCCATAGCCCCTAAATGGAACCAGATGACAAACAACATGCGATCAGGGCTACTGGAAAACTACCGCCAGCTGATACATCTGCGCAAACAGAACCCTGAATTGTTTAATGGGGAAGATGCCACCTGCACCCTCACCGGATTCAACAACAGCCTTGAAAGCATCCGTACCATACGCGTGACCTCCGGCAACAAAGAGATAATAGCGTTCTTCAATCCAGCCGTTTCCGGAAACGCCAAGACTGCGATATCACCGGCTGCAAAACTGACCCCTGAAAATGCACAACTTGTAACAGCTTCATATGGCACAACTCCGACCCTTACATCGGCCGGAGGCACATCGGTAAGCGTGAAACTTGCACCGAACGAATTTGCAGTTTACGCATCATCCACTGTGGCTGGCAATGAAGAAATCGCACCGGACGCAATCAGCAACATATCTTTAAGCTCATACGACGGCAATATTATAATTTCAGGAGAATATGCAGTAGCCACAGTCCATACCGTAGCCGGCCATACCATAGCCACTTGCTACGGCACAACGGAGAGAGGAATAATCCCTGTTGGAACAGGAATTTATTTGGTGAAAGTTGACGGTATCACATACAAAGTGGCTATACGCTGAGAAAAACCGTTTATAATAGAATGAAAAAAGTGCCGGCGATCAATCGTCGGCACTTTTTTCATTCTATTATAAACATCCCCTCAGAAAACCAAGCGGGATATGAACCATCAATCTTCTGTTGCTTTCTCAGCATACTCTTTGAGGAGTTTCTCCTGCACATCACCCGGAACAAGCTCGTAGGATGCGAACTTCATGGTAAATGACGAACGGCCACCAGTGATGGAGCTAAGCGCTGTAGAATATGAAGACATCTCCTTAAGAGGCACCTTTGCAGTGATCTTCTCGAAACCACTTTCCGAAGACATACCCATGATCATCGCACGGCGTCCCTGTAAATCACCCATGACATCGCCCATGACATCTGACGGAACCATAACCTCAACATCATAAATAGGCTCAAGCACCTTTGGATTTGCATTTCGGAATGCTTCGGAGAATGCATTACGGGCAGCAAGACGGAAAGAAATTTCATTGGAATCTACCGGATGCATCTTGCCATCGTAAATGCACACACGCACATCACGGGCATAAGATCCGGTAAGCGGCCCTTGCTCCATGCGGTCCATAAGACCTTTGACTATAGCCGGAATAAAACGTGCATCAATTGCGCCACCGACTATACAGTTGTGCACAACCAGCTTGCCTCCCCATTGCAAAGGTATTTCCTGGGTATCACGCACGCTCATCTTGAACTCCTGGTTGCCGAAACGATAAGTGTCAGGCAATGCGGCACCTTCGACATAAGGCTCAATTATGAGATGAACCTCGCCGAACTGGCCGGCTCCGCCCGACTGTTTCTTATGGCGGTAATCTGCACGTGCAGCCTTTGTAATAGTTTCACGATATGGTATTTTCGGCTCTTCAAAGACAATGGGGAGCTTGTCGTTATTCTCAACGCGCCATTTAAGAGTGCGCAGATGGAACTCACCTTGCCCTTTCAGTATTGTCTGCTTCAACTCCTTGCTTTGTTCAACCTCCCATGTCGGATCCTCTTCATGCATGCGCGTGAGAATTGCAGACAGTTTTTCCGCATCGCTCTCGGTAACAGGCCGTATGGCACGCTGAAACTTTGGTGCCGGATATTTTATGAAGTCAAACGAATAATCACATCCTTTTTCATCAAGCGTATTGCCCGTGCGCACATCCTTAAGTTTCACTGTCGCACCGATATCGCCGGCACAAAGTTTGTCAACCGGAGTCTTGATCTGACCGCACACACAGAATATCTGTGCCATACGTTCCTTGCCTCCACGGGTCACGTTATCAAGATCGGCACCGGAATTGAGCGTACCACTCATCACTTTGAAGTACTGCACCTCGCCGATATGCGGCTCAACCGTTGTCTTGAACATGAAAATGCTAAGTGGTCCGTTGCTGTCAGGCTTGACTTCACGTCCTTCGCTGTCTTTTGGAGCAGGCATGTCCTTTACGAAAGGTACGACATTGCCCAGGAATTCCATCATGCGGCGCACACCCATGTCCTTAAGAGCGCTGACACAGAAAACCGGATAAATAGAACGGTCAACAAGACCTTTTCTGATGCCTTCACGCATCTCGTCTTCACTGAGATGTCCCTGCTCGAAGAATTTCTCCATGAGCGTCTCGTCATTCTCGGCAGCTGCTTCCACAAGTGCCTGATTCCATTCGCGGGCTTTCTCCATTTCCTCTTCAGGAATATCCTCAATGGTAGGCACACCGCCATCAGGCCCCCACGAATACTTCTTCATAAGAAGCACGTCAATCATGGAGTTAAAACCGGGACCTGACTGAATGGGATATTGTATGGGCACAACTTTCTTTCCGAATATCTCACGCATCTGTTCGAGAGTATTCTCGAAGTCTGCCTTCTCACCA
Organism: uncultured Porphyromonadaceae bacterium; assembly: GCA_947643665.1. GTDB lineage: Bacteria > Bacteroidota > Bacteroidia > Bacteroidales > Muribaculaceae > UBA7173. The sequence goes on along the minus strand of CANRWW010000003.1, from coordinate 71,988 downwards.
TCAAGCTGGTTGACAGCAAAAATCACAGGCTTCTTCAGCTGTGCGGTAGTGCGGAATATATTTTGTGTACCGACTTCCACTCCATATTGTGCATCAATAAGGATCACACCTGTGTCGGTAACATTTAGCGCAGTGATAGCGTTGCCCACAAAGTCGTCAGCTCCAGGGCAGTCAATAACATTCAGCTTCTTATTGAGGAACTCAGCATAAAAAACCGTGGAAAAGACCGAGTAACCATACTCCTTTTCCACAGGGAAATAGTCTGATACGGTATTGTTTGCCTCAACCGTGCCGCGACGTTTTATAACTCCACACTCGAAAAGCATAGCTTCAGCGAGTGTGGTTTTTCCCGAGCCTTTGCTACCGAGCAAGGCGATGTTCTTGATTTCGTCAGTTTGGTAAACCTTCATGTTATTAGAATTTTAGTAAGTTCGTTTAGATTGTGATAACCTAAGCAATTATGATAGGTGGAGAAAGATTTCGGAGCGCAAATTAGTCATTTTTCTATTAACTGCAATAAAATTTCTTATGTTACAAAACATATTTACAGAACCTTCACACATTTGGTTACATCCGTACATTCAATTTCCCGGCTTCATATCATTACTGCAAGCAGGCCTGCAGGACATGCTTATGCAAACAATTTAACTTTTATATTAGCTTGGATGCATCATCAAATATTTTGATTAACTTTGTAATCCAAGCATATTCTTTATGAAAAAGGCAACCGGATTTATCCGTAAACAGTAGCTTTACCATCCAAAACAAATTCGGGAACAAGACTTTCAAGAGGGGCTTATCCATAAATGCCGTCCTCCTTACTTTTTAACAGATATGACATTCAAAGAAATCCTCAATAAATTCAGAACCGAGTCTTTCTCCGAACATCAAAAAGGAACCAAATTCGAACGTCTGATGCGTTCATGGCTTCTTTCTGATCCCCGATATTCCAACCTTACCGAAGTTTGGTTGTGGGAAGACTTTCCCAGCCGTAGGGATTTAGGAGGCGGCGACAACGGAATCGACCTAGTCGCACATACCGATGACGGTGAATATTGGGCAATACAATGCAAATGCTACCAAGAGGATGCCGTTATCAACAAACCGAATGTAGACACGTTTCTTGCCACATCAAGCCGTACATTCCGCGATGTCGGTAGCCTTCAGGCAACCTCGTTTGCCAATCGCCTATGGATTTCAACCACAAACCACTGGGGATCGGCAGCAGAGGAAGCCATAAAGAATCAAGATCCTCCGTTCAACCGAGTAGGACTTGTAGATCTCCAGACCTCACCGGTAGACTGGGAGCTTCTTCTTGACGGGCTACAGGGTAAAGACGCCATGATACCGGGAAAGAAACCTATGGCGCATCAACTTCAAGCTATTTCAGCCGCTTGCGAACATTTCGGCAACCATGACAGGGGAAAACTCATTATGGCTTGCGGCACAGGCAAGACATACACCGCCCTAAAAATAGCGGAGATGATGATGCCCCAAAAAGGACTTGTACTTTTTCTGGTTCCCTCGATCTCCTTGCTCGGACAAACCCTTAACGCCTGGTGCGCCGATGCATCAAAGCCAATCAAATGTATCTGTATCTGCTCTGACAGCCGTGCGTCACGTAAAATAAGGAAAGATCTTGACGATACGCTGGAGAATGTGATAGATCTTGCCGTTCCTGCGACTACAAATCCCAAAAGCATAGCAAGACAACTTGGCTTATATAGCTCACATGATGGGCTGACCGTGGTTTTCTCTACATATCAGTCCATTGAGGCGGTAAAAGCCGCCCAACAGGAAATGCTTGAACAGACTGCAGGCGCTTACGGCACCTTCAATCTGATAATATGCGACGAGGCCCACCGCACTACAGGCATCAAATTGTCAAACCAAGACGAAAGCAAATTTACAAAGACACATGACGCCGAATACATAAAAGGGGACAAACGCCTTTATATGACCGCAACCCCAAGGCTATACGGCGAGAATGCCAAGGCAAAAGCGTCAGAAAAAGAAGCTATATTATGCTCGATGGATGATGAGACGCTTTATGGCAAGGAGTTTTTCCACATCAATTTCTCTTATGCCGTAAGACATGGACTTCTTACTGACTACAAGGTATTTGTCCTTACCGTAAATGAGGATAATCTGCCAGCCAACCTGCTTGACAAAATCCGCGATCCGAACAATACCGAGTTGAATTTTGATGACACCTCAAAACTCATAGGCGTCATCAACGGGCTATCAAAGATCATTCGTGGCGACAAAGGAGCCACATGGAATACCGATCCCGTAATAATGCACAGAGCCATAGCATTTTGTTCGGCCATAGGGAATGTATCATCACCCGGAACGTCTGTCAACACGGCCAAGGTGCTCCCTGAAATCTGCGAAAAATACCGTGATTCGCTTCCATCAGACGAACGCGAACATGTTGTGGAAATCTCAGCCAGGCATATTGACGGATCAATGAACTCACAGGCAAGGAATGAACAGCTTTCATGGCTTGCGGAAGAGAACATAGGAGAAAACGAATGCCGTATACTCACAAATGTCCGCTGCCTGTCAGAAGGCATTGACGTGCCGGCTCTTGATGCCGTACTTTTCCTTTCATCACGAAACTCACAGGTTGACGTAGTCCAGTCGGTGGGACGCGTCATGCGCAATTTCCGCAAAGGACAACCTGGTGAAAAGAAATATGGCTATATCATAATCCCTATAGTTGTCCCATCCGACGTCACACCTGAGCAGGCACTTGACAACAACACATATTTCGCAACAGTCTGGAGCATACTGAATGCACTGCGTTCACACGATGACAATTTCAATGCCGAGGTAAACAAGATCGCCCTCAACAGGAACAAATCGTCGAAAGTCATTGTAGGCAGTCCCGGCATAGGACGGAATGCCATGACTGACGGGCAGGATATACATGATGCCAACCAGCTTGAAAATGCCGAAGTTGCAAAACAGCTTGAACTCCGCTTCGGTGAGCTGCAGCACGGCATATATGCCAAACTCGTAGAAAAATGCGGCGACCGCCTTTACTGGGAAAATTGGTCAAAAACGGTAGGGATCATAGCCCGGAAATTCATTGACCGCATCACCAGACTCGTCAGCGACATACCCGGACTTAAGTCGGAATTTGAAATATTTGTAAAAAAATTGCAGGAGAACCTGAACCCGGCAGTGGACGATAAGCAAGCAATCGAAATGTTGGCCCAACACATCATATCCCAACCGGTTTTCGATGCGTTGTTCAATGACTACGACTTTGTAAACAACAATGCCGTCAGCCGTTCAATGCGCAAGATGATAGATATGCTGGCGGAAGCCGGAGGCTTTGACAAAGATACCACTGAATTGGATTCATTCTATGATTCCGTCCGGGTCAATGTAGGAGACATTGACAACCTGGAAGGCAAACAGACTGTCATAAAGAATCTTTATGAGAAGTTCTTCAAGGGAGCATTCCCCCTTACCGTCGAAAAACTCGGCATTGTATACACTCCGGTGGAATGCGTAGATTTCATCATACATTCCGTAAACGATATTTTACAACACGAGTTCCATACGTCGTTGTCGGATGAAAACATACACATAATCGATCCATTCACAGGCACCGGCACTTTCATAACGCGCCTGCTTCAATCCGGCCTTATAAGACCGGAAGACATGGAACGCAAATACCTGCATGAAATCCATTGCAACGAAATAGTGTTGCTCGCATACTACATAGCCGATGTCAACATAGAGGCCGTATATCACGATCTAGCCAAACCAGACCATTATACAAACTACGACGGAATATGTCTTACCGACACATTCCAGCTTGCAGAATCTTCCGAAAACACCCTGGCACAAGAATTCTTCCGGGAAAATTACCAAGGTGTGATGAAGCAGAAACAAGCACCCATCCGGATCATAATCGGCAACCCGCCATATTCCGTAGGACAAAAATCTGCAAACGACAATGCGCAGAACCTGTCTTACCCGATTCTGGATGCCCGCATTTCAGAAACATACGCCCGTCTTACCGGCGCCACAAACAAAAACTCACTTTACGACAGTTATATCAAGGCATTCCGTTGGGCGTCAGACCGCATCGGTCACAATCCGGATGGCGGCATCGTGGCCTTCATAAGCAACGGATCATGGATTGACGGCAACGCACAGGACGGTTTCCGTGCCTGCCTTGAAACGGAATTTACCGACATATATGTGCTCAACCTGAGGGGGAACCAACGTACCAGCGGCGAACTTTCACGCAAAGAGGGTGGCAAAATATTCGGAGGCGGTTCCAGGACACCTATATCCATGACTTTCCTCGTCAAGAATCCGGCGAAAACCGGCAGAAAGGCAACAATCCATTACCACGACATCGGAGACTACCTGACCCGCGAGCAAAAACTTGACCTTGTAAAAAAATTCAAATCCGTCCACAGCCGTTCCATAGACTGGAAAATCATAGAACCAACAGACCAGCACGATTGGATCAACCAACGCGACGGCATATTTGACTCGCTTATACCCCTGGCTCCCGACACGAAATTCGACCACAAAGCCCGGTCTTTCTTTTCCACATACTCAAATGGCGCAAAGACACAAAGAGACTCATGGGCTTACAACTCTTCCAAATCCCGTGTGGAATCAACAGCCCGGGAAAGCATAGACTTCTATAATCAAAATCTTGATAAAGTTTCCAGCGGTGAGGCGGCTAAACCTCAATACGGCACTACAAAACTAAGCTGGACAACTTCCGTAGCCAACGATTTCTACAATGGCAAAAGATATTCTTTTACAAATGGCGAAATCCGTGAAGCCATATACCGTCCCTTCTTCAGGCAACAGTTATTCTGGTATAAACCGCTAATTGAGCGCCAATACCAGATAACAAAATTATTCCCGGTAAAAAATTCTGAGAACCTTGTCATATGCGTATCAGGAGTAGGAGTCACCAAAGACTTTACTTGCATTATAACTAACTCCATCCCCGATCTTGAACTTATTGGCAAAAGCCAATGTTTCCCGCTATATTGGTATGAAGAGCGAAAGGATATCCAAGGCACCCTTTTCGATCTTGACGACGATGCAGGAAAGTATATACGTCGCGACGGCATAACCGACTGGATTCTAAAAGAAATCCGCAAACGTTTCGGGAATGCCCAAGCCATAACCAAAGAGCATATATTTTACTACATCTACGGCATACTTCATTCTCCGCACTATCGCAAACGTTTTGCCGCAGACTTGAGGAAATCGCTTCCGCATTTACCTGTGGTTGACGACATACATGACTTCATGGCTTTCTATAAAGCAGGTAAAGCCCTCGCGGAGATGCACCTGAACTATGAAAATATGCCGCCGCATCCAGATGTAGTTGTCAATATGTCCGCTGAAAACTTCAAGGTTGATAAAATGACATTCCCGAAAGTGCGCAACGGACAAGGCAAACTTGCGCCCGACAAGTCACGTATCATATACAATAACCACATAACGATTGACAACATACCCCTGATCGCCTATGAATATATCATAAATGGCAAACCGGCCATTGAATGGTTGATGGAGCGTTATGCGATAAGCATAGATCCCAAGTCCAAGATAAAGAACGATCCCAACGAATGGAGCCATGAACACGGCACTCCCACTTACATACTTGACACACTGCTTGCCGTGATCAACATGTCGGTTCAGTCCGTGGAGATCGTCCGTAATCTCCCGGAAATCATTTTGTGATTCCAAAGTAAAAAACATGGGGCGCAAAAGGCGGGAAAGATAACATATGCGCCCTTGGTATTGTTTCACAATAATTTATTAACTTTGCAGGCAATTTGGCGGTGACGGCCCAAAGGGTGAAACCGCATTATAGAACATACGATTGTCTAAAATGGAAATAATCAGAACAGTCGACGGTCTGAGAGAGCGTGTAGCCGAAGCTAAAGCCAACGGCAAAAGCGTCGGTCTGGTGCCCACTATGGGTGCCCTGCACGCAGGACACATCTCCCTTGTAGACCGTGCAAGAAAAGAGAATGACATGGTGGTGGTGAGCGTTTTCGTAAACCCCACCCAATTCAATAATGCCGAAGACCTGGCCACATATCCACGCACAGAAGAAGCTGATTGCGCAAAACTCGCACAAGCAGGTGTGGATGTAGCTTTCATCCCATCCGTGGAGGAGGTTTATCCAGAACCAGACACCCGTGTTTTCAATCTCGGCCCGGTAGCTGAAGTAATGGAAGGAGCCATGCGTCCGGGCCATTTCAACGGTGTAGCCCAGATTGTAAGCAAATTATTTGCAATGGTTGAACCAGACCGGGCATATTTCGGTGAGAAAGACTTCCAGCAGATTGCTGTCATACGGCGCATGGTTGAGCTGGAGGGATTCAACTTGCAGGTAATAGATTGCCCCATATGCCGGGAAAGCGACGGACTTGCAATGAGCAGCCGCAACACACGCCTCACACCAGAACAACGCCAAATAGCACCGGCAATACATAAAGCTCTGGAAGAAAGCCTCGTATTTGCCCGCACACATACGCTTTCCGATACAAAAAGGCATGTCATAGATGAAATCAATTCCTTCCCGCAGATGGAGGTGGAATATTATGATATTGTGGATCCTCTGACAATGCAGCCTTTAGAAAACTGGAGTGACGTTAAAAACGGATCGCCCGTAGGATGCATAACCGTATATTGCGGCAAGGTACGCCTTATTGACAACATCAAATACAATCTTCAGTAACCCCATGCAGATTGAGATATTGAAATCAAAAATCCACCGCGTCTCAGTAACAGAGGCCCGATTGGACTATATTGGTAGCATCACAATTGACGAAGATCTCATGGACGCCGCCGGAATACTGCCGGGCGAACATGTGTATATCGTTGACAACAACAATGGCGAACGCCTGGAGACATACGCTATACCCGGCGAACGAGGGAGCGGGATAATATGCCTCAACGGTGCTGCCGCCCGTAAGGTACAACCAGGCGATGTGGTAATAATCATGGCATATGCATCAATGACACCAGAGGAGGCACGCACATTCAAACCGCGCGTGATATTTCCCGATACTGCCACAAACCGCCTTGACAAATAATCTCTCCACCAAACCATTCTTCACCCCATACCGTAAATCTCCCTCCTGACATAACCCCTTCACATACCACGACATGTTTGAGAACTTAAGCGAGAAACTTGAACGGAGTTTTAAGATACTTAAAGGACAAGGCAAGATCACAGAAATCAACGTTGCCGAAACCCTTAAAGACGTGCGCCGGGCTCTGCTTGACGCAGACGTCAATTACAAAGTTGCCAAAAATTTCACCGATACAGTAAAGGCCAAAGCTATAGGTCAGAACGTGATCAACGCCGTCAAGCCACAGGAGCTGATGGTAAAGATCGTGCACGACGAATTGGCCCAGCTCATGGGCGGGGAGACCGCGCAGGTAAACCTCTCGGGAAATCCCACTGTCATACTCATGTCGGGCTTGCAAGGATCTGGTAAAACGACTTTCTCAGGCAAACTCGCTAAAAAATTCAAAAGCGAAAAAGGCAAACGCCCCTTGCTGGTAGCTTGCGACGTTTACCGCCCTGCTGCAATCGAACAGCTGAAAGTGCTCGCACAACAGATTGATGTGCCTGTATACACCGAAGAAGGGAACAAAAATCCGGTCGAAATCGCCCGTAACGCTATTGAGCATGCAAAACGCAACCATCTGGATCTTGTGATCGTGGATACAGCAGGCCGTCTTGCTGTTGACGAACAGATGATGGATGAAATCGAAGCGATAAAAAAAGCCATCAAACCACAGGAAACACTCTTTGTGGTTGACTCCATGACCGGCCAGGATGCGGTGAACACTGCAAAAGAATTCAACGACCGTCTGGACTTCGACGGCGTAGTGCTCACAAAACTTGACGGCGACACACGTGGCGGCGCGGCCCTTTCGATCCGCACCGTGGTGACGAAGCCTATCAAGTTCGTAGGTACCGGCGAAAAAATGGACGCACTTGACTTTTTCCACCCCTCGCGTATGGCCGACCGCATACTCGGCATGGGCGACATAGTGTCACTTGTGGAAAAAGCCCAGCAGCAATTCGACGAAAAAAAGGCACGCGAACTCCAGCGCAAGATTGCCAAGAACGAATTCAACTTCAACGATTTTCTTGGCCAGATCCAGCAGATCAAAAAAATGGGCAATCTCAAAGATCTCGCTGCCATGATACCAGGTGTCGGAAAAGCACTGAAAGATGTGGAAATTGACGATAACGCATTCAAAGGCATAGAAGCCATCATCAGTTCCATGACAGAAAAAGAACGCGTGAACCCTTCGATAATCAACGGAAGCCGCCGCCGCCGCATAGCTGCCGGTTCCGGCACATCTCTACAGGAAGTAAACCGCCTGCTCACGCAGTTTGAACAGACACGCAAGGTCATGAAGGCCGCGACATCCATGAAGAACCCCATGCAGATGATGCGCCAGATGCGTCGCCGCTGATAATTACGAAATCCAGCTGTATCTATTATTATCACCATCCACTTAATAATCGCCAACATAATAACATGGAGCTGATTGACGGAAAGAAAGTCGCCGCTGAAATCAAACAGGAGATAGCTGCGGAAGTAGAAAAAATGGTAGCCGGAGGGAAACGGCGCCCACATCTTGCCGCCATACTCGTCGGGCATGACGGTGGCAGCGAGACATACGTTGCCAATAAAGTAAAATCATGTGCCGAATGCGGTTTCACATCATCGCTCATACGCTTTGAAGATGATGTGACCGAAGACCGCCTGCTTGAGGAAATATACCGTCTCAACAATGACAGCGAAGTAGACGGATTCATCGTGCAGCTGCCGCTCCCCCGCCATATCTCAGAACAAAAACTAATAGAAGCAATTGATTACCGCAAAGATGTTGACGGATTCCATCCGATCAACGTAGGACGCATGTCAATAGGTCTCCCCTGTTTTAGAAGCGCCACACCAGCCGGCATAATGATGCTTCTGGAACGTTATAATGTGCCGACATCGGGCGCGAATTGTGTGGTACTCGGACGTAGCAATATCGTAGGCAAACCTGTGGCAGCACTTATGATGCAAAAAGGCTATCCCGGAAATGCCACCGTGACAGTTTGCCACCGCGACACAAAAAACCTGAAGGAGGTCTGCAGCAACGCCGATATACTTATCGCCGCCATGGGGCGCCCTGAATCAGTCACTGCCGACATGGTAAAAGATGGGGCTACCGTGATTGATGTCGGCACTACCCGCGTGCCTGACGCATCGCGTAAAAGCGGCTTCCGCCTTTGCGGGGATGTGAAATTTGATGAAGTCGCACCCAAATGCGCTTTTATAACCCCTGTGCCTGGAGGCGTAGGGCCTATGACCATAGTATCCCTGATGCGCAATACGCTTCTGGCTGCACAGCACACAATATATCAAGACTGAAAACTGACCTCAGAACTTAAATGAACAGCTATGCCTGAAGCAATCCTGGCTATCGTGATGAAACTGACCCTGGCCATGGCCGGGGCTCAGGAAGCCACGCTTATATTTGCAGGAGACGCCATGATGCATCAGGCGCAGATTGATGCCGCACACGCTCTCGCTGAAGGCAACGGATACGACTATTCGGAATGCTTCAAACCAATAAAACCATTGATAAGCAATGCTGACTACGCCGTTGTAAACCTTGAAACACCTATAGGTAACAGTAATTTCACCGGTTACCCATGTTTCAACTCCCCAGTGGAATATGTGCAGGCATTGTCTGAAACCGGTTTCGACCTTTTTCTTACCGCAAACAACCATACACTTGACCGTCGTGACAAAGGCTTGAAGAATACCATAGCGGTTCTTGACTCGCTGCACCTTCCCCATATCGGCACCTACAACAATGCTGGGGAGCGCTCCAAACGTATCCCGCATATAGTCAACATAAAGGGTTTCAAGATCGGATTTATAAACTATACTTATGGCACCAACGGCTTCACCGTACAGACAGATGCCGTGGTTGACTACATAAACCGAGAACAGATAACCCGCGACATCAAAACCACGCGCACAGCAGGAGCCGAAATCATAGTGGCAGCCATGCACTGGGGAGAAGAATATCGCCTATTGCCTGTAGCCAGCGAGAAGTCACTCGCCGATTTCCTTATAGAACAAGGTGTAGATATGGTTATCGGAGGGCATCCGCATGTAGTGCAACCATATGAGATGCGTACCAACCCGCTTACCGGACGCCCCGCGCTTGTCGTTTATTCCCTCGGTAACTTTATCTCAAACATGAAAACGCGCGACACACGTGGTGGAGCACTCGCCGTAGTAAAACTCACACGCGACAGCATCGGACATCCCACAGTATCAGACGCACGCTACGAACTCATATTCACAGTACCTCCGCACGGCAACCCATCCAAAAATTTCGTAGTATACCCGATTGACAGCGTTCCCGCCGCATGGCGTACCGCAGCCACGGCCTTCCGTTCGGCCCTAAAATAATATACCCCTATACAAGCCAGATCACGCTTTAGCACAATTTAAGGCGCATAGTAAAAAACTGTAATTCCATAAACACAGTTTTTACTATGCGCCAATACTTTGCTGCCGGTTCTGTTACAACCAGTCGTCCATATACAAAAAATCGGTTTGCCGAATTTCGGCAAACCGATTTTTTTGGCGAGTAGCGAATCCGGGAATCGAACCCGGGTCTCCACCGTGAGAGGGTGGCGTGCTAGGCCACTACACTAAATCGCCATTATGAAAAATTGCTCTTTGTTGAAGTCTGAAATGTTGTTCCTCTTTCAACGATGCAAAGGTAAGAACTATTTTTGAACTGACAAAATTTTCAGACAAAAAACACATATTCCAACTGCATTTTTTGTCTGAAAATATGTCGCAGCATCAAATAATGCCTTTATAATAATCTCACATTATAAGTTATACCGCGGTTTCTGACCAGTTTCAACCACAATGGAAATACTGGTTTACCAGGCGTTTCATAAGATCATGATCTTTACGCGCCTCAGAAGCAAGATTTCTATCATTGAAACCACGCAAACGGTTCATAATCCCTGCGAGCATTGACGCCGGGAACACACCATCGGCCTCATATATGGCCTTCTGGCGGTCAAGAGCATCGGCGCTTTCAGCACAATTTGCCGGCAAATGCGCAAGAGCTGCCGCCTTTGCTTTATTCTCGTCACTATGGATATTTACATCCACATAAGTCTCATCCGCAATTTTTTCAGCTTCAGCGTTTTCAAATCCACGACGTGCAGCAACAGCCAAAGCCGCAAGAAGCAGATATATGTCTGCCGAGCCATCAGCCGACCTTATTTCAATAGTCTGTTTCTGCGAAGCATCGAATCCTGACGGCGCCTCAAGAGGATTTGCCAATACACTCATGTCGCAGTCAGCAGTCCACCCAAGAGGCACACGCACAAGCACAGAGCGGTTGCGGTCACCCCAGCAGACATTAGTCGGGGCTTCTTGATGTGGCACCAGACGGAAATAACTTGTCGGATTGGTATTCCCGAATGCGGTAATGCTCGGTGCAAGTTCCATCAGACCGGCAATAAGACGCCGCGCCTCAGCGCTCAACCTATGGTCTTTCCCAAGCATTACATTTACTCCGTCGCGGGTAAGACGCATATGCACATGCAATCCGGATCCGGCTTTACCTGTGGTTATCTTTGGAGCGAAGGTGACATTAAGCCCCTCTTCGCTAGCTAGATTTCTTATAACCCATTTGGCGAGCATAAGCTGATCGGCTGCTTCAAGGGCATTGACAGGAAGGAATTCAATCTCGTTCTGCTCATAAACCATTCCATCTATGGTAAAATTTCCAACCTCGGAATGTCCGTATTTTATCTGTCCGCCTGTCTGCGCGATATAGTTCATGCACCTGGCACGGAATTTATTGAATTTGGCAAACGGCGCCGATTCATGGTATCCTTTCTGGTCTGTGGCAGGGAAAGTACCGTCGTAAGGAGCTATCACGTAATACTCCAGCTCACCCATGGCCTCAAATTCAAGCCCGGTTGAGCTATGGAACGCATCGCAAGCCTTACGCAACGTCTGCTCTGGCGACTCCGCAAGCGGCTGTCCCTCCTTGTTAAAGAATGTACAGAGCATTGTAAGGGTCGGTATCTCTGAAAAAGGATCCACAAAAGCGGTGCTGTATCGCGGGATCACGTAAAGATCGCTGTTGCCCGCCTCAATGAACGGGAACAGGCTTGAACCGTCAACCCGCTCGCCAGACACGAGGATTGTTTCCAGATACTTCCTGTTGTTGATCACAAAATTCAGGGTTTTGAGCCTCCCGTCACCGGCGGGATACATGAAATTGACCATCTCTATGCCATTCTGCTCTATAAAAGCAATAATGTCGGCACGGGTGAACATCTTCGGATCCTTGCCGAGAAATTTCACCACTTTGTTTTTGGCAAGTGTAATGTTATCCATGGTAAGAAAACAATAAAAAATTATTTAAGGTTGACCTGACTGGCAAAAACAGCATTAAAATGCCTTAAACCATAAGTCTGTAATAATTTTTAATGAGTAGATTATTACAACACTGTTCAATATAATCAGTCCAGAATAATATCACCGAAAAATTCTGGTTGGTGAAAATCGGGACTATCGGTATTTATGGGCGACCAACTCAGATAATGCGGCTGGGAAGTGGCCGACGCACATTTATTAAAGTTGCCTCTCATCATCATCGGCTCACCATTATATTCACTCCCAAGCAATTCCAGAGGAATAGCCATTGCCACGTTCCAGATAAACGACCCTTCTACTTCCTGGAATGGACGCGTACCTACGGAAGTATGCCTCTTTATCTGTTTCAGAAAATCAGCCGACAATGGGGTGCATTCAGCTTTACCGGTGCAAAAGGCAGCATTTATCGTGCCCACGCAATTGAGTTCGAAAACCCAATAAGCATCCTTTGCCGGATCAGGAGCCACATAAAATTCCACACAGGAATCTTCACTCACTGGTGAATTGTCTGTAAAGTTAACCGCACGCAAATAGTTGCATCTCACAAGGAAATCAATATAGAGATAACGGTTTGAATGAGCGGCCGTCACTATAGTCAAAGGGCGATAAGGAAATCTGTCAGGCCAGTTGAGAGACTCTACAGAGAAGCGTGCCCCACATTCTTCAAGGGCATTGACCACCTCCTCCATTTTCATGGAATCGAATGTCGGATTATATGGTATATGAAGTATATTTTTCTTGTTATTGACCATGACGAAATATCTTGTTATAAAAAAACGGGCTTAAGATTACAAGGTCAGATAACCCGAAACACCTTTATATAGCCCTATCAACGCCATAACAAAAAGCACGGCACTGATTATACGGTTAAAAATCCACAGTGAACGCACATTGAAGTGGGCCCGCACCTTGTTTACAAAATATGTTATCAGCCACCACCATAACAGTGCGCCACCAAAAATACAAGCATATCCCAGGAGATAGTGATAGTATCGGAACTCCGGAAGAAAAAAATTAAAGCGGGCAAACAGACCTATTATGAAAAACAATATCAACGGATTAGCAAATGTAAACAGGAACCCGGTGCCTAAATCTTTCCAAAAAGTATTCTGGACATCGTCAGGCTTTTTCAATGCCGCAGTAGGATTGGTACGGAAAAGATAAAATGCGAACCCTATAAGCACTACACTACCGGCGATCTGTAAAAGCAACTCCTTGGACTCTATGAAATCTGTAATAAAAGATATGCCAAGACCTGTAAGCAAACTATAAGTCAGGTCAGAAAAAGCCGCACCTATTCCAGTAAACAGAGCTGGAAGGCGCCCTTTGTTAAGGGTACGTTGTATTACCAGCATACCGACAGGCCCCATAGGCGCAGAAATAAATATGCCTATGAGTAACCCGGAACTTATAATATGCCAGATATATTCCATAATCATACAAAATTACAGAAACTCCATTAACATTCCAAACAATAAGAGAATGTTTTACGGCACCAAAAGGCACCATACAATTATTAAACAAGTTATAAAAAACTTTTTAATGACCTCCGGTAAAATTTCGTATCTTTGCATAGAAGTAAGTATTCAAACAGAAACATGAACAGCGAATTTGAATCGGCGTTGCTTGAAACCGCAGTAACAGAAATATCGCGTTTGCCTGGAATCGGACGAAAAACCGCCTTAAGGCTAGCTTTGCACCTGTTGCGCGAAGATCTGTCCACGTCTGTCTCACTCGGCGAATCAATAATCAATTTACGCAAAGGCATAAAATACTGCAATATATGCCATAACATCTCAGAAACCGACGTCTGCCCGATATGCGCCGACATGCGCCGCGACAATACCACCATATGCGTGGTAGAAAGCGTCAAAGACGTGCTTGTCTTTGAAAACACGCATTCATTTCATGGACTATACCATGTGCTTGGCGGAATCATCTCCCCTATTGACGGCATCGGTCCTGACAAGCTACAGATAGACTCACTTGTAGAGCGGGTGGCATCAGGAAACATAAAGGAAGTGATCCTTGCCCTGAGCGCGACCATGGAAGGAGACACAACAGACTATTATATATACCGTCGGTTACAGCCGTATGACATAAAAATCACCCAACTTGCCCGCGGCGTATCAGTAGGCAACGAAATAGAATACACCGACGAGGTTACACTCGGAAGATCACTGCAGAACCGCACGCTGTTTTCAGATTCCATAATGTAAACCTTTCAAACCACGGAACTTAACCCCTGGATATTAGAAAACATACATAACAGATTTCTAACACCCGATTTCCAGCATATGGTACATTTACGCGCTCTTGAACCATCCGACGTGGACAGGTTGTATATCTGGGAAAACAACCCCGATATGTGGCGTTATGGATTTTCCCCAGCTCCATTGTCACGCCACCAGATATGGGAATATGTAGAAAAATACGACGCAAACCCACTGGCCCAAGGGCAATTGCGTCTTATGATAGACACCGGGAATGATACTGTAGGCACGCTTGACTTATACGACATAGATGCAAGAAACGGCCATGCTTTCATTGGGATAATGATCGCTCCCCCCTATCGAAAGTTGGGATATGCATCAGATGCACTGCAAATGGCGGCAGAATACTGCCGGAACAACTTTCGGTTGCATCAGATCGCCGCCACAATCGCGGCAGACAACAATGCTTCACATGCACTTTTCAAAAAATGCGGATTCACACATACCGCCACCCTCCCGCAATGGATAGCACGACCTAAGAACCTGCATATTGACGCCCATATCTTCACATTGGCACTCTAATCAAAAATTATTATGGCTGCTCCGATCTTGGAACAGCCATTTTTAAAGATACAGAAAAGAAATCATTCCAGGGGAAGGACCAGTTTAAAACGTGCGCCGTCCGTATAACTGGTATCCAATGTAAGCGTGCCGCCCAAAAGCATGGCAAGTTGGCGCGCTATCGTAAGCCCGATACCGACACCTTGTGAAGCTCTGTCCAATTTGACAAAGCGCTCAAAAATGCGTTCGCTATTTTCAGGGGAAATGCCCGGGCCTTCATCTGCAACATAAATAACAACCTTATTTTCATCACGCTCCAAATCATAAGAAACCGTAATCTGCCCCTCATGTGTAGCCTTTGCCGCGTTTACAAGCAGTTGCACCAGGATCTGCACAAGACGGCGCGAATCTGTATAAATGGATATCTCACTGCCTTTTTTATCTACATGAAGCCTGACACCATTATTCAGGCGATGACGCACACTGTCGGCAGCCAGCTCAAGCAGGTTTTCAAGATTCTCTTTTGTACGATTCACAATAAGCGAATTGGATTCTATTTCAGACAAGTTCAACACATCGTTTACTATCGTCGTAAGTAACTCCGAATTCAATTCCACCAACTCCGAGAAGTGCTTTAAATATGGTTTATAACCTGCTTCAGAACAATCTACTATCAGATTGGTATATTCATTTATAGCATGCAACGGTACAGTAATTTCGCTGCTTATATTTTTGATAAAATCGCTCTTCATGCGACTTGCATTACGGGCTTCGTCACGGGCTTTCAAAAGTTGGGACTGGGAATCCTTAAGGCTCTCGCTTTCCTTACGCAATGCCTCGTTAGACTCGCTGAGTTTTTTACCGATATGGTGCGCATGGCGCAACAGTACAGCCACAACAACAAGCATCAGCAGCAATACCCCGGCTGCGACGAGCGCCCATATCAATGAATTACGCGTCAATATGCGGGCTTCCTCGGCATGGGCTTCCTTAATGCCGTTTATGTCATAAACCATCTGCAATTCCTTGTATTTCTCACGGGAACGTTGGTTTATAATCTCCTGCAGGATTTTGTTATACTCACGCGATGCCGACAAAAGGATGCCGTTATCACCGATATGCTCGGCGCACTCTATGGTGTATCTTAACAACTGCTCTTTTTTCTGGGCGTTATAAGGCATATCGCGGTATTTCTCCAGCAATTCAAGCGCTTGTACATGATCCCGCTTGTACATCGCATAATAAATCTGGGGACAACCTGAAATCGTATTAGTGGAACGCGCAACCTCATCCTCCTCTACCAGTTTCATAGCCTTGGCATAATATTTTTCCACCTCCTCAGGCATAAGATACGGGTAATAGCTCAACAAACGGGTATAAATTATGTATCTGTTACCGTCATAATCCCTGTACATACGATTTCGCCCTATCTGACCCTCTTCAAGAGCATCAATAACATCAAGCAGTTTACGGTCATTTTCTATCGCTTTTTCATATTCCCGATTGTTGGCATACGCAAGAGCCGCCTGCACATAATAGCAATTACGCAGACTGTATGCCTCAGGCCTCAATTGTTCTATCAGAGAGCCAAGTTTGTCAAGGTACTTTGACAACAGTTCCCCCTGCGACCCATCCGCAATATAAAGGCACAATGCATGGAGCAATACAATACGGCCATACAGATCCTGGCTGCCGGAATCATTCAATTTCCTCAAAATACGATAAAACTCCCGCTCCTTTTCTTCTTCGGGTGTATACCTTACCTTAGCCATATTGCGAAACATTCTAATAAAAGTGACAGTTTCATCACGGTCTTCAGACGGCTCGAAATTCATGGCTCGTTTTATATCCATTTCAAGAAGTGAATCGTTGCGCTGGTGCACATTGCCCAGATTGCGCAATGCATCAAGGCCATAGTCGGAATTTCCTGTAGCCAGAGCCATCCGATATACGATCATTCCTATTGAATCGCGGGACTGACGCGGATACAGATCAAAAAGATTGGATAATATCACCATACTATCTGTGGCATCAGTCGTACGCGCCAATTCACCCTGAAGGCTGTTTATCGCACTCTTCTTATCAAAACTTGGTGGAAGAGCCTGGACAGGAACAGCCAACCATAAAATCTGGATGAATATGTTGATTGACAAAAATCTTCTCATTACAACGAGCATTTACACGGATTATAAACATCACTGATATAAAATCCGATCGAATCGCAACAGACTATAATCGGTTCGAAAGATATAACAATAGATATGGAGGGGACAAAGACCTTACAATTACTATATTCTCGGTTCTCACATATGTGACACATCACTACCCCGCCTATGATAATTAAAGGAAGGGCTTGGGAATATCCCCCTATATCCGATACAAAGATACGAAACAATTTTTAAGTATCACAAATATAATACAAAACTTTCTCAACAAATTTGCGATTGTAACACTTTTGCAAACAGCGAATAACCATTTTTTTAGTAACTTTGCACATTCAAAATAGTGATCTTTAAGCGCTTTTAAGTCGCGCTATATATAACCCACTGTATCCCTGCATTTTAAACATGAACGACAACTGCCAGATAGTTTCATTCGGTAGATTTGACATAAACAACGACGGAAAGAACTCCGACCCGACATGGAGCGACCTTCCGGTGATTGCCACACGCAATCTTGTACTTTTTCCTCAAGTAACCATTCCAATAGCATTGGTAAGAGAAAACGCCCTGCGAGTGGCACGTTATGCATCCGAGCATAACATACCTGTCGGGATTTGCTGCCAGATCAATGCCTCACAGAACCAGATTTCAAAGGCGTCCCAAGTATGCAAATATGGAGTGCTAGCCGAAATAATCCAGGTTCTTGACCTTCCGGACGGAGGCCACACTGCCCTTGTGCGTGGACGTGGAAGATTCAAGATAAAGAAAGAATCTGCCGGCATTACCATTCCGGGATCAGAACTTAACGTGGAGGCCACTCCAGTTGCCGACCGCAGACCGGCAGAAGGAGACAAGGAGTTTGAAGTACTCATAAAAAGCATCCGCGACAGCATGAAATCATTGTCAAAAGGGCTGGACAGCGGCCCTGCGATATTCATGAACGTAGAAAACATCTCCGATCCGGCCGAACTGATCAATACAGCAGCCACAAACATACCTTTCGACCCTGCCGAAAAAATGAAAATGCTGGCAAAACAACGGGTCAAAGAACGTGGTATAATGTTATACCACAGCATGCTTGACATCCTGTCACGCATAGAAATTGCAAACTCCATCAAAGAGAAAGCCCAGATGGAGATGACACAACAGAACCGTAATGCTTTCCTCCAGCAACAGATGAATGCCATACGCGAGGAACTGTACGGGGATGAAAACGACGAGATAGACACCCTGCGCAAAAAAACAGAAGAGGCAGGAATGCCTGAAAGCGTGGCAAAAACCATTGACAAAGAAATTGACCGCCTGCAAAGGCTCAACCCGTCCATGCCGGATTATTCAACGCTACTTTCATACATTGAAACCGTGCTTGACCTCCCATGGAACAAAGAAACAGAACTCAATACCGATTTTACCAAGGCAGAGGACATACTCAATATGGACCATTACGGACTTGAAAAAGTAAAAGACCGTATCTTGGAACAACTCGCCGTGATGATAAACAATCCCGGCGGCAAATCGCCCATCTTATGCCTGGTAGGCGCGCCCGGGGTAGGAAAAACTTCTCTCGGCCAATCCATAGCCAAAGCACTTGGAAGAAATTACAGGCGTGTATCACTCGGCGGCCTCCATGACGAAGCCGAGATACGCGGGCACAGACGCACATACATAGGCGCCATGCCGGGCCGGATAATGGACTCGGTGCGCAGATCCAGATCGCGCAACCCTGTGATACTGCTTGACGAGGTTGACAAAATAGGAAACGACTTCAAAGGGGATCCATCTGCGGCATTGCTTGAAGTGCTTGACCCGGAACAGAACTGCCGTTTCCACGACAATTACATAGATGTGGATTTCGACCTCTCCAAAGTGCTATTCATTGCCACTGCCAATACACTGTCAACCCTCTCCCAACCATTGCTTGACCGCATGGAAGTCATTGAGATCTCTGGATATCTGGTTGAGGAGAAAATAGAGATAGCGCGCCGCCACCTCCTGCCGAGGGTTATGGAAGAACTTAACCTCGGAAACGATTATATCAAAATCTCTGACGAGGCACTCCGCAAGATCATAGAAGAATATACATCGGAAAGCGGGGTACGCCAACTTGAAAAAGCACTTGCCGGCATACTGCGTAAAACAGTGCTCAGACGTCTGCAAAACAAGGATGTCCCTTCCGAAATACTCCCGGAGCACCTTCATGACTATCTGGGACTGCCGCGCCACCAAAGCGACCGCTACGAAGGAAATGAATTTCCCGGTGTGGTCACCGGCCTTGCATGGACAGCGGTAGGAGGAGAGATCCTATTCATAGAATCATCATTATCCAAAGGCAAAGGCGAGAAACTCACACTCACAGGCAACCTTGGAGACGTGATGAAAGAGTCTGCAGTCATTGCCCTCCAATATGTAAAGGCCCATGCCGATAACATAGGGATAAATCCTGAAATGTTCGACGCCTACAACCTGCACATCCACGTACCCGAAGGAGCCATACCAAAAGACGGCCCGTCTGCCGGAATCACTATGGCAACATCCATTGTTTCCGCATTTACAGGCAAAAAGGTTCGCGAACGTCTGGCAATGACCGGCGAGATCACCCTGCGCGGCAAAGTGCTTCCGGTAGGAGGGATCAAAGAAAAAATCCTTGCAGCGAAACGTGCCGGAATCACCGACATTATACTGTCTGAAGAGAACCGGCGCGACGTGGAGGATATAAACGAACGCTACCGCAAGGGGCTGGCATTCCATTATTTCAACACCGTCCTTGACGTAATAAAGTATTCAGTCACTGACCTGTAATATTCCCACATGGCCGAAAACTCGCTTCTCAACCGCCTTGACGGCATTGAGGCCCGCTTTGCGGAAGTCTCGACACTAATCACCGACCCTGCGGTAATAGCCGACATGAAACGATATGTCCGGCTCAACAAAGAATACCGCGAACTGGAAAAACTGACTTCTGCCACACGACGTTACAAATCGCTTTTAAACGATATTTCCGAGGCGAAAGAACTGCTTGATGCTGAATCTGATCCAGAAATCAGGCAGATGGCCCATGAACAGCTTGACATGGCCACTTCAGCCCTTCCACAGCTTGAAGAGGAAATAAAGATACTGCTTATTCCTGCTGATCCGGAAGACTCAAAAAACGCCATAGTGGAAATACGCGGCGGCACAGGAGGCGACGAAGCCGCCCTGTTTGCCGGCGACCTGTTCAAAATGTATACTAAATATTGCGAGCAGAAAGGATGGCAAGTGGCAGTGACCAGTTTCAACGAAGGCACAGCAGGCGGTTTCAAGGAAATCGTGTTTGCTGTAAGCGGAGACAACGTGTATGGCACCCTTAAGTATGAAAGCGGCGTCCACCGTGTGCAGCGTGTACCTGCCACAGAAACCCAAGGCCGAGTGCACACCTCAGCGGCAACTGTGGCAGTACTTCCCGAAGCAGAAGCATTCGATGTGGAAATCAACGAAGGGGAGATAAAATGGGAAACATTCCGTAGCGGCGGAGCCGGAGGCCAGAACGTCAATAAGGTTGAATCCGGAGTGCGGTTGCGCTACATGTGGAAAAACCCCGTCACCGGACAGACCGACGAAATACTGATCGAATGTACAGAAACACGCGACCAACCTAAAAACAAAGAAAGGGCACTCAGCCGCCTGCGTACTTTCATCTACGACAAAGAGCATCAGAAATACGTTGACGACATAGCCTCACGCCGCAAGACGCTTGTTTCCACAGGAGACCGTTCCGCGAAGATACGCACGTACAACTTCCCGCAAGGACGTATCACAGACCACCGCATCAACTACACAATCTATAACCTTCAGGCTTTCATTGACGGAGACATACAAGATTGCATTGACCATCTTATAATCGCCGAAAATTCAGAAAAACTAAAGGAAGCAGAACTCTGACAATACAATTCAGGCAGCTGCCTATGCAGCTGCCAATCAATCACACCCATACCCCATGACAAAGAAAGAACTGATTGAAAACATAGCCCGCAAGCGCTCTTTCCTATGCGTCGGACTAGACAGCGACCCGCTGAAACTTCCAAAATGCATAACTGAAAAATATGCCTCGCCTGCCACAGCAATGCTTGAGTTCAACAAGGCTATTATTGATGCCACAGCACCCTATTGCGTGGCCTACAAACCAAACACGGCCTTCTATGAAGCACTAGGTGCCGAGGGATGGGAAGCACTTGATCAGACGGTATCATACATAAAGGAAAACTATCCCGACCAGTTTGTAATAGCCGATGCAAAACGAGGAGACATAGGTAATACATCTGCATTATATGCGCGGGCCTTTTTTGAAAAAATGTCAGTTGACGCCCTCACTGTAGCTCCATACATGGGTGCAGACAGCGTGAAACCATTCCTTGGACATGACGGGAAATGGGTGATCATACTGGCTCTGACATCAAATCCCGGATCAAAGGACTTCCAGTTCGTCGAAAACACCCAAGGGGGACGCTTATTCGAAAATGTGCTTTCAAAAGCTACGGAATGGGCTTCACCGGAAGAGATTATGTTTGTTGTCGGAGCCACACAGGGAGAAATGTTTGCTGACATACGGCGCGTAGCTCCAGAAAACTTCCTGCTCGTTCCGGGAGTAGGCGCCCAGGGAGGAGACCTATCGGCGGTATGCCGCCATGGTATGACCGACGAATGCGGATTGATCGTCAACTCATCACGCGGCATAATATTCGCTTCAAAAGAAAGCGACTATGCCGATGCCGCAGGAAACGCCGCACGTGAACTTGCCGCCGAAATGGCTACAATGCTAAACGAATATAGTAAAATTTAACGATTGATTTAAGAATGTTTCGCTAAAAATAAGCTATATTTGTCAGCGTTTTAAACATCTAGTGTGTTACACTTTGACAATTAAGACAACCGTGTGTGGAAACGCACGCCATTTTTGAAAACATTCCAAAAACTAACATAACAATGACAATAGACAACTACAATTTCGCCGGCAAGAAAGCCATCGTACGTGTGGATTTCAATGTGCCCCTGGACGAAAACGGCCACATCACCGACGACACCCGCATCCGTGGTGCCCTCCCTACACTCAAGAAAATCCTTGAAGACGGCGGCAGCCTCATAATCATGTCCCACATGGGCAAACCCAAAGGAAAAGTAAGTCCCAAGTTCTCACTTGCCCAGATAAAAGACGATGTAGCCAAAGCCCTCGGCCACGATGTGAAATTCGCTCCCGATTGCGCCGATGCAGCCGAAGCCGCAGCCACACTCAAACCAGGTGAGGTGCTTCTGCTCGAAAACCTGCGTTTCTACCCCGAAGAGGAAGGAAAACCTGTAGGAATCGACAAAGAAGACCCTGCATATGACGCGGCAAAAAAAGAAATGAAAGAACGTCAAAAGAAATTCGCTGAAACCCTTGCAAGCTATGCAGACGTTTATGTGAACGACGCTTTCGGTACAGCTCACCGCAAACACGCCTCCACAGCTGTTATCGCCGACTATTTCAAAGCCGAAGACAAGATGCTCGGATATCTTATGGAAAAGGAAGTCAAAGCTGTTGACAAAATCCTCAGCGACATCCAGCGTCCTTTCACTGCCATCATGGGCGGTTCGAAAGTTTCCACAAAAATCGGCATCATTGAAAACCTTATGGACAAGGTGGACAACCTCATCCTCTGCGGCGGCATGACATATACATTCGCAAAAGCCATGGGTGGCAACGTTGGTGTCTCCATCTGCGAACTTGACAAGCTGGATCTCGCCCGCGACATAATGGCAAAAGCCAAAGAAAAAGGTGTCAACCTTGTATTGGGAACGGACTGCGTTGCCGGCGACTCTTTCAGCAATGACGCAAAAACACAGGTATGCTCAGTAATGGACATTCCTGAAGGATGGGAAGGCATGGATGCAGGTCCCGAAACACGCAAGTCTTTTGCAAATGTAATCCGCGATGCAAAGACTATCCTTTGGAACGGTCCTGCCGGTGTATTTGAGTTTGACAACTTTACTGCAGGTTCACGTGCCATAGCAGATGCAATCGTAGAAGCTACCAATAACGGAGCTTTCTCGCTTGTCGGTGGCGGTGACTCTGTCGCATGTGTGAACAAGTTCGGCCTTGCAGACCAGGTAAGCTATGTATCTACCGGAGGAGGCGCTCTTCTTGAGGCTATCGAAGGCAAGATTCTCCCCGGCGTAGCCGCTGTACAGGACAAGAAATAAACCTCTGATAGTGTCTTGGCACATATCAGTATGATATAATGACATGGCGTAACATGCGGTTTTTAATCCGGTTGTTGCGCCATGTTTTATTGATACCCGCATAAACAATGCTAGAAATAATAGTACCAGAACTTTTCAGCTTTATCGAAAAGCATAAGAACGAAAACACCGACACCCTGCGATTCCGTTTTCACAATGCTGATGGAAAATGGATTGCGCTGGCCATAAACCATATTGAATCATTGCAAAAATGCGGACGTAAATTCGGTAAAATGCAGCCGGAGATTATGGCAGCTCCGCTCAGTGTGGAACAAGCATCTTCCGAACCTGTCGCCATTATGCATGCAGAAATAGCACACAGGCTTGTAAAAAATCCCAGGATGTTTCTTGACATGACATGCGGACTTGGAATAGATTTCAAAGCCATCGCGAATGTATTAGGGAACCAGTGCAAGTCAATCGCAGTAGAACTACAACCGGTACTCAGCGAAGCTGCTGCTTACAATTTCCGCACCATGCAAAATGTAAGCGTAGTAAACGCAGACTCTGTGGAATGGCTGGAAAACACTCCCTACAGATTCAACCTCATATTCATAGACCCTGCCAGACGCGACGGGGAGGGCAGACGGCTATACAACATACACGACTGTATGCCTGACGTCGGGGCTATAATCCCTGTTCTTGAAAAGAAAACAGACAAGGTAATGGTAAAACTATCGCCCATGCTTGATGTAAGCCGCACTATGGCTGATCTGCCATGCAGCGAACTTCATATCGTGGATGAAAGCGGCGATTGCCGTGAGATACTTGCCGTCATTGATTTCACCTCTCCTATACCTGACAGTGAAAACGTATTGATAACAATACACTCCTCTACAAAAAAAACTCTGACATTCACTCGCAGCGAAGAACGCGCTTCCAAAGCGTCATATGGTATACCACGACCTGGAGACATGCTTTTCGAACCATCTCCTGCCACGATGAAGGCTGCACCGTTCTCACTTTTAAGTGAAAAATACAACCTTACCAAACTCCATCAGAATACCCACCTGTATTTTTCCTCATCGGCAAATCCGGATCTCCCCGGTAAATGGCACGAAATAACAGAAGTGCTTCCTTTCTCCTCATCCATGGCAAAAGTTCTTTCAAAGAAAAAACTAAACGCGGATGTGGCAGTTAGGAATTTTCCACTATCAGCACCAGAACTGGCTCGCAGACTGTCTGTAAAGACAAGCGGTGACAGCCGCATCACAGGTGTCACCGCAAACGATGGTTCACGTCTTCTTATAATAGCCCGCAAATGATTATTTCATCATAGCACGTGCCATGGCAAGTTTGTCATCGCGCTCGCGCAAACTCTGCCGCTTGTCATATTCCTTTTTACCGCGGGCAACGCCTATCACAAGTTTCGCATATCCCCTTTCGTTGATAAAAAGTCTCAGGGGAATAATCGAAAAGCCGGCATCTTTGCCATCACGGCCTAATTTTTCAATCTCCTTGCGATTCAGCAGCAGTTTGCGGTCACGCCGTTCGGTATGATTGTTGTACGTACCATAAAAATACTCCGCTATATACATGTTTTTCACCCATACCTCCCCATTGTTCACATAGCAGAAAGTATCAACCAGAGATGCTTTCCCCTGGCGTATTGATTTTATCTCAGTACCTGTAAGCACCAGTCCTGCGGTGAAAGTATCCCCTATGGCATAGTCGAAAGTGGCGCGGCGATTTTTAATATTCACCTCCTTGAATTTCATTTTCTTCTCCATATTCTCAAATCACTACATTCAGAAAAAAAGACCACAGATATACACTTCCTACAATTGCCGCAGTCTCCATTATCATAAACAATCCGACATTACGCTCCTTTACCCCTACATACCTCCATCCTTTCCAGATGATAAAAACCACATAGAACGGCAAGAACTCAATAAGCGTGATTTTTACTTTTACCACGTTGGCAAGCATAAACACAAGAGCCATGAATGTGAGACTGTAACATATCATCTCCAGTCCGCGGGATTTAGGCCACTCGGCATCAGACGGTTCGCGCGGATCATCGGATACAAGACGCGGCATTGCCAGCCCCATAGCCCAGCGTGCCACCTGCGCGGCAAGAAAAAGCGATACAAAAGTCACTATTGACAATTGAAGGCAACCAAGCCAGCCTCCCCCATCGCCGTAAAACAAACGCACGAAACAGGATAAAGCACATATGGCTGAAACAGGAAGAAAACATCGATAATATAACCTTAATGAAGCCTGCTCCTGCGCTTTAAGCGACATGCCACGCTCTGAATCTTCCAGGTCTTCCCATCCGCGTGCCGGAGCAAACACCAGCTGGAGCATGTTACGCATATAACTCAATATCTCGTTCATATCTGTCATGTCTGTCAAATAAACAACAAATATAGCAATTTTCCGCGAAACAATATTATTCACCGGCTACGGAAAAATCACGCAAAAAGCGGTTTCCCGCAAGCAGCTACCGGACGGTGCTTACCTGCGGGAAACGGATTTCAATACTTTATGAAGCTGGATATTAAGGCTTCACCAGATTTCTGCCAGTCATTTCAGCCGGCTGCTCCACACCCATAATATGGAGGATAGTAGGAGCGACATCTGCCAGAATACCATTTTCAACAGTGGCATTATTGTTTGCAGTCACATATACGCATGGTACAGGATTCAACGAATGGGCTGTATTTGGTGTGCCGTCGGGATTGATAGCATTGTCTGCATTGCCATGGTCAGCTATTATTATCGCCTCATAACCGTTTGCTTTGGCAGCCTCAATTGTAGCCTTCACACAGTCGTCCACAGCCTTTACCGCTTTCTCAATAGCCTCGTACACACCTGTGTGGCCTACCATATCGCCATTTGCAAAGTTAACCACAATGAAATCGTACTTTTCACTGTTTATGGCTTCCACCAGCTTGTCTTTTACCTCATAAGCGCTCATCTCCGGCTTCAAGTCATATGTAGCAACCTTGGGAGAAGGCACCAATATGCGGTCTTCACCTTCAAAAGCCGCCTCACGTCCACCGTTGAAGAAGAATGTGACATGGGCATACTTTTCAGTCTCGGCTATGTGGAGCTGGCTCTTATTCTGCTTTGAAAGGTATTCACCTATGGTGTTTTGCACATTTTCTTTCGGGAAAAGGACATGCACTCCAGTGAATGACGCGTCATAAGGAGTCATGCAATAATATTGCAGGCCGGGAATCGTGGTCATACCCTCCTCGGGCATATCATGCTGGGTAAGCACTACTGTAAGCTCCTTGGCACGGTCATTGCGGTAATTGAAGAAAATCACTGCATCGTCCGGTTTGATGGTTCCGTCCACAGAGGAGTTGTTGATAGGTTTGATGAACTCATCGGTCACATCCTCGTCATAACTCTCCTGCATCGCCTTTACCATATCGGTAGCTTGCTTACCTTCACCTTTCACAAGCAGATCGTAAGCGATTTTCACACGATCCCAACGTTTGTCGCGATCCATGGCATAATAGCGTCCTACAATTGAAGCTATGACACCTGCACTCTGTTCGCAATGACGGGTCAGTTCCTCAATGAAGCCTTTTCCGGAGCGCGGGTCGGTATCACGCCCATCCATAAAGCAATGGATATAGACTTTTTCAAGGCCGTAGGCCTTTGCAATGTCACATAGGGCGAATATATGCTCAAAAGAAGAGTGCACACCTCCGTTTGAAGTCAATCCCATAAGATGGAGCGCCTTGCCATTCTCTTTGGCATATGAAAAAGCGCCCTTGATTTCAGGATTCTCCATGATTGATCCGCTTGAGATCGCCTTGTTGATTTTCACAAGATCCTGATATACTACGCGGCCGGCGCCGATGTTGAGGTGGCCTACCTCAGAGTTGCCCATTTGTCCGTCGGGCAGACCTACATTCTCACCGGAAGCCTGGAGCTCGGAATGAGGGTAATTCTCAATAAGATATTTCCAATATTCCGGATGAGCGCTATAGATGGCGTCGCTCTTGGAGTGGTTACCGATTCCCCATCCGTCAAGAATCATAAGTAATGCTTTGTGTGGCATATGTATTTTTATTCTAAATTTTCAATAATCAGAGACTTGGGCACCGACATGGTGCGCCGTTGTCTTCAAATCAGAAGATAGAGCCGAATCAACGGTCAAACCGCCCCTTCTTTGCCCTATCTTCCTTGTCTATCATTTTTATGACTTGTTTCTCTATTTCTTACTTATTGACAGGGCATCCGGCACAGTGCTGCTGGATCTGTTTGAAGAAATCGTTGCCCTTATTGTCTACGAGGATGAAAGCAGGGAAGTTCTCCACTTCTATTTTCCAGATAGCCTCCATACCGAGTTCAGGATATTCCAGAAGTTCCACTTTCTTTATGGAATCTTTGGCAAGAATAGCTGCCGGACCTCCGATACTGCCAAGATAGAAACCGCCATTGGCTTTGCAGGCATCTGTCACCTGCTGGCTGCGGTTGCCTTTCGCTATCATTATCATGGAACCGCCGGCTTTTTGGAACTGGTCTACATACGGATCCATACGTCCGGCTGTTGTCGGGCCAAACGAACCTGAAGCCATACCTTCCGGTGTCTTTGCCGGACCGGCATAGTATATCGGATGGTTTTTCAGATATTCCGGCATCGGTTCTCCGGCATCAAGACGTTCCTTGATTTTTGCATGGGCTATGTCACGGCCTACGATGATGGTACCGTTAAGGCTAAGGCGTGTGGCAACCGGAAATTTGTCAAGTTCGGCAAGCACTTCGCTCATAGGACGGTTGAGGTCAATTTTCACAACATCTCCCTCACCCTCTTTGCGGAGTTCATCAGGGATAAGTTCTCCCGGGTTGGCATCAAGTTTCTCAAGCCAGAGACCTTCACGGTTGATTTTTGCTTTTATATTGCGGTCTGCGGAACAGCTCACACCCATGCCTATAGGGCAAGACGCGCCATGGCGGGGAAGACGGATCACACGGATGTCATGCGCGAAATATTTTCCACCGAACTGTGCGCCGAGGCCAATTTTCTCACTCGCTTTCTTAAGCTCGTTTTCAAGCTCTATATCACGGAAAGCGTGTCCAAATTCATTGCCCTCGGTAGGCAGATTATCGTAATACTTGATGGATGCTTTCTTCACGGTCTCAAGATTCTTCTCGGCCGATGTGCCGCCGATCACGAAAGCGATATGGTAAGGAGGACATGCGGCAGTGCCGAGTGTCTTCATTTTCTCTACAAGGAAAGGTACAAGCGTCTTAGGATTGATAATCGCCTTGGTCTCCTGATAAAGATATGTCTTATTGGCGGAACCGCCGCCCTTTGCCACAAAGACGAAATGATACTCATTGCCTTCGGTAGCATGTATGTCAATCTGTGCCGGAAGATTGCAACCGGTGTTTACCTCATCATACATATTGAGAGGAGCATTCTGCGAATATCGCAGATTGTCTGTAGTATATGTATCATATACCCCTTTGGAAAGTTTCTCTTCATCGTTGCCCCCGGTGTATACGAGCTGGCCTTTCTCACCATGTATGATAGCTGTGCCGGTATCCTGGCAGAAAGGAAGCTGTCCCTTTGCCGCAACCTCGGCATTGCGGAGCATTGTAAGAGCCACGAACTTGTCGTTATCCGAAGCCTCCGGATCGGAAAGAATCTTGGCTACCATCTGGTTATGCTCGCGACGCAGCATGAAAGCGTTGTCGTGTGTAGCCTGACGCGCCAGTACGGTCAGAGCTTCAGGATCAACGATCAGAAATTCATGGCCACCCCAGTTCTCAGTCTTTACATATTCAGAAGTAAGGTGGTAATACTCGGTAGTGTCCTGTCCAAGCGGGAACATTTCCTGATAGTGAAACGGTTTAGTTGCCATATCTAATAGTTTGTTGGGTTTTCGACAGTTGCTTTTAGTTGATGCAAAGATACGAATTTTCCCACGATCCGCCTTAACAAATCGTGGCATTAAAGTTTTTCAACAGATGCAATATATGATGATATTGTATGGGACTTTACAATCTGCTTGACCTGTTTTTTGGGAAAGCACGAGCCCAAATACTCCCAGAGCGGTTTCATTTTTAACAGCAGTTGCGTATCCCCGCAAAGTACAGAAGAATAGTAATTGAAGATTCCGCGGTGCAAATCAATCACCTTCTCACGCATAAGATCCTCATCCCAGCAGATTCCGGAAATATATTCTGCAAACAGCGACGGGCGCCGAAGCAATCCACGGCCTGCCATGACGCCATGCAGGCAGGGGAAACCCTCATGTATGCGTTTTATATCGTCGGGAGACGATATCTCGCCATTGAATACCACCGGATGATGTATTTCCTCGCAGAAGCACTTTAACTGATCCATATGGAGTTCTCCTTTATATTGCTGGACAGCTGTGCGCGGATGCAATATCACACACCTCAAATGCAGCGTATTGATCAAATCACAAAAATCTTTCCACTGGTCAGGCCTCTCTATGCCGAGACGCATCTTGATTGAAAAGGATATTTCAGGAAAAGACCGGATCACATCTGCGATCTCCGCAAACCTGCCGGGATTACCAAGCAGGCCAGCCCCCCTCCCCTTGCGCACCTGGGGAACAAAAGGACAGCCCATATTCAAGTCCATCCTGTCAAATCCGAGTGCGGCGACATTCTCTACAAGCATTCTGAATTCATCTTCCGCACCTGCGATAACCTGTGGTACAAGACAATGGTTTTCGTTTAATTTTGAAGAGATGTCACGAATATCACGCTTACGCGCTTCACCTTTTTCAATCCTTACAAACGGCGAATAATACGTTATCCCATCTGAGTGCGAACCATAAATTTCAGCATGGAAATGACGGAACGGCGCCTCTGTGAATCCTTGCAGAGGCGCCGCCATTAGTTTAAAACCGGTATCATTGCCGCAAATTTCCATTCAACGGCAAAATTAAGTATTTTCTGTAAAAGGCAATGTGTCAAAATTAGCTAATTTTGACACACCACCAGGTTTTTGCCTTGATGGCGAGGGGCTGTCAGTCATCAACCTGTGGTCGCTTGGCTCGGCCAAGAATGGTTCCATATAGTAGGAGCCTGAGGGTGACGGGAGTTGACTTCGGTCAATGACCGGACCTGAACTCTTCTGGCGACGACCCGGATGAACCATTATGACACACACTCACCACTAGCCTTTGAATCATTTTGCCATAGCGGGAGCTACCGCAGATCCACGAGAAAAAACAAGATCCTTATGGCCAATCTCACACTTCATGAGATTGCCGTTTACTTTTATATCATCTATCTCATGGATGTTTGTAAACATATTCTGAGCCGCACGGTTGATCTGTTGGGTGGCCAGAATAACAGCCGCAGGTTTAAGTTTGGCAGCGGTTGAGCCGGACTCTTCAGTGACAACATTATAATTCAGAACCACTCCTTCAGGATCAACATGTGTAGAAATTGATGTTGCATCCAGACTTATCATCAGCTCATCATCATCCTTTACCTGATATACCCCAGTTATGGTTGCCGTTCCACTTGCAGATATGGTAAGCGGCGTCTGTATGGAATCATTGAAAGGCATCGTATTTTCAACCGTCACAAGCGCACTCATCGTAACAGACCCTTCTGTATCTGCTGTACCGGGGGTGAATTCCAGGACACGGACCGCCGTAGCCTGAGCCGCGCCTGTATCCAGCAGTTTCTCAGGATTGCCCGTCCATTCCCCCTGAATGGATTGTGCCAGTTTCGCACGTGAATTACAAGAAGTTACTGCTATACTGCAAAATGCAGCCGCACAGACGAGCAAAGAATGGATTTTCATATTTTTTTCACAATTTAAATTATATTGGTAAGTAAGTCGTGGAAATTATTTTATATTATCTGAGAGCATGCTTTCAGCCGATTTTTGTCCGAAGATGAAGGAGTGTAGCGGGCTACACAACTGAAGATGAGGGCGAAAAGCGGCGAAAGAATGCCGCAGATAATATAAAGCCCTATTAGATATTTGATGCGTAATAATTTTCATGACTTACTTATAACACATCGGGCATGGTAATGTTCACCCGCACATATTTATTTGTCGCGAAGATATTTGTTTTTGTTGCATGCAATGGTTACATTTGCATACAAACCCAACCATGAAAAATGAATCAATCTGCCTCAACCACTAGAACTCCATGGTGGAAACGAATGGGACTGCTCCCAAAGATTCTCATTGCCATTGCACTTGGTATATGCGCCGGTACAATATTTCCGATGTGGCTCACACGATGCTTTGCCACATTCAATGCCATATTCAGCCAGTTCCTGGGATTCACCATACCATTGATCATCCTCGGATTTGTGGCTCCTGCGATAGCCGACATAGGCAGACAAGCAGGCAAAATGCTGGTAACGACAGCTGGTGTAGCCTACGCATTCACTCTCGGAGCAGGATTCCTTTCATATTTTACCGGCACAATTTTCTTCCCCGGCATGATTTCCCCGACAGAGTATATGGCAGACATGGAATCTTACGTACAGGTATCTCCATATTTCACAATAGAGATGCCATCTGTAATGTCTGTCATGTCGGCATTGCTGGCAGCGTTTATCCTTGGCCTCGGATGCGCTTTTCTTACGTCGGGGACAGTCTTGAAAAAACTGCTTGGCGAATTTCGCAGCATCGTAATGAAAGTGATTGAAAATGCTATCATACCACTTTTGCCGCTATATATTTTCGGAATATTCCTCAATATGACCGTTACAGGAGAAGTAACCTCCATACTGGGCACATTCATAAAAATTATCGCGGTAATCTTTGCGCTCCATGTTTTTGTGCTTCTTCTGCAATATTGCATTGCCGCACCATTCTCCGGCAGCAGCAGGAATCCGTTAAAACTGCTGTGGACCATGATGCCTGCATATTTCACTGCATTGGGGACACAATCATCCGCCGCTACTATCCCTGTTACCCTGAAACAGACAATCGCCATGGGAGTAAACAAGGATGTAGCCGGATTCACAGTGCCACTATGCGCCACGATACACATGTCGGGGAGCACGCTGAAACTTGTAGCATGCGCTTTGGCCCTGATGATCACACACGGCATGCCTTATGATACGGAAATGTTCGCCGGTTTCATAGCAATGCTTGGAATCACCATAATCGCCGCGCCTGGAGTACCTGGAGGTGCCGTCATGGCAGCTTTGGGTCTATTTACCTCCATGCTTGGATTTTCCGAAGCCGATTGCGCCCTTATGATAGCACTTTATATAGCAATGGATTCATTTGGGACAGCCTGCAATGTAACAGGCGACGGTTCCATCGCAATAATAATAAACCACTTTTTCGGAGACAAAAGTCAGCAGGTATAGAACCGGCTGAAAGCCTTGATTGTATAGATATGGTCGGCAACAGCCGCGGTCTCGCGGCATGAATGCATCGCCCATTGCGGCGCCCCCATATCCACGCCGCGCAACGGAAGCGTAGAAGTAAGTATGTTGCCCAAAGTGGATCCGCCGGCGACATCGCTATTATTTACAAACATCTGCACAGGCACTTTGGCCTCTTCACAAATAACCTTGAATACAGCTGCAGAATCTGCATCAGTCATATATTTGCAATTGGCATTGATTTTTATTACCGGTCCACCTCCCGGTATGGGGTGGTTGGTAGGATCCTGCTTGCTTTCATAGTTGGGATGAATCGCATGACCGTTGTCTGCCGATATCATGAACGAATTAGCAACACCGCGTGAGAATGTCTCTGCATTTCCACCGAGGGCTATATTGACACGCTCAAGAATATCCCTCAGCACAGGTGAGCCCGCTCCCTGTTTTGTACCGGAACCAGTCTCCTCATTGTCAAAGACAGCCATTACACGGGTCATTTTCTGCACAGACCCGGCGCTCTCGGTAAGTGCTGTAAACGCACAGTGCACCATTTCAAGGTCATCTATGCGTCCCGATGAGACAAACTCCTCATTAGCTCCCAACAGGCATGCCGGTGTTGTATCATAAAGCGTTAGATCGTAATCCAGTATCTGGTCGGAGGTCACGCCAAGCTCCCTGGCAAGAAGATTCTGTATATATCCTTTTGCCTCGCCCGGCTCAGACATCACAGCCATCACAGGCAGCATGTCACGCTGTTTGGAAAGCGGATTCCCCTCGTTTACAGACCGGTTGAAATGTATTGCGAGATGAGGAATCGTCATCAGCGGACGACTGAATTTCACAAATCTTGTAACCGGTGAAAGTGCAGACTTCCCCCTCAGCATCACTCTTCCTGAAAGCGACAACGGACGATCAAACCAGGTATAAAGGATCGGCCCCCCATATACTTCGGTATTTAATTTCATCACATTGCCGGACATTACCATCTCACAATTCGGCTTGATACGGAATCCGGGTGAATCAGAATGGGCACTGACTATTTTAAAACCATCCTCAGGTTTACCTATACCCACGACGAATGCAAATATTGCCGAATGGTTTTTTATAACATAATACCTTCCTCCCGGTTCTATTACCCAACTGTCCGACAGATTTAGCTCACGGAAACCGAGCGCATCAAGACGCGAACGCAGATTTTTCACTGCAAGGAAATTACAGGGAGAATCATCAAGAAATTTAAGAAGATCGGCGGTATGCTCATTCATGGCGGTATATTTTAGGTAAATAATCAAAGTTTTATTATATAATCATCGCGCCGGATTTGATCAATTAATCGGAGGCTCCAACCGACGAAACGGTTTCTTCTACAGCGCCTTCGGCTGGAAGAGCCGGTTCTATGGCAGAATTTCCGGTATCATCATTGGAAGTTGGATTACCGGACTCAGAAGCCTCTTGAACTTTACCGGAAACCGCATCAGGCTTTGATTGTGGTGAACTTACAGGCGCATATCCCCCTCCGCGTCCCTGACGCGAACCGAACGGGGGCTCTTTCATCAGCTCAAGCATCTCATATGAAACATTGAACACATCCTCGGGAGACACAGGTTTTATAGGCTCAAACCAACGGAATTGAGGCAAGTAAAACAAACTCCTCTTTGCCAAGTACAAAGGAGTGGTTGTGCCGGATGATTCCGGCCAGAACTTCATCCGGTCTATAGCCTGGTTTACAAAATCAGCTGACAAAAACGAACATTCTATATTGGCGATCTTGTTGAAAGTCGAATCAGACTCTTCTGGAAGAAATATAGCCTGTACATTGCCGCTCACATCAAGATGACGGATCGCCCCTTTATCGAAATAGGCTGTCATCTCCTTTCCTGAAAGCTGGTTGTAGAATTCTTCGTCAACCCATTCTGCCATAAAAGCGAAATCAGGAAGTTTCGCCCAGTCAGCAGTACTGTCATTCAAATGCACTTGAATCACATTTCCAAAGATCTGCTTGTTCTCATTCCATACCACCGGATGGTAATCCATGTACATCATGGAATCACGCTGCACAAAAGTCATGGAATCACACACCCCCTGCAGATCAGAGCGGAAAAAACGCACATGCGGCGCCGCGATAATATGGTGGGTGGTATCTGCGGGAACGGTCACTGAATCGTTAAGCGCTTTAGATGGCATTATGAACAAACGGGTGCGAATTGTATCGGCATGCAGGTACAATGTGTCTCCAGCAGTTGAAAACTCCTTCGCAAGAGCCCTCCCCGTGACCATGGCGCTATCGGAAATCTCAAAATAAAATCCGTAATTGCCTGTAAGTATCACTTTATTGGTGGTATCTGCAAGCTCTATGTTTCCAAATGCTTCACCAAACCCTATGTTCCTGTCATAATAAAGCGTATCGCCTGTCAGGGTATTGCCATTGCTTGCCACAACCAACGAACGCCGGTAAAGATCGGCCTGCGAGGTCTCCGTATTATACACTCCACGCGATGTATAGATAGTGCCGTCTGCAGAAATAATTGTAGAGAGGGTATCAAGGATCGCTATATGTGTAGCTGTATTATACAGCATGTCGTCGGTATATATGTCCAAGGTGTCATTTTCAGAAAGACTGTTAAGATGCACGTTCTCACGGAAAAGGGCGTCCTTCGTAGTCGGGCTGTATTCCCCGTATCTAGAGTCAAGACGGTTATTACGGTCTGTAAGTACCCCGCCTACTTCATAGAAGCCGAGATCAATGCCCATGTCATAGTTGAAGATATCAGTCACCAAAGTGACATCCCTGTTTATAAGACGAACCTTTTTGCCGGGATCGGCATACAGCACCGCCAATTGGGTGTCACCTGAGTAATCAAGTTCATCGGCATATACGAACAGCGTATCACCCTGCTCCATGCGTACATTTCCAAAAGCCCTTATGGATCCTGGATTATCATAAAAATGGGCACTGTCGCAGTACATATACATATCAGCCTTTCGGAATTCAACATCACCTACTACGATCTGATAGTCAGTTCCCTCATCAGCACGCAACTCATCAGCACGCTCCAAGAACACACGGTCGCGCTGATAACGGTTGGCACCAGGCAAGGTCGGTTTAATTGCAGCTGTATCGGGGTCGCGTAAAGTATTCTGCATTGTGCGCTGCGGTTTGCTGCCTCCGTCCACAGCAGCAAACACAGAAATGCCTGCCAGACACAAGGCAAAGCAAAAGCCTGCTGTCAAGCCATGCCCCCTGTTTCCGGATACGGATGATCCTGTTTTATGCCTGCTGTGTCGCATGACTGATAGACGGCTCACTTCTTGATTTTTAGCCAGCCTTTGTTTTTAAACTCACAGTCAGCCCAGTTGTCTTCAATCTTCACATATGTGTCCTTGATCTTTTTCTCAATCCAGTTTTTAAGCATCTGCTGGCGGGCCGAGTTTTCATACATCTGTTTTATAAGCTGATAGTCATCAGAAAGATTGGCCTTATGCGCCGGAATCCTGGCGGTAAGTTTCACAAGCGCCACAATATCATTGTTACGTTTGGGATCTTTCATTATGAAAGCCTCGGAAACATCGCCAACCTCCATTTTGTTTACCTTATTTGCCACCTCCTGAGGAAGCTGTGACATCTCAAACCGTATAGAATTATTCTCCGGATTCACCATCTGTCCATGGTTGTTACGTGTATCCTTGTCTTGTGAGACAATGGTCGCCTCCTCAAAAGTGTATTTGCCATCCAAGATATCGGTACGCAGAGAGTCAAGACGGTTCAGGGAATTCATCAACTCGGCGTCAGAGACTTTTGGACGCAATAATATGTGACGGGTATTGATGCGGTCGCCACGCTTTTCTATAAGCTGGATGATATGGTAACCATATTGTGTCTCCACTATTTTTGAGACTTTCTTAGGGTCATTAAGGTTGAAAGCAACAGCCGCGTATTCAGGTTCAAGACCGGCACGGCCCATGAAGCCGACCTCGCCACCACGCATGCTTGACCCATCCTCGCTATACATTATTGCCAGTGAAGAGAACTGTGATTCACCACGGTTCACACGATCCGCATAGTCACGCAAACGCGCCTTTACATCATCAATCTCCTGTTGGGGGATCTTCGGATTGATAGTTATGATCTTGGCTTCCACCTGGAGGGGAACGAAAGGTATTGAATCATCGGGAAGCGACGAAAAATATTTACGTACATCGGAGGGAGTGATTTTAAGATCTTTCGAAATGCTGCGTTGCACTTCCTGGATCCGATACTGATTGCGCATGTTTTCAAGCAACTGCTGGCGCAACTCAGGCATCGGTTTGCGGAATATGGCTTCCACCTTTTCCGTGGTGCCAAGATTGTTGATCATATAATTTATACGCTGCTCAACAGCCTGTACCACCATAGACTCCTGTATCTCTACAGTATCTATATCCGCCTGGTGAAGAAACAGTTTCTCTACTGCAAGCTGTTCCGGAATGACACAATACGGATCACCGTCAACCGGCACCTTCTCATATAGCATCTGCTGATATGCTTCCTCAATCTCACTTTTGTAAATAGGCTGGTCTCCCACCATCCATGCCACCTCCTCAACAACATTGTTCCTGGCAGCTAAAGCTGCGAAAGCTATGGCACATCCTACAACGGATAAAGTAACGGTTCTGAGTTTCACTATATTATATTGACAAGTTGCGTTTAATCTAAAATTATGATAAAAGGGTGCCGCGTCATCACGGACATGCACCGGCACATCTTTCAACCTACAAAGGTAATGTTTCTTTTCCAATTGACAAGAAGCGTTGGTGTTAAGCGATGTAAATTTTCACAACCAGCCATTATAACCAGTCATCGCTATAAAAAATGTGGAGAAACGCCATTATCCATTATGAAAAATCAGACGATGATATTATCTTTGCAACAACCATGAGAAAACTGACGACATTAATAGCATTGTTGCTGCTATTACCATCCATAAACGGATCCCCAGTAACTTCGGGAGAAGCCGAAAAAGTATTACGCGATCTTGACAGAGAGATAAAGTTGTTTGAATCTTACAAGTCAAGGCGGGTGATACGTATTGACTCACTTAAAACAAACCGAAGTGCGATGGCTGTCGGCAGCATACCATGGCTGGAACAGACTATGATGATCGCAAAGTCTTACAATACATTTAACAACGACTCTGCACTGCATTATTATTCCCAGGGAATTGAATGGGCTACAAAAGCCAGACTTGACTCACTTAAAACAGAATTCCGTGTACGTAGAGCCACATATCTAAGTATCGGCGGATACATACACGATGCTTTAGACGAAATAAACGACATAGATACCACAGACCTTTCCGAGGGATTGCGTTCCACATATTATTCCGCGACCCGCCAGATGTATTCCTACATATCATTTTATTACGACGGACATGGACGCAATTTCGACAAATGGCACAATCTCACTGTTGAAGCACAGAAACGTCTGTTGCCGACCCTCCCACCGGGTTCAGACACATATATGCTGAATCTCGGAGAAAATTATTATTACTGCGGGGAATACGCACGCAGTGCTGAAATCCTTACACATCTTGTAGCGCGTCTTGAGCCGCAAAATCCGGATTATGCCATAGCATGCCATATTTTATCGTCAATAGCAGGATCCCGCGGCGATATGAACGCGCGCATTTATTATCTTGCACTTTCAGCCATATCGGACATACGCAACGCGACACTTGAGGTAACTTCCATCCAGGAACTCGGAGGACTGCTCTATGAGCGCGGAGATCTGGACAGGGCGCATAACTACCTGAATGTTGCCATAGACAATGTAGTACAAAGCAGGGCTTCTGTGCGCATGAGCCAGACGACAGAGTTGCTCAACATTGTGGAAAGCCACCACAACCGACAGATGGCACAATGGCGCATACTTCTTTATGTGATAATCGTGTTTCTGTTCATTTGCCTGGTTGCCCTTGTTGTGGCGATATGGTACCTCAAACGGCAACTAAGAAAAGTAGCCAGCATGAAACAGAACCTCCAAACCGCAAATCGGGCAAAAGATGTATACATCAGCCAGTTCTTAAACCTCAGTTCCATATTTATGGACAAACTGAAAGAATTCTGCAAACTTACAAACCGTAAGATTTCAGCCGGACAGACCGACGAGCTATACAAAATAACAAAATCAGGAAAATTCATTGAGGAGCAGAGCCGGGAATTTTACAAAGTATTTGATGATTCTTTCCTGAACCTTTACCCCGACTTTGTCAAAAAGGTCAACGCGCTGCTTCGGCCAGACGAGCAGATCGTTTTAAATGACGACGAGACACTGAACAGCGATTTACGCATACTCGCGTTCATGCGTCTGGGCATTGACGACACCAACCGCATTGCCCACACACTCAACTACAGTGTGAACACCATATATGCCTACCGCAACAAACTACGCAACCGTGCCATAAACCGCGACACTTTCGAAACCGACATAATGGCTATCGGAACCACGCCGCAGTAACCTCCAGCCTATTTCACTCTGCCGGGAAAAGGGCATCGGTAAGGGCGTTGAGAGCGCCTACCTTGTCTTCAGCCTTGACCAGGAACGAGATATTATAGTTAGAACCACCGTATGAGATCATGCGCACCGGAATATTGCGAAGGGCATTTACAGCCTTTGCTTCAAAACCGCGGTTATGCCATTCCAAATCACCTACTACACAGATAATAACCATATCATAATCCACTGTGACAGTGCCAATCTCTTTCAGCTCGTCTATAATATGCTCCAGTTTTAGCGGATTGTCAATAGTCACCGATATGCCGACTTCCGAGGTTGCGATCATATCTATCGGGCGCTTGTAATTGTCAAAGATCTCGAACACCCGGTGTATAAACCCTGAAGCCATAAGCATCCGTGAGGACTTGATCTTTATTGCCATAACGCCATCTTTTGCTGCCACGGCTTTTATGCTACGTGAATGAACCGTGTTATATATCAGCGTGCCGCGTGCTTCCGGCTCCATGGTATTAAGCACACGGATAGGTATATTGTTGAATTTGGCAGGCATCACGCATGTGGGATGCAATATCTTGGCACCGAAATAAGCAAGTTCGGCAGCTTCGTCAAAATGCAGTTCCGCAACAGGCGTGGTACGCTCCACATAACGTGGATCGTTGTTGTGCATCCCGTCGATATCGGTCCAGATTTCAATTTCTTCAGCATGTATGGCAGCCCCGATCAAGGAAGCTGTGAGGTCGCTTCCCCCACGTTGCAAGTTATCTATGTCGCCTGCAGCATTCCGGCATATGAAACCTTGGGTCACAAACAGATCCGCATCCGCATTAGCCTCAAGCATCGGACACAGCATTTCAGTGATATAATCAATATCAGCCTCCCCATTGCTGTCGGTGCGCATGAAATCAAGAGCTGGCAGCCATACACATTTCACCCCCTGCTCACGCATGTAAAGCTCCATCATGGCTGTTGACATCAATTCACCCTGCGCAAGCATGGTCTTCTCTTCACGCTCGCCAAATCCGTCGTGAGCCAATGAACGCATAAGCGAAAAACGCTCGTTCAGACGCTCTTTCGCTTCCTGCAAGATAACATCGTCTGTATAAAGTTCTGCCAACACACACCTATAGCGCTCCTCCAGATGGTTTATCGTATCTTTTGCGCTGTTTATATTTTTGCGATACAGGTAGCCAGATATCTCAACAAGAGTGTTGGTTGTTCCGGACATGGCAGACAACACCACTATATTGCGGCCACGCTCCCTTACCAGACCGGCAACACCCTTTATACGACTGGCACTCCCTACTGAAGTGCCACCAAATTTCAATACTTTCATAAAAAAATCCGACGGCCGGTTACATTGGCCGGTATTACTTTTTTCCACTTAAGTAGCCCGCAAATATTAATGCACAGATACTTCGCCACTTCCAGCAAAGAATTTCAGCAAGCAATATTTCCAAAACTACATATTATTTCGTTTAATCAGATACCAGATGCTTGCCTTCGCAACGTATTACTCTTGCAGGGTACTGTTCCACAAGCTGAAGATTATGGGTCGCCATGATCACGGCAGTCCCTTTTCCGGCAATATCGTGAAGATAACGCACGATGCTGTCCCCGGTCTGCGGATCAAGATTGCCGGTAGGCTCGTCGGCAAGAATCAAACGGGGACGGTTCAGCAGGGCGCGGGCTATTACTATACGCTGTTGCTCTCCACCAGAAAGCTCATGCGGCATCTTGTAGGACTTGTTTGCCATACCTACGCGGGAAAGCACCTCCTCTATGCGGTTCTCTTTTTCAGATTTATCTTTCCATCCGGTAGCATCAAGAACAAAATTAAGGTTCTGGAATACATTACGATCCGTAAGAAGCTGAAAATCCTGAAAGACTATGCCTATGCGTCTGCGAAGCATCGGCACATCCTTTCTGCGGATATCCACGAGATCCATATCCATTACCCGCGCCTCTCCGGTATAAACCGGGATCTCGGCATACATTGATTTCAACAGGCTTGACTTACCGCTACCCACCTTGCCTATGAGATAGGCAAACTCCCCTTCAGCCATACGGAAATCCACATGCTTCAGAACCACAAGTTCCTTACGCAATATCTCCACATCCTTATATTCAACTACATTCATCTGTATCCGACTACTTATTCATACAAAATTAATCCATATTCAACTAAAGAAAAGACGGCCCCAGTTTTATTAACATTATTTTAACATACTGTAGCTGATACAATACCACTTACCTATCAACGTCATATTCATAAATTTTAGATAAAAAACTTGTCTATGAATTGCATTAGTCAATTTTTACCGCTAATTTTGCATCTTGAAAAATCATGCAAAACAGATTACAACAACATAAAAACACTTCATTTTATGCAAGTTACGCTTGAAAAGACCGGCGAACTCGAAGGCCGCATCAAAGTAGATGTGGTTCAGGACGATTATATCGCCAAGGTAAATCAGGAGCTTAAAGAGATAGGCCGCAACCGTGTGATACCCGGTTTCCGCAAGGGTCATGTAAGCCTTGACCAACTCCGCCGCCGTTTCGGCAAAGAAGTAAAAAGCCACGTTCTCAACGAGGAAGTTTACCGTGCCGTTATTGAATATATCCGCGAAAACAAACTTGACATTCTCGGCGAACCTCTCCCCGTTGAAGTAAAGGAAATCAGCCTTGACCAGCCCGACTATACTTTTGAGTATGAGGTTGGCATGGCACCTGAATTCAATGTGGCCATAGACGAGAACCTCACACTCCCCTACTATACCATAGCTGTTGACGAAAAAATGGTCACAGACCAGGACCAGGCATTACGTGAACGCTTCGGAGCACAAGTGCCAGGCGAGGAAGTGGATGCAAAAGCTCTCGTAAAAGGCGCCATAATGGAACTCAACGAAGATGGCAGCGTAAAGACCGACGAGAACGCAGTTCAGGTTGTTGACGGCATCGTTGCGCCAATGTACTTCAAAGACAAGGAACAGGCAGACCTTTTCCTTGGAAAGAAAGTTGGCGACAAAGTTCGTTTCAACCCTTGGAAGACATGTGAGGGCAATGCTGCCGAGCTATCTTCCATGCTTCACATCGAAAAAGAGAATGCAGCCGAGATGAAAGCAGACTTTGAGCTTGCCATCTCGGAGATCATCGTTCTCAAACCAGCGGAACATGGAGAGGAATTCTACAAGGAAGTATTCCCGGGAAACGCAAATGTGACCAATGAAGAGGAATATTTCAACGAACTCCACAAAATGATAGCGGCACAACTCGCTCCCAACAGCGAATACCTCTTCAACCGCGACGCCCGCAAAGCCATCATGGACAAATTCAGCAACTTTGACCTGCCTGCCGAATTCCTCAAAAAATGGCTTGTAGCCCGCAATGAAGAACTCACTGCAGAAAAAGTTGACGAAGAATACGAAAAAATGGTTCCTGCCATCAAATGGGAACTCATCGAAGGCCATATCGCCCGCGACCTTGACATAAAAGTCACAGAAGAGGATCTCCTTGATTACGCGAAAGCAGTGGCATACCAGCAATTCATGCAATATGGCATGACCAACATGGACGACGAGACACTCACGAACTATGCCCGTCGCATCCTGGAGGACAAGAACTACGGTCGCCGTATGCGCGAAGACCTTGCTGACCGCAAGATGTTCAACGCAGTAAGAGCAAAAGTACACCTTGACGAAAAATCAGTAAGCCTTGATGAATTCAAGGCTGTTGCGGAAGCTAAATAAGCAATATCCCTGACATAAATACGACTTGACGTGCCCGTCCGGTGAAACAAAGACCGAGACGGGCGCGTTTCATATCCGAGGCGCGATCGGCAACAATCTAATCTCACATGATCAGGTTTAAAGCATGTACAACCACAAGTATCTGCCGATCCTGAATTTTTATATTATTTTTTTTGAAGTTTTAGCGAAAAATGTACTATCTTTGAGATAGATTTGCAGTGAAAGGAACCGAAGCCTCTACTTCACAGGGACAGACAGCCGACACGGCAAATTTCCCAACACGTACAAAACAGATAAAAAAGATATGACTGATTTCAACAAAAACGACTTCCGCAACTATGCAGTGAAGCATCTTGGCATGAACGGCCTGGCTTTGGACCAATTCACCTCTGCCACCGACAACGCCATAAGGTCAAGCTACATCTCTCCCACAATCATAGAGGAGCGCCAATTGAACGTGGCACAGATGGATGTGTTCTCACGCCTGATGATGGATCGTATCATATTCCTTGGCACCGAAGTCAACGACTATACCGCCAATGTAATACAAGCGCAACTGCTGTATCTTG
Organism: uncultured Porphyromonadaceae bacterium; assembly: GCA_947643665.1. Taxonomy (GTDB): domain Bacteria; phylum Bacteroidota; class Bacteroidia; order Bacteroidales; family Muribaculaceae; genus UBA7173. The sequence continues at coordinate 28,165 of CANRWW010000003.1, read as the reverse complement.
ACTCGGCAGATCCGGGCAAAGATGTATCCATATATATCAACTCCCCGGGCGGATCTGTATACGCAGGTCTGGGAATATACGACACCATGCAGTATATCAGTTCCGATGTCGCCACTATATGCACAGGCATAGCGGCATCAATGGCAGCTGTGCTTCTGGTGGCAGGCACAAAAGGGAAAAGGTTTGCCCTGAACCACTCACGCGTCATGATCCATCAGCCAATGGGTGGCGCACAAGGACAGGCTTCTGATATCGAGATCACCGCCCGCGAGATACAGAAGCTCAAAAAAGAGCTTTACCACATTATCTCAGACCATTCAGGCCAACCTTTCGAAAAAGTGGAGCGTGATTCAGACCGCGACTACTGGATGATCGCCCAGGAAGCTAAAGAATACGGCATGATTGATGATGTGCTTGTCAAAAAACAACACACTGGGAACATCTAATTTGCAATAATCCAAATGGCAAAGAAAAAAGTTGAAAGCTGTGCATTCTGCGGCAGGCCGGCAAACCAGTCGGAAGTCATGATCCCTTCGGGAATAAACCCCGATGTGTTTCTGTGTGCGGAATGTGCCGATGCTATTCACGATATACTTGGAGAATTCCGGGGAACAAGCAAAGAAAAAAATAAAAACGAAAGTTCCCTGGAATTAAAAGAAATACCCAAGCCAAAAGAAATATGTAAGTTTCTTGACCAATATGTAATCGGTCAGGAGAGCGCCAAACGTTATCTTTCAGTCGCAGTATACAACCACTATAAACGGTTAAGCCAGCCACGCGAGGATGATGTTGACATTGAGAAAAGCAATATAATAATTGTAGGGCCTACAGGCACAGGAAAGACACTTCTGGCTAAGACCATCGCCCGCATGCTTGATGTGCCGTTTACCATAGTCGACGCCACGGTGCTGACACAAGCGGGATACGTGGGTGAGGATATAGAAAGCCTTCTCACACGTCTGCTTCAGGCAGCCGACTACGATGTAGCAAAAGCCGAACGGGGCATAGTGTTCATTGACGAGATTGACAAAATCGCACGCAAAGGCGACAACCCTTCCATCACTCGCGACGTAAGCGGTGAAGGAGTGCAGCAAGGTTTGCTCAAACTGCTTGAAGGGTCAATCGTGAATGTCCCGCCACAGGGAGGACGCAAGCATCCGGAGCAGCGCATGATACCGGTTGACACCAAAAACATCCTTTTCATATGTGGAGGAGCTTTTGACGGCATAGAACGCAAGATAGCACAACGCCTCAATACCCATGTGGTAGGCTATAGCATTGACCAGGCCCGTCAACGCATAAACCGTGACAATTATCTTAGCTACGTAGCGCCTCAGGACCTGAAGTCTTTCGGCCTCATACCCGAAATCATCGGGCGTCTGCCGATCCTCACCCATCTTGACCCGCTTGACCGTGATGCGCTGCGACGTGTGCTTACAGAGCCAAAAAACGCCATAACACGTCAGTATGAAAAACTTTTCGCTATTGACGGCGTAAAACTCAAATTCGAGCCTGAGGCTTTGGACATGATAGTGGACAAAGCCATTGAATACAAACTCGGCGCACGTGGCCTGAGGGCAATAGTAGAAACGGTGATGATAGACTCCATGTTTGAACTCCCATCCACACAGAAAAAAACTTTTACAGTCACAGCCGGTTATGTGCTTGATAAATTGCAGAGTTCACACTACGAGCTTAACAAGAATCTTGACATAAAAGAGTGACCCCTCCCTCCATCCCATACGACTTCAATCACATGAAGCAAATCTTAAACTGACCCCATGACAACAAGACAGCAATTGACCGAAGCCTTGAAAGTCCATTTCGGATTTGATAAATTCAAAGGCAATCAGGAGCAGATAATGATGTCGCTCCTTGCAGGTAACGATGTGTTTGTACTGATGCCGACAGGCGGAGGAAAATCACTGTGTTACCAGTTGCCATCGTTGCTCATGGATGGAACGGCCATAGTGGTGTCGCCACTTATCGCATTAATGAAAAACCAAGTAGATGCGATGCGTAATTTCGGCACCGATGACGGCATAGCCCATTTCCTCAACTCGTCGCTGAATAAAAGCGCGATTGACCAGGTAAAAGCTGATATATTGTCAGGAAAAACAAAACTGCTTTATGTGGCACCGGAGTCACTTACAAAAGAAGAGAATATTGAATTTTTGAAGACAGTTCCCATATCGTTCTACGCTGTGGACGAAGCCCATTGTATCTCTGAATGGGGCCACGATTTCCGGCCTGAATACCGCCGCATCCGGCCTATAATAAATGAGATACAGGAACGGCCTGTGATAGCCCTCACAGCCACCGCCACTCCAAAAGTACAGCACGATATACAGAAGAACCTTGGCATGACCGATGCCGTGGTGTACAAATCGTCGTTCAACCGCTCGAATCTATATTACGAAATAAGATCGAAAACGACAAACACAGACCGCGACATAATAAAATTCATCAAGAGCCATCCTGACTGCTCAGGTATCATATATTGCCTCAGCAGAAAAAAAGTTGAAGAACTTGCTGAATTACTCCAGGTAAACAATATCAAGGCTCTCCCCTACCATGCCGGAATGGATCCGGCAACACGTTCGGCAAACCAGGACGCGTTTCTGCTTGAAAAAACCGATGTGATCGTAGCCACAATAGCCTTCGGCATGGGGATAGACAAACCTGATGTGCGCTACGTCATACACTACGATATGCCCAAATCCCTGGAGGGATACTATCAGGAGACCGGCCGCGCCGGCCGTGATGGCGGCGAAGGCCGTTGCATCACCTTCTACTCGGCAAAGGACCTCAAGAAGATGGAAAAATTCATGCAGGGGAAACCTGTGACAGAGCAGGAGATCGGAAAGCAACTGCTTGCCGAGACAGCCTCCTACGCGGAATCGTCTGTATGCCGCCGCAAAACCCTTCTCCATTATTTTGGAGAAGAATATGAGCACGACAACTGTGGGAACTGTGATAACTGTTTAAATCCAAAGAAAAAAGTGGACGCTAAAGATGATTTATGCGCAGTGTTGGAAAGCATCGCTGCCCTTAAAGAAAAATTTAAAGCTGAACACATCATTGATGTAGTGACCGGACGTGAAACCGCAGATGTCCGCACCTACCATCACGACGAGCTTGAGGCATTCGGCTCGCTGCCAAAGACAGACCGCCGTTACCTCGGCGCCCTGTTGCGGCAGGCTACAATCGCAGGATACATCGAAAGGGAAATTGAAAATTTCGGACTGGTAAAAATCACTGCCAAAGGGAAAGAATTCCTTAAACATCCAGGAACTTTCAAGATCGTAGAAGACAACGACTTCAATGAGGAAGAGGAAGAAGTAGCCGTAAAAAGCGGAGCATCATGCGCCGTCGATCCGGAACTGTACTCCATACTGAAAGACCTGCGCAAGAAAATCGCGAAACATCATAATCTTCCTCCATATGTGATCTTCCAGGATCCGTCACTTGAAGCCATGGCCACGACATACCCAGTGACAATGGAAGAGCTCCAGAACATCACCGGAGTGGGAGCTGGAAAAGCAAAACGCTACGGCGAAGAGTTCATAAAAGTGATCAAGACCCATGTGGAAGAAAACGAAATCGAACGGCCTGAAGACCTGCGTGTGCGATCCGTTGCAAACAAAAGCCGCATCAAGATCTCTATCATACAAGCCATTGACCGCAAAATAGACCTTGACGAGCTTGCCAACTCCAAATGCATGGAGTTCGGCGAACTCCTTGACGAAATTGAAGCAATCGTATATTCTGGGACAAAAATAAACATCAACTACTTCATAAACGAAGTAATTGACGATGACCATCAGGAAGATATATTCGAATACTTCAAGGAAGCAGAATCGGATTCACTTGAAGATGCCATACAGGAACTCGGATCGGAATATTCCGAAGATGAAATACGCCTTATGCGCATCAAATTCCTTTCAGAACTCGGCAACTGATAAAATACCGGCAACAAGCATAGACAAACAATCCCGGACAAGGCCAGAAACCATCGGCTTGTCCGGGATCCTTATGTTCAAAAGCCTGAAACTTTCCATATTTATAAATATAATCCGGTAACAGGAATAAGAACTAATCAAATGAAAATAAAAGTGAATCATATCAGTCCATCATAGTGGCTATTGTATTTTCACTCGCTTTCGGAATTTATAGTTGTTTGGTTCTTTTTTCGATGTATTTTTGTTTCTTGTTTATCCCTTAATTCATATTATTCTTTATAACTTTGCATCAGAATATGAGCAAAAAACTAGAAATTACGCTTCAAGTAAGAGATAGTCGGGTTAAAGTTGATTTAGACCAAATTTGAACCAATAAAGCCGCGCGAGTTCATGTTATTGAGAATATGCTAAATTATGGAAAACAATAAGATTATCATCTACCAAGACGACAATGAGGTAACGCAGGTATCTGTTCGTTTTGCCAACGAAGATTTATGGCTCACTCAGAATCAGTTGGCCGAGATATATAACACGACGCAGCAAAATATCGCACAGCACATTGCGAATATATACCGTGACAATGAACTAAATGAAGCAACTCACAAGAAATTCTTGTTAGTTCAAACTGAAGGTGTACGGCAGGTAAAACGCAATATTGACCACTATAATCTTGATATGATTATCGCGTTGGGCTATCGTGTTCAGTCCCAGATTGCCACACGCTTCCGCCGATGGGCGACACAACGGCTCCACGAATATATCCAGAAGGGGTTTGCGATGGACGATGAAAGGCTCAAACAGGGTGGAAACCGTTATTTTCGTGAACTCTTGCAGCGCATCCGGGATATCCGTAGCAGCGAGCGAAATTTTTATCAACAGGTTACGGATATTTATGCTACAGCAGTTGACTACGATCCGCGCAGCGATATGACCAAAACATTTTTCGCTACAGTTCAAAACAAGATGCATTATGCCGTCCATGAAAATACTGCTGCCGAGGTAATCTATAATCGCGTGGATAACGAAAAGCCTTTTGTCGGAATGACTAACTTCAAAGGCGACTATGTAACCAAAGATGACGTGAATATTGCCAAGAACTATCTGTCGGAGATAGAATTGCAGCGTTTAAATTTGCTGGTATCTGGATTTTTGGACTTTGCCGAGTTTCAAGCGTTGGATATGAATCCGATGACGATGAAGGATTGGATAGAGGCGCTTGACAATCAAATCACCGCGAACAAGCGTAAGGTATTGACTGGCAAAGGCACTGTTTCCCACAAAGAGGCGATAGAAAAAGCCGAAAAGGAGTTCGACATATACCGTCGGCGCAAAATGAGCCTATTCGAAAGCGATTTTGACAGAGCCATTAAAATGCTGAAAAGAAAAGACGAATAAACATATTTCTTATAAAGAAAGAACTAACCCTACAATAACAGAAGCCTATCAGAACAAAAAGGACAGAGTTTTGTAGAACTGAAATATGTTCAATATTACAAAAATAGAACGAAACAGCAGAGTGGGCCGTAATGGAAAGCAACCAAGGAACAAATGTAATATAAAAAATAAATAAATGCTTAAATCCCTGATTTTATAGAAGATTTGTTACTTGCTCAAATATGTATATGATATATATTGCATTTGCCAGATGAAACGGAACAGAAGGGTTGAGGAAAAATAGTTGGAGCATATCAATTTAACGTACAGACAGCAGGCTATCACATAAAAAATTTGTACCTTTGTGGCTGATTTCCAATCATTGGCTAATGCCGCAAGGGAGCGGCGACGTTTCATCTTATTACAAAATGATAGCTGTAAATAATTTAGGTATACAATTCGGCAAAAGAGTTTTATTTCAAGACGTCAATTTAAAATTCACTCCAGGAAACTGCTACGGTATTATCGGCGCAAACGGTGCCGGTAAATCAACTTTGATGCGCATACTTTCTAACCAACTAAGCCCTACACAGGGAAATGTGACAATGGGTCCGGGCGAACGTATGAGCGTGCTTGAACAGGACCACTTCAAATTTGACGACTGCACGGTAATGAATACGGTGCTGCAGGGACATACCATACTCTGGGATATAATGCAGGAAAAAGATGCCCTCTATGCAAAACCGGATTTCAATGATGCCGACGGCATACGCGCATCCGAACTGGAAGAAAAATTCGCCGAACTGGAAGGATGGAACGCCGAATCTGATGCGGCAGCCCTGCTTAGCGGTCTCGGCATAAAGGAAGACCGCCATTATATGCTGATGCGCGACCTTTCCGGTAACGAGAAAGTGCGCGTGCTCCTTGCCAAGGCACTTTTCGGCAATCCTGACAACCTCCTCCTTGACGAGCCTACCAACGACCTTGACCTTGATACTGTGGCATGGCTTGAGGATTACCTGTCAAAATTCGAGAACACGGTGCTTGTAGTGTCACACGACCGCCACTTCCTTGACTCGGTATGTACGCACACACTTGATATTGACTACAACAAGGTGAAACTGTTCGCCGGCAACTATAGTTTCTGGTATGAATCATCCCAGCTCGCACTGCGCCAACAACAGCAGCAGAACAAGAAGGCCGAGGAAAAACGCAAGGAACTTCTGGAATTCATCCAGCGCTTCAGCGCCAATGTGGCAAAATCCAAGCAGACCACATCGCGAAAGAAGATGCTTGAAAAACTCAATATAGAGGAGATCCAGCCTTCTTCACGCCGCTATCCCGGCATCATATTCACACCGGAGCGCGAACCGGGCAACAAGATACTTGAAGTACATGGCCTGACAGCATCGGTTGATGGCGAAATACTTTTCAAGGATGTCAATTTCCAGATAGAGAAGGGTGACAAAGTCGCCTTCCTGAGCCATGACCCACGCGCGATGACCGCCCTTTTTGAAATCATATGCGGCGACCGCAAACCAGACGAAGGCACATTTGAATGGGGGCAGACCATCACCACAGCTTACCTGCCGCTTGACAACTCCGCTTATTTCAACACAGACATGAATCTTGTGGACTGGTTATGCCAGTTCTCCTCAGACTCAAGCGAGATATATCTTAAAGGATTCCTCGGAAAAATGCTTTTCTCAGGGGAGGAGGTGCTCAAAAAAGCATCCGTACTGTCCGGCGGTGAAAAAATGCGTTGCATGATAGCCCGCATGATGCTTCGAAACGCCAATACCATGGTGCTGGACTCACCGACAAACCATCTTGACCTTGAATCGATACAAGCGTTCAACAATACCCTCCAGAACTTCAAAGGCAACATCCTGCTCTCTTCACACGACCATGAGTTCATACAGACCGTATGCAACCGCATCATAGAACTCACCCCTGGCGGCATAATTGACAAAATGACAGAATATGACGACTACATCACCGACGAGAAAGTAGCCGCCACACGCGAGCGCCTTTATGCCCAGGCGTAATCCTCGACATACCGATCCTATCACATTATTTACATAAGCACAGTTACTTACATTATGGTAAAACATATCGTAACATTCAAGCTCACCGGCTCTCCTCAGGAGCGCCTTGATGTGGCAACACGCTTCAAAGAAGCCCTGCTGTCCCTCCCTCCCCAAATACCGGTACTCGAAAGCATGGAAGTCGGTATAAATTCAAATCCGGCGGAAAAGTGGGATGTAGTGCTCACGGCCATAGTACCTACCATGGCAGACGTAGCTACATATGCCGCACATCCGGCTCATGTAGCCGCGGCATCGCTTCTTGCAGGACATAAAGCAGACCGTGCTTGTGTAGATTACGAATTTTAAGGAAATTCACCAATACTCCCCCCTCATGGTTCAATTTTTCAAAAAAGGAAGTTCAACATTTTTTGCTGTTGAAACAGACCATCGCCTCAACGAAAACGAGAAAGAGAAATTAATGTGGTCATTTTCAGGTGCAAAACCCCTGAGTGCCACCTCTATAAAAGGCAGCTTTGTGGGACCGCGCCGAGAGATGATCACTCCCTGGAGCACAAATGCCGTAGAGATAGCCCAGAACATGGGCCTCACCGGCATTACCCGCATAGAGCAATTCACCCGCGTGCCCGACGGGGAAGAGCCTCACTTCGATAAAATGCTCTTCCGCCATTACGACGGGCTGAACAGCCGAGTATTCACAATTGACCGCAAGCCGGATCCGATTGTAAAAATTGATGATATCCACGCGTATAACGCACAGGAAGGTCTGGCACTCAGCCCTGAAGAGGAAGAATATCTCAGCAACCTGGCAAAAAAGCTAGGACGTCCCCTGACAGACTCCGAGGTTTTCGGCTTTTCACAAGTAAACTCCGAGCACTGCCGCCACAAAATTTTCAACGGTACATTTGTTGTTGACGGGGAGGAAAAACCCACTTCTCTGTTCAAACTCATCAAACGCACATCACAAGAAAACCCCAACGGACTTGTGAGCGCATACAAAGACAATGTGGCTTTCCTTGACGGACCGAGAGTTGACCAGTTCTATCCTGTGAATCCTGATCGTCCTGACTACTTCGAGGTAAAAGACCTTGACACGGTAATATCCCTTAAGGCCGAGACACACAACTTCCCCACAACCGTTGAGCCATTCAACGGAGCAGCCACAGGCACCGGCGGTGAAATCCGCGACCGTCTAGGAGGAGGCAAAGCATCGCTTCCGATCGCCGGAACAGCCGTATATATGACCTCATATCCCCGCCTGAGCGAAGCCCACAAGTGGGAATTGATGATGAATCCGCGTGTATGGCTTTACCAGACACCTGCCGAAATACTTATAAAAGCCTCCAACGGAGCCTCAGATTTCGGCAACAAATTCGGGCAACCGCTCATCTGCGGATCATTGCTTACATTTGAGCATGACGAAAACGGCCGCATGTATGCATATGACAAAGTGATCATGCTTGCAGGCGGTGTCGGTTACGCCGCAAAAAAAGATGCCATAAAGGGTACCCCCGTCGCTGGAGAGAAAGTAGTGGTGATGGGTGGCGACAACTACCGCATAGGCATGGGTGGAGGAGCTGTAAGCTCTGTAGAAACCGGACAATATGCCAACGCCATAGAACTCAACGCCGTGCAGCGTGCAAATCCCGAAATGCAGAAACGTGTGGCCAATGTGATCCGTGCCTTGGCTGAAAGCGACAACAATCCCGTTGTTTCCATCCATGACCATGGTGCGGGAGGACACCTCAACGCACTGTCTGAACTTGTAGAGGAAACCGGCGGACATATTGACCTGGACGCGCTTCCCGTGGGTGACAAGACACTCTCCGCAAAGGAAATCGTGGGCAACGAGAGCCAGGAACGTATGGGCATGGTGGTGGATGCCAAAGATATACCTTACGTGGAGCGGGTTGCCCAGCGCGAACGTGCCCCGATGTATGTGGTGGGAGAAACCACCGGCGACCATAAGTTTGTATTCTCGGATGCCAAAGGGCGCAAACCCATTGACCTGGAGATGGCAGACATGTTCGGCAACTCCCCCAAAACCATCATGCGCGACAACACCGTAGAAATTTCCTATAAAGCACCGGCATACGACGTGGCTGAACTCAACACCTACGTGCGCAATGTGCTTTCGCTTGAAGCCGTGGCATGCAAAGACTGGCTGACAAACAAAGTCGACCGCTCAGTGACAGGCCGTGTGGCACGCCAGCAGTGCCAGGGAGAGATCCAGCTCCCCCTAAGCGACTGCGGTGTCGTAGCTCTTGACTACACAGGACGCGCCGGTATAGCCACTTCCATAGGCCATGCGCCACAGGTGGCCCTTGCCGACAGCGCCAAAGGCTCGGTGATGGCAGTAGCCGAGGCGCTGACAAACATAGCAGGCGCTCCCCTCAAAAACGGGCTAAAAAGTGTGAGCCTCAGTGCAAACTGGATGTGGCCATGCAAGAATGCCGGTGAAGACGCAGCGCTTTACCGGGCTGTTGAAGCATGTTCCGATTTTGCGGTAGCCCTCGGCATCAATATCCCCACCGGTAAGGATTCACTGTCCATGACACAGAAATATGGTGAAGACAAGGTGTTTGCACCAGGCACAGTGATTATCTCAGCAGCAGGGGAAACAACAGATGTTCGCCGCACTGTCACCCCTGTGCTTCAGAAAAAAGCCAAATCGGAACTTTATTATATTGATTTTTCGGCAGACGCACTACGTCTTGGCGGATCGGCTTTCGCACAGACACTTAATTCCATAGGATCAGACGCCCCTACCGTAGCAGATGCCGATTACTTCAAGCGAGCTTTTGCCGCTGTGCAAAACCTTGTTAAAAACAACCGCGTCCTGGCCATGCACGACGTCTCTGCAGGAGGTCTTATCACCACACTTCTGGAGATGGTCTTTGCCAATACCGACGGCGGCCTGTCCATCACCACGGAAGGATTCACGGCCAATGGCGAGACAGACCTAGTGAAGATCCTATTTGCCGAGAATCCGGCTGTCGTAATCCAGGTGGAAGATGCAAAACGTGCTACTGTTGAAAAAGTGCTCGCTGACGCCGGCATAAAGTTCTGCGTGCTCGGCCGTCCTGCCGCCGAACGCGTATTGCTCCTTGAGCATGAAGGCACAGAACGCCTGCTCGGCATAGACCATCTGCGCGACGCATGGTTTGAGCCGTCGTATCTGCTTGACCGCATACAGAGCGGCGCAGACTGTGCGGCGATGCGTTTTGAAAATTATAAGAAACAGCCTCTCCGCTATGCCATACCAGCGTCATTCGACGGCTCTCTTGAATCTCGCGGCATAACATACCGCCGTGACGGTAAAACCGGTATCCGCGCGGCAATCATCCGCGAAAAGGGTGTTAACGGTGACCGCGAGATGGCATATTCGCTTTATCTTGCAGGATTCGACGTAAAAGACGTGCACATGACCGACCTGATGAGCGGACGCGAGACTCTTGACGATATAAACATGATCGTATTCTGCGGCGGTTTCTCCAACTCCGATGTTCTCGGATCCGCCAAAGGATGGGCAAGCGGATTCCGCTGGAACGACACGGCAAAAGAGACCCTGCGCCGCTTCTACAACCGTCCCGACACACTCAGCCTCGGCATATGCAACGGTTGCCAGCTTATGATTGAACTCGGCCTGCTGCAAGGCAATGTGACCGAGGATGACGGCACAGGTGCAGGCCGTCCGCGGATGGACCACAATATAAGCCACAAATTTGAGTCGCAGTTCGTAGGCCTCACTGTTTCCAAAACCAACAACGTGATGCTTGCTCCACTTGCGGGCATGAAACTCGGCATATGGGTGGCCCACGGCGAGGGACGTTTCATGCTCCCCGGAAGCCTCAAGGATTACAATATCGCCGCACGTTACAACTATGCCGCATACCCGGCAAACCCCAACGGTTCGCGCGGAGCGGTGGCTGCGCTCAGCTCGGCAGACGGCCGCCACCTTGCAATGATGCCCCATCTTGAACGTGCCATATTCCCGTGGCAATGCGGATATTATCCTGCAAACCGGCGCAAAGACGCCGTCACCCCCTGGATTGACGCATTCATCGCAGCACGTCGCTGGATAGAAACAAACAAGAAATAAAATCTATAAAAGCATGGATTCTGCTCTGATTTTCGAATCGAATCCATGCTTTTATTACCAATGACAACTTGCTATAAAGAACCCATGAAATACAATACCATTTTCCCAAAACGATTTATTCTGGGAGCCATCGTCTCGGCTGCTTTTTTGACAGCAACCGCCGAATCCACTTATAACAATCCGGTAATCAACCAAAGTGCCCCGGATCCCACCGTCATAAGGGCCGATGACGGCACCTACTACCTATATGCGACTGAAAATGTGAGGAATCTGCCCATTTTCAAATCTAAAAACCTTGTTGACTGGGAATTAGTAGGCACAGCCTTTACCGATGAAACACGTCCGCAAATAGTGCCCGACGGCAATATCTGGGCTCCTGATATCCAGCGTATCGGTGACAAATATGTGCTTTACTACTCAAAATCGAAATGGGGCGGCGAATGGGAATGCGGCATAGGTGTCGCTACTGCCGATGCTCCAGAGGGTCCGTTCACGGACCACGGGAAACTCTTCATAAGCAATGAGATCGGTGTGCAGAACAGTATCGATCCGTTTTATATTGAAGATAATGGTAAAAAATACCTTTTTTGGGGGAGTTTCCGTGGCATATATGGCATTGAGCTGTCTGATGACGGCCTGTCTGTAAAACCTGGCGCGGAAAAGCGCCAGATAGCCGGCACATTAACTGAAGGCACAAACATCTTCAAGCATCTCGGATATTACTACCTGATCGGTTCAGCCGGCACATGCTGCGAGGGAGAAAGAAGCACATACCGTGTGGTAGTGGCACGCTCAAAAGACCTTTTCGGCCCATATGTGGACAAAGATGGTAAACCAGCGATGGAAAACGGATTTTCTCTAATGCATGAACGCAGCGAGAAAGTGATAGGTCCCGGCCATAACGCAAATTTCGTGACCGACGACGCCGGCCATTACTGGATGCTTTACCACGGTTTTGATGCTGCCGATCCCAAAGCCGGACGTAAAGTATACCTAGACGCCGTTACTTGGGACACCGAAGGCTGGCCACGAACCATGACCGGCCAACCTTCCGAGACAGCAGTCCGTCCCGTAATCAAGAAATAAGGATAGAATCATAGCTCTCAAGGTAATTTATCAAGGAGGTGTCATGACAGCCCCCATCCGTACTAAAAACAGGGTGCCATGCCAAAATCTTTGCATTTAGGCATGGTACCCTGTTTATGATGCGTGCTGTGCCCTCGGAAAACATGTGTTCAATCCTAATCCCAATAAAAAGCAAAAAGGGATAATTTTAGGAATATTGTGCGAAAAAAGATTTGGCAAGGTGGCTGATTTTGAGTAACTTTGCATCGCTGAAAACAATGCGCGTTCTAACCGTAAAAAAGAGTAACGAGACCGCGCCATAATATGAAAACTATAAACTAAACTTAATAGTAAAATTATGAGCTTAAACATCGTAGTTCTTGCCAAGCAGGTTCCCGACACCCGCAACGTAGGAAAAGATGCTATGAAGGAAGATGGCACAATCAACCGCGCAGCTCTGCCTGCCATCTTTAATCCTGAAGATTTAAACGCTCTGGAACAGGCCCTCCGTCTAAAAGACACTTACCCCGGTAGCACTGTGACAATGCTCACCATGGGTCTTCCACGTGCTGCAGAAGTTATCCGCGAAGCCATGTTCCGCGGAGCAGATACAGGAATCGTGCTTACCGACCGTGCTCTTGGGGGTGCAGATACACTTGCCACCTCCTACTCCCTGGCACAGGCCATAAAAAAAATGGGTAAAGTTGACATTGTGCTCTGCGGACGTCAGGCTATTGACGGTGACACAGCCCAAGTAGGCCCGCAGGTAGCTGAAAAGCTCGGCATGCCCCAGGTGACCTATGCAGAGGAGATACTCAATATAACCGATGGCAAAGCCACCATACGCCGCCGCATCGAATCAGGTGTGGAGACCGTTAAAGCCCCCATGCCACTTGTTGTGACAGTCAACGGATCGGCGCCCGACTGCCGTCCACGCAATGCAAAACGCGTGATGCAATACAAATATGCCGTTTCCCCCTCGGAAAAAGAGAAACTGTCTGATGAGCTTAAGTCGCTGGTAGACAAACGCCCCGGACTGAACCTTCAGGAATGGAGCGCCGCATTTGTTGAAGCGGATCCCGCCCAGATAGGTATGCCAGGTTCACCTACAAAAGTGAAAGCGATCGAAAATGTGGTATTTACCGCCAAGGAATCCTTGCATCTGGAGAACAACGACGAACAGATAGAGGACCTGGTGAAGACACTAATAGCCAACCATACCATCGGATAACCACCGATCACCTACCCATCATATTCATTAACAAAGAATTCCCATGGAGAATCAATATAATATCGTAAACCAGAACAATGTAATCGTTTATTGCGAATACGATGACGGAAAGGTGGCCGACGTAAGCCTGGAACTTCTCACCAAAGGGCGTCAGCTTGCCGACAAACTGGGAGTGAAACTTGAAGCTCTCGTAATCGGTGACAAACTTGAAGGTATTGAAAAACAGCTCTACCCTTATGGAACGGATATGGTATACAAAGTAGAGGATCCACGCCTCTATCCATATACCTCCAATCCCCATGCGGCAGTCCTGATCAAGCTCTTCAAGATGACCAAGCCGCAGATCTGCCTCATGGGCGCCACATGCATAGGCCGCGACCTCGGCCCACGTGTAAGCTCCGCACTTCATTCCGGTCTTACCGCAGACTGTACTTCCCTTGAAATCGGAGACCACAAGGACCCCAAAACCGGCACTGAGTACAAGAACCTCCTTTACCAGATACGTCCCGCTTTCGGCGGCAATATCGTGGCAACAATCGTAAACCCCGAATGCCGTCCTCAGATGGCCACCGTACGCGAGGGAGTCATGAAAAAGCAGGTACTTGATCCGGAATACAAAGGTGAAGTAATGCCGTTGCATGCCGATTTCTTCGTAGACCCGTCGGAATATGTCGTAGAAATTCTTGACCGCCATATAGCGAAATCAAAAATCAACATAAAGAACGCACCCATAATCGTTGCCGGAGGATACGGCATAGGAAGCAAAGAAGGCTTTGACATGCTTTTCGAACTGGCAAACGTACTGGGAGCGGAAGTTGGCGCCACCCGTGCGGCAGTTGACGCCGGTTATGCCGAACATGCCCGCCAAATCGGCCAGACAGGTGTGACAGTGCGCCCTAAACTCTACATTGCCTGTGGTATCTCCGGCCAGATCCAGCATATCGCCGGCATGAAAGAGAGCGCTATCATCATATCCATCAACAATGATCCCAATGCACCGATCAACTCCATAGCCGACTATGTAATAACCGGCAATTATGAGGAGATCGTGCCAAAACTCATTAAATATTATAAGAAAAATTCCAAGTAAGCACAGCCATGGCTAATTTCTATACAGACAATCCCGATCTTAAACTTCACCTGCAGCATCCCCTGATGCGTAAAATCGTGGCTCTCAAAGAGCGCGATTTCGCAGATGCCGAGAAGTTCGACTATGCGCCGCTCAATTACGACGACGCCATGGACAATTATAACCGCGTGCTCGAAATTGTAGGCGACCTCTGCGGCACCACCATAGCCGACAACGCCGAAGGTGTGGACCATGACGGTCCGACTGTGGCTGACGGACGTGTCACTTATGCCCCGGGCACTCAGGAGAACCTTGCCGCCTGCCGCAAGGCCGGCCTCATGGGCATGGCGATGCCCCGCCGTTTCGGAGGTCTCAACTTCCCGATCACTCCCTACATAATGGCTGCTGACATTGTCAGCCGCGCCGACACCGGCTTTGAAAACCTATGGGGTCTGCAGGACTGTGCCGAGACACTTTACGAATTCGGCTCAGAGGATCAGCGCGAACGCTTCATCCCCCGCGTGTGTGCCGGTGAAACCATGTCAATGGACCTTACCGAACCTGATGCCGGTTCAGACCTACAGTCTGTAATGCTCAAAGCGACCGAACAGCCCGACGGCACATGGTTGCTCAACGGTGTGAAACGCTTCATCACCAACGGCGACGCAGACATACACCTCGTGCTGGCCCGCTCGGAAGAGGGTACAAAAGACGGACGCGGCCTGTCTATGTTCATCTACGACAAGCGCCAGGGTGGCGTAAATGTGCGCCGCATTGAGAACAAGCTGGGCATAAAGGGCTCACCTACATGTGAGCTTGTATACAAAAACGCAAAAGCTGAATTGTGCGGTTCACGCCGCATGGGCCTTATCAAATATGTAATGGCGCTTATGAACGGTGCCCGCCTGGGCATTGCCGCCCAGAGCGTAGGTGTAAGCGAAATCGCCTATCGCGAAGCCGAATCATATGCCAAAGACCGCAAACAGTTCGGCAAAGCCATCATAGAGTTCCCCGCAGTGCAGGAGATCCTCGCAAACATGAAGGCAAAACTTGACGCCTCACGCTGTCTCCTTTACGAGACCGCACGCTACGTGGACCTCTACAAGGCATATGAAGATATCGCCCGCGAACGTACGCTGACTCCCGACGAACGCAAGGAGATGAAACTCTATAACAAGCTCGCCGATGCATGCACACCGCTCGCCAAAGGTCTTACAAGCGAATACTGCAACCAGAATGCCTACGACTGCATACAGATCCACGGCGGTTCAGGTTTCATGAAGGACTACGCATGCGAACGGGTATACCGCGACGCGCGCATCACATCTATCTACGAGGGGACAACACAGCTCCAGGTAGTAGCTGCAATCCGCCATGTCTTCACCGGGACATATGCACAGCTTGTTGAAGGGTATGCCGAGATGGAGATTTCCGACGAATTCCAAGCTCAGAAATCTATCGTTGAAGGCCTCTTCCACCAGTACCAGGAAGCTGTAAAACGCGTGCATGAAGCCAACGATGCCACATATACCGACCTTATGGCACGCCATCTTGTAGAAATGGCTGGAGATGTTGTGATGAGCTACCTGCTCATGACCGATGCCACCCGCTACAACAGCGCTTCGCTCACCCGCAGTGCAAAAGTTTATGTAAATCTTGCCGCTGCTAACGTGGCAAAGAACATGGCCATCATTTCTACCGTAACACCGGAGAACATGTCGGCATACCACCCCGCATAAAATTTACACGTATATAAACAACGGCTGTGCAGTAAGATCCAGACTGCACAGCCGTTGTTTTTATATATTACCCGTTAAATGGAGATATCCGACCGTTATAATGAGGAATATGATGGTGTAAACGTGTCACCCTTTGAAGGATCCCCGGTAGAAAGACCTTTACGGAGCCATCGCTCACGTTGGGCAGACGTGCCATGATTGAATGAATCCGGAACGGTGTAGCCTTGTGCACGCTTCTGCAGATAGTCATCGCCAATCTTTGATGCCGCATCAAGCGCTTCTTCTATGTCTCCAGGCTCAAGCGACTGAAACATCTTATTATCATGATATGCCCATACACCGGCATAATAATCTGCCTGCAACTCAAGGCGCACGCTGATCTTATTAGCTTCCGACTGAGGAAGCTGCGACATCCTGTCATGTGCCTCTTCAAGAGTTCCGAGCTGATTCTGCACATGGTGCCCCACCTCGTGCGCTATCACATATGCATACGCGAAATCGCCGTCAGCCCCAAGATTTTTCCTCATGTCCCGGAAAAAAGAGAGGTCTATATAGACCGAATTGTCTGCCGAGCAATAAAACGGACCTGACGATGAAGTAGCACCCCCGCAGGCACTCTGCACAGAGCCTGTAAACAACACTAGCTTAGGAGGCACATACTTCAGCCCGTTCTGACGGAAAATCTCCGTCCATACGTCCTCCGTTCCGGCAAGTATCCGCTTAGAGAACACGGCTAGCTCCTCTTCCTCCTGCGTAGGCACATACGCCTGCCGCGTTTCTGTGCCGGTAAGCATGGATCCGCCATTCTGAACCAGAACATCCAACGGGTTTCCTCCCGATATCCAAGCTATCACACAAGCTACAATCACACCGACAATGCCTCCTCCGGCAATCTTGCCACCGATACCAGCGCCGCGTCCACGCCGGTCGTCCACATTGCCGCTCTGTCGTCTTCCGTCAAGTCTCATACTACTATCTGTTTAACCATAAAATCTCCTCTTCCCCATAGATATATAATTTACAAAATTACTCAAAAGTTCAAAAGATAGTTCAAGTAAATTTTTGAATCTCTTAAGAAATACAAAAAATAGGAAAAACAGGCAATCAAAGCATAAACCCGGGAGAATAATAAGCAGGAATTTTATTAAATTTGTAGATTAAATTATCTGAGATGAAAATAACCAGAAAAGCGAATCTGCCACATATAAAACCCCGGTTCCGCGATATACGCGGCACACTTCTTCTGATCCTGCTTGGTGCGTTATCATATTGTGACGCAGCCGCAACAGTTACTTTCAGCGGTTCAAATCCGACAAAAGAGGTTATCACAATATCCCCTGCTACCTCAACCGGCCTGAACGACCTGTTTGTAATCTGGGAGACACCTGGCGTGCAGGCCCACTACACTGCGGCAAACAGCGCAAATACTGTAAAATGGTATAAATTCAGTAATCTCGGAGGGGGATTCGCCGAAGAGATCCCTTCATACAGAAACGGGGCAGACAGCTATATATCACTCACAGATAAAGATTTGGGATATATAGTAGAGGAAGGAAGCAACAGATATTATTTCTGGACGGTAAACTATGCCAACCATATGTGCGATCTTGAAAGCATAGATGTATTGCCTGATCAGACCGAATGTGACCGTACAGCCTTTAAACTCAACGGCCAAGCGTCGAAAATCGTATATTATTCAATTAACGGTGTGCAACAGATACTGAGCCGCGAATTAAAACTTGAATATACCACACTGGCATACAACGCAGAGAAACAGATATATGAGCAGCAACTGACGGAAGAAACACTTGAAAGTGCCGACGGTACCATACGCACAGCCTCACCACTCTGCACTACATATTTCTCAATTAGCGGAGACCGTTTTCTGGAGAAGTGGGGAATAGGACAGCATGCAGTCTCTCCTTCGATTGAACCGACAGCAATAGCTGTGACCACAACTGCCGAACAGTCTTCGCGCTCCAACGACAATGAGCAACGTGAAGAAAAAGCGGAGGCATTGGGCGGATCAGGTCCCGTAGACATTACTTTCCGAGCAGCAGTAACCGATGCCGTGGTATTCAAGGAATGGCAATTTGCCCGCGATCCGGAATTCGACGTTATTGACCTGCGCATACAACAGGAAGAAGTCGAACATGAATTCACAGATTACGGAACCGTATATGTGCGGTTCGTGGCCGGAAACGACAGCGGATCATGCGACTTCACTTCCGAAACATATACCGTATACATAGGTGAATCCCGTCTTGAGTGTCCCAATGCATTCTCTCCAGGCGTAACCGAGGGAACAAACGACGAATGGAAAGTATCATACAAATCCATAGTCAGCTTCGAATGCTCCATATTTAACCGATGGGGTTTGCAGATGTGCCATTTCAACGACCCATCGCAAGGTTGGGATGGAAAGTACAAAGGAAAACTTGTGCCTCCGGGTGTTTATTACTATATAATCCGTGCCAAAGGCACCGACGGCAAGAACTACAAGCTCTCCGGCGATATAAATATCCTCAGGTATGAGGACAACCGCACATCCACAACTCCAACTAACTGACATACAGAATGCAAAACAAAATATTTTTCATATCAGCAGCAACAATCCTGGCTCTGACAGCCATCAACATGTCGGCAGACCAAAGCGGACAGGGAATTACAACGCCAAGCGAGGATACCGCCCCATACGTCATAATGTCTGAGGTAGTAAGCCCGCCAGTCCCTAAAAAAATAGAATTCGCCGGAGAACATATAGATTTCGACCGCATGGATATGTATGAACGTCTTGACCGCGAACTGTCACAGATGTGCTATATGCATTCATCCACCATGCTCATGCTTAAACGGGCCAACCGTTTCTTCCCCGTAATCGCTCCCATACTTAAAAAGAATGGCGTACCTGAGGATCTCATGTATCTCGCATGTATCGAATCCTCCCTTAACCAGCGGGCATATTCACCTGCCAAAGCTGCCGGTATATGGCAATTCATAACATCCACAGCCAAGCAATACGGCCTTGAGGTGAACGACTATGTGGATGAACGTTACAACATTGAAAAAGCCACCGCCGCAGCGGCCCGCTACCTGAAAAACTCATATGCCAAATATGGGAACTGGGAGTCGGCAATGGCCTCATACAACGGTGGCCAGGCACGTGTGACAAACGAACTCGCGTCACAACTGGCAGACAGCGCTTTCGACCTCTACCTTGTAGAGGAAACCTCCAGATATCCGTTTCGCGTATATGCAGCAAAAACGCTGATGGAGAATCCTTCGAAATACGGTTTCAAACTTAAGGCAAACCAGTTTTACGCGCCTCTGCAATACACAGAAGTATCCGTAACCTCCACTATTGACGACCTTCCCTCCTGGGCACAACAACATGGCACCACTTATGCCATGCTACGCGAATATAACCCCTGGATACGCGCCAAAAGCCTCCCTGTTACCGCCGGTAAGAGCTACACGATCAAACTGCCGAAAAAAGACAGCCTGTCACACTCGGCAAACACCGTTACAAAGAACCATCTTTATAATTCCCGCTGGGCTGAATAACGATGAACATACACAAAGCAGACCATATCACACCAGATAAAACAGCAACCACATCAACAGAAGAGCAGGCACTTGAAGTGACCGGTGCGAGAGTGCACAATCTAAAAAATATAGATGTCACCATACCACACGGTGCCCTGACCGTAATCACCGGTCTGAGCGGGAGCGGAAAATCATCGCTCGCTTTTGACACGATATATGCCGAAGGACAGCGACGCTACATAGAAACATTCTCCTCTTATGCCCGTAACATGCTCGGGAATATGGAGCGCCCTGATGTAGACAAAATTTCGGGGCTGTCTCCAGTAATCGCCATAGAGCAGAAAACAATCAACAGGAATCCGCGAAGCACCATAGGAACGACCACCGAAGTGTATGACTTCCTTCGACTGTTGTATGCACGCATAGGGGAAGCACGGAGCTATCTCTCCGGTGAGTCTATGGTAAAATACAATGAGGAGAAAATAGTGGGGATGATACTTGACAGGTTTGACGGCCACAAAATCTATGTCCTCGCCCCCCTTGTACACAACCGCAAAGGCCATTATAAGGAACTTTTCGAGCAATTGCAGAAAAAGGGATACCTTAATGTGCGCGTAGACGGGGAACTGCGTGAAATCAGCTACGGCATGAAGCTCGACCGATATAAGAACCATTCCATAGAGCTTGTGGTAGACAAACTGAAAGTCTCACGCAAAGATGACTCACGCTTACGTGATTCCGTGGCAAACGCACTCCGCCAGGGTGGAAAGCAGATGATGCTTTTCGACCTGGATGACGAAACGGTGACGCATTTCAGCCAATCGCTTATGGATCCCACAACGGGCCTAAGCTACCGCGAACCTGCACCGCATAATTTTTCATTCAACTCCCCCCTTGGTGCCTGCCCCTGTTGCAAAGGGCTTGGGACAGTGAACATCGTAGACCGAGCCAAAATAATCCCTGACGACAGGCTCTCAATATACAACGGAGCCATTGTTCCACTTGGGAAGTATAAGAACTCCATGATTTTCTGGCAGATAGCCGCCATATGCGAAAAATATGGCTGCGGCTTGAAAACTCCTGTGAACGAACTTCCCGAAGAAGCTCTCAACGACATACTCAACGGAACCAACGAACGCTTGCAGATAAAATCAGAAACGCATTCGATATCCAATTATTTCCTTTCCTATGAGGGACTGATAAAGTATATTGAAATGCAACAGGGAGAAGAAGCCTCGGCCGAGGCGCAAAAATGGAGTGGAAAATTCTATTCGCGCCTGATCTGCCCGGAATGCAATGGTGACAGACTCAACCGGGAGGCACTCCACTTTTTCGTTGACGGGAAAAACATCGCCGAACTGTCCTCCCTTGACATATCCGACTTGCTTGAATGGGCCAACAATGTGGAAGAGCGTCTTGCCGACCGCCAGAAAACCATAGGGCATGAAATACTCAAAGAAATAAAAGGCCGGCTCAGTTTCCTCGTTGATGTTGGCCTTGGATATCTCGCCCTGAACCGCAACTCTGCGACGCTTTCAGGTGGAGAAAGCCAACGAATAAGGCTTGCCACACAATTAGGTTCAGAACTTGTAAATGTATTATACATCCTTGACGAACCTAGCATCGGTTTGCACCAAAGCGACAACACGCGCCTGATTGACTCACTGAAAAAACTGCGCGACGCACAGAATTCGATCATTGTCGTAGAGCATGACAAAGACATGATGCTCAACGCCGACTACATAGTAGATATCGGACCAAAAGCAGGCCGAAAAGGTGGTGAAGTAGTTTTTGAGGGCACTCCGAAAGAGATGCTTGCCAAAGAAACACTCACTGCCGGTTATCTTAACGGCAAACTTGCCATTGAAGTGCCTCCAACACGACGTAAGGGCAATGGCAAGGAATTGCGTCTGGCCGGATGCACAGGCCATAATTTGCGCAATGTGGATTTCATCCTGCCACTTGGCACTCTGACATGTGTATGCGGAGTGTCGGGAAGCGGAAAATCATCTCTTGTAAACGGAACACTTCAACCGATCCTTTCAAACAAGTTCTACCGCTCTTCAGAAGAGCCCCTCCCCTATCGCTCACTGGAGGGTATCGAAAACATTGACAAGATAGTAACTGTTGACCAGTCACCCCTCGGAAAGTCACCGCGCTCCAATCCTGCGACTTACACAGGAGTATTCTCCGATATAAGGAATCTTTTCGTAGACCTGCCGGAAGCAAGGATACGTGGGTATAAACCGGGGCGATTCTCCTTCAATGTAGCAGGAGGCAGATGTGAGGCCTGCAAAGGCAATGGCTACAAGACCATAGAGATGAATTTCTTACCGGATGTACTTGTCCCCTGCGAAGAGTGCTCCGGCAAACGATATAATCGTGAAACACTTGAAGTAAGGTTCAAAGGGAAATCCATTGCAGACGTGCTTGACATGACCATCAACCAGGCCGTCGAATTTTTTGAAGCCCATCCCCGCATATTGAAAAAACTACAAATAATGCAGGAGATAGGGCTCGGATATATCAAGCTAGGACAACCCTCATCAACTTTATCGGGAGGGGAAAACCAACGCGTGAAACTCGCAACGGAACTTGCAAAACGCGATACGGGCAAGACACTCTTCGTGCTTGACGAACCGACCACAGGGCTTCATTTCGAGGACATAAAAGTGCTCCTCGGAGTGTTAAACCGCCTTGTTGACAAAGGAAACACAGTTCTTGTCATTGAGCACAATCTTGATGTAGTGAAATGTGCCGACTATATTGTTGACATGGGTCCTGCTGGGGGAAGGAACGGCGGTCAAATAGTAGCGACAGGTACCCCTGAGGAAGTGGCGCATACAGATTCCCCGACAGCAGAATTCCTACGCCGGGAACTTTAATACTACCACCAGTTCCTGCAAAATCATTTGTGCCAGAAACCGGGAGCGAAAAGCACAAGAATAGTGAATATTTCAAGACGACCGGTAAGCATGAGCATTGAAAGGATCCATTTCCCGGCATCCGGTATGAGGTCGTAATCTCCACCGTAGCCGGTTATGTCGGGTCCCAGGCCGGTGTTGCTGACACACGAAAAGGAGGCAAAAAAGCTGTCAACCAAAGGCACTTCAAAAATGGTAAGCGCAACTCCTCCAAGGACTATTACCAGAATGTAAAGCGATATGAAGACAAGCACCTTGTTGATGACTTCCGGTGTCATAGTCTTGCCATTCACATTTACCGCCAATATATGGTTAGGATAAATGCAACGATAAAGCTCATTGCGCGCGTCTTTCCACAAGTACAATGCACGGTCAAGTTTTGCACCTCCGGATGTTGATCCGGCGCACGCCCCGAAAAACATCATAAGGAATATGAGGCATAGAATAAATAGTCCCCAGTCTCCCAGATGTGCGACGGTATAGCCGGTGGAAGACATGGTTGAAATAATCTGGAACAACGGATCAATCGTAAACGTCTCCCAAGTAGGAACTACCGCGCTATTGAAAAGAAGCGAAATGTCAAAGAGCACAAACAATACAAAAATCACCTTTACATAAAGCCGGAAAACCTCATTATGCCAGACGCTTTTGAATTCTCCTGTCGAGACCTTGAAAATAAGTGCGAAATTCACACCTCCTACAAACATAAACAGGGTGGTGACAATCTTGATATACAGCGAATCCCAGGCACCGATGGAAGCCTCACGGGTTGAAAAACCGCCCGTTGACATGGTAGAAAAAGCATGGCATACGCTGTCAAATCCGTTCATGGGTCCAATCATATACAGTATGATCAACGTGACAGTAAGGAGTGCATAAACCATCCATAGCCGCTTGGCTGTAGAACTGACCCGCGGGCGTAATTTCTCGTGTGTTATGCCGGTCACTTCGGCATTGAACATCTGCATGCCTCCTGACGAGTTGAGCATCGGAAGCACGGCAAGTGTAAAAAGTATTATACCCATTCCCCCGATCCACTGCATAAGTGACCGCCATATATGTATGGCTTTGGAAATGGAATCTATATCCTGCATGACAGATACACCTGTGGTGGTGAATCCTGACATCGCTTCAAAGAATGCTTCAGATACATTTAGCGGCACATCGCTGATAATAAACGGTATCATGCCGAAAAAGGAAAACACCACCCAAACCAGGGCGGTAAGCAAAAATCCTTCACGCTTGCCCATATCTGAACGCCGAGGACGGCTCAGAAATGTCATCCCGGCTCCTGTAACAGCCGTTATTGCCAATCCGGCAGCAAATGCAACGGTATCTTTTTCGTGATAGACAAGAGCTGTGGCCAGAGGCACGAGCATGAAGGCGGCCTCTATCATAACAAGCCACCCCATTACACGCACGAGCATCCTGAAATTGATCCGCGACAACCTACCCATCTCAGACAAACAGTTTCTCTACCTTGTGAATATGACCTGCCAGACAGAACACCACCACATGGTCGCCGGCCTGTATGCGAGTGCGCCCTTCTACAAGCATCCCCTTCCCGTCGCGTATAAGACCGGCGATGGTCATTTCATGCGAAAGTTTCAGATCCATGACAGGAGCCTTGGTTATTTTTGAACCCGGACGCACCTCAAGTTCAGCCACTTCGGCATCTGCAAGTGCCATGAACTTTGAGGAACTTTCATCCGCATCAAGCAGCAACTGGAATATTTTGCTTGAAGCAAGGAGTTTTTTGTTTATCACCGTGCCGATGTTCAGATTTTCCGCCTCGGAGATAAACTGTATGTTCTCAACCTCTGCGATCGTCTTGCTCACCTGGAACTCTTTGGCTGTAAGACAAGCTAGAATATTTGTTTCGGAAAAATCCGTGAGCGCCACAAAAGCATCCATGTCGGAAATACCTTCCTCTGCAAGCAACTCATTGTTGCGTGCATCTCCATGTATGATGTTCACATCACAACCAGAGCACTTTTCCGGGAGGCGCCTGCAAGTCTCCATATTGTCATCTATGATGGTCAGATTCCATTTGCCGCGTGCCATGTGTGCGAGGCGCACCGCTATGCGTCCGCCCCCCATTATCATGACGTTTTTTATCTTGTATTCACGTTTACCGCAGATCTTACGTATCTCGTCAACATAATCGCGGGTCGTAGTGAAGTAAAGTATGTCGCCTTCCCATATCTCATCGTCACCACGCGGTATGATGGTCTCATGCCTGCGTCTTATGGCCGATACATGATAATGGTGCTGGCCATAGGTTATGTCGCGCAGGCGTTTGCCGATCAATGATGCATTTTCGCGGAGTTTGACACCGATTACTATCAACTCGCCGTCGTGCAATTCAAACCAGTTGCGCACCCAGGGGCGACCCAGTGACGTACATATCTCCTGCGCCGCCAGTACCTCGGGATAGATCAGATGATCTACACCCAGCGATACGAACAGTTCACGGTTATGCTGTGCGAGGAACTCATAATTGTCAATGCGTGCCACGGTCTTGCGGGCACCCAGTTTTTTTGCAATCTCACACGATATGAGATTTGTATTTTCAAACGGGGTGACAGCTATAAAGAGGTCGCAATTGTCGTGCACACCGGCTACACGCAGATCTTCAAATGACGTCGGGCTGCCGACTTTTGTCATAAGATTGTAGTTGGCGTCAAGGTTTGAAAGTTTTGACGGGTCACGGTCTATAAGCACGATATCCTGCTCCTCGCGTGACAAAAGTTTGGCAAGATGCGAACCGACCTCTCCGGCTCCAGCTATTACAATCTTCATTCTACAGGCTGTTTGGATGCGATTCAAGCATCATTTTAGCAACCAAAGAGATAGACTCGGCATCCATACCACACAACTTTCTAAGCTGCTGTACGGTACCGTGTTCAACAAATCTGTCTGGTATGCCTATTTTTCTGATCCTGATACCGGTATGACCGTTCATTGCCATCCAGTCGGTAACAACAGAGCCAAGACCGCCACACACCGTGCCATCTTCCACCGTAACTATAGGGGCTCCAATCGCGGCAATCTCAGAAAGCATGGATTCATCAACCGGCTTTACAAACGTCATGTCGTAATGTGATGCCGAGATGCCTTCCGCTTCCAGACGGTCTATGGCTTTTGCCACTTCAGAGGCTATGGTGCCTGTTGAAATAAATGTAATATCGTTGCCTGAACGTAGTTTGTCACCTTTTCCTATTTCTATGGCCCTAAGAGGAGTGCGCCAGTCGGGATTTTCACCGCATCCTCTCGGATAGCGGATCGCCATAGGGGCATTCTTGCGTATTGCCGCAGTATACATCAGATTACGCAGCATCTGCTCATCGCGTGGAGCGGCAATTATCATTCCGGGTACCGTAAGCAGATATGCCATGTCGAATGCACCATGGTGGGTCACTCCATCTTCTCCAACCAATCCGGCACGGTCTATGCAGAATGTTACCGGCAGGCCTTGTATGGCCACATCGTGTATTATCTGGTCATATCCACGCTGCAGGAAAGAGGAATATATTGCGACAAACGGCTTAAGTCCCTCTTTGGCAAGGCCTCCTGCAAAAGTAACCGCATGCTCTTCGGAAATGCCGACATCAAACACACGGGAGGGGAATGCCTCCTTGAGTATGCTCATGGATGTGCCTGAAAGCATGGCGGCAGTTATCCCCAATATCTTGGAATCGGCTTGTGCAAGCTCCACAAGTGTCCTGCCGAAAATATCCTGGTATTTCAGAGGAGCCGGTCCGGAGCCGGTATCTGACGGGAATCTACAGCCTGTTTCCGGATCAAATTTCCCCGGGGCATGCCATGTCGCCGGGTCTTTTTCAGCAGCTTCAAATCCTTTCCCCTTGCGTGTCTTGATATGTAGAATACGGGGACCTTTCATATCCTTTATATCTGTGAGTACTTTTACAAGAGTGGCTACATCGTTGCCGTCCACCGGCCCGAAATACCGTATGTTGAGTCCCTCAAAAATATTCTGTTCACGCGAAAGGAATGATTTGAGGCTGTTGTTAAGACGTAGGATCGCCCCTTTCCTGCGGTCTGATACCAGATGGAGTTTTTTTAAAGTCCGATATATCGAAAAACGTAAATCGTTGTATCCTTTCGAAGTTGTGATATGGGCAAGATAACGATGGAGCGACCCGACGTTTGGATCAATGCTCATATCGTTATCATTAAGGATAATCAGCAAATTATTAGGGGTATTGGCCGCATTGTTGATGCCCTCGAAGGCAAGGCCTCCACCTATGGAGGCATCGCCGATTACTGCCACAACATTGCGTCGCGGCTGCTCGCGGTTCATTTCGGTTGCTACCGCCATGCCCAAAGCCGCCGATATGGAATTAGAGGCATGTCCGGCAGTAAAAGTATCATATTCGCTCTCAGCCGGATTAGGGAATCCGCTCAAACCACCAAATTTGCGGTTGGTCTCAAACCGGTCGCGTCGCCCGGTCAACAATTTATGCCCATAAGCCTGATGCCCCACATCCCATACGATTCTGTCGTAGGGGGTATTGAACACATAATGCAGGGCTACTGTCAGCTCCACCGCCCCAAGCGATGAAGCAAAATGCCCGGGGTTGCGCGACAATGCGTCTATAAGGAAAGCCCTTATGTCGGAACAGACACATGGAAGCGCCTCTATGGGGAGCTTCCTCAGATCAGCCGGACTGTTTATCGAATTAAGCAGCAAACAGTCGGAGCGATTTCGGTCACTTATTTGAATTGGCTTTTTGACCATTCTTAATGTACTTCTTGTAAAGCGGTACAAACACTATTACAGCAGACGCAATCAATGGGAAGAGAGACATGAGTGTCACCGGCTCCTGGGTAGCCAGCAAACGTGCCACGAACCAGGCACAGACTCCCAGCCAGAGAAGCCCGACTATGGCAAAACGTATTATTATGCCTGTTTTCATGTGTTTAAGCTGTCAATGGTGTTGATAGTTCAATATATGCGGTAGCATAGACCACGCACAAATGCAAAATTACAAAAAGCAGGTCGTTTTTCCAAATACCGTTCAGGAAACTACAGGGCTGGCGCATGAGATTTAACTCAAATTCAGTCAAAAATTCACCTGATT
>CANRWW010000002.1 GCA_947643665.1 uncultured Porphyromonadaceae bacterium | reverse complement strand
CAGCTAAAAAGTTCATTTAATGCCCCTATTTTAACTAAATTTCACATATGGCAGCAAAAAGTACCAAATACACATTATTATATAATATTAGACGGGTGGATTAACGCAACAACAAAATCAAAATTTAGAAAAGCGGAGTGATAAAACCGTCTAAACAATCATGCCACATTATCGTAGACAATTTATCTACTAAATCTCATTCTCAATCCTACCTATAGCAGATAAGAAAACCTGCCACACGCACATTCCCGCTTTTAGCAAATGAGATATTAAGCTAACACACAACAAGATAGCACCACATAACGACCAATTGCAAACTAATTTACAAAATTTTGAACTAAACATCAGTAAAATCACATATAAGCAATTCCGATAGTATCGGTGCAACAGGCCATATGCAAAAACACGCATAATTATGCATATGTTTCCCTAAAAAATCATACCTTTGCACATTAACCAGAACAACAATACTGGAAAGATAAATACAGCTATTCAATCACACGTTTTAGAATCACAGCCAGAGTTTATCTCCCAACCATAGGATTCTATCTGATACAATAATGGTTGAAAGCGACATAAAACAGTCTTTACCAGAGCAATCAATATACCAGACAATCAATAAAATCGGCACAAACAAAACAGTTCAAGAAATGGAAAGCATGAATGAGACCAAGACTCGCCGTCCACGCAGATCAAAGGCCGACATTGAATCTGCTATAATGCGGGCTGCGATTGTCCAGATAAAAAAGAAAGGATTTTCGATGGCCTTAGTCACCGATATCGTAAAACGTGCCAAAATAGAACCTATAGTTTTTTATAACAGATACAAAAATCTTGAAGAGTTCTACGATAGCTTCGTAAAAAGGTTTGATTATTGGATAAGCGATTTAATGCGTGGCATAAACGGGAATCTCTATACAGAAGCCGGTTATGGTGATGCTTTGGAGAAGCTACTTAGAAACCTCATCGGGGATGCGATGATGACCGAATTGCTGAGATGGGAAATAAGCGAGGGAACAACAATCACAGAGCGTACAGCCAGATTACGCGAAATAGACTGCACCAACATCATCAGCCAATACGGAAAACATTTTGCAGATCAAGACATTGACATAGTAGCCATAACAGCCCTATCAATCGCAGGCATATATTATATGGTATTACACAAAGACAGGTCTACTTTCGGCGGCATAGATATCAACACCGAAGAAGGGATAAAACGCCTGTCCACAGCAATTCGCAAACAAGCCTCGCTTCTCTTCCATGCAAACAAAAAAGATGGGGGTACCGCAGACAAACTAAAAGAGTGTCTACGGGAAGAGGGATTAAGTGATAGCGCCATAGAAAGATGTATTGAAAAAATGGGTTGGAGAATCCATGAGCATTCAATGGCATAAACGGGTGTCAATCCCTACGAAAGACCATTGACATTTCTCCCGGAGTGGATGCCTGGAAATACCCCAGACATCGGCCACCACCGAACTGCTCCGGCCCGTTGCTGCCACCAGACATCAATGCATCAAGATAATCGCACATACCGGTGCTTATTGCCGAAACGGATACTGTAACAATGTCTCCGTCATTCAAAGCCTCGTCATCATCCTCCGCATCAAGGTCTTTCCTTGACGTGAGCATTGCAACATCAATAATGCCTGTGGTAATTCCGCCATCACTTACCGTAAGCCACTTATAAGGCTCCCCATTCCGATATACACGCACCCAGTAGTGTTCATCGGCTTTAGCAGGATTGTCAAAAAACGACACTTGAAGCACAGCCACATAATCATAAGGCATCTTGACCCACTCAAATGCCATTTCGTCAACCTCCACGGCTGGCAACATTTCAGTCTCGCTCTCATAAATACAACCCGCATATTCCACACTCAGACGGTACTTCCGTCCTGGAACACCACCGATATCACTTACAAAGCATCCATTAATGTCTGGCGACAACAAACTTTCATGTCCTGAAGACAAATCCCTAAGTTCAACCACTGCATCTGTCACATGAGTGCGATCCATCGGCTCATCCATTGGTGAAGTCAAAGTTATGGAAACCTCACACCTATCTTCCGTCAGCACACCCTGAATTACCGGAACCGGATCAATATCGTGATATCTGAAATCCAGCTCCTTTTCACAAGAAACCAACAAAAAACAAAACGACAAGACGAATATCTTCAAATACCTCATAACGGCAATATGTCAAAATTTCAATGTATAGGATACAGACGGAATCAGCCCGTAAAGAGAACGCTGTACCGCACGAGTGCCTGATGGCTTTGACGGATCGTCTTCAAAATAAATAATATAAGGGCTGTAATGGCAGTATGCGTTATAAACCCCAAATGTCCATATATATGTGAATTTACTCCCTACGTGAGTATACTGCGCAGATAAATCAAGGCGATGGGACGCAGGAGTACGATAGCCGTTGCGGCCAGAATAATAGTAACATGTCGCACCGTCAAGCTCATACTTCATATCGGGTACTGTAATAGGATTTCCTGATGAAAAAGTCCACGCACCTGAAACCTGCCAGCGAGGATCTACAGAAAATATACCTACGACAGAAGCGACATGCCTCCTGTCATTTGTCGCGTCATACCAACGGCCGCCATTAATCCCGGCAATTCTGGTAAGCGATCTGGACAGCGTATAAGCAATCCATCCCGTAAGACGCCCGGCGTTTTTCCGAAACATAAGCTCTAGGCCGTAACTCCGTCCCTCCCCTCCTAGAATTATGCTCTCAAGATTTAGTTTAGAAAACATCGTACAACCATCCATGTAATCATATACATGATCCAAATCCTTATAGTAAACCTCGGCAGACCAATCCATCATAGCATCTTCAGACATTCCCATATAAGCCAGGCCATATTGTATGGCACGCACAGGACTGACAGAAGCAGATACCAATGCATATCTGTCAAACGGAAAAGTTGTGGCACTTGAACGGATCCCATGTATATTTTGTGTGGCAATTCCCACTCCGGCCTTTATCCCATGAGTGGCTGCAACATCGTATTTTACGCTCAAACGAGGTTCTACATTAAAATATGTTTTTCCGGAAAAGTCCGGGGCAGGCTCAACCGCATCATCAAACGTATTGAATCTACTACCGGCCAATGCCGAAGACGCCACCAGGCGCACTCCCCCATCCACATCAAATCTGTTGAAATCCCCCTTATAGCCTACCCAAAAAGCATTTTCCCATAACGACCGTATGTCACGCTTAGACGAGCCATTAAACTCAAATTCACCAGACTGTACATTAAAAAACTCGGATCTTGCCCCCATCTCAATCATATGTATGTCAGAAATAGCGCATGAGATCTTCTCAGAAATGGAAAAATCACGTATGAACTCACGTAACGACTGATCCATACGCATTAAATCAACCCCCATTCTTGTCGTATAATCAGTAACAGCGGCCACTGTAGAAAATCTCCACCGGTCGCTACGGTTCACATGCCATGATACCGAGCCGGCCACATTTCCCCACCTCATATCCATCAAATCCGTTATACCCATGTTATCACGTCCACCGATAAAAGATATATCCAATATTTCCCCGCTGCGAGGAATCCAACGCAACTTAGCCGTGATATCATAAAAATTCATCTCCGTATCACGATACTGGGGAATCATCTTAAGAAACATGTCTACATACGAACGTCTTGCTGTTACTAAAAAAGACAATTTATCCTTTAATACGGGGCCTTCCGCCTTAACTTTGGCAGCAAGAAGACCGATTGTAGCCGAACCATGATATGCCGACATATCACCGGGCGCAAGAGATGTGTCCAAAATCCCTGCCACGGCATCTCCATAAGAAGCTGGGAAAGGCCCTTTGAAAAGCGTGGCTCTCCCGAGTGCGTTATCATTAAAAGAAGAAAATATACCCAACACATGTGTTGGATTATAAAGCGTGGCACCATCCAGAGTGACAAGATTCTGCGCAGAAGTACCACCGCGAACCTCAAACCCGCCAGCCCCCTCACCCTCGGCATGCACTCCAGGCATCAGGGCAACAGATTTGACAATATCATTTTCACCAAACATCGCCGGAGTAGAAGCCAATCGGGAAAGCTCAAGCCGCTCAGATCCTATCTGTATGGCAGACATGCGATTGCGTGCCGCATATGACGTAACCACCACCTCTCCAAGAGACCTATCGGCAATACTGTCAGTCTTTGCGAGATCAGGCGTCTGTGCAATCGCACAGAAACTGGCACAACCGGTCAATATACCACTTATAATAAAAAGAATAATGCGTTTTACCATCAGAAATTGCATGAGGCTGATTCTGATTACAAAATTACTACAGATAAGTAAGCAGCCAAAATTATTTTACGATCCAAGTGCTGAAAAACAGCATCTCCTACAATCCCGCCATACGATTATACCGTGCATGAAGATCAGGCAACTGGGGCATATTCAACAACGCTTTGAAAGCAGACATTCCGGTACCGTTAAAAGTAATTCTCGCATTCCATTCCATATCTTCCACAGCCACTTTGAATGTAAAACCATACGGAAGTCCCCAAGCCTTGGCCAACACACTTTCATTTGGAACATCCACTACAATAGCAGCCCGCTTACCCATAAAATCACCAGCAAACCCATTGTCATGTCCCCCATCAATCTCCCTATTGGAAGAGAACATAAGACATCCGTCATACGCACCGAAATAATAATTATCAGTGTCTGTAAAATACTCCCACTGGTTGTCTGCCACCTTTTCCACTTTGCCACCTGCCCGGTCTTTGTATTGTTCAATGCCTATGGCAATCTGGTCCTGAGGCACATGCACCATCGTCTCAACAGCCCATGAACCAGGCGTCTGCTCCCTTACAGCCGAAGGGTTACCAGATACAGGCATCGCACACAGCGAAGTAGTCCCATCTGCCTGAGCCAGATAAATCGGGGCAAATCGTCCAAGCAACATACTTAACCCGCGCACATTGCCCTTAAACTTCCCAAATGCAAGCACGACAGCCGATTTCTCAGGAGTATATCTTAGGAAATCTGTATTGATCTCCTCAAAATTCCCGCCAATCGAATCCCTATTACCATCCCGATCCAGAACTTCTCCCACCACAGATACGGATTGACGGGTGACATTGAAGGATACACACAACCATTTATTTTTCCCACCCATATAGCTGAGCATGGAATTTCCGCAATTTATAGCAAGATTTGCAGCATGAGGTTGCTCCAGAAACTCATGAAGCCCCACAAAAGATCCGAAATGACTATTCTTTGCCCGTGCCAAAGAAGACAGGACAGCCACCAAGTCAGACCCGACAATACAATTCTTACCCTCAACGACAATCACCACATCACCTATATTACAATACGATACGCCATCAACCTCCTCCATCTTTCCTGTAGCAGAGGCTTCCGCAATAACTTTCTCCAACGATTTACCATCCTTTACATGAAACATGATCACATCACGCCCCTCATTGGTAGTATAATAGACCATGCGAGATAAATCCACAGCATTGCCGGCGCCCAACAACACCACCAATGCATCACGATAATCCGGTTCCGCCACAAGCGAGAGCACTTTCGCCGCATCAGGCAACAACTCTCCCCCTTTAACAGGCGTAGGGCATCCGGCTTCAGTCATAAGCCTGCTGAGATTGACCGTTCTCACTACCACAGCATTGTCAGGCACCATCTCCACAAGAGGCTCCATATGCTCAAGTTTCTTGCCGCATGACTGGAACATCAACATAAATATCAAACCCAACAGAAGCCCCAGGCAACACATATGCCGTCTGCCAACCAAAATATATCCGGCCAAGCCTAAATCAAGTTTCATATCGGTATAGAATCACATTCTTAATAAAAACATGTCGGAAATCCCGAAATATACTACTTATACAACATTCATTCACACATATTGTTTCTATCAACCTGTTGGCCGAGGTATGGTTCCACATGAATATTCACCATCATACCGTCGCCATAAGCGTCTTTCAGGCGCTGTTCGACCTCAGAGGCGATATGATGGCCATGGTCAACAGTAATATGCGGATTGACTTTTATATGAAAATCAAGAATCATCCGGTTGCCGTTGCGCCGGGAAGCAAAACGGTGAAAAGCCTCCACTCCCGGAGTTGACCCTATCACATTATACATCCCATGTACTATATCGGAAGGCAATGAAACTTCAAGCAGCTCCTTTATCGCCGGGGTACCAATCTGAAATGCCACTATAATTATAAAAATGCTCACTATCATAGCAGCAATAGGATCAAGCACCCTCCATGCCGGTCCCAAAAACATAGCACCGGAAATACCTGCCAATGTGGCCAATGACGAAAGAGCGTCGCTACGATGGTGCCAGGCATTAGCCACTACGACAGCAGATTGTATCCGCTCACCCACCTTACGCGTATAACGATAAAGCCACTCTTTTGACAATATGGACACCACGGCCATGATAAGCGCCATCCAGGTAGGACTTTCAAGATGGCGGCCATGAAATGAATGCCATGTCTTCTCTGCCCCATCCACAAAAAACATCACACCGACTATTGCAAGTATCAACGCCACAAGCATTGTCGCAAAAGTCTCATATTTCCCATGCCCATACTGGTACCTCTCATTAGCCTTGCGGCGAGCGACCCCTACAAAAATTATGACAATTATATCAGTGACAAAATCTGAAAATGAATGTATGCCATCAGCCAGCATTGCTGAAGAGCGGCCGAAAATACCGGCAATGACTTTACCCGTACCCAAAATGGCATTCACCCAGAAACCGAGCCAAGTGACACGCCTTGCACTTCTCACAACATCGCGGTCTGTCAGACACGACTCTCCTATTTTTAAGCCTCCAGCCATAATCAGCTACACATAATCATATAAAAAGACAATACAAAGTTACTGCAAGTTTTTATAAATTAACAACAATTTACAATCCATTTTCGTTTCAACACAGATAAAATATAATATTCCGGCAATAAAAAAACATCTTCAACCAACTGTCAATTAACACATTCCGCCATATTGCCCGTAAAGACCATAAAATCCGCCAGATAAAATAAAATCTTTTGCCGAATAAATTTTACCTGAATGCATTTCCTGTGTCTTAATAGTGTACGACACAACCAACGATGAGACACAGTATAGAAGAAATAGGCAGACAACTCAAAAAACAACCCGACGAAGGATTTCGTCTGCTTGTCAATTCTTTTATGGAACCAGTATATCATCATGTACGCCGCTTGGTTGAGACGCATGCCGACGCACAGGATATCACCCAGGAGACATTCATCAAAGCCTACCGGTCAATCGGAAACTTACGTGAAGTCAAATCCCTGCCATCCTGGCTAATGCGAATCGCAACCAACGAAGCGTTAAGATTCATGCAACGCAACAGAGAACATCTTCTTTCTATTGACTGTCCCGAGAGCGGAGAAGCCCAGACATTATTCGCAGATGAATACATTGATTATTCCGATCTTGAGGCCGTAAAATTGCAAAAAGCAATACATACACTGCCTCCCAAACAACAGGCAGCCTTCAACCTCAAATACTACGATGACTTGAGCTATGATGAAATTGCAGAAATTATTGACTCATCACCGCAAAGCGTCAAAGTAAATTATAATATCGCCAAACAAAAAATCATAGATTACATGAACAAAAACGACTGATTTTCACATCATTCGACACAAGAATAATAAAATCCACAAAACAATCCCAACATAACCGAGAGATATGAGTAAGACTAATTTCGACTTAGATAAAGCCACACGACGGACACCATATACAGTGCCGGAGAGGTTTTTCGAAAGCCTTGAGAAAGAAATACTTGCCAAAACATCAGGTGCATCACAAAAGACCGCTCCGAACAAGGCAAGCCTCAGACAACTCAGGCCACTGCCAAAGTCCATACGCATATGCCTCTCATCCGCAGCCGCAATTGCAATCGCTTTAACCATCGGACTTGGCGTTTACAAGACAGTCCCTACAGAGCAACAAACAGCAGAGCAAGCATTTGCAAACCTATCATCCAACGATCAGGACTACCTGCTTGACTGCTATGACAACGACCGGATGCTTGAAGCATATCTCACGGAAATTGAAAGATAAATTTTTAAACATAATTATTGTAAGTACATGAAAACATTAGTAAAATTGCTTATGATAGCTATCCTTGCTATCATACCCGCTACAACATTCGCCCAGCAGAAAAAGCAACCGGATCCGGAAAAACGTGAAGCCTTTGCGAAAGCACAAGCTGCCGAAATAGCGAAAAAGCTGGAACTCAACGATGAACTCACAAAAAAATTCACCGATACATATCTTGAATATCAAAAAGAGATGTGGTCTGTAGGGCGCCCCGGCTTCAATCGCCCTAAATTTGCTGACATGACTGAAGATCAGGCAAAAGAAGAAAACAAAACCAGACTTGACCATCAGCGCAAGGTGCTTGACATCCGCACCAAATTCTACGAACAATACAGTAAATTCCTGACCCAAAAACAAATTCTGCGTGTCAACGAACTTGAAAAGAGAATGTTTGACCGCATGATGCAGAAACACAACAAACGCCACGGAGACAACAAAGGCCCCAAACAGCCACGCGGCCAGCGTCCCGACCGTCAAAACCACGGGTTAAGATAATAGCCCCCACCCATACGAACACAACAATCAAGAAGAGTATATTCCCTATCTGTCCAATGATAACTGCAGCAATCCAACCAACTGCAATTCATTAACGGCATACATATTCAGTAATAAGATTTTTAGTGTGTTAAGTTAGGTTGTAAAAACCAGCAGCGCCACGGATCACTGCCCGTGGCGCTGTTTTATATATAGCCTCTGCAGACCGGCGCTGCACCCAGAATCAGATATTTTCGATGCGTCCGCAAAGGAGGCAGACTCCAGTCTCGCGCTCGTTTATAAAGAACTCACTCAGATCCGTGGAAAACCCTTTTCGATGCCTCTTCCGCAACGAAAGGATTGTCACATTTACCATTGAAATACATCGCGTTGGCCATTACAAGCTCCACATCTGCCGGGAAAGAATACAACATTTTTTCTCGTAATATTGCTGTCCGATAAGGAGCATGTATAATATGCAGCGCATCCCGAAAGCCTTTTGTCAGACTTTCAGGATGCGTTATGTGTCATTATTGCCCATTATTAATCCTGTCATGGAATGAGGCGTGTTGGATCAATCAATTTGTTTTTGATTCAGTGCCAGACGGTTCACCGACAGAAACCTTAGCTGCCTCCTTAGCCTCGTAGGCTTCTTCAGCAGCCTTGAGAAGGGCCTGCGACTGCGGGTCTTTCTGCCAGTGGAAAGGCACGAAATCGCTCTTGGGATCTACCCACGACGGTTTGCGGAAGGCCAGGATTACAAACGGAAGTATCACGAAAAGGGCCACACCGCCGAAAAGCACGGCAAACCACACCGTTTTCGATCCCATAGCGATCTGGTCGGGCGGGAAGAAACTCAGAACGAACGCGAGCAGCGAGCCAAGGAAACCCACACCGGCCACAATCCACAGAAGCAGATTGCCTTTGGAACCGATACGGAACGGACGTTTTGCATCCTTCATTGAATAACGCAGGTAGATCACAGCAGCAAACATCAGCAGATAAGCTATAAGGTAAAGCACTACCGTAAGCTGCGACAAGATCTGATAAAAGCTCTCCACAGAAGGCATCACCACGAACAGGAGCGAGAGCAGAGTTACCGCACCACCCTGGATGAGAAGGATATTCTTCTGCACACCCGATTTGTTGGTCTTCTGGAATAATGGAGGCAGGTAACCCGCCTGTCCTACGGCAAAGACACCTTTCGACGGTCCGGCGACCCAGGTAAGCACACCGGCGAGCACACCGAATGCAAGCGCGATCGCTATCACGGGCGTGAACCAGTTCATATGGAAAGCGCTGAAATAATTGTCGAATCCCACCAGAAGGCTCTGCACGAGGTTGATGTCCTTAGCCGGAATAATTACACCGAGGGCATAGGTGCCAAGCACGAATATGAGCACCGTCACAAGCGCCCCGCCGAACACCGCCTTCGGATAGTTCACCGTAGGATTCTTGATATCGCGTACATGCACGCCCGACATTTCCATACCTGCATAGAAGAGGAATATTGAAGCCGCAAGCACCACATTGTCGAAATTGGTAAGATCGGGGAAAAAGTCGCCGTGAAAATTCATCTGCGAATGTCCTCCTGTTGCGAGATATATGACTCCACAGACCACAAGCATGGCGGCGGGAATGATAGTGCCTACCATACCTCCGATTTTTGAAATCTTGCCTACCCAACCCAGACCTTTCATGGAAATGAGTGTGGCGAGCCAGTAGATGGCAAGAACCACGGCGATCGTATAGAATTTATTAGCTGCCAGATGTGAGTCCGCCACATGGTCCATGCCTATAAATGCGAGCGACACGGCGCCGAAAGTAAGCACCGTAGGGAACCATATGGTACTTTCCACCCACTGGAGCCATATACCGAGGAAACCGAGCTTGCTGCCGAAAGCCTCCCCTATCCATCGGAACATACCCCCTTGCTGATATGGAAAAAGAGACGCCAGTTCGGCTGCAACAAGCGATACAGGGAT
This sequence comes from uncultured Porphyromonadaceae bacterium, assembly GCA_947643665.1. Taxonomy (GTDB): domain Bacteria; phylum Bacteroidota; class Bacteroidia; order Bacteroidales; family Muribaculaceae; genus UBA7173. The sequence goes on along the minus strand of CANRWW010000002.1, from coordinate 104,694 downwards.
CAGGAATACAAGTGCCGCAAACAGATAGTAAAACGCCGAACTCATACCGTAGACAGCCTCAGCCGGCAGACCTCGCAGGGAAACGACGGCCACGATGTTCATTATCATCAGGGTACCCACACCCAACTTGGCAGCCGACTTTACCGTTGCTGCGGTGGAGGAGTTTGATTTTGTAGCCATAAGAAAAATTTTTATTGTTTATTATTCCATATTCTCCGGTGTCATTCGGCTATAGTCACACGATCTCCGTTCATGACCCCCAGCCCCAGGATCCTCGCGAATTCCTTCACGGCAGCCTGTGCTTTTACAGAATTGCCCGCCTCATCAAGAGGAGGTGCGAAAGCAGCGATCCCCAGCACACCGGGGAGCACACCTAGCACGCCGCCTCCTACACCGCTTTTTGCCGGTATCCCCGATGTATAAAGCCAGTCGCCCGAATGCTGGTAGAATCCCACCGTAGCTATCAATGTGGTGATTTTGGGGGCTATTTCCCGGTCGAAGACCCTTTTGCGTGTCACCGGATTCACACCTCCAGATGCTATGGTAGCCGCCATGATGGCAAGCTGGCTGGAAGTGATGCCAAGTGAGCACTGACGGGTATACAGGTCAAGGCTCATATCAGGATCGTCATATATGCGGTTGTAGTTTTTCAGCAGCCATGTGATGGCACGGTTGTTGAAATTGGTATCGCTCTCGCTTTTGTAGAGTTCATTGATAAGTTCCGGAGCGGATCCGCACAGTTCGGTGATATTGTCTGTGATTGCCTTCCATTTGGCATCCGAGTCGCCTTTCGGATCTATCATTGAGCAGGCCGATATGGCACCGGCGTTGACAAGTGGGGTTGACGGATGGTCGTTCTCAAGCAATATTGCGAAAATGGAGTTGAACGGAAGGCCTGTCGCATCCGCGCCTATATCCTTTAGCACACCTGCAGGGCTATGCTGACGCATGGCCAGGATGGCAGTGGGAACTTTGGAAACCGATTCTATGCCGAACTTGTATTCCGTATCGCCGAAGTTGAAGCCTGTACCGTCTGGTAACATTACGCTCAGGCCAAAGAGAGCCGGATCTATGTTTGCCAGATAAGGTATATAGTTCGCATTGGCGCCTCCTGTAATTTTAGAGGCATATATATAGGCCTGCGAAGCGGCATCCTTTATCTGTTGTTTTGTAAGTGTAATATCCATAATCAAATAGAAGAAGAAATAGTTGATACGTTTCCAGAGTGTGTTTAAAACAAATACCAGCCGGCGGACGTCCGTTGTCATCGGTGGCCACCGGCCGATACGCTATCATGAAAAGGATCAAGCCTCTGTGAATAAATTCCTTTCGAAAAGTTATTTACCAGTATGGTTGAATGTCTTGGCTACCAGAGGCACATTTTTTTCCATAGCTATGCGTGTGGTAGTAGGATATTCAAGAGCGTTAAGTTCGTTCACTGCGAAACGTATGTCGTTGAGAAGCTGGTCTGCCATGTCGCGGCTGAATCCCTGCTTGCAGAGCACGCGCATCACCACAATATTTTCTATATTGGCAGGCAACGTATATGCTGGTACCATCCATCCTTTTTGGGCAAGTTTGTCCTGAAGGTCGAAGAGGGTCCACTTGGCAGACTCCTGCACTTCAGGTCTCATCAGCCATGTGAAAATCGGGTTAGGCACATCTTGCGAATAAGGCTGGAATTCCGGCATGGCACCTACCTGCGAATGGAGATACTTTGCTACTGACAGTGAATTGAACTGTATGTTCTTGTATCCCTCGAACCCAAGGCGGATGAACTGGTAGTACTGCCCGAGGATCTGTGCGGCAGGACGTGAAAAGTTAAGACCAACCTGACTGATTTCCGCACCTAGGTAGTTCACACTGAACGACATTACGTCGGGGAGGTATTTCTTGTCTTTCCATACCACCCATCCCAGACCAGGATATACAAGGCCGAACTTATGGCCGGAGGTACTGATAGAAAGCACCCACTTAAGACGGAAGTCCCATTTTACTTCGGGGAACAGGAACGGCAGGATAAAACCTCCGGAAGCTGCGTCCACATGGATGGGAATGTCGTAACCGGTCTTGGCATTGTAAGCATCAAGAGCCTTGTCAAGAGCTTCTACGTCATCGTTAAGGCCTGTCCAGGTCACACCCTGGATAGGAACGATACAGATGGTGTTCTCGTCGCACATTTTCAGAGCTTCCTCAGGATCAAGAGTGGTTTTCTCCAATGTCAGAGGTACGGTACGCATCTCAATCTGCCAGAGTTGTGCGAATTTTTCCCACACTACCTGATATCCTGTGGAGATCACGAAATTAGGCTTGTCGAAAGGCTTGCCCTCTTTCTGGCGGCGTTCGCGCCAACGGATCCATGCCGCGATACCGCCGAGCATACAGGCTTCGGAAGAACCAATAGCGAGCGCCCCGGTTTTCCAGGTGGCGGCCTCTGGAGAGTTCCATAGGTTGGCTATGATATTGATACACTTGCCATTCATTACTGCTATACGCGGATACTCCGTTTCATCAATATAGTTGATATTGATAGCCTCATTCATCAGGCGGGTGGCGTATTCGTCCATGTATGTTGTGACGAATGTGGCGAGATTGAGTCGTGGCTGGGTCTGTGCGAAAGTCTCATCCTTTACCATCTGGTAGGCTATTTCAGGGGTTGTGGAGCCTGCTGGGATACGCTCTACTGGAGCTGCTTGAAGCATGGCGTCTGAACCGAAGACATCGGTTTTGGCATCGCCTTTACGGAAATTGGGGTCGAGATTCTGGTCGAGCATAAAATAAAGTTTTGATTGTGGTAATATTTTTTCCAGGCAGATAAAATAAGCAGATGCAGATTATAGAACTACCCCACTTATACCCTGTCGTCTGAAATATAACACCGGTATGTTTGAAAAAGTTGCTGAATCCGGCTGAAAAGCAAAACGGAACTTTTTATCATCCACGCAGAAACCAAAATAGCTTGCATTATGTTAAAGTAAGGTAACCCCTATTGAATTTCAAAATGGAGTGGATTGAACATGTATTACGCGACAATCCGTCGCTTGCCGTATTCCTTACTCTCGGTATCGGTTTTTTTATAGGTCAACTTAAGTACAAATCGTTCTCACTCGGCACGGTAACATCCGTGTTGCTGGTAGGAGTGGTGATAGGCCAGTTTGACATACCTGTGCCTGGCCCGTTGAAAGATGTATTTTTTCTTCTGTTTCTTTTTTCCATAGGTTATAGCGTAGGACCGCAGTTTTTCCGGGCATTGAAAGGCGACGGGATTAAGCAGGTCCTGTTCGCCGTTGTCGTGTGCGTGCTTTGTCTGCTCTCAACTTGGGGCGTCGCTGTCTGCATGGGATACAATGTAGGTGAAGCCGTCGGACTTCTTGCCGGCTCACAGACAATGTCGGCAGTAATCGGAGTGGGCACCGACACTATAAACTCGCTTTCTGCCTCGGCCGGGGAGAAACAGGAATGGCTCGGAATGATACCTGTGTGTTACGCCGTGACATACGTGTTCGGTACTATCGGGTCTGCTTATATTTTGGCAAATCTCGGGCCTTGGCTACTGGGAGGTCTCAAAAAAGTAAAAAGTGAGACAGTGGAACTTGAAAAGAAAATGAACTACGGAACTGCCAATTCCGATCCCAACTATATCAATGCCTTGCGTCCGGTAGTATTCAGGGCATACAAAGTGACGGACAACTTCTTTTCCCAGCCACGCACTGTTGCAGAAGCCGAGGATTATTTCAGGCAGAAAGGGAAACCTATCCATGTGGAACGCCTGCGCACCGAAGGCAAAATACAAGATATAACTCCCGCACAGGAACTGAAAATATCGCTCGGAGACGAGATTGTGCTAAGCGGACGACGTGAATTCATAATAGGCGACGAAAGCTGGATAGGCCCGGAAGTTATGGATGCCGAATTATTGGACTTCATGGCAGAAGAACTGGATATTACCGTAGCTTCAAAAAAGATCAACGGAATGACAGTTGACGATCTCCGCAAGCAGAAATTCATGTATGGCATATCCATCAAAGCTATAAGCCGGGGAGGTGTCAATGTACCCGTGTTGGCACAAGTCAAAATAATCCGTGGAGATGTGCTCTCACTCGTCGGTCTGGAACGTGAGGTCAACGAAGCTGTTCCTCAGATAGGCTATGCAGACAGACGCACCACCAAGACAGACCTCGTATTCGTAGGATTGGGCATCTTTATCGGTGGCCTGATAGGATCGCTTGCCATACATATCGGCAAAGTCCCAGTAAGCCTAAGTGTAAGCGGCGGCGCGCTGATTGCAGGCCTCGTACTCGGATGGCTGAGGTCGAAACATCCCACCTTCGGACGCCTTCCCCGCTCCGCCGTTTGGCTGATGAACAACCTCGGATTGAACATGTTCATAGCTGTGGTAGGCATTGCCTCCGGCCCGTCGTTTGTCACCGGATTGAAAGAGGTCGGTCCCGTGCTCTTCCTTATGGGCATCATAGCCACATCGGTGCCTCTTATTTTAGGAATGATTATCGGGCACCGCATATTCAAATTCCCGGCAGCCATCAACCTCGGATGCTGCGCAGGCAGCCGCACCACTACGGCATCACTCGGTGCCGTGCAGGATGCCATCGGAAGCTCCTTACCTGCCATGGGTTATACGGTAACATATGCAGTAGGCAATACACTGCTGATCCTATGGGGTGTGGTAATAGTGCTGTTGATGGGCTGATCACCTGTATGAGCGGAGCTTAGGAAAGAAAGCATCCACAATATATTCCATTTTATATGAGGATGGAGTGCCGGAAACAAAAGCCACGTCGAACCTAGGCTTAAGTTCTACCTTGCGCGAAGTCAGATAACCGTTTGCTGCACGCACAAGCCGGCTCATTTTGCGTGATGTCATTATATCAGACAGACGCTCCCCCTCGGTGCGGCGCGTCTTGACCTCCACGAATACGATCCACCCCTCTTTTTCCGCGATTATATCAATCTCAAGGTGCTCCATCCGCCAATTTCGTTCCACGATGGCATAACCCTCTTTTACGAGATACTGGCATACCGTCTCTTCCCCCCACTTTCCAAGTTTGTTATGTTCAGCCATGATGCGACATACATAATAAACACATAAAAAAGAAACCGCCCGAGAACAGCAGACCGGTATAGCCTGCGGTTCTCGGGTGGCTTTCCTATATCGGTTATCAATATTCGTCCCAAGCCTTGATCTCAATGTCATCAAGATCAAGAGATGTAAACGCTTTTATAAACGAAGATGCCAGACGCGCGTTTGTAAGCAGCGGTATATTGAGGTCAATGGCAGCGCGGCGCACTTTATATCCATTTGACAGTTCTGTGCTCGAAAGGTTCTTGGGAAGGTTCACGACCATATCAACCAGCTTATGGTGTAGAAGGTCAAGTGCCTGCGGATGAGCGTCACCGTCAGTAGGCCAATACGCCCTTACAGCAGGAACACCATTTTCTGTAAGATATTTATGCGTACCTTCTGTAGCGTAAATCTTCAAGCCGGCTTTATCAAGAAGTTGCGCGGCCTCAAGCATATCGGCTTTCTGCCGTGGAGTACCTGTACTGAGCAATACCGAGCGCTTAGGCACACGGTGGCCTACTGAAAGCATTGATTTCAATACAGCTTCGTTTGTATCGTCGCCTATACAACCTACCTCACCCGTAGAAGCCATGTCAACACCAAGCACCGGGTCGGCACCCTGCAGACGGGAGAAACTGAACTGCGAGGCCTTTATACCCACATAATCAAGATCAAACAAAGTCTTGGAAGGCTTGTCAACCTTTTGGCCAAGCATCACACGGGTTGCGGCATCAATAAAGTTTATCTTTAGTACCTTGCTGACAAACGGGAAACTGCGTGACGCACGGAGGTTGCACTCTATCACCTTTATATCGTTGTTCTTGGCAAGGAACTGGATGTTGAACGGACCGGATATATTGAGAGCCTTGGCGATCTGGGCAGAAACCTTCTTTATGCGGCGCATCGTCTCAACATACAGTTTCTGCGGAGGGAACTGGATAGTGGCGTCACCGGAATGCACGCCTGCAAACTCTATATGCTCCGATATGGCATACAACTTTATCTCACCATCCTGGGCTACCGCATCCATTTCTATCTCTTTCGCGTTCTGGATAAATTCAGTAACCACCACCGGATGCTGCTTCGACACATTTGCCGCAAGAGTAAGGAAGCGGTGAAGCTCCTCCTCATTGCTGCACACATTCATTGCCGCTCCTGAAAGCACATAGCTGGGACGCACAAGCACAGGATAGCCTACCTCGCGTATAAAATCATCAATATCAGCAAAATTTGTAAGCTCCCGCCAGCGTGGCTGGTCTATTCCCAGACGGTCAAGCATGGCAGAGAATTTATGACGATCCTCGGCGTTGTCAATAGAAGTGGCTGAAGTGCCCAAAATATTTACGCTGGCATCATCAAGCCTTGTCGCAAGGTTGTTTGGTATCTGGCCACCTACAGACAGTATAACCCCGTGGGGCAATTCCAGTTCTAAAATATCCATCACGCGCTCGAAAGTGAGTTCGTCAAAATAAAGACGGTCACACATGTCATAGTCGGTGGATACTGTCTCCGGATTATAGTTTATCATTACCGAACGCCAACCCTGCTCCTTTACTGTAAGAAGGGCATTAACCGAACACCAGTCAAACTCAACAGAGCTACCTATGCGATAAGCTCCGGATCCGAGAACAACCACAGACTTATGGTCGTGCAGATAATTCACGTCATTGAAGCTACCGTTATATGTAAGATACAGGTAGTTGGTCATAGCCGGATATTCCGCTGCAAGGGTATCAATCTGTTTCACTACGGGAACTATACCCAATCTCTTGCGATAAGCGCGCACAGTGGCGTTGTCGGCACCTGTGACATCCAGTTTTTCTCCCTTAATGGCACGTGCTATCTGGAAATCGCTGAAACCTTGCTGTTTGGCTGTACGGAGCAATTCTTCCGGTATAGCCTCTATATCCTTTATCTCTTTCAGTTCGGCCTCAGTATCTATGATATGCTTGAGCTTCTGAAGGAACCAGCGGTCTATTTTTGTCAATTCATGTATGCGCTCCACGCTGTAACCGTTCTGAAGAGCCTTGGCAAGAACGAATATACGCTTGTCTGTAGGTTCTTTCAAAGCACGGTCCATATCGTCTATCTTTATGTCGCGGTTGCCTACGAAACCATGCATGCCCTGGCCGATCATACGGAGACCTTTCTGGATAACCTCTTCGAATGTGCGCCCTATGGCCATCACCTCACCTACGGATTTCATTGAGGATCCTATCTCACGGCGCACACCGTGGAATTTGCCTAAATCCCATCGCGGGATCTTGCATACGATATAATCAAGCGCAGGCTCAAAGAAAGCAGAAGTATCTTTGGTCACGGAGTTCTTTAACTCAAACAGGCCATAGCCAAGACCGAGTTTGGCAGCGACAAAAGCGAGAGGATAACCGGTGGCTTTTGAAGCCAATGCCGACGAACGGCTCAGTCGGGCATTCACCTCTATCACACGGTAATCCATCGAATCCGGATCGTAGGCATATTGCACATTGCACTCACCCACGATACCTATATGCCTGATTATCTTTATAGCCAGTTCACGCAGATAGTGATAATCATCGTTTGAGAGTGTCTGCGAAGGAGCCACCACTATACTCTCGCCTGTGTGGATTCCTAGAGGATCGAAATTCTCCATGTTGCAGACGGTGATGCAATTGTCATATCGGTCGCGCACCACCTCATATTCCACCTCTTTCCATCCCTTCAGCGATTTCTCCACAAGCACCTGCGGCGAGAACGAGAATGCCTTTTCCGTCAGCACTTTCAGTTCCTCGGCATTGTCACAGAAACCGCTTCCAAGACCTCCCAAGGCATATGCCGCACGCACAATTACCGGATATCCCAATCTGTCAGCCGCCGCAAGAGCCTCCTCTATGCTCTCAACCGCTTCACTCTTGATTGTCTTGACTTCTATTTCGTCAAGTTTCTTTACAAAAAGTTCACGATCCTCGGTATCCTTGATGGCCTGCACCGGAGTGCCAAGCACTTTTACATTATATTTGTCAAGTACGCCGCTTTCGCATAGCTCAACACCACAGTTCAAGGCTGTCTGGCCGCCGAACGACAGAAGAATGCCGTCAGGACTCTCCTTCTCTATCACACGTTCCACAAAGTATGGAGTGACAGGCAGGAAATATATTTTATCCGCAAAACCGTCGGATGTCTGTACAGTGGCGATATTAGGGTTGATGAGCACGGTCTCAATGCCCTCCTCTTTCATAGCTTTCAGAGCCTGGGAGCCGGAGTAGTCAAATTCGCCGGCCTCACCGATTTTCAGTGCGCCGCTGCCAAGAAGAAGAACTTTTTTAATCTTTTCCATGCCTGATTAATATGGACAATATGGGGTGATGGATTGATAGTGTCTTTAATCGAGAATTATTGTTGAAACAGCCTGCGCTTCAGAGCATATTGATGAATTTATCGAAAATAAACTCCGTATCTCGCGGACCGGAAGATGCCTCCGGGTGGAACTGTGCGGAGAACCAAGGCTTCTCCTTATGGCGTATACCCTCATTGGTACCATCGTTCATATTCACAAACAAAGGTTCCCAATCAGACGGCAATTTTGAATCATCCACAGCAAACCCATGGTTTTGCGATGTGATGTAGCAGGTCTCGGTACCGGTCATGCGCACAGGTTGGTTATGGCTACGGTGCCCGTATTTCAATTTATAGGTACAAGCCCCTGCAGCCTTGGCTAGAAGCTGGTTTCCCATACAGATCCCGCATATGGGTTTGCCTGTAGCCATGAACTTACGGATATTAGCCACTGTTTCCTCTGCAAAGTCCGGATTACCGGGGCCGTTGGAAATAAACAGTCCGTCAAACTCCAGGCCATTGAAATCATAGTTCCATGGCACCCGTATCACTTTTACCCCACGACGTGTCAGGCACCTGATTATGTTAAATTTTGTGCCACAGTCCACCAATACCACAGTCTTTTCACCATCCCCATGATATTCCGGTTCCGAACAGCTTACCTTGGCAATCAGATTTTCAGTATTCGGATCACTGAATTCCACCTCGTCTGACGAAGTAAAATATATCTTGCCGAGCATTGATCCTTTATCACGAAGATGTTTGGTAAGCGCTCTTGTATCTATGCCATAAAGGCCTGGGATTTTTTCATCATGAAGCCACTGATGCAGAGATCGTGTCGCGAGCCAATGGCTCGGCTCCCATGAATAATCCTGTGCTATGATAGCGCGGCAATGTATGCGGGAACTTTCAAGATATTCGCTCACATCATCTTTCACCGTTTCCGGCGGCACACCATAATTACCCAAAATGGGATATGTAGTGACGAGAATCTGACCTTCATAAGAAGGGTCGGTAAGGCTTTCTGGATAACCGGTCATGGCGGTGTTGAAAACCACCTCCCCGGCAGTGGGAGCTTCGTAGCCGAACGATTTCCCTGTGAAGCAAGTGCCGTCTTCTAGCATCAGGACGGCTTGACGTGTCTGTCGCATAGGAACTTTATGGAATACTGGCTTGTTCAAATAGGATATCCACATTATTTCCTGATGGATAATTTCCGGATACCTACTTTATGGCTGCAAAGTTAGCCATTTATTTTCGTTTGGGCAAACACAGAATGTAACCGGAAGCTAATTTTTCAGGAACTTGAATTTAACACTTCTTCAAGGATGTGAGACTGACCCCTTTAACATCATATCCATTTGCCGGGTATGGTATATCACAAAAAAAATACCTAACTTTGACAATGCTTCGTCCTGCAAGGACAAGGCATTCAATCATCCCCCATTAACAAACAGAACATAATGAGCAGATTCGTTCATCTACACGTACATACGCAATACTCCATTCTTGACGGTCAGGCATCTGTCCAGGCATTGGTTGACAAAGCCATGGCCGACGGCATGCCGGCGCTGGCCATCACCGACCATGGCAACATGTTTGCCATAAAGGAGTTTTACAACTACGTGGCAAAAAAGAACTCCAAAACAAAAGGAGCGATAAAAGATGCGGAAAATGCGGCGATAGCGGCTGAAAAAGCCGGCGACACTGCTCTTGCGGCTGAAAAACGGGCTGAGGCAGAAAAACTGAAAGGGAAAATATTCAAACCGATTCTCGGATGTGAAGTCTATGTGGCAAACGAGACACTTGACATACACACCGACAAGCATGATACAGGCCGCCACCTCATATTGCTTGCAAAGAACGAAAAAGGATACCACAATCTCGTCAAAATTGTATCCAAAGCGTGGACCGACGGATTTTACTCCCACCCGCGTACGGACAAAACCGACATCGAAGCACACAAAGAAGGATTGATCGTATGCTCGGCATGTCTTGGAGGCGAAATACCACGACTTATCCTCCAGGACCAGATAGAAGAGGCGGAAAAACGCGTACAATGGTGGAAAAAAACATTCGGTGACGACTACTATCTGGAATTGCAACGTCACAAAGCCACTGTGCCGCGTGCCAATCATGAAACATATCCTCTGCAACAGAAAGTCAATTCAGAGCTGTTACGCATGGCGGAAAAGTTCGGGATAAAGGTGATATGTACCAACGACTCACATTTTGTCAACGAAGAGGATGCCGAAGCACACGAGCGTCTGATATGCCTCTCCACAGGTAAAAAAATATCAGACGAAAAACGCCTGCTATACAGCAAACAGGAGTGGTTGAAGACCACAGAAGAGATGGCACAGGTATTTGCTGATCTTCCCGAGACACTTGCCAATACTATAGAAATTGCGGACAAGGTGGAATTCTACGATATAGATCACGCACCTATCATGCCTTTCTATGCCATACCTGAAGAATTTGGCACTGAAGAAGAATACCGTTCAAGGATCACGGAACAGGAACTGTTTGACGAGTTTACACGTGATGAAAACGGCAATGTGGTGCTCTCCCAGGAAGAAGCGGAAAAAAAAATCAAGAAACTCGGAGGGTACGACAAATTATATAGAATAAAATTCGAGGCCGACTACCTTGCAAAACTTGCTTATGAAGGAGCGGAACGCCGCTATGGATCACAGCTTTCAGATGAGATAAAGGAACGGGTGAAATTCGAATTACACATTATGAAGACCATGGGTTTCCCCGGGTACTTCCTCATAGTGCAGGATTTCATCAACGTTTCCCGCGAACGGCTCGGAGTAAGCGTGGGTCCGGGCCGCGGGTCAGCAGCCGGGTCGTGTGTGGCATATTGTCTGGGGATCACCCAAATAGATCCTATAAAATATGATCTCCTTTTCGAACGATTCCTCAACCCGGACCGTATTTCACTTCCGGATATAGATGTGGACTTTGACGATGACGGCCGTGCACGCGTACTGCAATATGTCACTGAAAAATATGGTGCCGAAAATGTAGCCCATATCATCACATATGGCACAATGGCCACAAAAATGGCTCTTAAGGATGTGGCCCGTGTCGAAGGGCTCCCGATCCCTGAAAGCGACCGCATTGTGAAGCTGTTGCCACGGCACATGCCTGAGGTCAACGGCAAAGAGGCAAAAATGAATCTCACAAACTGCTTCAATCTCCTTGACGCTTTCAAGACAGAACTCAACAGCCCGAACCCGCTTGTAAAAGAGACCTTGAAATATGCGGAAAAACTTGAGGGAAACGTGCGTGGCACCGGCGTACACGCCTGTGGAGTAATCATATGCAGGGACAAAATATCAGACTGGGTGCCTGTAAGCACTGCTGTAGACAAACTCGAAGGCAAATTGCTTGTAACCCAGTATGAGGGACGTGTAATTGAGGAAACCGGACTTATCAAAATGGACTTCCTCGGCCTAAAGACGCTTTCCATCATCATGGACGCCGTGAAAAACATAAAACTCACGCACGGCATTGACATTGATATGGAAAAAATTCCGATTGATGATCCCGCTACATACAAGCTGTATTGCGACGGACGCACCATCGGCACATTCCAGTTTGAGTCTGCCGGCATGCAAAAATATCTTCGCGAGCTACAGCCGTCCACATTCGAGGACCTCATAGCCATGAATGCCCTCTACCGCCCGGGGCCTATGGATTATATCCCGGAGTTCATCGCCCGCAAGCATGGCAAGACCCCTATCGTATACGACATACCGGTGATGGAACAGTACCTCAAAGACACTTATGGCGTGACCGTGTATCAGGAACAGGTCATGCTCCTGTCAAGACTGCTTGCCAACTTCACACGAGGCGAAAGCGATACACTCCGAAAAGCAATGGGTAAAAAACTCATTGACAAGATGAATCATCTGAAAGGAAAATTTCTTGAAGGCGGCAAAGCAAACGGACACGCCCCCAAGGTGCTTGAAAAAATCTGGTCAGACTGGGAAAAATTCGCATCATACGCTTTCAACAAGAGCCACGCGACATGTTACTCATGGGTAGCATTCCAGACTGCATACCTGAAAGCGAACTACCCTGCGGAATATATGGCGGCAGTGCTGTCCCGTAACCGCTCCGACATTACGAAGCTCACCACATTCATGGATGAGTGCAAAGCCATGCGGATCACTGTAAAAGGCCCCGACGTAAATGAGTCGTTCCGGGAATTCGGTGTAAACAAACAGGGTGACATCCGTTTCGGACTTGCCGCTATCAAAGGAGTTGGAGACAATGTGGTCGCAGCAATCATCAAGACACGCGACGAGGGAGGACGGTTTGAAAGTCCCTTTGATTTCGTTGAACGGGTGCCGGCAGGCATCATAAACCGCCGTACATTCGACAACCTTGTGCTTTCCGGCGCTTTCGACTGGTATACAGATATAAAACGTGAGGATTATTTTGAGAAAAACAACCGTGACGAGACATTCACGGAACAACTTATACGTTACGGGCAACAGTACCAAAATGCCGAACGCGAACAAAGCGCATCTCTTTTCGGCGGTTTCGAAACCGACATGCGCACTGCCGGACGGCCACAACACAAATCAGCGGTTCCATGGGTTGACGCCGTAAAACTCGAAAAAGAACGCGAACTTGTCGGGATGTACCTGTCTGCCCATCCGCTTGATCCATATTATATGGAATTGAACCATGGACTGCGGACGATCAAACAGTTCAATGATACCGTTCCTGCAGATGGTACCGAAATCTGCTTTGGCGGAATGGTCACAAAATTTGAATCGGCACCCGCAAAACGAGGAGGATATTGGGGATCCATATATCTGGAAGATTACACTGGCACCACACGCATCCGCCTGTTCGGCCAGAAATATATCGATTTTGAAAAATATGGGAAACCCGGTACCCCGATTATGGTCAACGGACGCTTCCAGACCAGATATAACGGAGAAATTTCCTTTGAAGTGGAACGCATACGTCTGCTTGAAGAAGCACGCGGGCAACTGCTCGAAGGAGTGACACTTTTGCTTGACCCGGCTGAAATTTCCCCTACATTGATAAAAGTGCTTCAGGAGCACCAGGGATCTACCGGCACCGGAAAAGGATTTTTCAACGTGCAGATTTACGACCCCCAGATAGGCCGGGCAGTAAGGCTCGTGGCAGGAGTGAGCATCCCGTTGAACCGCGATCTCATAAACATAATAGACTCATATAGCCTGCGTTATGAATTCAAACGCAACCAGGCTTTCACGGGAGCCACCAAATATGACGACCTGCGTGAAGACAGCATGGATATAAATGAAGAATTGGTTGAAATTGAGACTGACTAACCCCTTTTGACATAATCATTTAACATAAGAAATAACCAAACAACTGAAAAAAATGGCACTTACCATCACAGACGCTAACGCGAAAGAACTCATTGCCTCCGGCAAGCCTGTTATCATTGACTTTTGGGCTACATGGTGTGGACCCTGCGTGGCTATGGGCCCAATCGTAGATGACCTTGCTGCAGAATATGAAGGCCGTGTAGTAATAGGAAAATACAATGTAGACGAAGAGGGCGACCTTGCCGCCGAACACCGCATCATGTCAATCCCCACATTCCTTTTCTTCAAGAACGGGGAAAAGACCTCAATCCGCCTTGCCGGCTCACAGTCACGGGAGACTTTCAAGGCTAAGATCGAAGAACTTCTAGCGCTCTGATCATCCGGCAGATCCATATTAAGCGTAAACAACACGCTTGATTAACAAAAAGTCATATAGGCTGGGGAACAAACTCTCATTTATGTTTTGTTCCCCTGTCTTATCATAAACCAAATTTCAATAATGAAAAATCGTATCGTATTTCTTGACTGGCTACGGGTATTCGCCTGTTTTCTGGTAGTTCTCGTTCATGCCAGCGAAAATTTCTATGGAGCAGGAGGCGAATCCGACATGGCAGGCCCCATGGCCATGTTGCAAAACGAAAGCGACCGTCTGTGGGTATCAATCTACGATGGTTTCTCACGCATGTCGGTACCTCTTTTTTTCATCGTATCAGCATACCTTCTGGCTCCAATGTCGCCAAACATGACAAGCGGCCAGTTCTACAAAAAAAGATTCCTGCATATCTTACCCCCATTCTTCATTTTCATGGTGCTATACAGCACCCTTCCGATGCTTTGGGGGCAGATTGACAGCGCCACATCAATAAACGACCTCTCACGCATACTTCTGAATTTCCCCACCACAGCCGGACACTTCTGGTTCATGTACCCGCTCATCAGCATATACCTTTTCATACCAATCGTATCGCCATGGCTTGCAAAAGCATCTGCAAAGGAGGAGCGATTCTTCATACTGCTGTTCCTTATTTCCACATGCATGCCATATATGAACCGCCTTTGGGGAGAAGTATGGGGTGAATGCTTCTGGAACAGCTACCATCTTCTCTGGTACTTCTCCGGATACCTCGGCTACCTTGTACTCGCCCATTACATACGTGTACATCTCACTTGGAACCGCACTACGCGCCTCTGGGCAGGCAGCGCCATGCTGCTTATAGGGGCTGCAACCACCATTTATTCCTTCTACATACAAGCCATACCTGGCCAACTGCTTGTCACACCGGTGCTTGAAATAGGCTGGGCATTCTGCACCATCAACTGTGTGGTGCTTACAGCCGGGGCATTCCTGCTGTTCACATGTATCACACAAAAAGAAGCTCCTGCCATTGTTACCCGCACGTCGCAGTTGAGCTATGGCATATATCTGATGCATATTTTCTGGCTTGGCTTCTGGGTAACCGTGTTCAAAGTAGATTATCCGCTGCCAACTGTCGCTGCAATCCCGGCTATTGCCGTAACCACATTCATATGCTGCTATATTACCGCACGTATCATATCCTTCCTTCCCGGAAGCAAATGGATCATAGGAGCATCTGCCAAAGATGGCAGACATCTCCAATTGTCAGCTACAGCCAGATAATATGGTTCAATAGCGCGGCATACCGACTTGTTTGTCGCCCGGATTGAGAGGGTGCTGTATGGATGGCCCATCCGTGTCGTCCATACAGCACCCTCTTTATTTCAATCGGCTTAAACCTTTTAAGCTCCCATTTGTTTAGTTTGTGGCTAATAATTGCATTACGGGTAATTTACAAATGTTCCATGGCTCACAAACATTTCTTACGATTACATTGGAAACTATTTTTCCCTTTAGTGGGCATGCTGTGGCTTATAATAGGCATAACTATCATTTATTTTGTAAAGCATGAGGAACAACGCCAGAAAGAAAATCTTGAAAACCGCCTTCTCAATGTAAACTTCACCATAATAGACGCATACGAACATGGCGTGGATCTACAGAAGACAGTTGATTTCATAAGGCTCTTCACGGCCAAGACCACACTTGACCCATTGCATATAACTGTCTACAACGACAATGCAGAAATAGTGGCAGACAATGCATCAGCCACCATATTATTATACGATGACAATGGAAACATTAATCCTGAACTCGAAAAACTCTGGAACAACGGCAGAAATACCAGAGTGACCAACATGTCATACGGCAACAGCAAATGCATGGTACACTCCATGACAAGCAGCGACGGCCATATACACTCATTTGCAGCCCTGCCATACAAAGACGAAGTCCTTACTTTCCTGAGCATTGATCCTATGATATGGATTGCAGTGATCATACTGGGGATATTGTCATCGGCACTGGCATATTTCGGATCACGGGCAATCTGCCGTAACGTATACGCACTACAGGATTTCGCCAATGCCATTTCCACCGACCGCATACCCGATGATATTAATTCAAAGCAATTTTCAAAAGATGAGCTTGGCGATGTTTCCCGCGACTTGCTCACATTATACCGCGACAAAATCAGGGCGGAACATGAAAAGATATACCACGAACGCCAGATCGGCATAAACATAAGTCATGAATTAAACACACCGGTCGGAATAATAAAAGGCTACCTTGACACGGTTTTGAGTGACAGCGATATCCCTGAGGAACAAAAACAAAAGTTTTTACTGCGTGCACAACAAAACATCAACCGTCTGTCAAATCTTGTAAACGACATGACAATGGTAATGCGCCTTCAAGAGAATGGGGTGGCAACAGGATGCGTCAAAATAAATTTCCATGACCTGACAGCACTCCTTTCACAAGACATATTGCAAGGACATATTGCCGACAACATGAAATTCATATATGACATACCTGAAAATTGCCAGGTCATAGGACATGAATCATTACTTACCAACGCATTGCTTAACCTGATCTACAATGCCGCCCAGCATTCCGGCGGGACAAAGATCTCACTTTGCTGGCTACATGAAGAAAACAACATGCATATCTTTACGTTTGCCGACAATGGTGTTGGAGTTGATGAGGAGTCTCTTCCCCGCCTGTTCGACCTGTTTTACAGGACAGATGCCGGACGTTCGCGCAAAAACGGTGGTTCCGGTCTGGGAATACCCATCGTCCGCAGGATAATTGTTGCCTTGGGAGGCGACATCACTGCCACGAATGCCGAAACCGGAGGCTTAAAATTCACCTTCAGCCTGCCGGCAGCAAAATAACAGCAAACGCGACTGCAAAGCCATATGAAATAAGCTGTAACAGTCGCGTTTTATATTGTATCTGCAGCAGGTGCGGAATCAGTCTACCTTTCTGAGGTCATGCCCCATACGATGTTTCTTGGTTGACATATAGAACCGGTCATATTCATTTGGCTCAATCTCTATGGGCACATTGTCAACCACTTCAAGGCCATACCCTTCAAGGCCGACACGCTTTATGGGATTGTTGGTCATAAGACGCATCTTTTTTATGCCCAGAGAATGTAGTATCTGTGCCCCGACTCCATAGTCGCGCTCGTCTGCCTTATGGCCCAGATGCAGATTTGCCTCTACCGTATCCATCCCCTCCTCCTGGAGTTTATAGGCGCGGATCTTATCCATAAGACCGATCCCGCGCCCCTCTTGGCTCAGATATATTACAGCTCCACGCCCCTCTTTTTCAACCATACGCAAAGCCTGGTGGAGCTGCTCGCCGCAATCGCATCGCATTGAACCGAAAATGTCTCCGGTGGCACATGAAGAATGGACCCTTACCAGCACCGGTTCATCTGTATGGAGATCGCCTTTGAATATGGCCACGTGCTCCAGCCCGTTGCTCTTCTGGCGGAAAGGGATCAGACGGAAATGACCGTAACAAGTCGGCAGATCCACCTCCACCCCTTGTTCCACAAGCGACTCTTTTTTTAACCGGTAAGCGATAAGATCGGCGATACTTACCAGCTTCATGCCCCATTTATCGGCAAGACGCCGGAGTTCCGGCAAACGCGCCATTGACCCGTCATCAGACATTATCTCCATCAACGCCGCTGCAGGATACAACCCGGCAAGCCGTGCCAGATCCACAGCCGCCTCGGTATGGCCGCTACGTCTCAGCACCCCTTGGTCCTGGGCATACAGGGGATTGATATGTCCGGGCCTGCCGAATGTTTCGGGCATGGATGCCGGATCTGCAAGAGCGCGTATAGTGGCACAACGGTCTTCGGCAGACACACCGGTCGTGCATCCCTCCAGTTTGTCAACAGTGATCGTAAAGGGGGTGCCAAGCACCGATGTATTGTCTGTAGCCTGTGGCTCAAGCCTCAGCTCTTTGCAACGGGTTATTGACAAGGGGGCGCATAACACGCCACGGGCATTTTTGAGCATGAAATTGACCTGCTCGGGAGTGATTTTTTCAGCTGCGACTATTATATCGCCCTCATTCTCGCGGTCTTCATCATCTACCACTATCACCATTTTGCCTTCGCGGAAATCGTCGATGGCGCTTTCTATCGAATCAAGTCTCACTGTTACAGTAGGATTTTGTGAATTTTTTTGACTATCTATTATTAACCACGCAACATATCCTCCAGTTCACGGGCTGTGGCCAAAGTACCCTCCACAGTACGTGTCGTAAGCTGGAACGGGAATTTATTTACTGCCGATATTATGCGCTTTTCCCTGGAGTTGGAGAGGTAATCCACCGTATCATTCAATACCAGCTGCGCACCCTCACGCTGGGGAAATTTCCTGAAGAAATAATGGACTTTCTTCAAAAGCGGCAGTCCAGCATAAGCAAGCCGGAATTTCTCACAGGCGTCACACAGATCGCCGAGCAACCGCAATGCTTCTTGAGAATCCACCTCCTGCATCACAAATTCCTTTACCTCCAGTTCACGATGGAGCGATCCTGTAAGACGACGCACAATATTCTTATAGGCATCCATATCAAATACCGCAGAATCCTTCACCGCTTTATAGGTAAAAAAGATACCTAACGGCAACAATATGGCGGAACTCAACCACATACCTTGCCAGACCTCTATTTTACCGTCGCGAGCCATCTTATATCCGGTGTTATCTATGATATAGTAGATTATAAACAATATCACCGAGATAACAAGCGGGGCGCCAAGGCCTCCCTTACGTATGATAGCTCCAAGCGGGGCACCTATGAAGAAAAATATCAGGCATGCTATTGACAAAGTGAATTTCTTCTGCATCTCTATGTCGTGCCTGCGGATGGTCTTGCGGTCATCCTCCATAGCATAACTTTTGAACTCATATTCCTGTTTCACCCTCTGGGCTTTCATAAGGGCGTCAGCCAGGTATGTGGGTGTCTTCTCAGGACGCACGATATAGAAAAGCGAATCTATGTCTACCGGTTTATCAAGACGCACCTCCTTGACAGGCACCTCTGTCATTTTACCGTCTACCATACGTTTTTCCTTAGGTTGCAGACGCATATAGGGGGTATTCCTTAGTAACTGGGCATATTCGGCTCCAATAGAATCAACCCTCTCGGTCACAGAATCTATGGTAGCCCTCAGTTCCTCTATGTTTTTGCCTACATATTGGTTACGCATGCCACTCTCATCCATGCGGTTGAAATTGGCATCGAAAGTCAGTAGAATCTCTTTAAGTTTAAACGACTCGCGCCTATAAGGCTGGTTGCCGCTGGAAGGAGCGCCGTTGGTATTCTCTTTCAGGTTCTCGAACTGCTCGCCATCATACAGCTGTAGAAACAGATGTTCCTTGTCATCTGCCAGTTTAAGATGCCCGGAATCAGCAAGAATGATACGCGAATTGTCAAATCCGCGAGACACATCGTAGATCATCATATCATACAGCGTGCCGGTATCACGATTTTTATGCTCCACATAAAAATTATAGCCTGCGATCTGATCGTAAAACACACCTTCTGGGATCTCAAGTTCAGGAGATTTCTGCCTTACCGAGTAAAGCAGCGTCCACATCTTCACCTGGGCGAAAGGAAGCACATAATTCTGGAAAAAGAAAGCTCCTACAGCCACCAGTGCGATAAACACGATCAACGGGCGCATAGCTTTCATAAGTGAAATGCCGGAAGCCTTTATCGCAGTAAGCTCGAATCTTTCACCGAGATTGCCGAAAGTCATAAGCGATGCAAGGAGTATGGCAAGCGGAAGAGCCATGGGCACCATCGTAAGTGCCGCATAGAAGAAAAGCTCACCTATGACGTGCACTTCAAGCCCCTTGCCCACAAGCTCGTCTATATATCTCCACAGAAACTGCATGAGCACGATGAAGAGGCAGATGAAAAATGTCATCAGAAACAGAGGCAGGAAACTCCTGAGCATAAATCTATAAAGCCTTTTCAGTAACATGTCGGCTGGTGCGGATTAAAAAACAACCACTATCGTGCATACATGCGCACACTTTGGGTATGCAAAGTTACATCATTTTTCACTAAACACAAAAACACCGTCATAACGCCCCCTGAAAGAAGTATAATTAAGGCAGCGTATCACCTTTGTTAACAAAAAATCCATAAAAGTTCATATAAAAACCATTGAAATAGCAGCGTATTATAAATATTACCATGCTTTTCCCTATCTTTGCGAAATTCCATAAACCATAAATGTTTCAATGCGACCGACAGATACCATATCATATTTCAACGATACCTGTACAGCAATGCTTCGTGTCTGTAAAATGTTGATTTCAGCTACAGCGCTGCTTTTTCTCTTTCCGCCAGCGTCAGCAGCCGGCAAGACTGCATCGGTAAATCCGACAGCTAGATTCATGTCCACAATGAAAGGCTTTACAGGAAACGCCATGCCATATGCCATATCGCAAAAAAACGACCGGGACAGGCAAGCAATATATCTGCCCATAATAATCAGGGTGGAAAACGAGGATACACCACTTCCGGCTTTCGCCACCGAGTTGCATAGAAGAGGCACCATAGTACTGGCAACCGTACCGGAGGAACGGCTGGGAGAACTTGCATCACATACAGGCATACATCGCTTGGAGGCTTATGCGTCTGCCACTCCTGAAATGACTTCGGCGCGGGAGTTCTGCCGGTTGCCGGAAGCCATATCCCCTACACCCCAGTTTCCTACAGCTCTGGACGGTACAGGAGTGGTTGTAGGGTTCACCGATATAGGATTTGACCCGAATCATCTCAATTTTCTTGACAACGACGGCAATACCAGAGTAAAAAAGCTCGTAAACTATACCTTTGATTCACCTGTTCCACAAATACTTGAAACCCAAGAAGAAATATCCTCATGGAGCACCGATAACGCAGACGAAACCCACGCCACCCATGTGGCAGGAATCCTTTCAGGAAGCTATACGGCCGACAATATGCAGGGAGTGGCTCCCGGGGCAGAGATTGTGGCAACCACATCACCGCTATATGATGCGCTTCTGCTGGCGGGATGCGAAGAAATCATCAAATATGCCGACGCGCAAGGCAAACCTGCCGTCATCAACATATCAATATCCTCGGATATCGGCCCGCACGACGGCACCACACTTTTCAACCGCTATATGGAAAGCATCACAGAGGATGCCACCGTATGCATCTCGGCTGCGAACGACGGCGTACGCACGGGATTCACAACCGGAACCACATCTGCCGGACAGACCTCCATACGCACATATTTCAGGGAATACCCGCACCTATCACCGTTACGCCTCAATGGAACAGTAGACATATGGTCAGACAACGACAAGCAATTCAGAATCACATTGCTTACACAAGATATGCAAACCGGCGAACTGCAACGCATCCCAGTGGCTATTGACCCCGCAAACGGGACGAACGAATGGATATTGTGCTCAAAAAAAATCCAAGAGACCATCGGGAATATCCCATTTTCGGAAATGCCTGAATTCATGGAAGGATATATACATGTAGCAGGTGAACTGAACCCGGAAAACAACCGTTACAATGTAGCGCTACGATGCTCATACGTTGACACCACTACTACCGATCCATATAAAGCGCATGTACTTTTCGGAGTGGAAGTGGAAGCAGAGGAGCCAGGTACCGTCATAGAGTTTTATTCGACACCAGGAATTTTTTTCACAAAATACAAGGATACCACAGCCGCCACACCTGTTTCGGCACGCACTGTCAATGATTTCTGTGCCGGAGACGGACCGATATGCGTAGGTTCGCTTGACTCCCAGAACCGGTTCACCTCAATCTCCGGATCAGCCATAGACTTCCCACGCCTCAACATCGGCGGGGTAAGCTATTTCAGCTCATACGGCACACTGAGCAACGGGAAAATACTGCCCGACATTTGTGCTCCTGGAGCGCAACTCGTCTCATCCCTGTCCCGCCAATACTGCGACATGAACCCAGACTATCCCCTCTCGCTCGCAACCATCAGCCACGAAAACAACGGAAGCAAACATTATTGGGGACCGATGCAAGGTACATCCATGTCAAGCCCGTTTGCCGCAGGCGTGGCTGCGTTATGGCTACAGGCAAACCCGCACCTTGACGGAAAACAAACAAGGGATATCGCCCTCGCAACCGCCAGTCCCCCACAGACAGATACAAGCAATCCCCAGTGGGGACACGGTGTGCTTGACGCCGCTGCAGGTCTTGCAATGGCCCGCAACCTAGCAGGAACGGATAACGTCGGTTCCATACATCAGGAAAAACTGTCTGTAAAGGTAAACGGAAAAATTGCCTACATAAGCCTTCTGTCATCAGACATGATGAGCCTCAGAATATTATCACCCGACGGCAGACTGCTCACCGAGCATCACCCTGGCACCCCCGACTTCGCCGCCGACTGCAATGGATATCCGGGAGGCATATATATCGTCTGCGTCACAGACAGCCATAACCGCAACCATTCCGTAAAGGTGGCCCTGTACTGATTTTTATCCAAACGTTGCACATGATTGGAAATAAATGCCTAAATTTGTTATCTCAAAGGGGTATCCCTCATAGGGTTGTCTTGCGGGATTGCCCCATACGAATTTCAAAGCATTAATATCCAAACGTTTGCACATATGAAAAATGTACTTACGCGCCTCATTACCGGTATCCTTTACATAGCAGTGATTGTTGGTGCAGTACTCATGGGAGGCTGGTTTTTCTGGGGTCTCACAATGCTGTTCGGTATTCTGGGTCTGAATGAATTCATACGCATATCAAACAAGAATTTTGTTTCAAACACCACACGTCTCCTTGACATTATAGGTGGTGCCATGTTCCTGACAGCCATGTCGCCGGCGCCTGCCGCATATGTATCATGCACATCTTCCACCATGCTGTTCCTCATATTGTATCTGGCATACTTCATTTTGCGTTTCGTAAGCCAGCTTTACGTACAGGATGGGAATCCGCTCACACATATCGCCCACTCAATTATGGGACAGATATATGTGATCATGCCTCTTGGCCTGCTAAGCTATATGTACTCACATTACGGGAAATATATCATACTGGCAATGTTCATATTGATATGGCTTAGCGACACCGGCGCATTCTGCGTAGGATCACTGATGGGACGCCACAAACTGTTTGAACGTATTTCCCCAAAAAAATCATGGGAAGGATTCTTCGGCGGTCTCATATTCTGCATCATAGCTTCCGCCCTCTTCTATTTCTACGGAAAGGGGCTGTCTGGTGCAATGGGGTTATGGCAACTCCTCGGTATGGGCGCTGTAGTATGTGCGTTCGGCACATGGGGCGACCTCGTGGAATCAATGATAAAACGTTCGCTCGGCGTAAAGGATTCAGGCAACATACTGCCAGGCCACGGAGGAATACTTGACCGCATAGACTCCCTGCTTCTGGTAACCCCTGCACTATTTGTTTACCTTATAGCTGTCAGCTGGTTAGGCTGACCAGGCCTTAGCACCAAACAACCATTTAGTATCATAATATCACATTATTCACATATATTCCGATGGCATCATCACAACGTTACGACCTGCGCGGGGTATCCGCTGCCAAAGAAGATGTTCACGCAGCCATAAAAAATGTAGATAAAGGCATTTTCCCTAAGGCTTTCTGCAAAATAATACCAGATATCCTTGGAGGTGATCCCGAGTGGTGCAATATAATGCATGCAGATGGCGCCGGCACAAAATCTTCACTTGCATACGCTTATTGGAAAGAGACCGGCGACCTGGGCGTATGGAAAGGAATCGCACAGGATGCGCTTATAATGAATGTGGATGACCTGCTGTGCGTAGGTGCCACCGACCGCATGCTCGTATCTTCCACGATAGGCCGCAACAAACGTCTTATACCCGGCGAAGTTATCGCAGCGATAATCAACGGCACGGAAGAGCTGCTTGAGACCATGCGCGGATATGGAGTTGAAATATATGGTACAGGTGGCGAAACCGCCGATGTGGGCGACCTTGTGCGCACCATCATCGTTGATTCCACAGTCACGACCCGTATGAGACGTGCAGATGTGATAAACAATGCCGATATTACAGACGGCGACGTGATCGTAGGATTGGCATCATTCGGACAGGCCACATATGAAACCGAATACAACGGCGGCATGGGAAGCAACGGACTCACTTCTGCACGCCACGACGTGTTTGACCATACCGTAGCCGAAAAATATCCTGAAACATTTGACGCAGCCATACCGCGCGAACTCATATACAGCGGAGCAAAAGGACTGACAGATAACGTCGACGGCGCTCCGGTCACTGCAGGAAAACTGGTGCTCTCACCCACACGCACCTATGCTCCGGTCATTAAGAAACTACTTGAGGAAATGCGCCCGGAAATACACGGAATGGTACATTGTACAGGGGGAGCACAAACCAAAGTGATGCATTTTGTGGAAAACAAGCACGTTGTGAAAGACAACATGTTCCCCATTCCGCCACTTTTCCGCCTTATACAGGAACAATCAGGCACAGACTGGGCAGAGATGTACAAAGTGTTCAACATGGGACATCGCATGGAAATATACCTTCCTGCAGCCAAGGCACAGGAAGTGATAGAAATATCACGTAGTTTCAACATTGACGCCAGGATAATAGGCCATGTGGAAGACAGTGAGAGCAACCGCCTCACAATTGATTCCGAATATGGTAAATTCACATATTGAACCACGCGAGGATTGAACTAACCCCGTGCCTTCGCTTGTTATAGGGGAAGACGCGGGGTTGCGTCGTTTTCTTAACACTCTTTCGCTTGAACCGGAACCAAGACACAACAAGACAGAATACCCCGGTACCCGGGTTTCAGGCATGGCTGCCGGTCATGCTCTGTCTGTTTGTCGCAATATGCATAGCCGCATGCCAGGGAAAGAAATCCAACATATCCGAGACAACAAAAGAGTGCCCGATGCCTGACACCATACGTGTGGCAACACTTTACAGCCCTACGTCATACTTCATCTACCGCGACGAACCGATGGGCTACGATTACTCCCTGCTCAAGCAAATGGCAGCTGACAAAGGTATGGAAGTGCAACTGGTGGTGGCGCCTTCACTACAGAAGATGATAGAGATGCTTGACTCGGGTGAAGTGGACCTGCTAGCCTATGAGGTGCCTGTAACAGCGGAATTCCGTAAAAGGGTGCTCCATTGCGGACCTGAGAATTTTACCCACCAGGTGCTTGTACAGCCAAAAAAAGGCAAAAGACGCCTTATAACCGATGTCACCGAACTTGTGGGTGAACATATCTATGTGGAGGCCGAATCAAAGTACCAGTACCGGCTTGAAAACCTCAATGAAGAACTCGGCGGTGGAATACACATACATGTCATTGACCGCGATACCCTAATAACCGAAGACCTTATAGACATGGTATCGGAAGGGCAGATACCCCTTACGGTAGTTGATGACGACATAGCGCGCATCAACAAAACCTACCACCGCGACCTTGACATATCACTCCCGCTAAGTTTCCCCCAGCAATCACGCTGGGCAGTGGCGCTAGGCAACAGATGGCTTGCCGACAGCATAGACAACTATTTCGCGCAGGAGACACCACGCCGCAAACAAGCCGAACTCCTTAAACGTTACTTCGAAAGAGCCAAAAACGATGATGGCACTTTCACTCTTGACATTTCAAAAGGATATATTTCACCGTTTGACCATTATTTCCGTGAATCAGGCAAGAAATCAGGAATGGACTGGAGGCTTATGGCAGCACAGGGATACCACGAAAGCCATTTCGACAGCACAAGCGTTTCATGGGCGGGGGCAAGGGGCATAATGCAGATCATGCCGCGGACAGCTCGGGCATACGGTCTTCCGGCATCGAAAATATCTAATCCGCAAGCCAACATAGAAACCGCCGGCCGCATACTTGCAGACCTTGACAAATCGCTGTCAAAACGGATCAGTGATCCCCAGGAGCGCCTGAAGTTTGTAGTCGCCGCATATAATTCAGGCATAGCCCATATATATGATGCAATAGCACTAGCTAAAAAATATGGCAAAGACCCGCAAGTATGGAGCGGCAATGTAGAACAGGCATTGCTTATGAAAGCCAACCCCGAATATTATTCCGACCCGGTATGCCGGGCAGGATATTTCAGAGGACGAGAGACAGTGGCTTATGTGCGCAACGTCATGTCATTTTATGATAAACTCAAGCAAAAAATCCCGGAAGCGTAAAATTTTTCATGAACTAAAATTTCATACTCGTTTTATATAATCATATATTCCGATAGGATAATAACGTTTCAAAACTTTGGATATGAGAAAAAAGTATCTTTCAGTAGGAGTTGCGATCGCACTCGCAGGCTCCATGATGTTCACCTCGTGTATCGGCAGTTTTGCCTTGACAAACAAATTGCTCTCCTGGAACCACCAGATAGGCAACAAGTTCCTGAACGAACTCGTGTTCTTTGCATTCTGGGTTATTCCAGTTTATGAGGTCACCTCCGCCGCCGACTTGCTCGTCCTTAACTCAGTTGAGTTCTGGAGTGGCAGCAACCCTGTAGCCATGGGAACAAAAGTTATAAAAGGGCATGACGGCGAATACCTAGTTGAATGCGACGGCAAAGGATATACCATCACATCTAAAAACGACGGATCTGTGGTTCGCCTTGATTTCGACCAGGATGAAAAAAGCTGGAGCGTGACAGCAAACGACAATACCGTTACATTTATGACATTCGTTGACGACACCCATGTCAACATGATCAATGCCGACGGCTCCTATACCCCCGTCGAACTAAGCCAGGAAGGGCTGATGGCTTATCGTGAAAGCGCAGTAGCCAGCATGTGGGCATCCCGTTGACGCACATATCGTTACTTAAAGTTAAAAGAAGTGGTTCCACGCCTTTTGCAGGTCATGGAACCGCTTCTTGTGTAAACAAAATCATGAAGACAGATGTTGTACCGTTGACTGAAAGATGAAGATACAGAGGAGCCTAATATCATAACGGTAGCATATTTAACTGATTTAAGACTATTAACAGGAAATATTTGCAAGTTCTGCTATTATTCAATATCTTTGCGTTAATGCTTTCGGAGAGTCATATCTTTCCTGCACAAACAAAACTGATAACAATTTAACCCCAATATATGGACAATCAGGAACTGCTTAAAAGCGTAAAAGAAAAAGCCCTCGTATGGCTTACAGAACAATATGACGAGACTACCCGCAACGAAGTAAAACAGATGCTTGAAGCGGAAGATCCGACACTGCTCATCGAATCTTTTTACAAAGATCTGGAATTTGGCACAGGCGGCCTGCGCGGCATCATGGGAGCCGGCACAAACCGCATGAACATATACACCGTCGGAGCTGCGACCCAAGGACTTGCCAATTATCTTAAGGAGGCTTTCCCCGATATGCCACAGATCTCGGTGGTCGTAGGACACGATGTACGCAACAATTCACGCAAGTTCGCCGAAATCGTTGCCAATATCTTCTCGGCAAACGGCATCAAGGCATATCTGTTTGACAGCTTCCGTCCTACTCCGGAACTTTCGTTTGCAATACGCCATCTCGGTTGCCAGAGCGGTGTGAACATCACGGCTTCACATAACCCCAAAGAATACAACGGTTATAAGGCTTATTGGGCAGACGGAGCACAGATTATCGCCCCCCACGATGTGAACATCATCAACAACGTCGAAAAAATCAAAAACGTAAGTGAAATCAAATTCAAAGGCAATCCTGACCTCATCGAAATAATCGGTGACAAGATGGACCAGGATTACCTTGACGCCATAAAGACACTTTCGTTAAGCCCGGAAATAAACAAAAAATACAGCGACCTGAAGATTGTTTATACACCTATCCATGGGACAGGTGTGAAACTTATCCCAGAATCGCTCAAGAACTACGGTTTCACCAATATAATCCATGTACCGGAACAGGATGTGCCATCCGGCGACTTTCCCACTGTAGATTCTCCCAACCCTGAAAACGCATCCGCAATGGCAATGGCCGTGGCAAAAGCCAAAGAAGTAGGGGCGGATCTGGTAGTGGCATCAGACCCCGATGCAGACCGCATCGGCTGTGTGATCCGCGATACAAACGGTGAATACGTGCTTGTCAACGGCAACCAGATAGTAATGATCCTTCTTAACTATCTTATGAACCGCAATGCCGAGCTTGGCCGCCTCACCGGCAAAGAATATATTGTTAAAACAATCGTGACTACGGAAACAATAAAGAGCATCGCAGATGCAAACAACATCCGTATGTACGACTGCTATACCGGCTTCAAATGGATTGCTGCCGTAATCCGCGACAACGAAGGAGTAAACCGCTACCTCGGTGGAGGTGAAGAAAGCTATGGTTTCCTCGCTGAAGAATTCGCACGCGACAAAGATTCAGTTTCAGCAATCTCGCTCATGGCAGAATGCTTGGCGTGGGCTAAGGACAAGGGGATGAGCTTCATGGAAATGCTTCAGGACATTTATGTCAAGTATGGCTTCTCACGCGAAGAAGGCATCTCTGTTGTACGCCCCGGCAAAACCGGTGCCGAAGAAATAGTTGCTATGATGAAAGGTTTCCGCGCCAATCCTCCAAAAGAGCTGGGTGGCAGCCCTGTGATCATAAAGAAAGACTATTCCGACCTGAACAAGACCGACCTTCGCGACGGGAAAGTAGAAAAGATGGACTTCCCCACGACCTCCAACGTGCTCCAGTTCTTCACTGCCGACGGCACAAAGGTATCAATACGTCCTTCAGGCACAGAACCCAAGATCAAGTTCTACATTGAAGTCCATGGCAAAATGGCAGACAAGAGCCAGTACTATGCCGCTACGGAAGCTGCAATAGCAAAAATTGATGTTATAAAGAAAGAACTTGGCATTTAAAACAGCAATTGACTGATAAACATAATTTTAAATACCGGACACAGATAGCCTTGATGCCTGTGTCCGGTATTTGAACAACCAGCACCTACCATATGCAGCCACTGGCAGACCGAATAGTGTATGAAGACAACCATTTGATCGTGGTAAACAAACTACCGGGAGAAATAGTGCAAGGTGACAAAACCGGTGATGAACCGCTTGTCGAAGCACTGAAAAGGTATCTCAAAGATACATATGCCAAACCCGGCAATGTGTTCTGCGGGGTCGTACACCGCCTTGACCGCCCTGTGGGAGGACTTGTGGTATTCGCAAAGACATCAAAGGCTCTGTCCCGTATGAACGACATGTTCCGCAACGGAGACGTGCATAAGACCTACTGGGCAATATGCCGCAATATCCCTGACAAGCCTGAGGCTGAACTGCGCCACTTCATCACCTCAACCGAAAGAAACAACAAATCATACGCATCCCTTACCCCTGGAAACGGTGCCAAAGAGGCCAGGCTGCGATATCGTGTCGCAGGATCCTCCGATCGCTACCACCTAATTGAAGTTGAACTCATGACTGGCAGGAAACACCAGATAAGAGTGCAGCTCTCAGCAATAGGATGCCCCATAAAGGGGGATCTGAAATATGGCGACAAGCGTTCAAACCCCGACGGATCAATATCTCTTATGGCACGTAATGTAAAATTCATCCACCCTGTAAGCAGGCAATTGATAGATATTACGGCACCGGTTCCCGATGATCCGCTATGGAAAGCGATGGAGCAAGCAGCGAAATAATGACAATCACCCAAAGACAGATGGAGAAAAAAGATTTGAAGATAGTATTTTTCGGCACTCCGGAATTTGCAGTGGCAAGCCTTGACAAACTGGTCACAGCCGGATACAACATAGTATGTGCCGTGACCATGCCCGACAAGCCGGCCGGCCGCGGACACAAGATGTACCATTCGCCGGTAAAGGAATATGCTGTAGCCCACGATATACCCCTGCTGCAACCGGTGCGCCTGAAAGATGACGCTTTTGTAGAAGAACTGCGGTCATTCGGAGCCGACCTTTTCATTGTGATAGCTTTCCGCATGCTCCCGGAAATTGTCTGGACGATGCCGAGGCTCGGGACATTCAACCTCCATGCCTCACTGCTGCCACGCTACCGTGGCGCCGCTCCGATAAACTGGGCTGTGATAAACGGCGATACAGAAACCGGTGTAACCACATTTTTCTTAAAGCACGAAATTGACACCGGCGACATAATTGACCAGGAACGTATAGCAATTTTGCCGGATGACAATGTGGGCGACGTACATGACAAACTCATGGAACTGGGAGCCGGGCTGACCCTAAAGACCGTGGATGCCATCGTAGCAGGAAATGTCAACCCTATTCCACAGGAAAAACTGCTTCAAGGAGAAACCGCAACACCAGCTCCGAAAATTTTCAAGGAAACTTGCCGCATAGACTGGAACAAAAGCGCACGCGAGGTTCACAACCTTGTAAGAGGCCTGTCTCCATATCCGGCAGCTTGGAGCGAGATACATACAGACGGAAACGCGTCACCGATACCTGTTAAAATTTTTCTGACAGAAATCGGTGGCATATGTCCTGAGACATCTGCTCCTGGTGAACTGTTCATTGACGATAACGAAATGAAAGTGGCATGCGGCGACGGGCATCTGCTCAAAATCCTGGATCTACAGCCGGCAGGTAAAAAACGAATGACAGCCGATGCTTTCCTGCGGGGAGCCAGACTAACAGGACCGGCCAATCTCAGATAAACCGCAATTCAGACCAACAGCCTGTACAGGCAATCAGGCACGATACAGCATTTACTCCCCCTTTTACTTCAAGATTTTTCCAATACCGAAATAAATGCTCGCTCCATTAGCTGAAAGACTTCGCCCGCAAACCCTTGACGATTACATCGGCCAGAAACATCTGGTCGGTGAGGGCAGTGTGTTACGACGTATGATAGACACCGGCAACGTAAGTTCGTTCATTCTCTGGGGGCCTCCCGGCGTCGGTAAAACCACTCTGGCACGAATAATAGCCAACACTATCAAATCCCCGTTTTACACCCTCAGTGCCGTGAGCGCGGGAGTAAAGGATGTGCGCGACGTGATAGAAAGATGTAAATCCGATGCCAGTAGCATGTTTTCCACCGGACGGCCGATCCTGTTCATTGATGAAATCCATAGGTTCAGCAAATCACAGCAAGACAGCCTTTTGGGAGCAGTAGAAAACGGCACCGTAACGCTGATAGGAGCCACAACAGAAAACCCGTCATTCGAAGTTATACGTCCTTTGCTGTCACGAGCGCAGGTCTATACCCTCAAGCCACTCGAAGCGCCCGAACTGACCGAACTTCTTGAACGCGCTGTAAAAACAGACACGATACTGAAAGATTCCGATGTAAAAATCGAAGAGACGGACGCATTGTTCCGATTTTCGGGAGGTGACGCCCGTAAACTGCTGAATATACTTGACCTCCTGCAACAGTCAACGGCGCTCGGCCAGCCGATGGTAATAAACGACAAAATCGTAACCGAAAGGTTACAGGAAAATCCCATGGCATATGACAAGCAGGGGGAAATGCACTACGACATTATCTCGGCTTTCATAAAAAGCGTGCGTGGGAGCGATCCGGACGCAGCCATATATTGGCTGGCACGCATGATTGAGGGGGGAGAAGATCCGGAATTCATTGCACGGCGCCTTGTAATCCTCGCCGGAGAAGATATCGGCCTCGCCAATCCAAACGCAATATTGCTGGCGAATGCCACTTTTGACGTAATCAAAAAAATAGGAATGCCGGAAGGAAGAATACCGCTGGCTGAATGCACCATCTACCTCGCCACCTCAGCAAAAAGCAACTCTGCATACATGGCTATAGACACCGCACTCGCCGCAGTAAGACAGACCGGCAATCTACCCGTGCCATTACACATACGCAATGCCCCGACATCACTCATGAAAGATATGGGCTATGGCGCCGATTACAAATATGCCCATAATTATCCGGGACATTTCGTTCGCCAGCAATTCCTTCCCGATGCCATCAACGGCTCTAAATACTGGCAACCGGCAGATAACCCTGCCGAGACACGCGCCGCCGAACTGCAACGGCAACGCTGGGGCAAATAAACTGTTTCCGGGTTCAACGGATATATGCAGCCTGCATATACTTGCTCGCCAGACGTGACCGGTAATGGATCGTATCATAAAAATTTGAAGAATCTGACTGTTCTGCCCTGAATTTACCGGAAACATTTACAAAGCGGTCACCAAATATCCCAGAAAGCACACTTTCGTCCTCATATGAAAGAAGATACAATTTAGGGGTAGGTGCCAGCAAAACACGGTAATCAGACCTGTTACGAGCCAATAATGCCGCAATAGCTTCCAGATCCGATTTCTCATCGTTATCAATCAACGTTGCAAGTCTTGTATAAGGTGTATCATGTGTGAAAGAAAAATCATACGAGCTTTTTTCATGTAGCAATGCGGGATCCTTATCCAATATCATGTCCCACTCAGGCACACTCTCCTCGTTAATCTCCCAATCATAGCATATGGGCTGCATACTGAATACTGGGACATCGGTAACCTTCTCACGACGTCCTGTAAACTCATATACCAGCAACGGAGAAATGTAGCGGTAATTGGCGAATCCCATAAAATATTTATAGTGGAAAGAGAGCATATACCGTACTCCGCCTCTTTCAACAGCTGGAGGCACAAGCACCGACAGATTTTCACAATCATACTCTATCCCGAAAATTTCCGGGGCAAACACTATCAGCACATTACGCAAAGGCGCTCCACTGCTTTCAAGGTATTCAAGATATTTACGCAATGTGGAAACCGTCTGGCCCGAACTGTCCATATGCAATGGAGAAGATCCATAAGGAAGATAACGCACCCATTCCTCAGACAAATACGCACAGGATACGGAAGAACCCATGATGAACGAATCATATTTACGACCCGAAGAAAGCCCCTTTTCGTATGCCTGGACAGAAAGCATGCCTTTATTCAACCCAAGACGATCGGCAAACGGATCATCATGCCAACGCAATACCTTAAACGGGTCAATAGCCACATAGGCACACAACAACAATAGCAATGGCACGGTTGCCATCACTCCCGCATATAACAGAAAGCGGCATAAAGACCTTTTCCTATGCTCAGAACTGGAAATACAGGAACGTTGTACCATCACTCACCGGAGGCAGACGGAGTAATCCATAGGTTAATATCAACAAATAAAGACACATATAGAGACCTGTCCGCGATATGCGGCAGACTGGTAAAGGGAACGGGCAACTCCCCCATTTTGCCCCACGCCTTATCCACTCGGAGCTGTACACCAGCAAAGCCAATACAAGATAAAGATGATACCATGCCATTTTGGGACAACACCATGCAAAAGTCCCAAAAAGCACTGCAACAGCAATATAAAATACAATACGGCGCGATTTTGCATCAGCTGCATACCTTCCCCGAAGCAAGGTTCTGTCAATAACAGAGATTATCCTGAATACCACCTTGAATCCGAGGACTGCCATCATAGAAACCGGCACGATATACCGCAAACCCAATTCCATGGCCAACGATATATCACCGTTTAACCGGAATGGAACCAAAAGCACGGCAAAAATAGAGAATGTAGCGAAAATTTCTGGAAGATCATGAACCGACGGTTGAGGCTTCCCACGAA
Organism: uncultured Porphyromonadaceae bacterium; assembly: GCA_947643665.1. Lineage (GTDB taxonomy): Bacteria > Bacteroidota > Bacteroidia > Bacteroidales > Muribaculaceae > UBA7173. The sequence continues at coordinate 70,946 of CANRWW010000002.1, read as the reverse complement.
AACTGTCATACCCCATGGTTTTCTGGAGCAAATAACATACACCACATCCGGCTCCCCATATAATGAATCCCCATCCGGCTCCATGCCATAGCCCGGATATAAGGAATACAACCATCACGTTCAGGAAATGACGTGCCGTCCCTTTACGTGATCCACCCATGGGAATATACAGATAGTCTGTAAACCACTTCGTAAGCGAAATATGCCAACGCCTCCAGAATTCCACAAAATTGCGTGATATGTATGGACGGTTGAAATTCTGCGTCAGATCAACGCCGAGCATCCTCGCCGATCCGGCGGCAATATCGCAATAGCCCGAAAAATCACAATAAAGCTGTACTGCGAAAAGAACGGCCGCAATATAGCATCTCAATCCGTCTGGCTCTACGACACACTGGGCATAATAACCGTCAACCAGGTACCCGCATGGATCGGCTACGGCTACTTTCTTGAACAATCCCCAAAGGATAAGCCTCAGCCCATCTGCACCATTGTTCCATCGCCATCTGTTTACACGGTCAAGCTGAGGCATTATGGCAGACGCACGCTCTATCGGACCAGCCACAAGCTGCGGAAAGTATGCAATAAAAGTGGCGAACAATACAATATTGCCGGTAGGCTTCACCGCACCGCGCCATACATCTACAGTATATCCTATCGCCTGGAACGTATAGAACGATATACCTACAGGCAGGAGAACATCTATGGTAAACCAGTCCGCCTCAAATCCTAGCACCCGCATGAACCATATTATATTTTCGCTGAAGAAATTAAAATATTTGAAGACCGCGAGTACCGAAAGATTCAACACAACATTGGCGATAAGCCATATTGCATTCCGGTATCGTCCTATGAGAATACCGGCGGCGTATGTGCACAATGTTGTAAAAATGATCAGAAACAGGAACCTCCAGTCCCATGCCGCATAAAAGAGGTAGCTTACAGAAAGGACAAGCAGATTCTGCCTGCGCGCCGATTTCGTAAACAGCGGGCAGAAATAGAGCACTGTCACCATTGCAAGGAACAGCGCGTATGCAAGCGAATTGAATTCCAAAGATGCAATACACAAATATAGTTGTCCGGAGCGCTTCCCCGCATTGAGGAAGCGACCGGGCAACCATTATTCAATCAATTCCGCTACGCAGCGGACAGCTAATGCTCCCGCATCATAGCATATACCTGGCAGTATGCCTTTATCCAGGCATACTGCCAGGAAATATTATTCTTCTTCACCATTGAGAATCTCAAGCATACGGATCGCCGAAACGGGAATACGTGTGCCTGGGCCGAAGATCGCGGCAACACCTGCCTTATAGAGGAAGTCATAATCCTGGGCGGGTATCACACCTCCGGCAGTAACCATAATATCCTCGCGTCCGAGCTTCTTGAGCTCCTCTATCACCTGCGGGATCAAAGTCTTATGGCCGGCGGCAAGCGAGCTTACACCAAGAATGTGCACGTCGTTCTCCACAGCCTGGCGGGCAGCTTCGGCCGGTGTCTGGAACAGCGGGCCCATATCCACATCGAATCCGCAGTCGGCATAACCGGTGGCCACTACTTTGGCACCGCGGTCGTGACCGTCCTGACCCATCTTTGCTATCATAATACGGGGCTGACGTCCCTCACGTTTAGCGAATTCCTCGGTCATCTTCTGTGCGCGGAGGAAATCGGGATCATTCTTTGTTTCGCTTGAATACACGCCTGAAATAGTTCTGATTACAGCTTTATAACGTCCGACAACATCTTCGCAAGCATCGGAAATCTCACCGAGCGACGCACGCAGGCCGGCGGCTTTGACAGCCAGGTCAAGAAGGTTGCCCTTCTTGGTGCGCACACATTCAGTTATGGCCTCAAGTGCTTTCTTGACAGCCTCTTCATCACGTTCCTTCCGGAGATCTTCAAGACGGGCGCACTGCTCGTTGCGTACTTCGGTATTGTCAATTTCAAGGATATCAATAGGATCTTCATGGTCAAGACGATACTTGTTGATACCCACAATGGTCTGACGCCCTGAGTCAATACGGGCTTGCGTACGTGCGGCGGCCTCCTCTATGCGGAGCTTAGGAAGGCCGGTTTCAATAGCCTTTGCCATACCGCCTAGTTTCTCAATCTCCTGGATATGCTCCCATGCACGGTGGGCGATCTCATTTGTCAGCGACTCTACATAGTATGAACCTGCCCATGGATCTATCTCCTTGCAGACATATGTCTCTTCCTGGATATATATCTGGGTATTACGGGCAATACGCGCAGAGAAATCAGTGGGCAGGGCGATTGCCTCGTCCAAAGCATTGGTGTGAAGGCTCTGTGTGTGGCCGAGTGCCGCACCCATAGCCTCAATGCAGGTTCGCCCGACATTGTTAAACGGATCCTGCTCCGTAAGAGACCAGCCTGAGGTCTGGGAGTGTGTGCGGAGCGCGAGCGATTTCGGATTTTTGGGATTGAACTGGCTGACGATCTTAGCCCAGAGCATACGTGCCGCACGCATCTTGGCAATCTCCATGAAGAAGTTCATGCCGATAGCCCAAAAGAACGACAGACGGGGAGCGAACGAGTCAATATCCATGCCGGCGTTTACACCTGCGCGCAGGTATTCAAGACCATCCGCAAGGGTATATGCAAGTTCTATGTCGCAAGTCGCTCCCGCCTCCTGCATATGATAGCCGGAGATGGAGATTGAGTTGAACTTGGGCATGTTCTGAGAAGTGTACTCAAAGATATCGGCGATAATACGCATTGAGAATTCCGGAGGATAGATATAGGTGTTCCGCACCATGAATTCCTTGAGGATATCGTTCTGGATGGTACCTGCCATCTCTTCGAGTTTGGCTCCCTGTTCCAGTCCTGCGTTGATATAGAATGCAAGCACGGGAAGCACGGCACCGTTCATTGTCATGGATACAGACATCTTGTTCAGAGGAATGCCGTCGAAAAGCACTTTCATGTCCTCTATCGAACAGATGCTCACGCCAGCCTTGCCTACGTCGCCTACCACACGGGGATGATCCGCGTCGTAGCCGCGGTGTGTTGCAAGGTCAAATGCCACAGACAGGCCTTTCTGACCCGACGCGAGGTTGCGGCGGTAAAAAGCGTTTGATTCGGCGGCGGTGGAGAAACCTGCATATTGGCGGATGGTCCATGGACGTATGGCATACATGCCACTGTACGGACCACGCAGGAAAGGAGGAAGACCAGCCACATAGTCAAGGTGTTCCATACCCTCCAGATCGGCCTTGGTATATATGGGTTTTACCGGGATAAGCTCAGGAGTGAGCCAATCCTCACCGGCTGCCTTAGGGGCAGCTGCCGACGCACCGAAAGCGTCGGCTATGATGTTCATATTTTTGAAATCGGGTTTCATGGCTTACTTAATTAGTTGTTTTTAAGGAGACGCTTGTTGAATTCCTGTAATGTTTCAAGCACATTTGAGCGCACATGTATAAAATGCTCTATGCCCTGTGCCTTGAGATCGTCGGTACATGCGGGAGCACCAGCCACCACAAACTCTGCACGACCGTCAAGGAGTTTGAAAGCCTCAGGGGCATATGTGGCATATTCGTCGTCGGAAGAGCAGAGCACCACAATATCGGCACCCTTTTCCATAGCGGCGTCAATACCCTCCTGTACTGTGTTGAAACCGATATTGTCAAGAATCTCATATCCGGCACAACCGAAAAAATTGGAAGAGAATTGTGCACGAGCCAGACGCATCGCCAGATTGCCGATTGTGAGCATGAACGCTTTCGGACGGTTGGCGGCATGCTCCGTGGCCAGACGGAGAGCTTCGAAATCGCTTGCCTGACGCTCGCTGTTGAGCACCTTGGCTTTATCTCCCCCGGCTGCGCAACCGCAACCCTCGCCGTCATGTTTGGTGCAGGGATCAGCACCATTTTCAATCTTCTGGGCGGCAAATTCATTGAAGTTGGGGAACTGGTTGGTACCCAGAAGTATCTCTTTGCGGCGCGCCATATCCTGATGACGTTTCACACCTGAAGCGTTTACTGCGGCCTGGACCTCACCAGAGTTAACACATGCGGCGAAACCGCCCTTTTCCTCTACTTCAAGGAAAAGTTTCCAAGCCTCGTTGGCAATGGATACCGTAAGTGTCTCCACGTAATATGAACCGCCGGCCGGATCCACGACCTTGTCAAGATGGCTCTCCTCTTTAAGCAGAAGCTGCTGGTTTCGTGCTATACGTTCCGAGAATTCATCGGGAGTCTTATATGGCGTATCAAACGGTGTTACAGTAATGGAATCCACACCAGCCAAAGCGGCAGACATTGCCTCTGTCTGGCTACGGAGCAGATTCACATGTGCGTCAAATATAGTCTGGTTGAAACGCGAAGTAGTAGCGTGAGCCACCATCTTACATGCACACTTGCATGCCGGTTTATATTGCTCCACGATCTGCGCCCACATCATGCGTGCGGCGCGGAACTTGGCAAGCTCCATAAAGTAGTTGCTTGACACGCCCATGTTGAATTTCACACGGCATGCCACCTTCGTGGCTTCCACACCAGCTTCGGTAAGAAGCGTAAGCCATCCTGCACCCCAGGCAAGTGCATATCCGAGTTCCTGGAAAATATATGCGCCCGCGTTGCAGAATATGTCGGAATTCACACTGAGGCAACGTACACCGGGCACGCCCTCAAGAGCCTCGATCATCATCTTGGCATCTGCGGCAACAGCAGCCTTATCCACCTCCGTACCATGCCGGAAAGCACGTTTGAGCGGATTATAATCAATTGAGCCACGGAAAGTCTCTGCCACACATTTGTCTTTAAGGAAAGAAGCCAGGACGCGTGCGAACTCAACAGCTTTTCGCGGACATGTAGCAAAGTTCACTTCCACCTTCTCAAGATCTATTCCATCAAGAAGAACGGTGAGAGTTTCAACAGTCGGTTCTTTTACAGTGAATCCGAGTGAGTTTACCCCTTTGCCCAGCACATCCAAAGCTACCTTGTTGGCCTCTTCGGGATCTGTTGCGAGAATCTCCTGACGTGTGAGCCAGTTGTTGTCCTCCCTGGTACCACGTACAAACGGGTATTCGCCGGGGAGTGAATCAACTGTGGGTAAATTCTCAATATCCTGACGCTGGTACATAGGCTGCACATTGAAGCCCTCGTTGGTACGCCAGACAAGTTTTTTGTCAAAGGGCACACCTTTAAGATCGGCGTCCACCTTTGCTCGCCATGTCTCATAGCTTACAGGCGGAAACTGAGTAAACAGTTTTTCTTTATTATCTGCCATGATAGGTTATAAAAAAGTTTGGGTTATTTACATGGTATACAGGTAATCGCCGCATAAGCGGCCGGTAGCGCCACACTTTTGCAAGTGATACCGCGCCTTCTATACATGGCAAATTTACAAATTAATAATGTATTCTCCGCATTTTAACATTATTTTTTATCCAAAGGATATATCCGGCGGTTCCTCGGGATGTCAGCGCAGAGGTTCATACACACGCTCCCCTATCTGGGTGGCAAGCTGGGTGCAGAAATCATGCCATTTCTTCTGCTGTTCCATAAGTGAGAATATCTCGGCCATATCATATCCCGGAGTTGCCTGCACCTGGCTTATACGGCTGGTAAGCTCATGGAACTTGCAACGTCCCATATAATATTTAAGAGCCACAAGGGCACGGGGCACAAGATCATCCAGCCTGTCAATCTCGGTTTCTATTTTAGTGCCTTGGCGGAAATAGATTTTACTCAACTGGTGCCGCTCCACCACAAGGTCTGAAGCGGCACGGCGCACATCATCGTCAGGATGTGAAATAAATGTTTTTTCAAAATACAGTTGAGAAAAATCACGTATGTCTGATTCATATGCCTCACGGCAATTTTCCTTTAACTTGGTCTCAGCCATATTGATTTCCGCAAGAGTAGCAGCGGTATTCTTTATCTCTTCAAGACCGGATTGTTCAAGTTCCTGCATACGGGCTTGTGCCGCACCCACATGATTGGCAAAGTCAACCTCCCAGTCGTTTTCACGCATGGCCATGGCTTCCTGAAACATGCGCCTGTAAAGAGGATTCCTGAACTGTATGTTGTCAACCTCAAGATCCTCACGTATATAATCTATCACTTTTACATGGCCGCCATCATCATAAGTGCCAAATTCATCCCCCAGGTCAAGCATACCGTATTTCAATACCAGACGCATCAATGCGCGTTCCTGCGGTTCAAGAGCTTTTGCAAGCGGATCGGCACCACGGTCGATAGCATCCCTGAGGCTGGTCTCTATTTTCATTTCCTGCCGGGGCTCTGTGACAGGCGACACGACATCAGACGGACCGGAAGCCGAAAGTGAAGAATCCCCAACAGCCTGCGGCACCGCTTTGTCATCTGCAATATCTGCCTGCTGCTCCGCAGAACGCCCGGTTACGGTTTCCATGGCAGCATCCCGGGCGCTCTGACGGGCATTTTGCTCGGCAAGCCTGGTTATAAACACATTTACCTGGCGTAAAAGCATACGCTCGTCAATGCCAAAACGCATGGAACACTCCTGGATGTAAACATTGCGTTTTATCTCCTCCGGGATATGGGCTATTGACAGCAATATGCCACTCACCACTTCCGAGCGTCTAAGAGGATCGGAAGCGGCGTCGCGCAAAAGCACATCGGTCTTGAAACGGATGAAATCAACCTCATTTTCCTCCAGATAAGCCTCTACTTCCGAAGCGGAATGGCTTTGGGCAAAAGAGTCAGGGTCATCACCGTCAGGGAGAAGGAGCACCTTTATGTTCAATCCCTCTGCAAGCAGCAGGTCAATGCCACGTAAAGACGCTTTTATACCGGCAGGGTCACTATCGTAGATCACCGTCACATTTTCCGTGAAACGGTGTATCAGGCGTATCTGCCCTTGTGTAAGCGATGTACCTGAAGAAGCAACAACATTTTCCACACCCTGCTGGTGCATGGAAATGACGTCCATATATCCTTCTACAAGAATACACTTGTCTTTACGGACAATAGCCTGTTTTGCCTGATAAAGGCCATATAACTCACGGCTTTTCTTGTATATTATACTCTCCGGGGAATTTACATACTTGGCGACAGTCTTGTCAGACCGTAGAGTACGCCCTCCAAAAGCCACTACCTTGCCGGAAATGGAGAAAACCGGATACATTACCCTGGCTTTGAAACGGTCGTACAAATCGCCATGGTCCGTGCGCACACACAGCCCCGTCTTTACAAGCGCGTCATCGCTGTAACCGTCTTTCCTGGCAGCCTCAAGGAGATCGTCACGAAGATTAAGGGAATATCCCAGATGGAAGCGCCTGACCATAGCCTCGTTGATGCCACGTTCACGGAAATAAGCCAGGCCTATGTCGCGCCCGTCGGAGGTCTCAAGCATATTGCGCTCGAAATGCTTCATGGCGAAATCATTGACCTCCATAAGCGACTGGCGCTCACTCATAGCCTGCCGCTCGGCATCTGTCACCTCATGTTCCTGTATCTCGATATGGTATTTTTTCGCAAGGTATCTCAGCGCGTCCCAATAGCTCAACTGTTCATGCTCCATGATGAAGTTGACAGGACTGCCACCTTTGCCGCAGCTGAAACATTTGCATATGCCCTTTGCGCGCGACACGGAGAAGGAGGGGGTGCGCTCGTTGTGGAACGGGCACAACCCTATGTAATTCGCCCCTCTGCGGCGCAAATGCACGAAATCACTTACCACCTCCACTATATCAGCGGTGTCAATGATCCTCTGCACTGTTTCCCTGTCAATCGTTTTCATGAATCTGTCCAAAATTGGGGATATTAAGGAAGTCTTGTTCTCCCTTGGGAATGTTTTCCGGTTACCATATCCGATAACGGTACGGATAAATGCAAAGTTAGCACTTTTTTTCCATAGAAAACCGCTCAGGCAAGTTAAAACAGATATGGCCATTACCGAAGCTACAGCCGGCTATCAGTCCAGGCTATCGTATTCCTGATCTGTGACAGGTTCAAGCCACTCCGTGGAGGTGCCTTCACCCGGCACTTCAAAAGCAAGATGGGCAAACCATGAATCTGAAGCCGCACCATGCCAATGCTTCACGCCGGCGGGGATATGGACTACTGTTCCGGGGAGAACTTCCACGGCAGGCTTCCCTTCCTCCTGATACCATCCGCGGCCTGCGACACCGACAAGCATCTGTCCACCACCTCCGGATGCATGGTGTATGTGCCAGTTGTTACGGCAACGGGGTTCGAAAGTGACATTGGAAAACGGAACCTGCATGCCGGAAACACGTGCCAGGTAACTGTTTCCGGTAAAATACCTTGCGTATTCCGTATTAGGCTCACCTACAGGAAAAATCATTTCCCGCTGAAAACGTTCTTTTTCTGTGGCGACATCTTCTGAATCCGCCCATACTTCTTTTGCGATACGGAATCCGGCCCAGGCATTTGGCCATCCCGCATAAAATGCGGCTTGTGTCAACAGTGCGGCTATCTCACTCCGGGTTATGCCATGCCTCTTACCCATTTCCAAATGCGAACGGAAAGAAGAGTCTGTCAAACCTTTACCAAGAAGTATGGAAATAGTGACCATGCTATGGTCATGTAGGCTTAGGGTGGAATCGTTCCATACCGCATCCCCGAACAACACATCATCGTTCAATTCCGCAAATTTAGGAGCGAATTCCCCAAGTGCCGTGCGCCCTGCCGTCTGTCTGATCTTTTGTTCTGCCATAATTGTAGAAAAACTTAACACCACTGCAATTGCAGCAATTAGACATTTAACTTTCATACATTTTAATTACACTATCCGAGTACCGGAAATTGATAAATAACCACACCGCAAATTTATGCACACTTGTATCGCAATATCGAAACATAATATCGGTGATTATTACCATTTTTCAGACTCCTTGCCCAAAGCCGGAACGAACGCTTATCATACCGGCTTGTAAACTAAAGATTTTTGAGATTTGTTTAATATCTATAATTCAATATACCTCTATGGGTACAGGCTTATAGTGGAGGAGTTTTAAAGCAGCGGCAACATATCAATTGTCACCGGTTATTATAGAAGTCTTATGTTTCAACGTTTTATTTATTTTGCTTTAGGCACAGCCTGCTGTCTGGCATCAGCAGCGGAACCGCCGGTAAACGGGGACGACCTCACCCGCCACCTAAACGATACACTACCCGAGCGATGGACATACACGCCGGAGGTGCAACAGGACATACCCTCCCCTACCGAAGGATGGTGGCGTTCTTTCGGCGACACCACCCTTGACTCGCTTATAACTCTCGCCCTTGACTATAACTATGATCTCGCACAGGCATTGCACCGCACAGAAATCGCACGCAACATTATGAAGCAAGCACAGTCAGGGTGGTATCCGTCAATCAGCCTTGCGGCCGGATGGAGCAAGGAACGGCAAAGCGGCGCCATGACTGCGACTGATATTCCGGCAACGGTAATGAGCGGGTTCAACGCCGGCTTGTCTGCAAAATGGGAAATTGACATTTTCGGAAAAATCGCATCAGGTGTCAAAGCAAAAAAAGCTGCCTACAATGCGTCCCGCGCGGAATTTGCCGGCGCTATGGTAAGCCTGTGCGCGCAGGTGGCCAACACATATCTGCAACTGCGCACATTGCAAGGACAACTATACGTGGCTGAAGTGCATTCAGAATCACAACTTAAGACTGTAAACATCGCCCGTGCCCGATTCGAAGCCACTCTCGCTTCCAAACTGGATGTGGCCCAGGCAGAAGAGACATATTACTCAACCTTGGCCTCAATGCCAAAACTACAATATTCCATACATGCCGCAATCAATTCACTTGAGGTGCTCACCGGATCATTCAGCGACGGATTAAGGGCACGGCTTTCCACTCCTACACCACTGCCCGACTGCCACAGGCTAATAAGCGCAGGTGTCCCCGCAGGCATATTGCGAAGACGTCCGGACATAGCACAAGCGGAACTCCAACTCGCACAATACGCTGCCGAAGCTGGAATCGCAAAAAAGGATTTCCTGCCGACACTCTCACTTGAAGGATCAATAGGCACATCAGCCCACAATATAGATGACCTATTCCGCCATAATTCTTTCACATATACTATAGCCCCGACACTCTCATGGACGATATTCGACGGAATGTCACGTAAATATGCCCTCGCTACGGCGCGCGAACAGCTGCAAGGTGCCATAGACAACTACAATCTAGTGGTTGCCAATGCATTCCAGGAAACAGACAATGCATTGGCGGGGTATCACTTCGCTATAATTTATCTTGGATACATTGACAAGGTACTGGCTGCCAGCACCGAATCGCTCCAGCTTGCCATTGACAGATATAAAAATTCACTTAGCCCGATGCTTGATGTGGTCACGGCACAACTCAACACCCTCTCGGCTGAACAGGAACAGATAGCCGCACGCGGCCAGGCTCTTGAATCACTCATAAATCTATATGAAGCCCTCGGAGGAGGATTCGATTTTGAAACCCTCGAAGTCAACATGTAATCAATCAATTACGCAAAATGAAAGCATCTGCACATATCCATACCGCAGCAATACTGTCTCTAACGGCATTGACCGCATTCACATCCTGCCATTCAAGAAAAGATGACAAAAAAGGGGATACACCGGAAATGTCTGTAAATGTTGCCACACCACAGACTGATTCGATCGTACTGAGCAAATCATACCCGGCTTTCCTTCTTGCCGACCGCGATGCGGCAGTTGTAGCACGTGTCACCGGCTATATTACAGCAAAACATTACGAAGACGGCACACTCGTCAAAGAAGGTACGCCGCTTTTCACGATAGAAAGCACCACTTACCGTTCCCAGCTGGCTGAGGCACAATCCAGGCTGGAATCGGCAAAAGCAAACCATGATTATTGCCAGCGGCAGTTCGAGGCCATGACAAAAGCCCTGGAAAGCGATGCTGTGTCAAAAATGGATGTGATACAAGCCGAAAGCAACCTCCGGCAAAGCGAAGCTGAGATAAAGAGTGCCCAGGCAGCAGTCACAACAGCCAACATGATGCTTGGATACTGCACCGTGCGGGCGCCATTTACCGGACGGGTATCCTCACCCGAAGTTGTAGTCGGCGATTATGTGGCGGGAGAAGGGGCACCGGTAAAAATGACGACCATATATGATGACCGTACAATACTTACCATATTCTCTGTGGAAGATTCCCGATACATAAACATCGCCGATGCCATGAAGAAAAAGCAAATCGACTACGGACACGTGCCAGTATTGTTCGGCGACAGCATAATAGGCGGATATACCGGGAAACTTGACTACGCATCCCCTGATGTACAGAAAGGAACCGGCACTGTGACACTGCGTCTGCTCGTTGACAACCACAATGGCGAACTCAAAAGCGGCATGTATGCCAGCGTAGACCTCCCATATGCGATAGAACCCGACGCCATGCTTATAAAAGATGCCGCCATAGGCACCGACCAGCTTGGCAAATATGTATATGTGGTAAATGATTCCAACAAGGTTGTCTACACCCCGATCGAAACAGGAGACATATACCATGACACACTCCGGATAGTAAAATCCGGCCTAAGCCCCACAGACAGATACGTGACACAGGCTCTGCTCAAAGTGCGCGACGGCATGACTGTTAAACCTATTAGCGCCAGATAATTTTGCCAACACCTTAATCCATACCGGTTAAGATTGCCGGATACTAAACCCACAACTGTTAATTGCCAATTGACCAGATATGTTTTCAAGATTTTTCATAGACAGACCCATTTTCGCCACTGTGCTGGCAATATTGATGATTATAGTGGGATTGGTAACGGTAAAGACATTGCCTATAGCCCAGTATCCCAATATTTCCCCACCCACCGTGCGAGTATCTGCCGTATATCCCGGTGCTGACGCCAAAACTGTAGCAGAAACCGTAGGGGTGCCCATAGAGGAAAGTGTTAACGGCGTTGAGGGCATGATGTACATGAGCTCGAATTCAGGCAACGACGGCTCATACAGCCTCACCATAACATTCAACAACAACGTAAACCTTGACGATGCCACAGTAAAGGTACAGAATCTTGTCAACCAGGCATCTTCACGCCTGCCCGCCTCGGTGACCCAACAGGGAGTGAGCATCAATTCAGAGAGCACGAACATCCTTCTGTTCGTAGCACTAGAGAGTGACAATCCAGAACGTTACAATTCGCTGTTCCTCACCAATTACGCCCAGCTCCATCTGGTCAATCCGCTGTCACGCCTCGAAGGTGTGGGTGGTGTGAACGCTTTCGGAGCGGGAGAATACAGCATGCGTGTATGGCTCAATCCAGACCTCATGCGGGCACGCGGTGTAACACCATCTGATGTAATGTCGGCAATCCGCTCACAGAACATTGAAGTATCAGCCGGATCAGTGGGAAGCCAGCCTGTGAAAAATCCAGCATCATTCCAGTTCACGCTATCCTCTCCAGGACGTCTTGTCACTGCCGAGCAGTTCGGCGACATAATAATCCGCTCCAACGGTGACAACGGATTGCTCCGCTTACGCGACATAGCAAAAGTGGAACTCGGAAGCGAAAGCTACAGCGCGATATCACGAGTGTCCGGCAAGGAAGCCGGACTGATAGGCGTATATCAACGTTCAGACGCAAATGCCCTAAGTGTGGCAGAAGAGGTGGAAAAAGAACTGGAAAACCTTGAGCCATACCTCCCGCCTGGCGTGCATTACCGTGTGTTGATGAACACCACAGACTTTGTTTCTGCATCTATTGATGAAGTGCTGGTCACATTCGTTGAAACCACCCTTATCGTGATGGTCGTGATCCTTTTCTTCCTGCAGAGCTGGAGGGCTGTGATCATACCGATGATTACCATTCCGGTATCGTTGATAGCCACATTCGCGGTAATGAAACTGCTCGGCTTCACCCTTAACACACTTACACTTTTCGGCCTCGTGCTCGCCATAGCGATTGTGGTGGATGATGCCATTGTGGTTGTGGAAGACTGCGCCCGTATTGTAAACGAAGGAAAGATGACGCCACGCCAGGCTGCCGAAAAAGCCATGACTGAACTGCAGGGGCCGGTGGTAGGTGAAGTCTTGGTATTGTTGTCGGTATTCATACCTACAGCTTTTATTTCAGGCATTACAGGCGAACTTTATAAACAGTTCGCACTCACAATCGCAGTCTCCACTGCTTTCTCTGGCTTCAACGCCCTGACGTTCACGCCTGCAATGTGCGCGTTGTTCCTCCGTAAAAGCAAACCTTCAGGATTTTTCCTTTACAAATGGTTCAACAAAGGGTGGGGCGCCACATTGGCACTTTACACTAAGGGCATAGGCAGATGCCTGAAGCATCCGGTTGTCGCAATAGGATGCTACCTGTTGTTATGCGCCGCAGCGCTCTGGGGATTCCTCCGCTGGCCTACGACTTATGTGCCCGAAGAAGACATGGGTTATTTCATGACGTCCGTCCAGCTCCCGACAGGGGCATCGCTCGAACGCACAGACAAAGTGGTGGCACAGGTAAGCGACATGATCAGCTCCATGCCGGAAGTCCAGGACGTATTGGAAATCACCGGTTTCTCATTCATGGAAGGTGGAGCTGGAAGCAATCTTGGTTCCATGTTCGTCGTACTCAAGCCCTGGAATGAACGTAAAGGCAAGTCGCACAGCGTTGAAGCTGTGATGGAACGCATCAATGAGAAATGTGCGGCATTGCAGGAAGGCATCGTTTTTGCGATAAACCCGCCTGCCATACCGGGATTGGGCATGACCTCCGGTCTGCAGATGCAGTTGCTTGATATAAATTCACAAAGCTCCACAGACATGATGGCTGCCATTGGCGCCATTCGCGAGGCGGCAGACAAAAATCCGGCAATAGCCTCCGTACAATCGCTTTACGAGGGAAATGTACCGCAATACCGCGTAATCATGGACAGGGACAAAATAGAATTGATGGGCATTAGCCTTGATGCCGTCTATTCAGCATTGTCTTCTTATGTAGGTGGATCATATGTCAATGACTTCGTTGAGTTCAATGAAGTATACCAGGTCAATATCGCCGCAGAAGGATGGGCACGCAGCCATTCTGATGACATACTCCATCTCTCAGTGCGGAATAACAATGGCGACATGGTGCCTTTCGCATCGTTCGCCCGTATTGAACCTGCCATGGGTTCATCATCCATCAACCGCTACAACATGTACCAGACCGCATCGCTAACCGCCACACCCGCCAAAGGGGTAAGTTCGTCTGAAGCGATAGCCGCAATGGAAGATATCGTAAGCGAAGCCGCTGGCAACAATTATGGCTATGCATGGACAGGAGAAGCATATCAGGAGACACAATCGGGCACTACCATAACTATAGTGCTAATATTTGCCATAATAATGACGGTACTGGTGCTTGCCGCCCAATATGAAAGCTGGACAGATCCGCTTGCCGTCGTCATTGCGATGCCCACAGCCATACTCGGTACAATCATAGGATGCTTTTTCCTCAACCAGAGCATAAGCATATATACCCAGATAGGCATAATACTGCTTCTAGGCCTCGCAGCAAAAAATGCCATCCTCATCGTGGAATATGCCATTGATTTCCGCAAAAGCGGCATGCCCATCCGTGAGGCGGCCAGGCAAGGCGGCATTGTACGCTTCCGACCGATAATGATGACTGCCATGGCATTTGTATTCGGCGTGATGCCTATGCTGTTCGCAACAGGTGCCGGAGCAGAAAGCCGCGTAAGCCTCGGCACGGCGGTTGTATTCGGCATGGCGGTAAATGCCATAATAGGCTGCCTGTTCGTACCTAATTTCTGGGAGCTTTTCCAGAAATTGCAGGAACGCTATCTCAGCCGCATCTTTTCAGGTTCCGGCAGGTTGCCGGAACCCAAAACGGCAGACAAACCCGCAAGTCCTGAAAAATAACCGCCACACGCTCCAACGCCCGAAAGCCGAATTGCAGCAGCCTACATACAAACTGTTCCCGGATATGAAGTATCTCAGTATTTTTCCGTATTTTTGCAATCTGAAAAATGCGTTTAGAAACAACACTGAAAGATGTACTATATCAAAAAAAGGATGGAGATTGCCGGTTGCCATAGCCTGCGGCTCTCATATGAAAGCAAATGCAGCCGGCTGCATGGACACAATTGGGTGGTGACTGTTTACTGCCGCGGCACCGAATTGAACCCCGACGGGATGGTTGCTGATTTCACCCATATAAAAGAGCGCGTGCACGGGCAACTGGATCACGGGAACTTCAATGAGCTGTTTCCGTTCAATCCTACAGCAGAAAACATCGCACGCTGGATATGCGGAGAAATACAAGGATGTTTCATGGTATCAGTACAGGAATCAGAAGGCAATTCCGTGCTATACGTGTCTGATGACGCTACCCCCTCAGATATCGCGGCCGGTTCCGCAATCTGACAAAGCCTGTTTATCTGCCATATATGAAAGTCAACGAGATATTCTATTCACTTCAAGGAGAGGGACACCGCACAGGTTCGCCCTCTGTTTTCGTGCGTCTTTCCGGATGCAACCTTAAATGCGATTTCTGTGACACGCACCATGAGACATCCGATGAAATGACCGAAGATGAAATTGTAGCCGAAACACTCAATTATCCAGCCGAATACATTGTCATCACCGGAGGAGAGCCAACATTGCAACTCACCTCATCACTGTTGGAAAAACTCAGAAAAGCAGGCAAAAAAATACAGATTGAGACCAACGGATCCATTGATCTTCCTGACAGCATGCTCAGGCTTATTGACCATATCACTTGTTCTCCGAAAAGCGCGCCGGTAAGACTTAGGCGCATAGATGAACTGAAAGTGGTTTTCAAGGCAGAATCGCTGCCATTGCCCGATGCTGAAGCCACAAGGTTAACCGGTTTTGAAAACCTTGCGGAAAAACATGGTGCATTGCGGTCATTGCAGCCTTGCGATACAGGAGACGCACACCGCAACAAAGCCATAACCACGGCCACCATAGCATACATATTGCAGAACCCGACTTGGGTCCTGTCATTGCAGACACATAAGATACTGAACGTGAGATAGTCTGTCTTATTACCATTAAGAAAAGGCGATGTGTCTAAAATGAACGACACATCGCCTTTTTCATATATTTAGAGGCGTCTTTGAAGTCCGGCTTCTTATAATGCCGATACTGTATCAGACATTTATCACTGTTTTCTGCCGCTTCCATGCAAACTATGGAACAGGGCACCTACAAGCAACGCACCACCGGCTATATTTCCAAGCGTTACCGGCACGAGATTATTGAATAATCCTGCCATACCTACATCGGCGCCTTCGAACATGCCTGCCGGAATAAAAAACATGTTGGCTATACAGTGCTCATAACCCAACACCACAAATGCCCCTACAGGGATCCAGCAAGCAAGCATTTTCGCCGGAAGATTGTCTACCATCAGACAAAGCCACACCGCAAGACATACACACCAGTTGGCTGCAATGCCCTTGACAAAGGACACTCCCCACGGAAGAGATGCCTTGGATTGAGCGATATTTATCACAGCCGTATGGTATGGCTCACTAGCCGTAAGGCGGCTCATGTACACAAACAGGTAGGTAAACAACAATGCTCCAACGAAGTTGAATATCCATACGGTAGTCCAATGCCTGATTACAGTAAACAACCCGAAACGCCGTTTGAGGCATCCCGGCATCAGGACAGCATTGTTACCAGTAAAAAGTTCACCACCGAAAAGAACTATCAGGAATAATCCCGTGGGGAACATCAGACCGCTCAGTAATTTCTGGATACCAGGATTCGCCGCTGATATGCCGGGAATGCCGAAACCTACAAAAACAGACAATATACCTCCCAACGCGATAAATGCCCCTGCCATTAAAGACAATACGGCAAGACGCCCGATTGCCAGCGACGTCTTGTCGCAACCTATTTTTTCTACAAGTGTGATAAGTTGTGGATGTGGTATGAGAGCCATATTTCACAAACAAATATTCATATATTCGGAACAGCCAAATCCATTTCCCCTCCGCATGGTCATAGGATCTCAATTGAGTTGTGGCTCAACACAAGGGAGGGGTTTAGCTTTTTTTTGCGTATATACCTGCACAGGCAATTCACCGGTAAGGGCGCCCAATGCATTAAGCGCGAGAGCCTCCAACTCATCTTCACCGGGATACACATATACCGGTGCCATATACGATATGCGCTCTTTAAGACGCGAAATCACATAATCGGAGTATGCAATGCCTCCGGTAACCAATATAGCATCCACCTTGCCATAGAATACCGGACCTAAAGAAGCTATATTCTTTGCAATCTGGTAGATCATGGCATCCAGCACAAGACGGGCATAGTCATCGCCATTATCTATGCGCTCCAGAATCTCAGGAATATGCGTAGTGCCTAAATGAGCCGCAAGACCGGCTTTCCCGCTTATGCGTTTCTTCAGTTCATCCTTGCTGTACCTTCCCGAAAAACAAAGGTCTATAAGCGACCCTGACGGAAGTGAGCCTGCCCGCTCCGGAGAGAAAGGACCCTCCCCGTCAAAAGCATTGTTCACATCTATGGCTTTTCCTCCTTTATGCGCCCCGATGGATATTCCTCCACCAAGATGGCATATAATAAGATTAAAATCTTCATATTTAAGATGCTCACCGCGAAGTTCGCTCTGTTCGGCAGCAAAACGGCGACCGATCGCGCGCTGGTTCAATGCATGCCATGTAGTGGTACGCGGCATAAGCGGTGAACCTGTCACACGGGCTATTTCATCAAGCTCGTCAACAACCCCCGGATCGGCAATGAATGCCTTGCATCCAAGCTCGTCAGCGAGGTCACGTGCTATGAGACACCCCAGATTGCAGGCATGGCTGCGACGCACCTTGCGTATGTCTGCCACCATCGCATCATTCACTTCATAAACTCCACCTGGTATGGGACGCAACAGACCGCCACGGCCTACCACCGCATCAAATTCAAAAGGGATCCCATTGTCTGCCAATGCCTTAAGCACAAGGTTCTTGCGAAAATCAAATTGATCAATCACCTTTGGAAACGGCTCAAGATCCTCCACACTATGCCGGAGACTTAATGTAAGCACAGGTGTAGTATCCTCGAACACAGCCATCTTAGTTGAAGTGGAACCGGGATTTATTGCAAGTATCTTCATGTTTTACGCTTTTATCGGTTTGTTATGGAAAAAGAGTTGTGGAAATAATCCTGCAAAACTATTGCATCAATGCCTTAAAGCACGCTAAGGCATGCAAAAGCCATACTTGAAAGTTTGGAAAGCGTGGTATCGCTCCGGCTGGTAAGGATCACCGGGCAGAGGGCACCCTGCAACATACCGGCAATATCAGCACCACCAAAAAGGGTTACCGTCTTATAAAACGTGTTGCCGGACTCAATATTAGGGAACATGAGCAGATCGGCATTACCACATACTGGAGATTCAATACCTTTCACTTCAGCACTATGCCTGTCGCAAGCCGTCTTTACATCCATCGGTCCTCCCATCTCAACAGAACCGAACTCCCCGCGAGAAGCCATTTCTTCAAGAGCCACATAATCCACCGAATTAGGAAATTTTTCATTTACCTTTTCGGTAAAATGTATCAATGCTACTTTAGGGCATGATATTCCGAACTTTCTACAAGTGGCGATATTATATTTAAGCATTGCCACACGTTGCTCCAAAGTCGGATAAGGTATTACAGCAACATCCCCGAAGAAAAGCAGTTTATGGTAACCAGGCAACTGGGCGACAGACAAATGCGTAAGCACATTGCCTTTCGGCAGCAAGCCATGCTCCTTATTCAATATGGCACGAAGGAAATTATCCGTATTGATGAGACCTTTCATCAATATGTCGGCTTCTCCAGAACGCACAGCCTCTACAGCCAACGCAGCAGCAGAATCAGGCGACAATGCCTCACGTTTCATAACCCTTTCGCTGCCATGGCACAATATTTCATCCGGCAAAGTGGAAAGAGCCTCCGGTGTACTTACCAACAGAAAATCCGCAAGACCTTTTGCCAAAGCATCTGCTACGGCAGAACGGGTGCATGCATCATCAGGACACACTACCGCTATACGTTTACGGTTATCAAGACTTCCCAAAAGATCGTATATCTGGGAAAAGGTTCTGATCGCTTCCATGGCCATATAATATGTTTTTTGCAAATATCAGAATTATTTTTGAAAATGCACAATTTTACGACCAAAAAAACTACTAAAAAATTAAATTTAATTTACATCCATTTTGACATTTACACACATTCACAATGATTAACGCTTATATTATTTTACAATCGTCCTTTTATAGCAAAATTAATTTAGCGCCATCACTGGCATTGATTGCACAAACGCACCATATCTGTGCAATCAATGAATTGCCGCAACATAGTGGAAGGAACCAACCGCTGGCTCCTTCCACTGGGAATATTAAATCAGATGAAGAGAATTATATTCCGGACAAAATCCGTCCTGCCCCCAATAATGAAAAATATGTCCAATCGTTCAATTATGTAAAAAAAATCTGTCAGTCCAACCAATATATTTGCTTTTAATACCGGATTACCGGCGGGGGCACATAAGTTATTCACTTTGTATGCTGCAAAGATATAAAAGGGTTTGTTTATCTGCAAACATTTTGCAAACAAATTTAATAAAATTTTAGCAAAATGCCTCTACATGCCCCGTGCAAACACTTTTATATAGCAACACACACATCTGCACATTACAGATCGCTAAAAACACCATCGCAAACAAGCCTGACGAGCACCCGAACCAGACCATATTAACTATATGTTAAATTATCTGCATATATCCTTTTCAATAACTAATCCAATCGAAATAAACCTAACATACCACAAACAGATCCACACATATTAACAACACCGTTTTTTTATTTTTTTCAAAAATACAGACTATAATCCAAGCACATCAAACAATGAACTTGGACGCCGCCCTTTCAAACAGGAGGATGTATCAAATTAAAACGATTTGAACTGCACCACAAATGTTTCATATCCAACTTTTGTGATGCAGTCCAATTTTTCATGACACGCAAAAACAATCATTATTTGTGCATAGCCCATACTATAAGAATAGCTATTTCTCAACTACGGACAACCCTTGAAGTATAGTATGGAGAAGGTTGGTACGCGCTGAAAGTTCACTGCGCAAGACGGGAGCGGCAGAAGGAGCCACAATGGCTATGTCGGCATATCTGTCTTCACCGTCAAGGAAAGCATTAAGTTTGTCTGCCGGAAAGATATTTTCCGGCAAGTTCTCCACACCATTATTCCCAACGGCTTGTGCTGTATGGTCCAGCAACGGATAATCCACAGTAAGAGTAGAAGATTCTTCATTCACCTTTATCCACGAACCTTCTCCTGCCGAGATTTCATCGTCACTTTCAACCGCAGAGGGGGATCCGTCAGACTGGAGACCGTCGGACGGAGCGAGCCTGTCAGCAATATATGGAGAAAGCCTACGATCGGCGAGAAGAGGATTGAAACGGTATATTGGCCAATATCCTGCCTCTACAGCCAATCGTTCCTCCACAATAGAATTACCCATCCCGGCCCTGATTCCATGATTTATACATGGACAATATGCTATTATTATAGATGGCCCCGGATATGCCTCCGCTTCCCGCATGGCATCAATTGTCTGCTGGTAATTGGCTCCCAATGCAACCGAAGCTACATAAACAGTACCATAAGTCATCATCATACGCCCCAAATCTTTCTTAAAAGTACGCTTGCCGTATGGAGAGTATTTGGTGACGGCACCAAGCGGGGTCGCCTTGGAGGTCTGGCCACCGGTATTGGAATAACATTCCGTATCCATCACAAGCAGATTTATATCCTCGCCGGAAGCAAGCACATGGTCAAGCCCGGCGAAACCTATGTCATACGCCCAACCATCTCCACCTATAGCCCATATGCTTTTCTTACCCAACATATCGGCATTGGCAATGATTGCATCTTTCAAACGGGCTGCCTGCCCATCATGTACGTCATAGCTTTCCAATATGCCTATGAGGGTCTTACCGCATGAATATGAGCGGTCGGGATCTGCATATGCACCAATCCAGCCGCTTAACGCCTCTGACAATGCATCATTGGCAGGAATGAGCGCCAGAAGCGCTTTTGCATCCGCCAGAAGCGCCTCACGACGCTGACGGCAACTTACCGCCATACCGTATCCATATTCGGCATTGTCCTCGAACAACGAATTGCCCCAGGCAGGCCCACGTCCGTCAGAACAACGGCGGCAATATGCATTGCTAGGATAATTGGCTCCCCATATTGATGAGCACCCCGTTGCGTTAGCCACCAGCATGCGCTCGCCGAAAAGCTGTGTAAGCAGTTTTACATAAGGTGTTTCACCGCACCCGGCACATGCCCCTGAAAATTCCAGAAGAGGTTGTTGGAACTGTGATCCGTCTGTGGTGAAACGAGGCACAAGTTTGTCTTTAAGGGATACATTTTCCTGTATGAAATCAAGAAGGGAAATCTGCACATCAAGCTGGCTTCCAATAGGCACCATCGTAAGGGCATGGCCGGGACATATGGTAGCGCACGACGAGCAGCCTGTGCAGTCCTCCGGATAAACCTGTATCCTGTAGCGCAAGCCATCCGCTCCCGGCACCTTTCCGGAAAGTTCCGAAGGAATGGTAAGGAGGTTTGCGGAGACATCCACTGAAGCTGCGGAAATTTCCTTATCCGTCAACAGATAAGGCCTTATTGCAGCATGGGCGCATACGAGCGAACATTCGGTACACTGCACGCATTTTTCCGGATCCCACTGGGGCACATTTATCGCAATCCTGCGCTTTTCAAAAGCGGTAGTACCCATCGGCATATGCCCGTCGGGAGAGAACACCGATACAGGCAACGAATCCCCTTCCAGACGCAGGCAAGGTTTGGAAATCATATTGAAAAAACTATCCGTATCGCGCGGTATGCCTTTGGGCAAATTTTTATCAGGCAACACATATTCCACAGCATCCGACCATGACGAAGGCACCTCTACCTTACGCAAAGCACCAACCGCCATATCCACGGCCCTGAAGTTTTTCTGCACCACATCTCCCCCTTCATGCATATATGATGCCGTAATCTCTTTTTTAAGTCCGTCAACAGCCACTTCAAACGGTATGATCTGCGACAGATGGAAGAATACCGTCTCCATGATCATGTTTACCCTCACTCCCAGACCTACATCGCGTGCGATTGCCTGGGCATCTATCACATAGAAATCCACATTCTTAAGCGCAAGTTCCCTTTTCATATGGTCAGGGAGCAATTCCCCCAGCTGCCTGTCATCCCATGAGCAATTCAACACAAAGATGCCACTTTTCCTTAGATTGCGCAAAAGATGGAAACGCTGTATATATGTATCTTTGTTGCATCCCACATAATCGGCGCTCTCTATGTTATAGTCGGCAGATATAGGCATACTCCCCACCCGCAATTGCGATGTTGTATATCCTCCAGATTTCTTTGCCGAATATGAAAAGTATGCCTGGGCATACAGGCCGCTGTTGCCTACAATGATCCGTGCCGCCTGTTTGGTAGCCCCGACAGTCCCATCAGACCCCATGCCATAAAATACCGACTGGCACATCGGCTTTCCGTCCGGCTGCACTGAAGACAATTGGAAACCATAATCAACATCAATTGACAGGTGCGTCACATCGTCTGTAATCCCCACCGTGAAAAAGCGCCGGGGGTTCGGCTTTAAAGCCTCATCAACCACACCCTTTACCATAGCGGGGCTAAACTCCTTGCTTGACAAACCGTAACGGCAACCGAGCACCTTTATGCCGGTGCGTCCGGTCATCACAGTGGCAGTGGCCACATCCTTGAAAAGCGGTTCCCCCTCAGCACCCGGTTCTTTTGTCCGGTCAAGAACCACAATCGTACGCACTGTCTCAGGCACGATTTTCATAAGTGACTCGGCAGAGAACGGCCGAAACAACCGCACATTCACAGCCCCTACTTTATATCCCATCGAATCAAGAACATTTATGGTCTGCCTGATTACCTCACAGCTTGAACCGATAGATACAAGCACAACTTCCGCCTCCGGATGGCCGGCATAGTCAAACAGATGATAATGGCGCCCGATAGCCTCACCTACGCGATCCATTATCTTCTGCACTATCCCCGGGAAAGCATCATATGAACAGTTTGAAGCCTCTGAATTCTGAAAATACACATCGGGATTCTGTGCCGAGCCTGCCAACGTCGGATGGTCGGGATTCAAAGCCATATTTCTAAACCCACGTATCTTTTCCCAATTGACAAGCGGCCAAATCGTATCATAATCAATCACATCAATCGTAGACATCTGGTTTGAGGTGCGCCATCCATCAAAAAAATGGCATACGGGCAAACTCCCCTCCACAGCAGCCAGATGGGAGACCAAAGCCAGATCCATAGCCTCCTGTACAGACGACGATGCCAGATAGGCAAAACCGCTTGACCGTGTGGCCATCACATCGGAATGGTCCCCGAAGATACTCAACGCATGAGTGGCAAGCGAGCGTGATCCCACATGGAAGACTGCCGGCAAATGGTTGCCTGCGATCTTGAACATATTAGGAAGCATCAGCATAAGCCCCTGCGAATTGGTGAAAGTCGTGGCAAGCGATCCGGCTGCCAAGGCGCCATGTGTGGCACCGGCGGCTCCAAGCTCGCTTTCCATCTCTTCCACGCGTAAGGTCATGCCCATATAGTTCTTTCTTCCCGCCATTCCCCATTTCTGTGCAATCTCACCCATGGAAGCCACAGGGGTTATAGGATAAATGGTGGCCACATCGCTAAGGGCATATGCGATATGTGTTGCAGCCGCACAACCGTCAAATATCTGTTTCATTTTCGTTTTCCTTGATATATGGAAACAATTGCGGGACACCACTGACAGCCAAGTCAGGGCGTCCCGCATCTGTCTCACAATTATTTAGATTTATTGAGATAGAATGTTGCAAATGTTTAGAATGCCTTGATGCATATATCTGTTATCCATATCCAAAGCGGGCAGAAAGCGATAAAGGCTATCACATTCAATGCTAGCGACGATGTGGAAGTCGCCACATACGTGTCATACTCGCTGGCAATGATAATACCCGAGAATGCCGGAGGAAGGGCGCATGCCACGACAAGCATCTTCAGATTCATCGGATCCATCTTGAAAATCAGACCGAGCACAAGCACGAAAGCCGGCATCATAATCAGTTTGAGGATACATCCGAGGACTGCCTGCCAGTTTATATTTACCTTTACTGCAGAAAGCGTCACACCGGCAGCAAACACTGCCATGGATGCATTTGCACCTTTGATAAGATCAAACGAAGGGCTTGCCCAGTCCGGCCAAGGCAGACCGACAACCACCCATACCACAGCCAGGATAGGCGCCCATGCCACAGGCTGCTCAAGGGCATGTATCACAGGCTTCCACGCACTCGGCCTCTTCTGGCCGGGCGCAAGCGGTTTCAGTTTCTCATTGGCGGAATTAAGCAACGACAGGCCTACCGGTATGCCGATAGCATTCACCACAATACCTACGATAGCCACCACCAACGCAACAGACGGAGTTGTGCCAAAAATAGGCTCCAACACGGCAAAACCGAGGAAACCGATTGTTGGAGATCCACAAACAAGAGCCATTATAGCTCCATCCGCCTTGGTATTGCCTTTAAAACAATATGCATAAATAAAATACACTATCATAAAGCAGACCATGATACCAATGGTGGAAATTATGGTGAGCTTTATGTCGCGCACAAGCATCTCGCGACTTGCATCAACAATTGATACGAACAAGGCAGCCGGCAAAGCATAGTCCAGCACGACCTTGTTAAACGCCTTGGCGTTGTCTCCGTTAAATATACCTTTTTTTCCGGAGATGTAGCCCGCAAGCATCACAACGATGATAGGGACTATCGCGTATAACAATATGTGTACCATAAAGTTTATTTTATAAACAGTTAAACATGCGTCCCTCGTTTCCCGTAAAAGATTGTTTTAACGCGAACCGCGAGCGTTATGATTCTTTTGTAAATCTGCCGGGGAGTTCCTGACAGGAGACATCACCCGGCAGATATTAAATAAGTAAATCGTGGAAATTATTTTATAAGGAGCCTGATATGGACATGGGTCAGACTTTGATATCAATCAATGGAGCCGGATTAAGATAACCGATATGCCCGCTCTCCTTACCTGAGTCTGCAGCAAGCTGCACATCTATCAGACACGGTTTCTTTGAAGCCACAGCCTCAGTAAGAGCCTGTTCAAACTCATCAGGAGTTGTCACATAATATGTCTTGGCTCCGAAAGCCTCGCCCAGTTTGTCATATCTGGCATTTATGTCAAGAGTGGTCGGTGCAGGATCGGAGGTCTTGTCAAGTGGTTCGCCTATACCGTTATAGATGCCTCCGTTATTGAACACACAAACAGTCACAGGCAGATTGAAACGGCAGATAGTGGAAAAATCCATCCCGGAGAAACCGAATGCACTGTCACCCTCTATGGCAACCACACTTTTACCGGTAGCCACAGCCGCTCCCACGCAAGATCCCATGCCCATGCCCATGATAGCCCATGTGGCACAATCCACACGATGGCGCGGCAGGAACATATCTATTGAGTCGCGGGTATCATCAAGCGTATTGGCACCTTCATTCACAAGAATCACATCGGGATTAGCCTCTATTACTTTTTTGGCGGCACCGAGGGCGCTCCAATGTGTCATAGGAACTGTCTTCGGCTGCAGACGCTCCAGGAATTTGGCATTCTTGACTTTGGACTCCGACTGTATGCCGGATACCCATGCAGGATCCATCTCCATTTCAACACCTTCAATCCCTGATATAATAGCCTCAAGGGAGCTTCGTAGATCCCCTACGACAGGCGCGTCAATATGTCGGTTGCTGTCAATTTCTTCCGGATCTATTTCCAGCTGGATAAACTTCCCTTCTTTGTTCCATTTCCCCTGGCCTCTGCTTAAGAGCCAGTTAAGACGTGCACCCACAAGCATCACCACATCGGCATCTTGCATTATGGTGCTTCTAGCCGAAATCGCACTGAGGGGGTGATTGTCGGGCAGTATGCCCTTGGCCATTGACATCGGATAAAAAGGAGCCCCGGTCTTCTCAACAAGTTCCTTGACAAGATCTTCAACCTGAGCCTGTGCGGCACCTTTGCCAACCAGGATTGCAGGCTTTTTAGCCGAAGCGAATAATTTCACAGCACGTTCGACCGCCGACTGTGCGGGGATCATGGCTGGAGCAGGATCCACAGGCACCTGTAGCAAAGCCTCTGCCACATCATGGTCAAGGATCTGGCCGAGAGCAGGAGTAGTTATGTCAAGATACACACCGCCGGGACGTCCTGAGACGGCAGCGCGATATGCACGCACAACCCCTGTCGGTATATCCTCGGCCCTGTTTATACGGTATGCAGCCTTCACAACAGGTTTGGCTACGTTAAGCTGGTCAAGCCCCTCATAAGTACCCTGAAGAAGGTCTATCGGCTCACGTACCGACGATCCGGAAATCTGGATCATTGGATAACAGTTGACTGTAGCATTGGCTGTGGCGGTAAGGCCGTTCATAAAGCCTAATGATGATACTGTCATCAACACGCCGGGTTTACCGGTCATATAACCATGAGTGGCAGCAGCCATACCGGCCTGCTGCTCATGACGGAATCCGACAAATTTTATACCTTGACCCTGCGCTATATACGCCGCCTCGGTAATCGGAATGCCTACAAGGCCATAAATGGTATCAATACCGATGGTTTTTAGCGCACGTGCAAGAAGGTACATGCCTGTCACCTGCTCTGGGAAATGCGGAGCCGGTTTCTGACAGCTACATCCTCCGGCAGAAGCCTGGCCGGGCTTTGATGCACTTGAGGATGAAGAAGACGTATTGTTAGTTTCGAGCATATATATTTCAAAATTGTAAGTAGATATAAAAAATAAATCAATTATCAGTTTTTAGTTGTCAGGCCTCGGCCGCTCAAGCCAAGCAACCTCGGCCGACAACCAAAAACTAACAACTAAAAACTATATTGGAAGATTACAGGTCTTCGCTTAAATAATCCCCGCTCGGGACAATCACTCCGACCCGTTGGAACATTGCTTTTATCTATGATTTTCTATAATCATACTTATTTATCGGTAGACTCCACAGGAGCTGTAGTCCCGTTCTTTGCAAATGAAGCGATCTGGTCATCTGTATATCCAAGACTCCTGAGCACCTCTTCCGTATTGCCTCCAAGTTCAGGAGCTGGTCCATAAACAGGCTGATAACTTGACATGGTGAAAGGACATCCGACAGTCACAAACTCACCGATCCTACCACCCTGATTTATACGGACGAGGGTATTGCCGTCGTATAGGGATTCGTCTGACATAACCTCCTTGGTTGACAGTACAGGACCAACCGGCACCCCCGCAGGACCTAGTATGGAAGTCACCTCAAATTTAGTCTTGTCTGCAGTCCATGCGCCTATGCGCTGGTATATCTCATTTTTATGACGGTCACGGGCGTCAGCGGTATTGAAATCAGGATTAGTAAGCCAATCCTCGAATCCCATAGCCTTGCAAGCTGCCTCAAATTCCTTGGCACCACGCTGCAAGATTATATATACGTAGTTGTTGGCATCTACTTCCGAATCATATCCGCCGGCCGGCTTACACTTGTAAGCCCACCCCAGAACGCCACCACCTTCTATATTCCCCGAACGTGGAACGCAATCTCCGAATTTGCCATCAGGATACTGTGGGAACTGTGTCAGATAACCTATTTTTTCAAGGGTTAACTGGTCGCGGGTCTTGATTCGGCATAGGTTCAAACATGCATTGTGCATGGATTGGTAGACATATGATCCCTCTCCGGTACGCTCGCGCTGCTGCAAAGCAGCCAGCAGGCCGATAAGCAGATGCATGCCTGTATTTGAATCGCCCAATGCCGCACCAGACTGGGAGGGGATGTTATATTCCCCATCATACCATCCTGTGGTGGAAGCGGCTGCGGCAGTCACCTGGGCAATAGGTTCATAAGCCTTTAGATCCTTATATTTTGAAGATACCGGAAACCCCTTGATGGTTCCGTAAATACATCTGGGATTAAGTTTGTGGACCACATCCCAGCTGAAACCTAGCTTGTCCATGGCTCCCGGATGAAGATTCTCAACAAACATATCTGCCTGCTGGATCAGCTTTGTAAGTATTTCCTTGCCGTCGGGTGTCTTGGCATCAAGCGTAAGCGACTTCTTGTCGCTATTAAGCTGGAGATAATAATAACTTGGAAGGTCAGGGTTGAATTGAAGTTCCTTACGGGTCGCGTCTCCAACACCGGGACGTTCGATTTTTATTACATCCGCACCCAGCCATGCCAGCATCTGGGTACATGAAGGGCCGGATTGTACTTCAGTAAAATCGACCACTTTGATTCCTTGTAATGGAGCAGTATTCATAGAAAATTTATTAGTTGTTTCGTCATTTATATTTGCCATTCACACATCTGTCATGAGCCGCGCTTTTAAACGTCGCCCACTATAAACAACATACTCCATAAGGTATAGTTCACATCTGGAAAAAATAATGCGACCGCATCATCTATTGGATGCGGTCGCATTTCATGAGTTTTATTACTTGACTGCAATCGGCCTTCTCAGGACACGATCTTGTAACCTGCGTCTGCAAGAGCTTCGCGTATACGCACTATATGTTCCGAATTAAGCGTCTCAAGTTCCAGATGCAGCAGACATGAGTTGATTTCAGTAGCCGTGGTTATACGTTCATGATTTACCGAAAGTATATTTCCTCCTTGGTCACCTACGATCTTCAATACTGCTGAAAGGGTGCCCGGCTTGTCAAGCAATTCCATTTCAAGCTGGCATACACGCCCGTTTTTCGCAAGGCCACGGTTGATAATGCGGTTTAGCGTGTTGACATCTATGTTGCCACCGCTCACAAGACATACAACCTTCTTCCCTTCAATCGGCAGTTTACCATACATGGCAGCTGCCACAGCAGCCGCACCGGCTCCCTCTGCCACAAGTTTGTGTTTTTCAATCAGGGAAAGAATGGCTCCGGCTATATCATCGTCGTTGACTGTCACAACCTGGTCCACATATCGCTTGCATATGTCAAAAGTGTTCACACCTGGTTCCTTGACAGCTATACCGTCGGCTATTGTCTTTACTCCCGGAAGGTGCTCTCGCCTGTCATGTGCAAGCGATTCGGCCATAGAGGCAGCTCCTGCAGCCTGAACACCATATACTTTTATGTCAGGACGCAACGTTTTCACAGTAAAAGCTACTCCGGAAATCAACCCCCCTCCACCTACAGGCACAACAATGGCCTCCGCCTCAGGCATCTCCTCAAGAATCTCCAGACCAATTGTTCCCTGTCCTGCAATTACCAGGGGGTCATCAAACGGATGCACAAAGGTATATCCATGCTTGTCGCGCAGTTCAAGGGCTTTTGCATAGGCATCATCGTAAACTCCAGGCACAAGGCATACTTCAGCACCAAGTTTTTTAGTAGCCTCAATCTTTGAGATCGGCGCGCCGGCAGGAAGGCATATAAGCGATTTTATGCCATTGTGAGTGGCCCCGAGAGCCACTCCCTGCGCATGGTTCCCGGCAGAACAGGCTATCACACCCCGTTTCTTTTCGTCATCGCTGAGTTGCGAGATCTTATAATATGCGCCACGCAATTTAAACGACCCCGTATGCTGCAGATTTTCAGGTTTAAGGTATATTTCGCATGTCTCGCTCAGATTTGTCGGTCCGATGATCTTAGGATGACGCGCTACATCTTTCAACACCATCTGGGCACGGTATACTTCCTCAATATTCAATTCAGCCATAAT
Source organism: uncultured Porphyromonadaceae bacterium (assembly GCA_947643665.1). Taxonomy (GTDB): domain Bacteria; phylum Bacteroidota; class Bacteroidia; order Bacteroidales; family Muribaculaceae; genus UBA7173. The sequence goes on along the minus strand of CANRWW010000002.1, from coordinate 41,094 downwards.
TAAATTACTATATGCTAATTCCTAATTGTTTTCAAGTTTTTCAGCCATGGCAGATGCCGCCTTGCGGCCATCTCCCATAGCAAGTATTACAGTGGCTCCTCCACGCACTATATCACCTCCGGCAAAAACCATCGGTATAGTAGTTTCAAGAGTGTCATCATCCACCACTAAGGTGCCACGACGTGTTACCTCAAGCCCATTTACAGAATTAGGGATAAGAGGATTCGGGGATACCCCCACACTCACGATTACCTCATCCACCTCTATCTCACGTATATCTCCATCCACTGGCACCGGTGAACGGCGTCCGGACGCATCAGGCTCACCGAGTTCCATACGCTGCAGTCTCATGGCACGCACCCTGCCATTTCCGTCTCCAGGATATTCCACCGGATTGAAGAGGGTAAGAAACCGCACCCCCTCCTCTTTCGCATGTCTGACCTCTTCAACGCGCGCCGGCATCTCAGCCTCACTGCGGCGATAGACTATGTAAACCTCCTCTGCGCCCATGCGCCGTGCCGTACGACAGGAATCCATAGCAGTGTTTCCCCCGCCAATTACAGCCACACGTTTGCCACGCAGGACTGGGGTCGCCCAACCTTTGCTCCCCGCCCCCATCAGATTGACACGGGTAAGATATTCATTACTTGACATAACACCAACAAGATTCTCACCGGGAATACCCATAAACCTGGGAAGACCGGCACCGGATGCCACAAACATCCCCTCAAAACCTTGTGCTACAAGATCGTCATATCCAAGCGTCTTTCCCACCACGCAATTTGTCATAAATTTCACACCCATACGGGAAAGGTCACGGATCTCCACATCAACCACCTCGTTAGGAAGGCGGAATTCCGGGATACCATATTTAAGCACGCCGCCTACCTCATGGAGTGCTTCAAACACATGGACCTCATATCCCCGCCGCGCCATCTCCCCGGCAAACGACAGAGATGCCGGACCGGAACCGACCACAGCGATCTTTCTGCCATTTCCTGGCCGGCATGCCGGCATTGCCGCTTTGCCGGACATTCTCTCGGTATCTGCGGCAAAACGCTCCAGATAGCCGATAGCCACTGGCTCACGCTTCATTTTATTGTAGATGCACTTTGACTCACATTGCCTTTCCTGCGGGCAGACGCGGCCGCAAACAGCGGGAAGCGCCGATGTCTCTTTCAATACCAATGCTGCCTCCTGGAAATTTCCACGCTCAATATTTTTGATGAAGCCCGGGATGTTGATGTTCACAGGACAACCTGTTACACACTGCGGATCAGGACAATCCAAGCAACGTGACGCTTCCGCCACGGCTTCATCTTTTCCGAGACCGCAATTCACCTCCTCATTACAAGTTATCCGGTAATCCGGCGACAACTCCGCCATCTTCACCCTAGGGATTGATGTCCTCTGTTTTGCCGTGCGCGACTTGCGCAATTCTTCACGCCATTGTGCGTCGCGTGGAGATATTGTATCTGTATTCATATCTGTGTATCTTTATGGAGATGGACTGCATCAACTAAAAGGTTTAAGCCTGAGAATCATCTCATCGAAATCAACCTGGTGCGCGTCAAACTCAGGTCCGTCAACGCACACGAACCGCATTTTGCCACCCACCGTGACACGGCAAGCGCCACACATACCGGTACCGTCAACCATTATCGTATTGAGCGAACAGATTGTAGGCACTTCATACTTCTTTGTAAGCATAGATACGAATTTCATCATCACGGCCGGTCCTATGGTACATGTCATATCCACATGCTCACGTTTCAAGACCGTTTCCAGTCCATCGGTCACAAGACCTTTACTGCCATATGAGCCGTCATCGGTCATTATTATGACCTCGTCGGAGTGTTCCCGCACTTGATCTTCAAGTATGATCAGATCCTTGGTGCGCGCAGCAAGAATTGAAACCACCTTATTTCCTGCCGCTTTCATGGCTTTTAGAATAGGGAGCAGCGGAGCGACGCCAACGCCGCCGCCACAGCAAACTACAGTTCCAAAATTCTCTATAGACGTAGCCCGGCCGAGCGGACCCACCACATCATGTAGGAACTCACCCGGCTCCTTCGCACAGATGGAGATGGTAGACTCCCCTACCGCTTGGACTATCAGTGTTATTGTACCCGCCTTCTCATCCGAGTCAGCTATTGTAAGTGGTATGCGCTCCCCTTTCTCGTCGCTAATGACAATGACAAAATGCCCGGGTTTTCTGGCACGCGCGATCAGAGGCGCTTCCACTACAAGGCGAATTACTTTTTCAGAGAAATGTTCTTTCTCAACAATCTTGTTCATATATACTGAACATTAAAATTTATCTACAGGTGCAAAGGTAATTAATTCCACTTTCAATCCCAACATTATTTTAAACCTTGCATCCACCACCGTGTTATATTAAAAAACAAGCGTTTTCAACTTTTAAGCAGATTAATGGATTCCGGGGGTTCAGATATTAAACATGAAAGCGTGATTCTCAGGTTCATGCACCGGCGCATACCTCCGTATGCGTTCATGATGATATTGGCTTTCGTTACCGGGCTCGTAACCGGTACGGCAGCTTTCATGCTGAAAACTTCCATAAAATGGATTTCCCAGACCATAACCAGCCAGATGAATCCTCAAGGATCCAATTGGATACTGCTTGTATCCCCCTTGACCGGCATATTGCTGACCGGTTTATACCAACGTCGTATCCTGCACAAAAAGATCTATCACGGCACAGACCGTATCAACCGCGCCATAGCCCGACATAAATACAGGCTGGCACCAGACCTCACTTATGCTCCTATGATAGCAAGCTCGCTTACACTAGGTTTCGGAGGTTCCGCCGGGTCTGAAGGCCCTATTGCATACACCGGCGCCGCTATCGGCAGCAATCTTGCACGGATATTGCGCGCAGACACGGAACTTATAAAAATACTGCTCGCATGCGGAGCCGCAGCCGGAATAGCTGGCATATTCAAAGCCCCTATAGGAGGAGCGCTGTTTGCTCTTGAGGTACTCACTGTCACATTGTCAACCCCGGCGATTCTCGCGATAATATTGTCCGCTGTGACAGCCGGTCTAACGGCATATGTATTGAGCGGGTGCACTACCGATCTGAATTTCTTTGATTTCGTACAATTTGACTGGCACTGGATGATATGGGTTGTACTTTTAGGCGTTTTCTGTGGCATATACTCTTTCTATTACTCATCCATAATGTCTTTTATGAGGAATTGGTATAATTCAATGACCGGTCCCTGGATAAAAAATATCGTGTCTGGCACAATACTCAGCATACTTGTATTTATATTTCCTGTCCTTTATGGAGAAGGATACAATTTTATGTCGGATCTGTTGGCAGGACATACAGAAGATATCACCTCTTACAGTTTATTTGCCAACAACTGGAACAATATCCCGGCAACAATACTGATAGCTTTCGGCATCATGGCCATAAAGGCATTCGCCTGCGCATCTACCAATAGCGGAGGAGGTGTGGCGGGAGATTTTGCCCCGACACTTATGGCAGGCTGCGTTGCGGGATTCTTTTTCGCGCAACTCCTAAACACCACATTCGGCCTCACGCTACCGGTAGCGGATTTCGCTTTCATAGGCATGGGATCGGTAATGGCAGGAGCTATACGCGCCCCCTTTATGTCAATATTCATAACAGTGGAAATGGCACAGGCATACCCACTAATGTTGCCTGTGGCAATAGCGGCGGCAACAAGCTACCTGCTTGTATTATGTCTCAGGAAACTGTGCCATCTGCCATCTTCCCTACCTGGAACATACTGATCAGACCATACAACGGAAACCGTCAACCCTCATGGCACCCTGTCCTAAGACAGTAAAATACAATACCGGGTGAGAATTATTGTGGAAGTGCCAATTGTGCACATCGTTATTTTTGAGTAATTTCGCAAATTATTTCCCACGCACTGTTTATAACTACCCTGATGCGATTTGACGAATTAGACCTCAGCGACGATCTTCTTGATGCGCTATATGACATGCACTTCGACCAGTGCACCCCTATTCAAGAACAATCCATACCCATCGCTCTGGAAGGGCGCGACCTCATAGCAGTAGCCCAGACTGGCACTGGCAAAACGGCAGCATATCTTCTGCCGGTAATTGACATGATAACTTATGGCGACTACCCTACCGACGCCATAAACTGCGTGGTTATGGCCCCTACACGAGAGCTTGCCCAGCAGATCGACCGACAGATGGAAGGGTTCGCATATTATATGCCCGTGAGCAGCATGGCAGTATATGGAGGTGCAGGAGGAGAAGAATTCGGACGGCAACAACGTGGCCTAAAAAGCGGTGCCGATGTGATTATCGCAACCCCAGGCCGGCTTCTCGCACATCTGAACACCGGAATTGTGGATCTTTCCAAAGTCTCGTTTTTTATTCTAGACGAAGCCGACCGGATGCTTGACATGGGATTCTACGATGATATAATGCAGATCGTGAAACATCTCCCCAAAGACCGGCAGACCCTGATGTTCTCCGCAACCATGCCGCCAAAAATAAAGATGATGGCAAAAGCCATACTCAAAGACCCTGCCGAAGTGAAAATAGCCGTAAGCCGGCCTGCCGAAAAAATAGAACAAAGCGCATACGTGTGCGGTGAAGGGCAAAAACCGGCTCTGCTTGAGCATCTGCTACGCACCGTCCGCCAGCATCGGGTGATAGTATTCGCCGCATCCAAACTTAATGTAAAAGACCTCGCACGCACGCTGCGCAAACACAACCTGAAAGTAGGAGAAATGCACTCCGATCTTGAACAGCAACAGCGCGACGACGTAATGCTTGACTTCAAGGCAGGCCGCATTGACGCGATGATAGCCACAGATATCGTGGCCAGAGGCATTGATATCGAAGATATCTCAATGGTTGTAAATTACGACGTGCCACGATGTGCCGAGGACTATGTGCACCGCATAGGCCGCACAGCACGTGCCAATGCAGGAGGAATCGCAGTGACCCTTGTAGCCGGGGGAAAAGAACAACAGAAATTCGGGCAAATAGAGCGGTTTCTAAAAAAAGAGATATTGAAAAATCCGCTTCCGGAAGAAATGGGCATCTCCCCGGAATACAACCCCGGTGGAAAAACAAAAACCTACCGTTCCGGTAAAAAACATCCCGGCAAACCACGGAACGCCAGCCGCTCCAACGCGGGCAAACAGGCACAAGCAAACCCGCAATCAAGACAATGCACCCCTGAACAGCCCCCCTACCATACAAAAAAGCGGAAAAACCAACCGAAAAGTTTGCACAATAAAAAATAATGCGTACCTTTGTACCCGCAATCAACACGGTACCATGGCCGAGTGGTTAGGTAACGGTCTGCAAAACCGTGTACAGCGGTTCGAGTCCGCTTGGTACCTCTTTCAAAGCCCGACTTTAAGTCGGGCTTTGCTGTTTTTTAAGATTTCTTAAACGTAAAGAAACGAAAAACTCACTACCTTTGTTAATTGTTTATGAAGGGATGTTGGCACAGACTGAATTGTACAGATTCTGTGTACCAAGGCATTTTTTATGAGAATAAAGAAATTTTTTTGAAATGATATTGACAAAATCTCTGGAGCAACTGGGGAAATATACCCTGTTTCTGAAAAGAGCTTTCGCCATACCTGACAAATGGTCGGTATTCGGTCGTCGCACCGTACTTGAAATCATGAAACTCGGTGTGGATTCCATTCCGCTGGTAATCGTGATCTCATTGTTTATCGGTGCCGTTTGCACCATCCAGATGCAACTTAACGTACAGTCGCCACTTATTCCGGCATATTCTGTCGGACTTGCCACACGTGACATCGTGCTTCTGGAGTTTTCAAATTCAATTCTTTGCCTGATTCTAGCCGGAAAGGTCGGATCAAGCATAGCCTCAGAGATCGGCACAATGAGAGTGACCGAGCAGATAGACGCACTTGAAATAATGGGTGTCAACTCCACCAACTTCCTGGTCACCCCGAAGATCTTGGCTTTCGTCATGTTCATGCCGGTGCTGGTTGTATTCTGTATCGCGACCTCGTTTGTGGGAGGATGGTGTGTGGCCGCATTTACCGATCTGATAAGCGTATCACGCTTTATTTACGGTATCCAGGCACTGTTCGTTGAGTGGTACGTATGGTACGGAATCATAAAATCTCTATTTTTTGCCTTCATAATAGCCTCCGTATCATCTTATTTCGGATATTACGTAAAGGGAGGTGCACTTGAAGTGGGTAAAGCAAGCACCAATGCCGTAGTATCAAGCAGTATCCTTATATTGCTTTTCGATGTGGTACTGACAAAACTCTTACTGCAATGATTGAAGTAAAGAATATCATCAAATCATTTGACGGAAAGACCATACTTCATGATGTAAGTGCCAAATTCTATTCCGGCAAGACAAATCTGATTATAGGCCAGAGCGGATCTGGAAAAACTGTCCTTATGAAATGTATCGTAGGACTTGTGCGTCCCGAACAGGGAGAAATACTCTACGACGGCCGCGACTTCATGAAGATGACAGATACGCAGATCAAACAGCTCCGTCATGAAATAGGTATGCTGTTTCAGGGATCCGCACTTTTTGACTCCGAGACAGTGCTCGGCAATGTGATGTTCCCGCTCATGATGTTCTCGAAAATGAGCCGTGCGGAACAATTGGAGCGTGCCCATTTCTGCATCAACCGCGTGAATCTTGCCGGCGCCGAATCCAAATATCCGTCAGAAATTTCGGGCGGCATGCAGAAACGTGTCGCCATAGCAAGATCAATCGCTCTCAATCCGCGATATCTGTTTTGCGACGAGCCCAACTCCGGCCTGGATCCAAAGACATCAATACTTATTGACGAACTCCTGCACGATATCACACAGGAATACGACATAACGACCATTATCAATACCCACGACATGAACTCCGTGCTTGGCATAGGAGAAAATATCGTATTCATAAACAAAGGGCACCGTGAATGGGTAGGAGACAAGCAGCGAATATTCACGACAACCAACGAAGCTCTTAACGAATTCGTTTTCGCCACACGTCTTTTCCAGGAGGTAAAAGACTATATCATCTCACAAGGCAACCGCGAGAGCCAGTGACAGCTACCATCGCCAGTCCGCAGGCACACCCCCGGGATCTGTATTGAGCAAATGGAATAAACTATGAGCGAGAAAGAAAAAAATACGGCAGCCACAGAAGCCGCTCCACTCTCAGAGAAGGAGATTATGGCCAACAGGCTTACAGAATCCGAATTAAAAAGCGTCCCTTCGTCATACAGACAACTGCTGCTTTTTGCCGGCGAAATGGCTGATGCGACACATGATGACATCATCCTGCTACGTGGCATATTAACCGATGCAGCCAAAGACGGGCATTTCAACCGCGACAAATTCGGAAACTCAACATTGCTGCGAAGCATGGCCACAGCCATAGAACTTTGCAGCCGTGTAAGCCCAGACCGAAATATGGTCATAGCCATATTGCTCTATCCGATTTGCCTTACCGGTTACCACACTCCGGAGAAGGTATCCGCACAATGGGGCGAGGATATCGCGCGGATGGTGCGCGGACTGCTGAAAGTGTCGTCACTTTACGAAAGAGGCACAGCCATAGAATCAGAGAATTTCAGACGCTTGCTCATGACATTCGCCGATGACATAAGGGTTATCATAATAATGATACTCAATCGTCTCGTGCTTATGAAAATCATAAACCACCACCCCAATGAAAGGCTGGTAAGGGATGTGGCATATGAAGCAAACTACCTGTATGCCTCCCTTGCGCATCGCCTTGGGTTGTACACCATAAAATCAGAGTTGGAGGATATGTCGCTCAAATATACCGACCGACCCACATACACCTCCATCGCAAAACAACTCAACGAGCGGAAAAACGCCAGAGACGCATACATCGCCTCATTCATTGGCCCGATAAAAGAAAAACTGGAGAAGCTAGGGCTGAAATTCGACATAAAGGGACGTACAAAGTCAATTTTCTCCATCTGGAACAAGATGCGAAAACAGAAAAACGACATAGACCACATATACGACCTTTTTGCGATACGCATCATCATAGACACCCCTCCCGAAAAAGAGAAAAGCGACTGCTGGATGGCATATTCTGTTGTGACAGACATGTACCAGCCTAATCCATCGCGCATGAAAGACTGGATAAGCATCCCGAAATCCAACGGATATGAATCCTTGCACATCACCGTGGCGGGGCCTGAAGGGAAATGGGTGGAAGTGCAGATACGCACGCGCCGCATGGATCTCGTAGCCGAAAAGGGGTTGGCGGCACACTGGCGATACAAAGGTATAAAGAGCGAAAGCAACTTGGATGCATGGATGAACAATGTGCGGGACATACTTGAGACTGCAAACTCCGAACCGATGGAGCTGATGCGTAATTTCAAGATGGACATATACGACAAGGAGGTGTTCGTCTTCACGCCCAAAGGTGACCTTTACCGCTTGCCTGCCGGTGCCACACTGCTTGATTTCGCATTCAACATACATTCAGGACTGGGCTGTTCCTGCGTCGGAGGGCGCGTAAACGGCAAAAATGAAAAGATCACATACAAGCTGAAAAGCGGCGACACGGTAGAAGTGCTCACCTCATCTTCGCAGCAACCCAAAGCCGACTGGCTCAACTTTGTCACCACCTCCAAAGCCCGTACAAAGATCCGCCAGACAATAAAAGAACAGCAGGGACGCACTGCCGACCTCGGCCGTGAAATGCTTGAACGCCGCTTTAAGAACCGTAAAATTGATCTTGACGAAGCCACTTTAAGCCGTTTCATAAAGAAAATCGGTTTTAAAAATTCCACAGATTTTTTCAGGGACATAGCAGGCGAAAAACTTGATGTAAACTCCCTCGCAGAAAAATATATCAATTTCGAAAACGGGAACAAAGATGGCGAAAGCCATTCAACCCCGGTATCTGCCGAAGAATTTACATTACGCACCACGCCGGACAGCACGGAAAGCGGGGCTCCAGGATCCACCGACGTATTAGTGATCGGCAACAATATCAAGGGGATCAGCTATAAATTCGCGAAATGCTGCAACCCCATTTATGGTGATGACGTATTCGGTTTCATATCATCAGAAGGTGTGATAAAAATACACCGCACCGATTGCCCGAATGCACATAATATACGCGAACGCTACCCATACCGCATGATCACTACCAGATGGTCCGGCAAGATCGGCGAACAGTTTGCCGTGACACTGCGCGTGTTAGGACGCGACGATATCGGCATTATCACCAATATCACCTCAATTATTAACAAAGAAAAAAACGTAAGTTTGCGCAACATATCCATAGACTCCCACGACAGTCTCTTCCAAGGCCATCTTGTAATAGGCATATCAGACACCAGGATGCTCAATTCACTGATAAGGAAGATCCAGACTGTAAAAGGAGTAAAGGAAGTACAAAGAGCCAACTGAAACCTTCGGCTGAAGCAACAGACGCAATACACTTCTCTTAAAGCATATTCAACACTGAAAACATGAAAAAGACTTTCATCTATGCCCTTTCCGGAATAATCATGGCAGCATGCTCTGGACAAAAAGAAGATCCCCAGGCACGCGTACTCCTTACGGAAGCCACACAGGCTTATGAAGCACAAGACTACAACCGCGCCACATCCCTGCTTGACTCGCTTCAGAAAACCTATATTTCCGAAATGGCAATACAACGTGAAGGAATGCTGTTACGCCCAAAAGTAATAGAACAGCTGGCATTAATGCAGATCGCCTCAATAGACTCCACCAACATTGCAGATAATGCGGCAATGGAAAACCTCAAGCCTCGCCTCAAATGGATAAAAACCCCAGGCATGATAGAGGGATACTGGATAGATGCAAAAAGCTATAACCCCGCATTCATGAACACTACGGGAATAGAAGCACGCGTATCTGAGATCGGACAATTTTATATCGTATCTTCTGCCAATCCATCGCTCAAACATACAGCGATAGCTATAAATGGCCCGGCGGCTTCCGCATCAACACAAGCAGTGCCTTACGATGGCGAAAGCAATTACCGCATTGACGGAGGAGAAGTCATAACATTTTCACCGGAGCAAAGCGACACAATCGGATCCGTCACGGTGAAGAACCTTGCTTCCAACCCGTCTGCCACTCTCACACTGCAATTTACCGGAGGTAAAAACAAATCAATAAAACTATCAGCCGCACAGGCACAAGGCATAGCCAACGCATACAATTACAGCCGTGCCCTGATCCGCGCCAGGGATAACGAGGTGCAACACAAACGCCTTGAAAAGACTATAGAAATCGCCCGCAGGCAAGCTGCCGCTGCCGCCAGCAGATCCGATGAATAAAACCGAAGCATACCTTCAATTATCAACCAGCATATCACCCGTACCGAAATGACAACGGTATGGGTGCTTTTATATTCTGGAATGATTTTTGCAGCAAAGGAAAAATAGTTAACTTTGTATGTAAATACAATAGACGTTACATTATGAGACTTACAGTCAGACTTGACAGTATGCGGATCCATGCTTTCCACGGGCTACTCCCGCAAGAAAAGAAAGTGGGAAACCTGTTTGAAGTTTCTGTTGAAGTATGGTTCAACCATTATCCCGCGGAAACAGAATCCGAAGACATCAATTCTACTGTAAACTATGCCGAGATAGCCGCCATTTCAAAACAGGTCATGGCCACACCATGCGAGCTGCTTGAAACCGTTACGGTCAAAATAATGCGAGCCATATGCGACAGGTGGAGGTTTCTGGAAGGTGGAAAGATAAAAGTAACAAAATTAACCCCACCCATTCCTATCCCGATGAAAGGTGCATCGGTGGAAATACAATGGTAAGACAGCCACCGGCAATATCCGGCAATTGGGTGCAACTGCACCAAACGAATCCTGACAACATCAAAAAAATATACATATGTCAAAAGTCGACGCAAAAGCATGTAAGGAAGAATTTGAAACACTCCTCAGATCCACTGGCCGGGAAGGGGTGGAAGGATTGCTTGAAGATCTCAATACCCAGGGATTCTTTGAAGCGCCGGCATCAGCAGGACATCATTTGAACGTTGAAGGAGGACTTGCCCTTCACTCGCTTAACGCCTGCAAAGCCGCATTGGCGGTGTGGGAAGGCATGAAGGCCATAGAGCCATCCCTCGAAACCGAAGTGAGCAGGGAAAACATAATCATAGCCTCGCTTTTGCATGATATATGCAAGACAGACATATACCGCCGCTCCGTGAAAAAGCGTAAAAACGCACTCGGACAATGGGAAGACGCCGAAGGATATAAAGTAACTTACCGCAACTTCCCTATGGGACATGGAGAAAAATCTGTCATACTGGCCCTATGCAGCGGTATGGAACTAAGCGATGACGAGATGCTGGCCATACGCTGGCATATGGGAGCGTGGGGAGTGAACCAGAACAGTTTCGAGGATTGCCGGAACTACGATGCCGCACGTAAACTTTATCCCCTTGTGGCAATAGTGCAGACCGGCGACTCGCTTGCCGCAGCCATTATGGAACGCAACGCAGGAGACATAGACGAACTATAACCAAAGTATTTTTCCATCACGCGCCATACGACATGAAACAGCAATTGGGCACAGAACTAAAACAGACGCAGAGGCTCACGCCCCTGCAAGTGCAGTTTGTGCGCATGCTTGAAATGACTGGTCCGGAAGTGGAAGATGAAGTGCAGCGCGCGCTTGATGAAATGCCGGCACTTGAAGCCGTTGACGACCAACCGGAAGATCAACGCACCCCATCTTCCGCGACGGAAGACGGAACTGCATTCAACGAAACTCCCGACGAAATGCAACGCGCGGATTTCAGGTCGGAAGAGGATATGCCTGAATATCTGTCATCCACAGGAAACACTGTCACATCCGGCATAAGACACCGCACGTTTGACAGTGAACTCACGTATCACGAACAAGGTGTGGCTTCCGACGGTGAAGGGCTTACCGAACGCCTTATGAACCAGGTATCGGAACTTGACCTAAACGAAAAAGAGGTGGAAATAGCACGTTATATAGTCGGAAACATTGATTCCAACGGCTATATGACCCGTTCTTGCCAAGCTCTGGCTGATGACATGACTATAGAAAGCGGCATAGATGTTTCTACGGAAGAGGTGGGACACATCTGGGAAATGGTAAGGACACTTGACCCTCCGGGAGTAGGGGCCATGGATCTGCGCGATTGCCTCCTGCTTCAATTAAGACGCCTGCCACGCACTACAGCCACCTTAACGGCAATAGAAATAGTATCATCATATTTTGACCTACTTGCGAAAAAACATTACGCGAAGATAGCCGGGCGCATTGGCATTGATACAGATGCCGTCGCAAAAGCAGCAGACATAATAAAACACCTTGATCCTAAACCGGGAGGAGGGGTGCCGGACATGCGTATGGAGCATGGCAGCCGTGGAATATCTCCCGATTTCAGCTTTGAGACAGGAGAGGACGGGGTACTGTCACTGACACTCCTCAACCATGTGCCGGAACTGCGTGTGGAAGCCACCTTTGCGGAAGAAGACAGCCTCGGCAGACAACAGGGGCGGTTGGCGGATGAAGCACGCGCTTTTCTCAGAGCCAAACGGGAGGACGCACGCAATTTCATAAAAATTGTGAACATGCGCCAGCAAACCCTCTTCAATGTCATGAGCGCCATTGTAAAACTCCAGCACAAGTTTTTCCTTACGGAAGAGGAAGAAGATATCAGGCCGATGGTGCTCAAAGATGTGGCAGCCATCACCGGATATAACCTTTCAGTCATATCCCGCGCCACACAAGGCAAATATGTAGCTACGATCCGTGGTGTATATCCACTCAAAAAATTTTTCAACGAACGGATCCGGGAAAACGATGAATCTGTGACGGCAAACCGCGTAATGGCTGTAATACGCTCTGCCATTGAGCAAGAAAATAAAGACAAACCTCTCAGCGACCGTGAACTGACCCTGCTTCTTGAAAAAGAAGGACTGCCCATAGCCCGCCGCACTGTTGCAAAATACCGTGAGACAATGGGATTTCAGGTAGCCCGCTTACGCAAACAAGCGCACTAAGGACTTCCGTCATCAACTACGTTCCTATCAAATATTTACAAATAAACTATCCGAAAATATAGACCGATGAAGTTTACAACCACCTTAGCACGCATTTTTTCCGCAGTATTCTCCCCAATACTGATGGGTACCTACGGCATACTGCTTGCCATGTACCTTTCTTACTTATGCTATAGCCCGGAAAAAGCAAAAATGATTGTCATAGCGGTGACTTTTGTGGCAACATGTGTGGTTCCTGTCATCGGCATATTTCTGCTTACACATCTCGGAGCCGTAAAGGATCCTATGCTAAACGAACGCGCCGAACGTGGCTGGCCGTACCTTATATGCACCTTATGCTACCTGGGAACCGGCATATACTACTATTTCGTGCACGCTCCCCAGTGGCTTTACCTTTTCATGTTCGGAGGTGCCATTTCCCTGGTGGTCCTCAACATTGTAAACCACTGGTGGAAAATCAGTGGACACGCCACAGGAACAGGAGCGCTCTGCGCGATGATATTCTTCCTGATGAGCAGCGGAAATTCCGTAACAAACCTGCAATGGGAATTTGTCATTGCCGTGGTCTTAGCCGGATGTGTATGCACATCGCGCCTTATACTTGGGCGCCATACACTTCTCCAGGTGGCGGCAGGATTCCTGAACGGATTCATTTGCGTATTCCTTCCGGCGTGGACGTTGCAGGCGGCTGCCATTCCGTCATTCTACTGACCTGCGCACACACTCCAGCCAATTCTGTAATACAATTCAATTGATCATAATATAACCTCATATACATGAAACCATCAGTCAGCATTATAATGGGAAGCACCTCGGATCTTCCCATAATGAAAAAAGCGGCCGATTACCTTGACGGCATGCAGATCCCGTTTGAAATGCTCGCCCTGTCGGCACACCGCACCCCTGAAGAGGTTGCAGATTTTGCCAAAAACGCAGCAAACCGCGGAGTAAAAGTGATAATAGCGGGAGCGGGCATGTCGGCAGCCCTGCCGGGAGTCATAGCCGCCATAACACCATTGCCTGTCATTGGTGTCCCCTTGAGCGCCACATTACAAGGTGAGGACGCACTCCTGTCTGTAGCCCAGATGCCTCCAGGCATACCTGTAGCAGCTACAGGTATTGACGGCGCAATGAACGCAGCCGTACTTGCCACACGTATCATTGCCCTTACCGACATGGATGTCGCAGCCCGATACGATACATGGCGTGACGGTTTAGGAAAAAAAATCGTCAAGGCGAATGAAGATCTTAAGGAAGTGAAATACGATTTCAAGGTAAACTGATCCCATTGTGAAAATCATATGAGTGTATTCAATTACAAGCGTCGTCCATCATCAGTGACACATATCGGATGTGTGCCGACAGGAGGTGACAACCCCATCCGTCTGCAATCAATGAACAATACAACCACTACCGATGTGGAGGCTTCTGTAAAACAGATATTACGCATCGCCGACGCCGGAGCCGACATTGACCGCCTTACCGCACAAGGAGAACGCGAGGCGCATGCCATGGGCGAAATACGCCGCTTTGTACATGAACTGGGCTACACGATCCCTTTGGTGGCAGACATCCATTTCAACCCCAAGGCGGCATTCGCGGCCGCAACAGAGGTTGACAAAGTGCGTATCAATCCCGGAAATTTCGTGGATCCAGGCCGCACGTTTGTAAAACTTGAATACACAGATGAAGAATACCTGCAGGAACTTTCCAGAATTGAAAACACTTTCGGGCCATTCCTGGAACTTTGCAAAAAACATGGCACCGCCGTACGCATAGGGGTGAACCACGGTTCGCTGTCAGACCGCATAATGAGCCGTTACGGCGACACCCCTGCGGGAATGGTTGAGAGTGCCATGGAATTTCTGCGTGTGGCACGCAACCACGACTTTTCAGACATAGTAATCTCCATAAAAGCAAGCAACACCGTAGTGATGGTGCACACCGTGCGTCTGCTGGTTCGCGCCATGGATGCCGAGGATATGCATTTCCCCCTGCATCTAGGTGTGACCGAAGCTGGCGACGGTGAGGACGGACGCGTGCGTTCCGCCGTGGGGATAGGCACATTGCTCGCCGAAGGGATAGGCGATACAGTGCGTGTATCACTGAGCGAAGATCCTGAGTGTGAAATACCGGTGGCACGTGAACTTGTCAATCACATAACGTCGCTTTCAGACGCACCGGAAATAAACGCGGATATAGCCCTTGAACTTCTCAATGACGACCCCTCCATACACCGGCCCACTGCTGCCATAGGCCTTTGCGGAGGAAGCAATGTGCCTGTAGTCATGGGCTACGACCACATACCTGCAGATGACATTTCAGAACATACAGCCCATGCGGTACTGTCACCGGAATTCAATCCGGAAGATGTTGCCGGAAAAATAATAGTAATAAGCTCGAACCACCAAAACCCGGTAGGCGAGATTTCCGCAGCAGTCCACCGGCTTGACATACTTGGATTGTCAAACCCCGTGATAGCGCGGCTTGGCTACAACGGTTTACCGGCTGGTACGGTAACAATACACGCCGCCGCCGATTTCGGGACATTGCTTATGCGCGGGCTGATAGACGGCATTGACTTACAGGCAGACACCCTTTCTGATGAAGACCGCACACGCCTGTCGCTCGGCATACTCCAGGCTGCACGCCGCCGCGTATCGCGCACAGAGTTCGTCTCATGCCCGGGTTGCGGCCGCACACTCTTTAATCTGAGCAAGACCGTGCAAAAAGTTAAAAACGCCACATCGCATCTGAAAGGTCTCAAAATAGCCATTATGGGTTGTATTGTCAACGGCCCCGGAGAGATGGCCGATGCCGACTACGGATATGTCGGTGCCGGAAAAGGGAACATATCACTCTACCGGGGGAAAACACCGGTCCTAAAAAATATCCCGGCTGAAACAGCTGTGGAACAACTTATATCACTGCTGAAGGCAGACGGAGTATGGCGTGAGCCTAATGACACAGAGAATGTCTAAGAAACCACCTGAAACATTGCAACTTTTCACCCTGCCTACCGGACATACACTTGTGTGCATGCAAGCGCGTACTCCGGTCGGCTGTTTCGGCTTTACCGTCAAAGGTGGAAGCCGATATGAAACCGCGCCGGAAACCCACGGTCTGGCCCACTTTGTGGAGCATACCATATTCAAGGGCACAACACACAGGCGCGCGCACCATATCAACAGCCGTATGGAAGCGGTAGGTGGTGAACTGAACGCATTTACCACCAAAGAAGAAATAACATTCTATACAATTTTCCCAAAAGGGAACCTTGCAAGGGCGTCACAGTTGCTGGCTGACCTCGCTTATAACCCTACTTTTCCAGAAAGGGAACTCAACAAGGAAAGAGAAGTGGTATGTGAGGAGATAAACAGCTATCTTGACAGTCCTGCAGAACTTGTATTCGACGAATTTGAAAACCGCATATTTTCAGGCTCCACTCTCGGCCACTCAATCCTTGGCACAGAAAAAAATCTGGCAGGATTCACATCAGAAATATGCAGGACTTTCGTTGATGGGCATTTCTTGCCTACAGAAATGATACTGTTTTACAGCGGATCCGAATCAGCATCCCACGCCTATGCCACAATAAGCCGGCATTTCCAGGAAATGGCAGGAGATTCATCTGTAACTGCCGTAAAACCACCCCACAGGCAACAAACAATTGCCACAGTTCCCCAGTTTTCAGAATCACGCGAAACAGGCGCACATCAGGCTCACACGGTAATCGGTGCCCAAGTACCCGGAATATTCTCCACAGAGCGCACCGCTCTTGCACTGCTTACAAACATAATCGGTGGACCTGGCATGAATTCCAGGCTTAATGCCGAATTGCGCGAACGCCGCGGACTGGTATATTCCGCAGACGCATCATTGTCGCTGATGGCCGATTGCGGCTTGTTTACGGCATACTTCGGCTGCAGCCCTGAAGACATGGTGCTTTGCAGTGATCTTACAGCACATATTATCACCGACCTGCAACGCAATCCACCCTCAGGACGCAGGCTTGCAGCAGCCAAGAAACAGTATCTCGGCCAACTCACAGTGGCGGCAGCCTCCCTGGAACAAACCACACTCTCCATGGCACATTCGGCACTTATAACAGGCGAGGTGGCACCTGCGGCAAAACTCCGCTCGGAAATAGAAGCCGTTACCCCTGAAGAACTCTCCCACGCAGCATCTTTACTCTCTGCGACCTCACGTCTCACACTTTGCTAAAAAGCCTGACGCATAAGATTCAATAATCAAAATTAAGTTACTTATCGTAATCGCATATGTATTATGACCGGAACGACTGATAAAAAACGGAAGATTGCCATAGTGACAAGCTGCCGGGCAGACTGGGGGCTCCTGCAAGGGGTTGTGAAAGAGCTTCAGAAGCGAAACGATGTGGAAACTTGTGTCATAGCCACAAACATGCACCTTCATCCGGCTTTCGGAAACACGATTGATGAGATTATTGCAGACGGCATTGAAGTGGCGGCACGCGTGCCTATGCTTGATAGCGGATCCGGCGCCACCTCCCCCACAGAGACCGCCATGGCATCCTCACGTTGCCTTAGCGGAATGGCAGAAGCCTTCAACAGCATCCAGCCAGACATAATCCTATTGCTTGGGGATAGATATGAGATGCTGCCGGTTGCAACAGCCGCCACAATAATGGGCATTCCCATAGCACACATAGCAGGAGGAGAAATATCCGAGGGGGCATTTGACGACAACATCCGCCATGCGCTTACAAAATTGTCGGCATTGCATTTCACCGCTACAGAGGATTACCGCCAGAGAGTAATACAGATGGGTGAAGAACCATCACGCGTGTTCAATTTCGGCGCCCTCGGTGTGGAAAACCTGATGGAACTTCCAGACGAAGCTACAGTGGAGGAACTTGAAAAGCTGGCCGGCCTAAAAATCGGAACCGGCACACTGCTTGTCACATACCATCCGGCGACACTTGACAACGGGGCTTTACCCGCCGTGCGATGCATGGCGCTGCTGAAAGCACTTGACAGATTCCCGCAATCACCCGTAATATTCACCTACCCCAACAACGATCCCGGAGGATCCGACATTATAAGGCTCATTGAGGAATATGCGGCAATGCATACAAACAGATGTTCCGTGGTGCCGTCGTTAGGAAGACGGCGTTACCTCTCGGCTCTCAAACATATAGGCGCCGTTGTAGGAAATTCATCAAGCGGCATTGTGGAAGTGCCTTCGGCACATATACCCACAGTTGACATCGGCATACGCCAACGTGGCCGCACCGCCGCCGAATCGGTAATACATTGTGGCGATACGGCAGATGAAATATCAGACGCCATTTCCCTTGCGCTATCAGGAACATGGCGTATGAAAGCGCTGAACACATCAAATCCATATCAGAAACCCGGTACGGCACAAAACATCGCCTGCACCTTAGCCACATTCCCATTACAGGAACTGGCCACAAAACGTTTCTACGACTTACCGGCCTCAAATTAAACCATTACAGAGAGTGAAACCATTAATCATCATACCTGCCCGCGGGGGAAGCAAGGGGATTCCAGGCAAAAACATAAAATTGCTTGGAGGCAAACCCCTTATATCATACAGCATTGACACTGCAATGGAATTATGCCGGCGCCATGGATGGCCTAAGGAGAACATAATGCTGTCAACCGACAGCGACAAGATTGCAGCTGTGGCGGGAACCTGCGGACTGGAAACCGGTTACCGGCGGCCGCCGGAGTTGGCAACAGACAGCGCCGGTTCGCGTGAGATGATGCTGCATGCGGCAGATACAGCCCGCGAATCGGGTATAGAGTTTGATTATATATTGCTCTTACAACCAACCTCCCCATTCCGCACTGTTGAGGATGTAGAAGGGTGTATAGACATTTACGAAAAAGAAACGCCGGATATGGCCGTATCCGTAAAAGAGACATCGGCAAATCCATATTACAACTGTTTCGAGACAGACCCGTCAACCGGAACGCTACATATATCCAAAGGTGACGGTCAACTTACGCGGCGTCAGGATGCCCCTCGTGCATGGGAATTCAACGGCGCCGTATATGCCATAAATCCGGCATCGCTCGCAATGATGCCGATGGGCAGTTTCCCACGCCGCCTGCCATATGAAATGCCGGCAGAACGGTCCGTAGATCTTGACACCCCTCTTGACTGGATTGTGGCTGAAGCTATGATATCATTAAAAAAATAATCCCGTGGAAAAACATATCATATATAAAAACGAGACTGTAAGAGAAGCCTTACATCGGATCAATGACCTTTCCGGCGGGGTCATGACACTCATTGTCGCAGATCCGGTATCACTCAGGATGCTCGGCACCCTGACAGATGGAGACATACGGCGCGGGATACTTTGCGGCACATCGCTTGACAATCCTGTATGGCAGGTAATGAACACCGATTTCAGTGCCATATCAGCAAAAGATGCACCGATCCAGCGGCTGCACACCATCAGGGCTGCACGCGCCAAAGGTATAAAACTCCTGCCGGAACTTGACATAGAGGGGGGTATCGTACGCCTCATAAACCTTACCGAACAGTCTACCCTTCTTCCGATAAGCGCCCTGCTAATGGCAGGAGGGAAAGGTGAAAGGCTGCGGCCACTTACACTCACCACACCGAAACCCCTTCTTGAGATTGACGGGCGTCCGATCATCGACTATAATATAGAGCGGCTGGCACGCGCCGGCATAACCGACGTGACAGTCACGGTGCGCTACCTGTCCGACCAGATAAAAGATTACTTTTCGATACCACGACACGGAATAAACGTAAAATGCGTGGAAGAGGAAAAACCGCTCGGTACAATCGGTTCGGCTGCACTTGTAAAACGTCCTGACAGTGGATGTACCCTGGTGATGAATTCAGATCTGCTCACCACTGTGGATCTTGAGGAGATGTATCTGCGTCATATCAATATGGATGCGGATGTGACCATCGCCGCAATCCCCTATACCGTATCTGTCCCCTATGCGATCCTCACCACAGAAGGCGACTCAGTGACAGCGCTTCAGGAAAAGCCCACATATTCCCACTTTGCCAACGCCGGAATATACATATTCAATAATTTCGTGCTCAACGCACTCAATCCTGATGAACGTACAGACGCTACAACTCTTATTGAAGCGGCCATGCAACAAAAAATGAAAGTCACTTTCTATCCCATAAGCGGCACATGGATAGACATAGGCTCTCCCGCCGATTTCCGGCATGCACAAGAGCTCATGAAACATCACCGCTCGCTAACAAACTGATACTTCCCGACGTTTTACCTGACGTAGGACAGTTACTTTAAGTAACACCCGAAAATCCTTTCTAAAAAAAATTACAAACATCATATGGCAGATTCTAACTTTATCGATTATGTGAAAGTACTTTGCCGCTCAGGCAAAGGAGGCGCCGGCTCGCGACACTTTCATCGTGCTAAATATGTCCCAAAAGGTGGACCTGACGGCGGTGACGGCGGTAGGGGCGGCCACGTGATCCTCCGTGGCAACAAAAACATGTGGACACTCCTTCCTCTGCGTTACCGCCGGCATATTTTTGCCGGCAACGGCCAAAGCGGCTCGGCAGGACGCAGTTTCGGCAAAGACGGTGAAGACCAGATTGTGGAAGTTCCCTGTGGCACGGTGGTATTTGATGCGGAGACAGGAGAATTCCTTTGCGAGGTTACAGATGACGGACAGGAAGTAAAGCTCCTGCGGGGTGGCAAAGGGGGGCTTGGAAACTGGCACTTCAAATCAGCCACAAACCGCACGCCACGATACGCGCAACCCGGCCAGCCGGCAATTGAAAAGACCATAATAATGGAACTGAAACTGCTTGCCGATGTAGGTCTTGTCGGTTTTCCCAACGCAGGAAAATCAACATTGTTAAGCTCCGTCTCAGCTGCCCGCCCGAAAATCGCAGACTATCCGTTCACTACAATGGAACCGCAACTCGGCATTGTAGAATATCGTGGCAACCGCTCGTTTGTCATGGCAGACATACCCGGTATCATAGAAGGGGCAAGCGAAGGCCGGGGGCTAGGACTGAGATTCCTGCGACATATCGAACGAAATGCCGTGCTGCTTTTCATGGTTCCCGCCGATGCAGACGACATAAAGCAACAATATGAAATACTGCTTGAAGAGCTTCGCCGTTTCAATCCACAGCTGATGAACAAACAGAGAGTGCTCGCCATATCGAAAAGCGACATGCTTGACGATGAATTGAAGGCAGAAATCGCCCCATCACTGCCTGACGACCTGCCAACAGTATTTATTTCAGCAGTAACAGGAGAAGGGCTGACAGAACTGAAAGACGCATTATGGCGCGCCATCAACGATGACTCCAATCAAATAGAGGAAATACCCATCACCCACCGACCGCTTGACGGCCACCACCGTGTGCGCGAAGAAGATGAATTCATATTCGAAAGCCTACCAGGTGAAGAAAGCATAGAAGAACCGGACGAAGAAGACTATCTTGACGATGACTGGAGCGACGAGGATGGTGACACCATAGAAGACCTCGGCTGGGAATACGGCGATGACGAAATCAAATGACCATCCCCTAACCCTTCAGTAACCCGGAATATATAAAGCGATGTGCCAGCGGTCCTGGACACATCGCTTTTTCAGTATCCTTAGCCATAGGTATACACCTACATCTGTCCTGTACTTATAATATAGGCGGAACGCGCTACACGGAACGCACCATAGGCAGCTATATATTCGTCAATGGATTCTTTGTTGCTTGCCTCAGCCTCCAGAAGATCAGTAATGGTAGACATCCCTGCTTCATAGTAAAGACGGTTGAGACGAAGATTCTCCTTGCTTTCTGCAATACCTTCCATGGCGATATCCATCTTACGGTGTGAAGCAGTGAGATTGTTCCATTTGTCCAGCATCTCTATTTCAAGTTTCTCACCTAAATCAACAAGCTCGTTACGGGCGTTATCAATTGCAAGCGTTTTTCTTTTTATAGCATGGGATCCGCCCCACCATCCGGAAAGAGGGATGTTTATACCCACCATCAGTGCGCCGAAATTATGATTCTGCTTTAAAAGGTCATGATAAAACCACCCCGCACCCACTGCTACCTGCGGCAGGTTCTTTCCAACTTCAATACGCTTCTCAAGTTCCTTGGCTTCTACATTTTTTTGCAACAATTGATAGTCTACGGTCATGGGAAGCGCGCTTTTGCCCGGGATATAAAGTTCGGAAGGGAATTCAGGCACCTCGCGGGGTACCTCACACTCAATATCGAAATTACCTTCCGTTCCCTGTCCCATATATTGCCCAAGCAACATCTTGACAAGAGTTATGCCATTATCCAGATCAACCATCTCAGTCCGATAAGAATTTCGTTTCAGTTGCACCTTCAAAAGGTCATTACGCATGGCGATACCGGCATCCACCGCAACCTTTACCTGGTTGTCAAGTGTATCAAGTGTGGCAATCGCAGCCTTAAGAGCCTGCCGTGTGGCTTTCAATGTGGCGAGTTTCCAATAAAGGGATTCTGTTGTAAGACGCAAATCGTCATTGCTCTGCCGTTGCCGCAATCTGGCAACCTCCTCCCCTACAGCCGCCAATTTATTCCCATTTACAATCTGACCTCCCATGAATACCGGTTGCAAAGCCTGTACACTCGCCATTTTCCCTTTATTTATAAAACCGATCTCAATCAGGTCCAGGATATTATATTCAAACACATCATTATGTGTCCAGAATGCCAATCCGGTGGCGGAAACTTCCGGAAAGTATTTGGTAAACGTTTCTTTCCGCATCTCCACAGCAGCCTGAGTGTTGTTGGCTGCATTACGTACTGCTGCATTGTTTGCCAATGTAAGTTCCACACATCTCTCCAGAGTCAGTATGGAATCTGTATCAGCGGCCATGGCCGCACCGGTTCCAAAGGCAAATATAGACAATATAATGAATTTGAGGCTTTTCATTGTGATTCAAAAAAATATATGAATTAAACAAGCATCCGAAAGACGTACGCTATATTAAGTTGTAAATTTCTGCATGTAATTGTCCTTTAAGCGCACATTTATAACAGATGCGTTTCAAGAGGTTCTGCAGGTGGTAGCGTGTCATCCTTTTTACGTCCTTTCATAAGGCAATATGCCACCGGTATGACAGTAAGGATAAATATCATCGTTACAGGAGTCCCCCAGAATATCACTACTCCCATTGGCTTCCACAATGCGCTGTCACCCATGACCATCGGCAACACACCCATTGTAGCCGCCGCCGATGTAAGGAATATAGGACGCATACGGCGTTTTGAAGCGTTAAATACAGCATCCCTCATACTTTGTCCCTGATTTCTAAGCTCCTCTGCATAATCAAGAAGCACAATAGCGTTCCTCACAAGAATACCCATAAGTGACACAAGACCGAGCACACAAGTCAACGAAAGGTCGGTTGACTGTATCTTAAGGCCGGCTGCAGCACCGGGAATACACAACAGCAGGCACGCAAGAAGCAAGAGCGCGGTGTCAGCCTCCGCATAGTGCAACAACAGGATGAAAAATATTATCACTACAGCTATGGCCAAGCCGCTGAGAATCTGGGGCAAAGTACTCATCGTGTTTTCCCACTCCCCTCCCCGTGCCAGCTCCACATCTGCGGGAAGTTCATAATGACCTATACTATCCATCAAAGCCTCCGTACGGTCTATGACATTTATATCCCTCTGCACTTCTGCAATAAGCGAGACGGAAGGAACCCCGCTATAGCGTGTCAACATGCCTGGATGCCATTCAGGAGCGACATCTGCAATCTGCCTTAGGGGGACATCGCCGAAACCTAGTACAGGCATTGGCTCGTCCAGCAGCTCGTCTGCCGTAGAACGGTCAGATGTACCTGCCTTCAGCACCACAGGGATGCCATAGTCACCCTCCCATACAGTGGCGACAGGAAGTCCGGAACCATAACGCATAGCCAAAGTTGTCTCAATCAGAACGCTGTTAAGACCCAGACGCGATGCACGCGTAATATCCGGCCGTACAACGGCAGCAGCCACCGGATTATCAAGCGACGAGCGTACATTGCGCAATCCGGGCACACGCCTCGCCACCTGCAGAACAGAATCGCAAGTCTGACGGAGCGTAGCTTCATCAGCTCCTGTAAACCTGATTTCAACAGGATAGTCTGCAGTGGAATAGCTCAACTGCTTGAACCGTATGAACGCGTCGGGAAACCAACTCTCGTAACGTTCGGTATACTCATTGAGCACATCAATCGTAGCCTGGTTGCTTTTTGTATTTACTATGAACTGGGCGAAATTCGGGCCTCCTACCTGGGGAGCATATGTGGCCTGGAAACGAGGGGAAGAACAACCATGGAACGATGCTATGGACACTACCCTGTCATCACCCGCCAGAATATGCTCAAGCGAATCAGCTACCTGGGATGTACGCTCCACAGACGTACCCTGCGGCATGAATATTTCAACCGCAAATTGGTTGCGTTCAGCTATCGGCATAAGCTGTAAAGGGGTGGTAACAAACATCCAGGCACTTAGAGCCACACATATCATACCCAGAAATATTGTGGTCTTTGGCCAGTTGAAACACCATCCGATAAGTTTATCATAGCCTTTTTGCATGGAATTGAAAGGGCTGAATTTCATTTTCCCTGAAGCGAGCTTCTCCTGTTGGATCTTATATATAGGTTCTCTGATGAGTTTCAGTTGCAGGAAAGGAACCAGCAACTCTGCAATGAGTAATGATACGAACAGGATGATGGTCATGCCCCATGGGAAATCTGTAAGGAAATCGCGGAACATGCCGGTCACAGTAAGCAGGAACGGGAAAAAAGTCACCGAAATTGCCAGGGTCGCTGAAAAAATCGCCTTGAAAAACTCTGTGCCGGCCCTTAGGGTTGCCGACATGTGGTCCATACCTTCAGATATAAGCTCCACATAGTCATCTATTATGACCACGGAATTATCCACAATCATCCCGAGCGACACAATCAGGCATGCGAGGGTAACGGTATTCAATTCTATGTCAAATGCATAAAACAGTCCCAGCGATATGAATATGGAGACCGGGATTGTGGCAGCGGCAATCAAAGCCACTTTAAGCGGAAGCAAGATCATGATCACCACTACCACGGCAATGATAGCGATCAACAGTTCTACAAGGAAATAATTGACAGAACTGTTTACCACCACCGGCTGGTCTGTGATCTTGAACAATGTCACCGACTCAGGAATTTCCGTGCGAACCTTTTCGAGCTGGACGTCTACCTGCTTACCCATCTCCACTATATTGTAGCCCTCCTTCATCTCCACACTCAGAAGGATACACTTCTCGGTATTGTTGGTTATATAACTTTCAGGAACAGGATATTCCTTCTTTATATCGGCTATATCGCCTAGTTTCACCACACTCCCGTCGGGAGAGCTGAATACCACCATATCGGCTATATCCGCCACCGAATTTACCGAACGTGCCACATATATCGGCTGTATATAACTTCCATTGCGCAAAGCTCCCCCTGTAGTCTGGAACCCCTGCGCAAGCAATGTCGCACCTACGGTTTTTTCCGACAAAGCATAATGCTGCAGTTTGACCGGGTCAAAATATACGGCAATCTGCTCGGTCTGTTTTCCATAGACGGTCATCCCTCCTACACTCTCAATAGAACGCAGGCGATCTTTCACAGCATCCATGTATTCGCCAAGTTCCCGGTAGGTCTTTTCATTGCTCTGCATAGTTATAAGCAAAGCCGATGTGGCCCCGAAATTACTTATGGTCTCTACTCCCAGTACACCTGGCGGAAGCCCAAGGCGTACTTTATCCATCCCGATCTTGAATTCGTTCCAGAAACTGTCCGGGTCATCCACATTATCGTCAAGCTCCACAAAAATTATAGCCGTATTACCTGACACCTGCGAGTGTGTCTTCCCCTTGTCAACTTCCTTATAGGAAAATACGTAGTCTTCAAGAGGTTTCAACACCTCCTGCTCAATCTGCTTTACAGAAGCTCCCGGATACATGGCGCCCACAACCCCCTCGCGGATGGTGAACGACGGGAATTCGTTCTTATCCATGACTTTAAGTGCATAGATACCGAAAGCTATGAAAATACATGTTATGAGTATGATTTCCTTGCTGTATTTCATACCCGCCACGACTATTGGCGACGGTTTCAATGGCGCCCCCGGTTTGGGATTCTTCTGAGTGGTTTGCTGTGCCATGGCTTATAGTCGTTAGATTACTTGAATGTACTTGACAGTTCGCTTCTTACAGGTGTACCTGTGCCGACTTTCTGCATTCCGGCGACAATCACGCTGTCACCTTCAGCAAGGCCGGTCGTAACGATTACACCACCTGACGAAAGCTCATCGGCTTTGACGAAACGGCGAGTGGCCTTGCCCCCGTCTACGATCCACACAAAAGTGCGGTTATCCGAGCCTAGCAATACTGATTGCGAAGGAAGAAGCACGCCATCAGCTTGCCGATTATGCGAAACCGTATCTGTGAAAACCACCTCACCTACCATACCGGGGAGAATACGTCCGTCGGCTGTCGGTATGGATATTTTGACGGTGTAGGCTCGCGTCAACGGATCTGCAACCACCGATTTACGATTTACATATCCATGAAGCGAATCAATGCCAAGAGTATGGAAACCTACTTTTGCAGACTGTCCTTCAGCCACATCGCCAATCTCACCCTCAGGCACAGACACTGCTATCATAAGATCTCCCAATGTCACCAATTCAATTACCGGCTCGGCAAGTATTACGGTCTGACCCACATTGGCAATCTTGCGGCTTACAACCCCATTTACCGGAGAATGGATAGTGGCATCGGCAACTGCCCGTCTGGAAATTTCAGCTGCATTCTCAGCCTGCTTGAGCTTATTCTGGACTTCCACCCATTTGATTTCAGGAAGGGCATCGGCATCATGCAGTTTTTTCAATCGCGCATAAGCATCACGTGCCTCTGCCAGTTCGGCATCGGCGATATTGCTTGCATTTACGAAATTGCCGCTTTTCACACGAGCCAAAGGTTGTCCCTTTGCAACCCGGTCTCCCTCTTCTACAAAAATTTCAGTTATGGTACCGGGTACAGAAAAACTTACGACCGAATTTTTAGAACTTTCAACGGTTCCAGAAAACAACCGGCTGTTTCCCTGTCGGCTAAAACTTACAGGTTGCACAACCACTTTTACCGGAGACGACACTTTTGCTTCTTCGGTATGTGAACATCCCGAAAAGAGAGTTTCAACAGCAACCAGCATGGCAACACAAAGTGATGAACTCAATGTCTTCATTATCCTTGATATAATTATATTGGAAATCATCATGAGCCCTTGCGTAATGATACGGGACACAGAGACTTCAATCTTGTGAATTTACTATAAAATTAACACGCTTAAATATTATTTTGTTCCCATTCAAGTTAATTATATCACCATTCCCCATTTGACTGTACCAGGAGAGGTATATGCTTAAAGCACACACCTCCTCCTGATGCGCAACCGGCGATGTGCCTAATTGACACACCGCCGGTTGCGATATTCCTATTGTATGTATGATCTGCCTACTTACATTAGAGGATATGTTGTCTGCGATATGAGCGAAGCAAGTACCTCAGGAGTGATTGCTTCATAATGAGCAGATACAGGCACAATCACTGTACCGGACAAGTCAACCGAAGCGGGAGAAAGAAGCAACTGCCCCGCATCGGTGCCATAAAAGTCCGGACGGTGCGCCCGGCGCGGTATGACAAGCGCTTTCCATATACCACCGATATAAGTGCATATGACATTCATACGCGGTTCTGGTTCGTCTGCCGCGGAATCTTCAGGCACAGGTAGTTCCCGTGCCTGTGCCACCGCCCTGGAGAACCATTCTAACATTTCCTCGTAACAACCGCTTTCATAACCGTAAGTGAGAAACGGTACGGAACGTTCAGTTGAGAGTATAGTCATTGATGAGGAAGGCACTCCTTGGAAATGGAAATGATCTGGTGCCGAAGCACCGCACCGCGCACCATTGTAAAACAATGCCATACCCTCCATTGCACGGGACAGACGCAACATGTCACCAAACCTCATACATCTATCATCCGCAATCACCTGGGGCATATGTGATACAGATGGTATTGTGAAATGATATGGAAATATAGGGTAGGGATTGACAAGTATCTCATAATCCAGATCTGAAAATTCATCTCCAAGTTCTCCTGGTGAAAGGGCTATCTGCTCATAAGGACGGGACGAGCGACACAGGAAACAGGGACGGGCAGCCACTGAAGCCGCGTCAGTTTTTGCACCGGTAGAACGAGCGCGGGCTGGATTATGCTGAAGCACAAACTGCATCCCTTCCTCATGCCCTGCCGGCAAAAGAGCACGGCTGCACACACTGAAAAGGGCACGGACATTATCTGAGGCCAGTGGCCAGAGACTTAATTGTCTCCGATAAAACTCATTAAGGGTCATAATTATAAAAGTTGACGCGCCTTTATCTCCGTAGTGCGCAAGAAATCCTTGTATGCATTGTTGGCATTGACACGCTCTACAGACAGAGCGGCATCAGAGTTTCCCTCCCAACGGCGACATAGATACAATGAGTCATATATACGCCCGATCCGGAACTCACGTGACAGCCTCAAACCCATGGCATAATCTTCCCCATATGACACATTCGGCAACTTGGCATTCCTGAACACCGGAGTATAAAACGCCCTCGGTGCTCCAAGACCGTTTATGCGCAACGCATTGTTGGCTCCATTGCTGTCCGTCCATTCCTTATGGTCAATCAATCCTGGTGGAAGAGGATTGCCTTCAAAGTCCACAAGTTCATATGAACCTATCACCATGGCACACCGCTCCTGACGAAACTTGTCAACTATCTTCTGCAACGTATCCACATCCTTGTAAAGGTCGTCACTGTCAAGCTGCACGGCAAAGCGCCCGCAATCACGGCTGTCAACAGCAAGATTCCAACACCCTCCGATACCTAGCGAACGGCTCTCCGGAATAAGGTGCACAAGACGCGCATCCTGCATGGACAGATCTCGCAACAACTCGGTCGTGCCGTCGGTACTATGGTTATCAACCACGATCACATTGAACAGAAAATCGGCCTGTTGTCCAAGAGCCGAACGAACAGCATCTACAACCGTGCGCGCACGGTTGCGCACCGGTATCACCACAGAAGCCTCAACACTGAAATCATCCTGGTCAATCTCTATCCTATCATGACATTCCGGTATCCATGCACCTATTTCCGCCAGATGGCGGGTAAAAGCGGTCTCCATTTCTATCTGCACATCGCGGTTGCGAGGGTCTACATAGTCAAACTGTTTCTCACCGCTCTTACGCAGGTCTGTCTCAACCATTGTATAAAGTGCCTCAGGAATCCTGAAAGGCAATCCACGACGCGACAGTGCCAGACGGAGGGCATACCACGCGGCATAGTCATAATCAGGCAAGACATTCAGGCAATCTCTCGCATCAGATGAACGGAGAAAAATCACCGGTCCGAAATCAAAATCGTCGCGCACGGATCCCTGCTGATAATCTATGACGGGATGAGAGCGTACAACACCGTCTGCTCCCTTTGTACGATAGTCTGAATATACCATAGGCATGCCGCTATCATCAAGCACCTGCATGAACCGCATTATGCCGGATGAATCAATGTCAAGACCTTTTCCACCTATATTCAGCATTACAAAACTGTCGCCGGCCGCAAGTGGCTCAGAAAGTTTTTTTTTGAGGGCTTCCGTTGAAATTACAGGCGAGATTGCTATAGGCTCCGTAATATCTTTCTGATTATTAATTCGGAATTTCATTGTGGTATATGGTCAAAAATTATTTAAGGTTTGGAGAAGCATGCGCAGGTTTCGCGCACAGGAATCTCAATATGTCTGTCATCAACGTGCTCCTGTCATGCTCACCATGTATGGTCTCGAATGGAAAACCTAGAGCCACGACACGGTATGGCAGCTTTGGAGGAGACACCCTTTCAAGGGCTGTAGCGGCAGTCAAACCGTTTTCCTCATATCTCATTATGGCAAACGCATCCGTGCCTGAAGGCTGTATGGCGTCAGGCGACTCCACGGCATAACTTTCCCGTGACGGCCCTGTCTCAAAAACCAGCCTATGATGTCCGAATATCTTAAAAGGTGATGTCACGGTCTCCACTTTGCCATTGACAGTGCCCTTGTCCATATGCCATGAATAACCAAGAAGGCCGGTAGCAAACAGGCGGTCTCGCTCAACCGTTGCAGCTTCTGAATAAGGATTGTCCATAAGATCGGTTCCTATGTATGCGCCGCTTACCATCAAGGAACCTCCTGCGGCACAATGACCGGCAAGACGCACCTGCAACTCCGGGGTAAATGCTTTGTAGCGCGTACCTTTTGAACCATTTCCAGGAGCGATCTCCTTCTGCTTGCCCAAAATAAGGTCTATTACCCGTGGATTGGCAGGCGTCCCCAAATTGGCTGAATGAGTATCAGACACAAAAGCCGACACGCTTGACGATACAAAGCCTTTACCGGCAGCCTTGACAGCACGGCCATGCAGATATACGAAATCGCGGGTGTTACCCATAGTTATCTCTTTTTCCAGATTGCCACGGGATGCCCCGAAACCGGGTCTGTCATTGTTCACAAACTCAGACCATCCGCGGAAATCATACTGCTCACCGGTGGATATGATATCCTGCACGTCAGGCACACCGCCGTCAGACAGGCTATTGAATCCCATATATTCCCCGAATTCAAAATGGTCAGGCGCCGAAACGCGGGTAAAGCCATTGACAATATTAACGTCAATCTGGCCTGTTCCGTTATCGTAAAGCGCAAGCACCTCGGAAGGGAAAGCACGGCCGCCGTCATTGCCGGCCACAATGCGATATGAATGAATGGCGCGGTCGGAAACCGTCATTTCATAATGAGGTTGTTTCACTGTGGCGACACGGGCGAAAGCTCCGTCGCCTATCCTTTCCTCAACTATATAATATGACGGCACTGCCGATTGCTCCAGCCTGTCTTCCGTAGCTTCCCAAGAAAGCCTGTATTTTCCGTTACCAGCCCCTTTTATGGCAAATTTCTCCACCGGGAGGGGTTGTACTGTGAACGGGACATTGTATCTATGTGCTAAAAAACGCAATATACCTTTATACACCGCACGGGCCACATCAAAACGGAAACGAGGATCCAGCCCATATTTCATATCTTCAAAATTCTGGTGCGAAAGCAATTCCATTATCATTGCCGGCACCTTAGTCTCCCGTATTTCATAATACTTCCTGTCACGGATCGAACGGTTTGTCCAGTCCGGCCGGTGCAACTCCCTTATGTCATTGACCACAGAGGTTATCACATAATCCGTAAGATCCCGGTTTTCAAGACGTGTGCGGCCATTACCAAGCAAGTTGCCGTCATCGGTGGAGTAAATGCCAAGTGTTCCTACGACAGAACCGTCAAAAGTAGTGCCGGCATCGGTATGGAAAGCAAATGCCAGATCCACCGGTATACCAAGCCCCGGCTTGTCCGGGAGCATCTCAGAGCCTCCCGCCAGGTGGTTTACCCACAAAGCACGGCTTTTGTAATCGTCTGTATAATCATTTTCACCATCCGATTCGGTGTATACGCTTTCAGGCATCCCGGCCCATTGGAGCCAATAACGCGCACCCTCGGTAAAACGTGGCGCGCCCGAGGTCATGGCGTCATAACGGTTGTCTCCTTTGGCTGCACGGGCCACATTTCCCATGCCGCCACCAATCTTTACGGCATCGGCAGATACCACTTTATTCTTTTCAGATGAACGGTTGGTAAGTTGGACCACCGGCTTTTTCTGTTTCCCTTTCGCAAACGGATAATGGCCGAGATAGATCCATGTGCCTCCCCCCATGCGTTGGTTGACTGTTACTTTTGTAGTGCCCCCCAGATGATTTATCGTATATTGGGCATCTGTAGCGCTGTTTGGATAGGAAGAATACGATACATAGACAGCATAATCTCCACGCTCCGGAAAGTCGGCATTCCACACTGCCGTGCTTTCATGATCCTTGTCATCCTCACCTACAGTCGCTACTTTCTCGGAAGTTCCCATTGAAAACGGGTTGTCGCCGGAAAACAGATCCCGTTCAGGAAGTGCGAATCCGCTCCCCCTGGCACTCTCTTTCCATTTATGTTTTCCTTCGGTAAGGTAGAAATCTCCCTGCGGTGAGCCATCGGTATCCACTATTATTTCTGTAACGGAAAGATCACGCTCACGCGGAGACATCACATATGCTCCTGCGTTTTCAAGCATAGGCATAAGATAAGGCATTACATATCCTTGGGTAAAAAGATCTTCTACCGTACCAAACAGCCGGGGACGCTGCCACTGCCAACGCCCAGCTCCCTGGTCGAAGTATAGCCCATGGCTCTGCCATACGGCGATGATACGTCCTGCAAGTCCTCGTTTGGCGGGATGTTCGGTTTCTATGGTCACAAAAGGTTCCGCATCGCTCATCGGGCCTGTGAAAGTCGGTTTCTTGTTTACCACGCGAGTGGTCCTGGCACGTTTTCGTGTCTTTTTTTTACGCCGTGCCGCATCTGCCGCACCGCATCCGAAAGCCAATATAAGGATCAGACATATAATTTTTCTTAAATACACAATCTCTACGATTTTTTGATTGATAATTTGCAGTACATTTTAAAAAGCAAACGCTCTTCAGTTGCGCCATGTGTGGTTCTTACGGGAAGGAAGCCCGCTCCATATGCCCCAAATGCATGTGCGCACCCAACGGAATAACATCACAAAGGGCAACAGTGTTGCTCCAAGTTTAACTCCGAGAGCCGCACCGGTGCGGCGCCAGGCTATCACAAGCGGAATCCATAATGCAGGCACAAGCGCTACAAGGAAGCATCCAGGAAGAGCATTTGGAAGCGTCATAACCAGTCCGGTAGCCGTGGCCGCAATCCAAACCCACATAGCGATATTTGATATCCTGAAAAACCACCGCGCTCCACCTCCACCTTTTATCATACGTCCCGTAAAACAATGCCGGAGCCTTAATTCGCGAAAAACAGCCGATGGCCTGTCAAAATGTGCCGTTACCAGAGCATCGGGATGAAGCACCACAGCTGTATTCGTGCGATTGGTTATCTGGTTTATGAAAAGGTCATCATCACCATAATGCAAAGTCAAGGTGCGGGCAAATCCTTTCACGTCAAAAAACAGTTGCTTCCTGTATGCGATATTGAAACCACATCCTCGGTATGGCCGGTTCTTCAAGGCTGAAGTAAGCCAGGTGGTGGCAGTGGCGACCTCATCATATCTGTCCATGACACCCTTAAGGCCGTTAATATTGGCAAATCCAAGCACTACGTCTTTTCCCTCGGTGAGCGGACGCATCATAAGTGACAGCCACCTGTCTGAGGCCGGAACGCAATCAGAAGAGGTAATTACAACATAATCGTGGCGCGCAGCCTTTACCGCAAGAGAGAGACATAGTTTCTTACGGCTCAGATTACGGGCGCCATCCGGCACATGGGTATAATAAACATCTGTCTCAGGATGCCGGAGACCGAAACGGGTCACGATATCAGCCATGTCTCCCGACGTCCCGTCGTTTACCACTACAACCTCCATTTTCCCCGGATAATCCTGCGACGCTATATGCTCAAGCAAACCGGCAAGCCCATCCATGTTACCATTGCTGTAAACAAGCACGGAAACTGCGGGGAAATCCACCGGCATAGTTTTTTCCGAATCTTTCTGGCAGCCGATTGCATTTCTTGCGACAAGCGACACCCTCCTGCGATAAAAAATCAGAAGCCATGCGGCAGCAACAAATGCCACCGCCACCCCTATCCAACCCAATGCCTTGATATTGTCAAACGAAAAATATATCTCCTCCATAAATATACATTGCTCATGCAAATTTAGCAATTTTTGCGCAGACCCGCATCCGCATATCACGTTTAATTCGGGAATAATTGCTAATTTTGTAGTTAAGCAACGGAACTTGATGAAATGAACATAGCAATTGTAGGAACGGGCTACGTAGGGCTTGTATCTGGCACCTGCTTCGCTGAAATGGGTGTGGATGTGACCTGCGTGGATATTGACCGGGAAAAAATAAATAATCTGCTTCAAGGCAAAGTACCTATCTACGAGCCGGGGCTTGACGAGATGGTCGTGCGCAACCAAAAGGAAGGACGCCTGCACTTCACAACCGATCTTGAAGAGGTGATAGACAAAGTGGAAGTGGTATTCAGCGCTGTCGGAACGCCGCCTGATGAGGATGGGAGCGCAGACCTCAGGTATGTGCTTGATGTGGCACGCACCTTCGGACGGACAATCAAGAAATATACCGTGCTTGTCACCAAATCCACCGTACCGGTAGGTACTGCCAGGAAAGTGCGCCACGCCATAATGGAAGAACTGGAAAAGCGTGGGGAAAAAATCCCTTTTGACGTGGCATCCAATCCTGAATTTCTAAAAGAAGGAGCTGCCATAAAGGATTTCATGAGTCCTGACCGGGTAGTAGTGGGTGTTGACAGCGATGAAGCGCGTGTGCTTATGAGCCGCCTGTACCGTCCTTTCCTGCTCAATAATTTCAGAGTTATATTCACCGACATACCCTCGGCGGAAATGATCAAATATGCGGCAAATTCCATGCTTGCCACACGCATATCGTTCATGAACGACATCGCAAACCTGTGCGAACTTGTAGGAGCCGATGTGAATATGGTCAGGAAGGGTATCGGTACCGATTCACGGATAGGGTCAAAGTTCCTTTATCCCGGCTGCGGGTACGGTGGCAGCTGTTTCCCAAAGGATGTGAAGGCGCTCATCAGGACTGCCGAGAAAGAGGGATACGACATGAGCGTACTCAAAGCTGTGGAAGAAGTTAACGAACGCCAGAAATCTGTCGTTTTTGAAAAATTGGCTTCGCATTTCGGAGGGAAGGAGAACATGAGAGGAAAACTCGTGGCCATATGGGGACTCGCCTTCAAGCCTGAGACTGATGACATGCGGGAAGCCACATCGCTCGTAACCATTGACCGTTTGCTTGACGCAGGATGCCGCGTGAAAGTATTTGATCCTGTGGCAATGGAAGAATGCCGCAGAAGGATAGGCGACGCGGTTGAATATGCTACCGACATGTACGATGCCGTGCTTGAGGCGGATGCCATGCTCATGCTCACAGAATGGAAACAGTTCCGTCTTCCCTCATGGGGGGTGATTGTACGCTCCATGAAAAGACCGGTAGTAATTGACGGACGCAACATATACGACCCCGAAGATATGGCACGCCAGGGGATAGAATACCATTGCATAGGACGCAAATAGCTGAAACAAAACAAACAAAACCATATAGACATGGAGATAACCGTGATCGTGGCAGCCGGAAGCGGATCGCGTTTCGGGGGCGACCTTCCGAAACAATTTCTTCCTCTCGCCGGAAAGCCCATGCTTATGCACACAATCGATGCTTTCAGAAAAGCCCTACCGGCAGGAAGGATACTGCTTGTACTTTCACCAGGGATGGTACCATTATGGCAAAATCTATGTGCAGACCATGGAATGCAATCACCGGAAATAATAGAAGGGGGATCGTCGCGATGGGAATCGGTAAAGCACGCAATTGATTCGTTGAAAGGTGCTCCCGCATCAGCGACAGTACTTGTGCACGACGGCGCACGTCCGTTGGTAAGTGCCGCCTTGATAAAACGGGTGCTGGCATATGCAAAAAATACCGATGGCGCTCTTCCTGCCATTCCCGTAACCGACTCCATAAGGAAAATATCAGAAAACGGGGTATCGTCGGAAGCGGTAGACCGCGCAATGTATCGCGCCGTACAGACACCCCAGGCATTCTCACTATGGCGCCTCCGTGAGGCATATTCACTGCCTTTTGAAGAATCTTTCACTGATGATGCCTCTGTAATAGCTGCGGCAGGATTCGAAAATATAGTACTGGTTGAAGGATCGCCTGAAAACATAAAAGTTACAACCCCTATAGACCTGGTGATCGCAGAAGCGCGGCTATCAATGGCCCTTGACACACCAGACACCTCCAACAATTGAAGTCGGCACGCGACATAGAAGTGAAATTCGTGAAAGGCATAGGTCCTTCACGTGCGAAGCTCCTTGAAGAGGAGCTTGGGATACGCACGTGCCATGACCTGATCCACCATTTCCCCACCCACTATATAGACCGCTCGCAGGTTTATCCTATAAACCGTTTCACAGGAGAAATGCCATCGGTGCAGGTGCGTGGACGTTTCGTCACGTTCAATACCCTTGGGGAAGGCGCCAAAATGAGGCTTGTCGGCCTATTCACAGACGGTACCGCCACAATGGAAGTGGTATGGTTCAAACGCATCAAGGCTATCAAGGAACTATATTTTACAGGACGCGAATATATCGTCTTCGGAAAACCACAGCAATTCAACGGGCATTGGAGCATGGTCCATCCGGAAGTGGATCCGCCGGAATCAGCAGCCGCATCCGCCGGATTGAGAGGAGTATATCCGCTTACTGAAAAACTCAGGAACCGGGGCATCTCAGTCCGTAACATATATACTTGGATACAAAATGCGCTTGCTGCGATAAAACATATACCTGAACTGCTTCCCGATGATATCATAAGACGGTATAATTTCATGGGCGGGGAGGATGCGATGCGCATAGTGCACAATCCGCCCGACAACCCCTCGTTGCAACGCGCCAGGGAAAGATTGAAATTTGAAGAACTGTTCTATCTCCAGCTCAACATACAAAGGTTCAGCCACCGCAGAGCTGCAGCCATGCAAGGGATTCCGTTTCCACGCATAGGCCGTTTTTTCAACAGTTTTTATTCTGAGATCCTACCGTTTCCGCTAACCAACGCCCAGAAAAGGGTATTGAAAGAGATCAGGGCGGACGTTGGTTCCGGCAAGCAAATGAACCGTCTGCTGCAAGGTGATGTCGGATCCGGCAAAACCATAGTAGCGCTGATGGCAATGCTGATGGCGCTTGACAACGGCACACAGGCATGCCTTATGGCACCTACTGAAATTCTCGCCACACAGCATTTTGAAACCCTGAGGACTCTGGCGGCTCCACTGGGAATAAACGTGCGCCTGCTCACCGGCTCAACACGCAAAAAAGAAAGGGATATAATACATGCGGAACTTGAATCCGGAACGTTGCATATACTCGTCGGAACCCATGCACTCATTGAGGACAGTGTCAGGTTCCATTCTCTCGGATTTGTGGTCATAGATGAGCAACACCGCTTCGGGGTGTTGCAAAGGGCACGTTTGTGGAAAAAGAATACCAAAGTACCACACGTGCTTGTAATGACTGCCACACCAATACCTCGCACACTTGCAATGACTGTATACGGAGACCTGGATGTATCTGTCATTGACCAGCTCCCACCTGGACGAAAACCGATAACAACGTTGCTCCGCTATGACAACCAACGTATGGAAGTCTACCGTTCAATAGGCCGCGAACTGGCAAAAGGACGCCAGATATACATAGTGTATCCGCTCATACAAGAAAACGAAAAACTTGATCTGCGCAGCCTGGAAGAAGGGTATGAACTCATACGCGATACATTCCCATCGTATAAGGTAGCTTATGTGCATGGTAAAATGAAGCCTTCTGAAAAAGATTTCCAGATGAGGCTGTTTGCCGAGCACAAGGCCGACATATTAGTCGCGACAACCGTAATAGAGGTGGGGGTAAATGTGCCAAACGCCTCCACCATGCTTATTGAAAATGCCGAAAGATTCGGGCTATCCCAGTTACACCAGCTCAGGGGGCGCGTTGGACGTGGGGCTGAGCAAAGTTACTGTGTGCTTATGACAAAAAACAAAATCGCCGGAGACACAAGAAAACGCCTTGAACTGATGACCTCGACAACAGACGGATTCCTGATTGCGGAAGCAGACATGAAAATGCGGGGTCCCGGAGACATTGAAGGGACACTTCAAAGCGGCATACCTTTTGACCTACATATAGCAAACATTGCCACCGACGGCCAATTGGTACAACTGGCACGCGATTGTGCCTGCCAGATACTTGATTCCGATCCAGCACTATGCCTGCCTCAGCATTCAATGCTCTCCCCTGAATTAAAGCTAATGTTTGACCGTAGTTTCAACCTATCCCGCATATCTTGAATAAATGTTTTCCCGTAACAACGCAAACATATATTGTTCAGCAAAACATGTTATATAACATATTTTCATATCCTTCTAATAACCAACACATTGACTCTCATTTTAAAAGCAGGAACATTTTATTAGTATATTTTAATACGACGAAATTTCTACAAAAACGTTATTTTTAATAACTTTGGTGTGCGGAAAAGGTTTTTAATCAGCCAATTCAGATGTCTTTCCGAGTCTCCTTGAAAACCGCATTTCTACTCTCCGCAATTCCGGAACATAATCCTATACTCCGGATAATATATCCAATTGCCCTCATTTTCAGGGGTTATTATTTTATTTTGAAATGGAAACCACTCTCGTCATCATCAAACCATCAAGCGTTCAGCGCGGACTGATTGGGCTGATTACCAACCGATTCGAACAAAAAGGTCTTATCATCACAGGAATGAAAATGATGCAGCTCACTGAGCCACTGCTCAAAGAGCATTATGCACACCTTGTAGACCGTCCGTTCTTCCCCATACTTCTCCGTTCCATGATGGCAACCCCGGTAATCGTCCTTGCCATAAAAGGAGTTGATGCTGTAGCCGTTGTCAGAGGAATGACAGGGGTAACAAAAGCACGAAATGCCGCACCTGGCACCATACGTGGCGACTTCGGCATGAGCGGACAGGAAAACATAGTGCACGCATCGGATTCCCCTGAAAATGCCGTTGTGGAACTAGCTCGTTTCTTCAAACCTGAAGAAATTTTCGAGTACATGCCACTGGTTACACCGGCCCTTTACGAACCTGATGAATTGAAACTCTGATCCAAGCCCGCAGGACCGGCAAAACACAGACAACAAACAACATAAAACACTTGCATAATCCATGAAACCACGGGGCAGCGTAACCCCGCTGGCACAAGGCGCAAGACTAACCAGAATAAAATCTCTCTCACTTATTAACTAATGATGCTTCAAAAAACGCTTAAAACCTTAACCATATTAGCAATTGCCGCATACACTGCCATAGGCGCTGACGCACAGACATATCGGTTGCCAAGCGCACACAAAGCAGAACATAACGATCTCATCGCACGTCAGGAAAACATCGGGAACCAGATATCCGTAAAAGACACCCAGGATTTCCTGGACAATCTTTTCAAAGACGAAGAGGAACCAGAGCTTGACATTTATACTGAAGGGTGGAATTCACGCAGCGTAAATGCATATGCAGGTATGGACGTACCCGATACAAAATCAATTGAC
This sequence comes from uncultured Porphyromonadaceae bacterium, assembly GCA_947643665.1. Lineage (GTDB taxonomy): Bacteria > Bacteroidota > Bacteroidia > Bacteroidales > Muribaculaceae > UBA7173. The sequence continues at coordinate 1,623 of CANRWW010000002.1, read as the reverse complement.
GTAAGTAAATTCGCAATGCCATGCCCCGGATATGTCACATCACCCTATGGATACCGTCCAAGGTTCAGAAGAGAACATAAAGGCATAGACTTGAAATTACAGACCGGAGATACAGTATATGCAGCGTTTGACGGACGTGTACGCCTTACCAACTTTGAGAGAAGGGGATATGGCAACTACGTCATCCTACGTCACCCCAACGGCCTAGAAACAGTCTACGGCCACTTGTCGAAATTCCTTATCAAAGAGGATCAGGACGTGAAAGCTGGTGAACCTATAGCACTTGGAGGAAACACAGGACGGTCATTCGGCGCACATCTGCATTTTGAAACCCGATTCATGGGTATGCCCATCAATCCTGCCGCCATTTTCGACTTCGCAAACCAGACTGTACATACCGATACATATACATTCGACAAACATACCTACAAGAAAGCCCGCAACTACGACCCCGCCGCCAATACGGAATACGCAAAGCAATACAGAGCCACACATCCGGCTCGCTCCACTGCGTCGGCCTCCGGCACATCATCAAAAAAGGCTTCAACTTACACTGTAAGAAAAGGGGATACACTCAGCCGCATCGCATCACGCAACGGAGTGTCTGTACGACAGCTTTGCAAACTGAACGGACTTACAACAAAATCAAAAATAAACCCTGGCAAAAAATTACGCCTTCGTTGATATTCAATCAAAATAAAAAACTGTAACGGCGATGTGTCACCTGATATAATGACATATCGCCGTTATTTTTTCAAAATCCAGTAATCCCGGATGATTAAGAAAGATAACTTAGAGGATCAATTGCAACAACCAATGAAAAACAAAATCATCACGCAGCTATATGAATCTCCATGCGGGGAAATGATTATAGGATCGTTAAATGGCAAATTATGCCTTTGCGACTGGACAACAGGACGGATAAGACACAATATAAACAAAAGACTACAAAAAGCATTTGATGCAAAATTTGAAATAGGATCATCACCTGTAATATCAAGAACAATAGAACAACTGAACGAATATTTCGCGGGCAAACGCCAAAAATTTACCATACCGCTACAGCTTGCCGGCACAGATTTCCAGAAAGCAGTATGGCAAGAGCTCATGGAAATACCATATGGCAAAACTATCTCATACAGCGAACTGGCAAATAAAACAGGCGATCCCAAAGCAGTAAGAGCTGTTGCTAACGCAAATAAAAACAACGCAATCTCAATCCTTGTACCATGCCACCGGGTAATAGGCAAAGACGGATCTCTGACAGGCTACGGGGGAGGAATGGCTGCCAAACAATACCTGATAGAACTTGAAAAAAGAGAAACCCTAATACTATAACCCCAAAATACCCGGCCCCCATTACCATCCCCCAGCAATCTTGCATCTCCTGATATCTCTCTAAGATAGGTGATGTCCCTGATCTACCGGCGGTAGTGGTGATTCCTCTGATATCTCTGATATCTCTGATGGCTCTGATCCCCCTCCCCCCTCGGCTGCCACCCACCACCCTGCTGCCCCCGGCTGCTCCCCCCGCCCGGGTGCAAAAACAAAGCGCCCCGGCACAGGAACTGTGCCAGGGCGCTTCATATATAGGGGGCGGCTACCTACTCTCCCACTTTCGCA
>CANRWW010000001.1 GCA_947643665.1 uncultured Porphyromonadaceae bacterium | reverse complement strand
CATCTTCAGAATATGCAAAATATACGCCTAAACACAGGTTTATTACTATGCGCCCATATTGTGGATAATATCAGCGCATTTCAAGAGATTTCAACCCAACCGATTAATATTCAGCGGGCTCAGATATACAATCTCATATATATGTCATCTCAAATGAATTAGATGGCATATGCAAATTTAAAACAAATATTCGTTTCTGCAAATAATTTCCGAATGTTATTCAACAATCCTACCATTGCCGCGCAGGCGGTCAATGCAATATTCTCCATGCCTGCGGATAAAGATTGTTGGAGCGATTGCCCAGATGGTTTACAAAACCGAGCGGCATGCCGCCGAAGGTAAGCAGCACATATCCCCGCGGAGCATCAAATCCTCCGAGCGCCTCACGCCTAAGATATGCAAGAGCAGTGGAAAGATCCACCTCTATTTCCGGAAATGCCTCGCGGTTAAGAAGCCTTGACATGGCAAGCGACTGCACCGGAACCACATTTTTACCTTTTGCCTCTCCGAGCGCCACCCCCATATATATTACATCAAGCAAGGATGACACCAACCGCATATGATCGGTGTGGACAACAGGCAACGCCGTGAGTGTTTCCTGTCGCATCAAATACTCAAATGCGACGTCACTCCTCAGCCAATCCCTGCAAACAGGCATCAGTTTCCTCAGAACTGCCATATCCCCTTTACTTTCCCCGTTGCCTTTCTGTTTCTTAACACGAAACTTTGAACAGCTCTCCACAGACTGCTTTCTTACCACACCCACAGCAAGCCCCTCCCCTTTTACCAGAGAGGGCAGGAAGCGCAACATGCTTTCCGTTGATATCGCCCCTGGAAAATCGGCAGCATCAAGACGCACCGGCTGCGCGCCATACTCTTCCACCAACATTTTGAGAATCCCTTCATTCTCAACAGTATTGAAGGTGCATGTGGAATAAATAAGAAATCCTCCCGGCGCAAGCGTTTCCCATAAGTTACCTATAATTCCACGCTGTCGGTCGGCACATTGGGCTACAAGAGCCGGAGACCATTGGGCAGATGCATTAGGATCCTTGCGCATCATACCCTCCCCGGAGCATGGCACATCAGCAGCGACAATATGGAAAAAGCCAGGCAGTTTACGGAAACGGGACGTATCACCCCGTGTCACCGCACACCCTTCATACCCCCATTTAATAATATTTTCTTTCAGAATTTCCGCACGCCGGAAATCAAACTCATTTGCTATAACCAAAGGCATCTCTGACATATCAAGCAGCGCTGATATTGCTGCCGTGGTCTTTCCTCCAGGGGCAGCACATGCATCAAGATAGCGCAGATGGGTACCGGTGGCAATTGGCAGCTGAGGGACGATATGCCTGAGTATCCTGTCTATCGCCATTGAAGAGGCTTCCTGAACATAATAACATCCTTGGTGAAAAGCCGGATCATGTGTAAAATCAGGACGTGAGGAAAAATACCTTCCGTAATCGCACCATGCCACACTCTCCTCAGCGCCAGAAAGAACAGAAACAGTGGCATCCCCTACCGGTTTTGAAGGATTCAGGCGTGCCGACACCGAGGGGTCGGTATTCTCAAGAGCCGATATAAGCATGGCGGCGTATACAGGCAGATCCTGTTCCAATTGCCGCTTGAAATCTACTGGCAGATTATTTGGCATCCTTGTCTGCTTTATTTTCGCTTTCAGACATACCTTCAGAAATTTCCGAGGAGGAAGATGACGGTTTGTCCGGTTGCGCAGTGCTCTCAGTTTCGTTGTTTTTAGCCTCCACCCCTGCCGGATATTGCACACGGGCATGATACATGCTGCGCAGGCGTGAGATGAAACACTCCTTTATCTCGCCTATATCGCGGAAAGAAAGAGACGATTCATTATGAAGTCCATCGGCTACCTGTGCATCAATCAAGCGGTTCACCAGTGAGCGTATCGCCTCCTGGGAATGGTCAGTCATACTGCGGAAAGCTGCCTCCACCGTATCTGCCATCATCAGCAACGACGCCTCACGTGTCTGCGGATTAGGACCAGGATATATGAACGGCGCCTCATCTACCTCCTCGTCAGGATGCTGGCGGCAATAAGTATTATAAAAATACTTGGCTTTGCCACAACCATGATGCTGCGTGATAAAATCCCTCACGACACGCGGCAATTTGATCTTGTCGGCACGACGCAGGCCATCGGCGATATGGCGTATTATGATACGTGCGCTCTGCTGCGGTGTCAAGGCGTCGTGCGGATTTACGCCATATTGGTTTTCCGTAAAAAAAGCAGGATTGTCTATCTTTCCTATATCATGATAAAGCGCACCGGCTCTTACCAGCTGCACATTGGCGCCTATGCGATGCGCTGCTTCAGTAGCAAGATTGCTTACTGCCATGGAATGTTGGAACGTCCCCGGACACTCCTGCGAAAGCTCCCTCAATGTCGCGTTATTGATATCAGACAATTCCACAAGAGTGACCACAGATACCTTGCCTGAAAGTTTCTCGAAAACAAAAATCAGGATATAAGCGAACGAAATCAACACTGCATTGACAGCGAAGAAACCTATCAGTTTCCAAGACAGCGATCCTAACGATCCGGCTGTCATAAGTTCTACCGCCATGTATGATATGACATATGCTATAAAGCCGACCGCTGCCGACCGCAAAAGCTGTGAACGTCGCGACAATTCTTTTAATGAAAACAATACGGCCGTGCCGGCTGCCAGTTCTATAAAAATGAACTCCAGCGGAAAATTCGCCATCACCGAGCATAACAGCACTTCTATTGCAAAAATGAAAAAGGCGGCACGGGAATCATAGAACACCGACACGATAACAGGCACAATGGTAAGAGGCATTATGTATATCCCGGAAGTGAAAGTGCGTGCCATGACCACCGTAAAAACAAAAAATACGGCAAGCAGCACCATCAGGGCCATCAGCTCTTTTGGATTGGCGAGTTGGGGATAATAAAGCACGCTGAAACCATAGAGCAATCCCAATAAAAGAACCACAAAAAGCGTCTGGCCTATCAACATGTTATTCTGCCGCCCACGGTCATTGTGCATACGCTTGTCAAGAGTGGTTTCATACGTGCGCAGGATCTGATATAGCTGAGGTGTGACAATATCTCCTTGTGCTATTATACGCTCCCCTTTCTGAATGACTCCGACGCCTGAGACTATAGGCTGTATCAATGTCTCGCGATACATGCGGGTAGCATCCTTGTCTTCGACCAGGTTCGGTTGCAGAAGGCGCGACAACCCCATCCCTCTTACCGCCTTATGCCCTTCAGCGTCGGAAAACATCGAGTCTATGCGGGCATATGCATCACGCTGGGAAATATATTTGGCAGTGGAATGGGAAATGTTCATGTTGTTTTCGGTGAACTTTACCTCCGGAAGAGCGCCCCTCTCTATAAGTGATGCTGTAGTCTGGTCCACAATACCCCTGGCATACATCTGCCTTATCGCGCCCACAAGACGGGAACGCACTAAAGAGGAGATTGAATCTGCATTCTGTACAGCCTCGACGGCACGTGTCTCTGCCCCGATATCACGCCGGAAAATAGGTACCAGAGTTTGATCCACACTGTCTACCATCGCTTTCACAGTGGCAGAATCCCTGTATACCGTGATATCGAACGGCGCCGTAAGAAGAGCGTAACTCCACGGACGGTTCTCTTCGTAACTATATTTATGACGGTTGTCCCTGGGCATGAAATATACCATCACGACAGTCGTCACCAAAAATATAAGGGCTGTATAAACTTTATTATTGTTGGAGTATTTCATTCCTGCTTTTATATTACAATGCTATACGGGCGGCTTTCTGCACTCCCGATAATTTCTTGACTTTCGCACATAGGGAATTAACCTCCGTCACATCAGTCACCATTACCGAAAGATCACAGAAAAACACTTCTTTCTCGGCGCGGATATCAAGCGCGCGGATATCAAGTGACAGATCAGAGGAAATAAGCGATATAAGTTCATTCAGTATGCCATGACGGTCAATACCTTCTATGCGTACATGGGCGAGGAATCTGACATCATCAACTTCCCATCGCGTACTGACTATGCGCGGGCCGAAACTTGCCTTCAGCGCATTTGCGCGAGGACAATCCAAAGCATGCACAACGACACTGCCGTTTTCCTCCACGAAACCGAGCACATCGTCGCCGGGAATCGGATTGCAGCAATCGGAAAAACGGAAATTGCCGTTGCCGTTCTCATCATAGCGAAGTATGTATGTATCTTTCATGTTAATGGACGGCCGGTTCTCCTGCGTGTTTTCCTCTTTTGCCACAACGGGCTTGCTTTGGCGGAACAACAGCCTGTCCAGCAACCGTTTTGTGGTAGAACTTTGTTTCTTGAGCGTCTTCACCACATAGTCGTTGAGCACTATTTCCTGGTTGCCCAGCAGATAATAAAACTCCTCGCGGCTGCCAGCCTTGAAAAGCCCCATAACCTTGGTTATGGCTATATTGTTGTCTGCAATCTCGTTTTCCTTTAGAAATTTGGTGAAAATTTCTTTACCCGCAGCAATTGCCGGCTGATGCAGTTTTCGAAGAGCCGCACGCAGACGCGATTTTCCTTTCGCCGTGCTCAGAAACTCCATCCACTCCGGTTTAGGCACCTGGCTCTGGGAGGTCAACACCTCCACCTGGTCACCCGAATTAAGCCTCTGACTGAGCGGCACAAGTTTATGATTCACTTTTCCTGCAATACAATGGCATCCGATCTGTGTGTGAAGATTGAAAGCTACATCAAGCACGGTTGCATCCATCGGAAGCGTCAGCAACTCCCCTTTTGGAGTAAAAACTACAATTTCCGAAGCAAACAAGTTGAGCTTAAGCGTATCAAGGAAATCAAGGGCATTCGGTTCCGGATCATCAAGTATATCCTTGATGGTATGGAGCCATGCATCAAGCTCCGACTCCTCTTCCCCCTCACCTACTTTATACTTCCAGTGCGCGGCAAAACCCTTTTCAGCTATCTCATCCATGCGGCGGGAGCGTATCTGCACCTCTATCCAGTTGCCGTCCGGTCCCATTACAGTAAGATGCAACGCCTGGTAACCATTGGCTTTCGGACTTGAGATCCAGTCGCGGGTGCGCTCAGGATGCAGCCTGTATATGTCGGTTATGGCAGAATAAATCTGCCAGCAGATACTTTTTTCCTTGGCAGGATCCGGACAATCGAAAACAATGCGCGCGGCATACAGATCATATACTTCCTCAAAAGGTATATGTTTGGTCTCCATTTTGTTCCAAATGGAGTATACGGATTTCACCCTCGCTTTGGCAGTATATTTAAGCCCCATCGCATCCAGCTTTTCAAGCACTGGACGCGCGAAATTGTTGTATATCCCTGTGCGGTGCTCCTGGGTTGCCTGTATCTTTTCGCTTATCTGGCGGTATGCATCGGGATGCTCATATTTGAAACTCAGATCCTCCAGTTCTGTCTTGATCTTGAACAATCCGAGGCGATGGGCCAGCGGGGCGTATATGTATAGTGTCTCACCGGCGATCTTATACTGCTTGTTCGGCGCCATTGAGCCGAGAGTGCGCATATTATGCAAGCGATCCGCCATTTTCAGCAACACCACACGTATGTCCTCGCTCATCGTAAGGAGCAGTTTGCGGAAGTTTTCAGCCTGTGCCGAAGCCTTGTCTCCGAAAATACCACCGGAAATTTTTGTAAGTCCCGCTACAAGCTGCGCTATCTTTTTCCCGAAATTCTGCTCTATGTCCTCCACAGTGAATTCCGTGTCCTCCACGACATCGTGGAGCAACGCGGCACAGATTGATGTGGAACCCAGCCCGATCTCCTGGCTGGCAATCTTAGCCACGGCGATAGGATGCAAGATATAAGGCTCTCCCGAACGTCGGCGGATCCCCTTGTGCGCTTCCTTTGCAAAATGGAAAGCACGCTCTATGATCTCCACTTTTTTCCTGTGGTTGCTTTTAAGATAACCCTCAAGAACCTCTCGGAAAGCGTCTTCAATCTGCCGGTCCTCGGCTTCGGTCGTAAAACTGTTGTTCTGTGCCATAGTCAGTGGAATGCTGAAACAGGAATTTTTATACCCAATTACGCAAATTTACAACAATCCAAGTTAAATACAAAAAAATTCATGGGAACGACCGCGAAACTACACGCTAAAAATTCGCAACTTTACACCGGACAATAATTTTTTCCAAAAAACATGGGCAAATGAAACTTTCAGGCTTAAATCCGCACCTAACGAGATAAAACAAATTCAGCATGACAGATCCACCCATAAACGAAAGAGATTTTGCCTTGATCATAGAGCAGCACTCCCGAATCATCAACAAGGTAAGTTATTTCTACGCTACCGGCAAATTGACTTTTGACGACCTCCGGCAAGAAATATATGTCAACATTTGGCTGGGATTAAAACAGTTCAGAGGTGACAGCAAAATATCAACCTGGATTTATCGGGTAGCGGTAAACTCGGCCCTCATGGCCTTGCGTTCATCAAAACCAAAAATTGAAACTGTGTCGCTTGATTTCAGGTTGCTTGACATTTCTTCCGAAATTGACGATGCACAAAAGGAGAATCTTCAAACCCTGCACTCCCTGATAAACAGGCTTGAAAATATTGAAAAGGCAATAATTCTCCTATGGCTTGACGAATATTCGTATGATGAAATAGCAGACACCGTCGGACTTAAACGCAACACTGTCGCAGTAAAAATCCACCGCATCAAAGAAAAACTCTCAAAACATATATAATATGCAGCTTGACGAACTCAAAAAAAATATGTCAACGCTTGAGCAAACGCTCGCCAAGACAAACACTGAAATAAAGATAAACGTGGCAGCATCGGAAACCGCGCAGGCCAAGTTACTCAAAAAATTCCGTAAGGGGTTCACCTCATGCCTTATTCTGGGCATTGTATTCGCAGCAATGACACTTGGTGAACTCAACCAGCACTCTTTCCCCTTATATCTTAAAATATACCTCATGGTATATCTGGTAATCAGCGCAGCGTGGTACATTTTTATGTATCTCAAACTTAAAAGCATCAACATAGCTGCACTTACACCAAGTAAATTGTTCTCCAAGACTGCCAACATAAAAATGCTGATGCTTTCCGGCGAGGTGGCATTCGGCATAGGCTCAGTCGTCTTATTTACGTTGCTTCTTTCGAATTTTTGGGAGTTAAACCGGACAGGCTTTTGGGCCGTAATAGGAACAGTGGTTATCGCAACCATTTACGGCATAGCCCATATATGGCCGCAATACATAAAACTGTTCCGCGACCTCAATTCCATAAAGGAATAATCCCTGCCACATCCCGATTTCGATAAAAACCGCTCCTAATACGGGGCTTTTAAACGGAAGAGCCGCGGTTAAAATGTATATTTTTTACCAAGGTGTGTGCTGAGGTGATTTTTTTTGCTTACCTTTGCAACGGTAAACTTCCTTTCAACTTTTTTGAGGGGCAAGTTTGGCGCCATAAAGCCGGTCGAATGGTGGAATGGTAGACACGAAGGACTTAAAATCCTTTGGCCGTTGAGGCTGTGTGGGTTCGAGTCCCACTTCGACTACTGGACAAAAAAGAAGCGCCACTGTCTTTAATCAGACAGTGGCGCTTCTTTTTTGTTTTGCTTTGATAATCAATCCGGATGGTCAACGGGCAATCAGCAGATAATAATTCTTCTTTCCACGCTGCACAAGAAGATATTTGTCGTTGAGAAGCAGCGAAGATGAAACTGCCAGATAAGGATCGGCCACTTTCTCCTTGTTCAAAGACAATGCACCCTGCTGTGTGAGCTTGCGCATCTCCCCTTTAGAAGGAAATACAGGTGCGGCATCTGTCAGGAGGTCAATGAGCTTGGTGTCTCCCGCCCCAAACAGGTCACGGCTCACTTCATATGTGGGCACACCCTCGAATACCGCAAGCAAAGTAGCCTCGTCAATACGATGAAGCGTTTCCGCCGCTTTGTTGCTGAAAAGTATCTGTGAAGCCTCTATTGCAGCCTCAAGCTCTTTCTCGCCATGCACCATGCGGGTTATCTCCTCGGCAAGGCGATGCTGCAGGGGGCGTGCTCCCGGATTTTCAGCCTGCGACGCCACCAGGGCCTCTATTTCGGCACGATCAAGAATTGTGAAGATCTTTATATATTTCTCGGCATCGGCATCGCTCACGTTCAGCCAGAACTGGTAGAATTTATAAGGTGACGTACGAGCCGGATCAAGCCATACGTTGCCACTCTCTGTTTTTCCGAACTTCCCTCCGTCAGCCTTTGTGATAAGCGGGCAAGTGATGGCAAAAGCGTCTGAACTTCCCTCCATGCGGCGTATCAGCTCGGTACCGGTGGTTATATTGCCCCATTGGTCCGAACCTCCCAACTGCAGACGGCAACCTTTGTTGCGGTACAGCCACAGATAATCATACCCCTGAAGCAACTGGTATGAAAATTCGGTGAACGACATACCCTCGCCGGTCTCTCCGTTAAGGCGTTTCTTTACGGAGTCCTTGGCCATCATATAATTTACGGTCAGGTTCTTGCCTATGTCGCGGATAAAGTCAAGGAACCCATAGTCCTTCATCCAGTCGTAATTATTTACGAGTATAGCAGCGTTAGGCGCGTCCGAATCAAAGTCAAGGAATTTGGCAAGCTGGTTCTTGATAGCCTCCTGATTATGCCTGAGGGTATCCACATCAAGCAGCTTGCGCTCCTGGCTCTTCATTGACGGGTCGCCGATCATGCCTGTAGCGCCTCCCACAAGGGCGATAGGCTTATGGCCTGAACGCTGGAAATGCTTCAGCATCATCACACCTACCAGATGGCCGATATGCAGCGAATCGGCAGTGGGGTCAATGCCAAGATATGCTGCCGTCATACCCTTTTTAAGTTGTTCGTCGGTACCCGGCATCATCTGGTGGATCATGCCGCGCCAGGAAAGTTCTTCTATAAAGTCCATATATCGTTATTCTTTTATTCTGTTTTGACTATGCGAGCCGTGCAAGTGCGGTTTCTATACGGGCAAACGCTTCACGCAACTGTTCGTCGGAAGCCGCATAGCTGAGACGTATATATCCGGGCAGACAGAAAGCAGAACCGGAAACCGTGGCTACATGGGCCTCCTCAAGCAGATACATGGCCAGGTCATCATCTGTCTCTATGGTCTTGTCGCCGAAACGGCGTCCCAGGTAAGCGCCCACTTCGGGGAACAGATAGAAAGCCCCCTGAGGCTCGTTGACTTTTAGGCCGGGGATCCGTCGTGCAAGTCCCACCACAAGGTCGCGGCGGCGGCGGAAAGCCTCAAGCATGTCTGCCACACATTGCTGCGAACCGTCATATGCGGCAAGGGCTGCCTTCTGGGCTATCGTGGATATGCCCGAAGTAGTCTGGCCCTGGAGTTTAGAGACCGCTTTCGCCACAGCAAGCGGACCCGCCATGAAACCGATACGCCAGCCTGTCATGGCATACGCCTTGCTGACACCATTTACTATGACCACCCTGCCGGAAATCTCAGGAAAGGAAGCCAGCGACGTAAATTCACCTGCGTAATTTATATGCTCGTATATTTCGTCGGAAAGTATGGCCACATGAGGATATTTCTCCAGCACTTCCACTATCCCCTGCAGTTCCTCGCGTGTATATACGCTTCCGGATGGATTTGACGGGGAACACAGCAAGACGATACGTGTGCGTGGTGTTATAGCCGCCTCAAGTTGCGCGGGGGTCACCTTGAAGTCCTGGTCTATCCCCGCGGGGACAAGAACGTTCTTGCCGCCGGCAAGTTTTACCATCTCCACATAGCTTACCCACGCCGGGGTGGGGATCACAACCTCATCTCCAGGATTCACAAGCGCGAAGATCACATTGCTAAGGGAATGTTTGGCTCCCGCAGAAACCACAATCTGTGCCGGCTCGAACTCCACGCCGTTCTCACGGAGCAGTTTGCCGGCTATCGCCTTGCGCAGATCCATATAGCCCGGCACAGGAGGATAATGGGTATAATTGTCATCAACAGCCTTTTTGGCTGCTTCCTTTATATGATCGGGAGTATCGAAATCCGGCTCCCCCACAGAAAGGTTTATGACATCGACCCCCGCAGCTCGGAGTTCGCTACTTTTTTGCGACATGGCAAGCGTGGCGGATACCGCCATGCCCTTGATACGGTCAGAGATATTTATGGCCTCCATACGTTGACAATCTATTAACTTTCCGCAAAGTTACACAGAATTTTTGGAAATTTCCACTAATTTTGTATGTTGAATCAAAGAGTACGCAAATGACCGGAAAAAATATACAATGGGCTGAGGGGCTAAGTGAACGCACAGCCCGCATCATAGAAAAACTACGGATACGATATGCCGGACATGAACCTGTAAGGATCCTGTTCGTCTGCCTCGGCAACATATGCCGTTCGCCAGCTGCAGAAGGGGTGATGCTCAGTGAAATCGCCGCACATGGCGATGATAAACGATGGATAGTAGACTCTGCCGGAACGGGCAATTACCATATCGGGGAACTTCCCGACAACCGCATGCGCATACACGCACGCCGCAGAGGATATGATCTCACCCACCACTGCCGCCAAGTGCGGGAAAGCGATTTCGATGACTTCGACATAATAATAGGCATGGACGCCCAGAACCTGAGAAACCTCAGAAGAATGGCACCGACCGCACAGGGAGAAGATAAAATAGTCGGAATGGCGGAATTTTTCAGCCATTCCACAAGATACGACTATGTACCAGACCCCTATTACGAGGGAGCCGAAGGTTTTGAACTTGTACTTGACCTGCTGCAAGGCGCAGTGGCCAGACTATATTATGCTGTGACTTATGAACAGGATTAAACGGCATACACTGAAACTTATGGGAGCACTGGCCGTGATGCTCGTGTTGTGGGTCTCGTTCGGCGGCAGAGGGGACGATCCGTCCAACGATATCGGCAGCACACCCCTCCAGGTGGAAAAAAACGGGAAAACGGATACTGAAATAACAAAAGACACGGGCATTGCCGGGGAAACTCTCCCGTTGGAACACTCTGAGGTGCTGGCACTGCTGTCCACAAGCGATACTATCAAAAAACAGAACCGTTTTGAGGCGCATTTCGACTCTATGCCAGGAGGTGGCGTGAAAATGAAAATCAACTACCTGGGAGGATCGCTACGACGTGTCTTCAACGACAGCAACTACCTGCATATCAACACTGCCGAGCGTATAGGAGTGCGTCCGGTACGCTCAATCAGGGAAGCATGGGAGGCAGGCGCCGCAATGGAGCGCCTGAATAGCTGCGAGGCATATTACCTTGACAACCTCACCCATTCGCTGCCATATCTCGTGCCAGAAGCCCATAAGCTACTTGCCGACATAGGGATGGCTTTCCGCGACTCATTAAAGGCACGCGGAGGAGGAGACTACCGCATAAAGGTAACAAGCGTGCTGCGCACACCACGCCTTGTAAAGCGGTTAAGACGGCGGAACCGCAATGCGGTCGACACCTCGGCACATCTTTACGGCACCACCTTCGACATAAGCTATGCAAAATTCATCTGCGACTCAGTGACGACACCACGCACACAGGAAGACATGAAAAACCTCCTCGGCGAGGTGGTCTTCGCCATGCGGCAACAAGGGAGGTGTTATGTCAAATATGAGCACAAACAGGCTTGTTTCCACATAACCGCAAGAAAATAACACACGGGATAGGACACCTGCACCACACATACAACCAAATACAGCGAACATGATGAAGCGGACTTTAAAACGTATTGCGAAATGGATTGCCATAATTGCCGGAATCGTAACGGGATTGTTCCTGATCCTGTGCACGGCGATCATATGGTTCTTCACACCTGCCAGGCTTACGCCATTCGTAGAGAAGCAAGCTTCAGAATATATCAACGGGGAACTCAAAGTAAAGCGGGTGGAACTTATCTTCTGGAAAAGTTTCCCCAAAATGACCGTGGATATAGATTCGCTCACCATCATAAGCCACAGTCTTGAAACACTCCCCGACTCCATGCGCACATCACTCCCCGCCGATTCCGATTCCCTGTTCAGCCTGGCATCTTTCCACGGAGGTATAAATGTGCTCCCCCTGCTTGCCGGACACATCTCACTTTATGATGTAAGGCTCAACTCGCCGAGAGCTAACATCGTACAGGTTACACCACATACGGCAAACTACTATATATTTCCGGAGTCTGAATCCGTAAAATCCGAAGGCAAAAAAACAAACGGGGAAAAAGGCATCGGACAATCTGAAATTCCGCATATAACCATAAATCATTTCTCTATAACAGATGCGACACCTCTCCGCTTCCGCTCTCTGGCAGACTCCACCGATATCACAATTGACTTGCAAACAGTTTATCTAGGATCATCCAAGGCTCCGCTTTACAAACTAGAGACCAAAGGCAAGGCGCTTTTGCCATTCCTTGAACAATATAATTTCCACACACTTGCTTTTGGTGCCGACGGTTCGCTGGAATGGGACAGCAAAGAGCCGCTGAGGATCGAAGCCAATGATTTCACCATAAGCATTGATGATTTAAGCGCCAAAATCAGTACCATACTTGATTTCGCAGATGTGCCGGTAGCAGAAAAATTAGAATTCAGCATCACAGACCTTCCGGTTGAAAAAATCGTGACACATCTGCCGGAGGAGACACGGAAACTTGCCGGATCTCTCAAAACAGACATGACCGTAAGCGCCGATGCAAAACTCACCAGACCATGGTGCATTACCGATACCTTGCTTCCGTCAGTGGATGCCACGGTGTCGGTGCCATCCTGCCGCGTCAAATACGAGAACCTGGATCTCAGCGAATTTGAAATGGAGGCTACAGTCCGTTTTGACGGGAAAGATATTGATTCTTCAATATTCACATTGAAAAAATTACACGCTAAAGGCGCTGCCATACAGGCGGATCTGAAGGCAAGGGTCCAAAACATACAGGCAGATCCGTTCATCGAAGGTACTTTCAACGGCAATGTAAACCTTGGAGCCATACCGGCACGCCTAAAACAAAAAATACAATACAAAATAAAAGGACGTCTGAATGGCCATGCCGATTTCAGCCTGCATCTAAGCGACCTGAACAGCAACAGGTTCCATAAGATATTCGCGAAAGGCGACCTCAGACTGCGCGACATTGATGCAAGCATGGACAGCACTGCAAGGGCATACCTGCACGATGGAACCATCACATTCGGCTCAAACTCCTCCTTCTTGAAAGACCATACAAAAATAGACTCACTCCTTACACTATCACTGAAAGTGGACACCATGTCCGCACAGGGAAACGGCATTGACATGCAGTTAAAAGGGCTGGTGGCAGGTGTAGGGTCCATGAACCGCGCATCTTCATCCGACACGACCGAAATAAATCCATTCGGAGGACGGATATCACTTGAAAAACTGTCGCTTGACTCACATGCCGACACCCTGAGGCTAAGGATGCGCGACGCAAAAATCGGGGCTTCATTACGCCGTTATGAAGGCAACGCACGCATGCCGCAGATGGACCTCGCACTAGGAATGAAAGGTCTCCAGTTCGGACAGGCGCTTACCAAAATGGCACTGCGGGAGGCAAACGTTGATGTGACCGTGCATATGCGTCCGCAAAGACGCAAGTTCCCGGCAGGGATCACTTCAGAAAGAAGAAAAAAACTGACAGACTCACTCGCGGCGCTTCCTGTGACCAAAGGAGAGAACCTGGCTTTCCCGTTGGACTCCACCGACCGGAACCTATTGCGGCGATGGGACTTCAAGGGACACGTGCATGCCCAATCGGGCCGTATGGTCACACCGGCTTTCCCGCTTCGTAACACATTGACCCACATAGACCTCCACTTCAATCAGGATTCCATACGGCTTAACAACCTCAGTTACAAAGCCGGACAGAGCGATTTCCTGATAAACGGCACCGTTAGCAACCTGCGGCGCGCCATAATAGGACGACGGGGCAACAATCTCGGAGTACACCTCACGGTAAGCAGCGACACTATCAACATAAACGAAATAGTAAGGGCACTCTTTGCAGGAAGCGCCATACAGCAACAGACAGACTCGGCAACCATATGGGCTGACGATGACCATGCCGAGGAAAAACTGACAGCCGTCGCCGATACGGTAAACAGTTCCGGACCGGTGATTGTGCCACATAACATTGACGCGCAACTTAGCATGCGTGCCGACCATGTGCTATACTCTGATCTGTCAATGCGTGATTTCCGGGGAGACGTACTCATGTACGACGGAGCTGTGAACCTGCGCAATCTGGCAGCCTCCACAGATGTAGGCACTATAGGCGTGGACGGGCTTTACAGCGCGCCCGACGCAGACAACCTGCAGTTCGGCCTGGGAATGAAAGTAAATAATTTCCGGCTAGACAAACTGACCTCAATTGTACCGGCGATAGATTCACTGCTGCCAGTGATGGAAAATTTCGCAGGCATAGTAAATGCTGATGTGGCAGTCACCACCGATCTCACACCGCAGATGGACATAGACATACCCTCGTTAAGGGCAGCCATAAAAATCGAGGGAGACTCACTCGTGCTCCTTGACCCGGACACATTCAAGACACTCAGCAAATGGCTGATGTTCCGCGATAAAAAGAAAAATTTCATAAACCACATGGCCGTTGAAGTAGTAATAGAGAACTCCACCATAAAATTGTATCCGTTCATGTTCGACATAGACCGCTACCGCCTCGGAGTGATGGGACACAACGACCTGGCAATGAACCTCAACTACCATATCTCTGTGCTCAAATCGCCGATCCCGTTCAAATTCGGCATCAATATCAAAGGAACACCTGACAAAATGAAGATCCGTACCGGAGGAGCCAAATTCAAAGAGAACATGGTGGGTGAACGCCAGGCTATAGCCGCGAGCACACGCGTAAACATTGTTGAACAGATAGAGAACGTCTTCAAGAAAGGGATCTCCAAAGCACGCCTCGGCAGGCTAGACATGAAAGGAACGGAACAGCACCAATCTTCGAAAAAACTCCTGGACAATTTCGAAGACGAAGGCCTTACCGTAACAGACTCCCTGAGGCTGATCCGTCAAGGACTGATAGAAAACCCTGACACTCTCCGGTTTCCGATAAAAGCAATCCCCTGACAGCGCGCCACATACCGGTTGACAACGACAAACCTGAGGAGAACCGGATTTTTTTGTAGGATTACCTGTGATTTGTGGAAATTTTTGCTACTTTTGCGATACCTTAAATTGATCCTACATAACGCCAATGAAAAATGTGATTTTAATGTGTGCTGCAGCTGCCATATGCGGTTGCTCATGCTCGTCAGAGAAACACAATGCTTTGACAGATGCCGAAATAGCCGACGGATGGGAACTGCTGTTTGACGGCAAGACACTCAACGGATGGAAAGACTACAACGGGGACTCGCTTACACAGCCATGGCACGTGGTAGACGGATGCATACAGGCAAACGGCGACGGAAGCGACCTGTCCGGATACATTGTCACCGACCGGAAATTCGACAATTTCATACTGGATTGGGACTGGAAACTTTCATATGGGGGAAATTCCGGCATGCTGTACCATGTGGTTGAAGACCCGTATTTCCCGGTTCCTTACGTGACAGGTCCGGAATACCAGCTGATTGACAATGACGGGTGGGAAGCCACAAACGCACCGACAAAACTTGAGCCGTGGCAACGCCTCGGGGTGGATTACGCGATGCATCTGCCAGATGAAGAATCCATGAATGTAAATCCCCAGGGAGAGTGGAACAACTCACGCATTGTGTTTGACAACGGACATGTGGAGCATTGGCTCAACGGACAGAAAATACTGGAGTTCGAAGCATGGACAGATGACTGGTTCGCACGTAAGAACAGCGGGAAATGGGAAAACGCCCCGGAATACGGCCTTGCGGAAAGCGGCGTGATATGCCTCCAGGACCATGGTTATCCGGCGTCGTTCCGCAACATAAAAATCAAACAACTTCCCCAAAAGGCACAGCAAGAGACCTCGCTTTTCAACGGCAAGGATCTGGCAGGGTGGACACCATACGGGACAGAGCTATGGTATGTGGATAAAGACGGGCACCTTGTGTGCGAGAGCGGCCCAGACAAGGAATATGGCTATCTGGCAACAGACGCATATTACAAGGATTTCGACCTGACGGTAGACTTCAAACAACTCGCAAACGGCAATTCAGGCATATTCTTCCGCTCTTTCGTGGAACCTCCGGTAAAGGTACATGGATGGCAATGCGAGGTAGCGCCAAAAGGACAGGACAGCGGAGGCATATATGAAAGCTATGGCCGCGGATGGCTGGTACAGATTCCCGACGAAAAAGAAGACATACTCAAGGAAGGAGAATGGAATACCATGCGCATACGCGTGGAAGGCGACCATGTGCAGACATGGCTCAACGGTGAACAGATGACAGACTTCACTGATGAGAAAATCGGAAACGCACAAGGGCGCATCGCACTCCAGATCCACGATGGGGGAGGCATAAAAGTACTATGGAAAAACCTTAAGATAACCAAATTATAACAATCATCCATCAATTATCCCCATGGAGAAAACCGGCAGAAGAACTTTTCTAAAACAGGCTGGACTGCTATCGCTGTTCACCATTGTGCCCAGCAAGGTGCTCGGAGGGCCCAGACATATAGCGCCAAGCGACCAGCTCACAAAAGGAATAATAGGCGTCGGGGGTATCGGACGCAGCGGATACCACTTCAACAGCAGTGAGGCATGCCGGCTGGTATCGGTATGCGATGTGGACTCCTCCCACCTGCAGAAAGCGCTTGACATGGGACAGCAGAAGCTCAACCTGAAACTGCAGGGATACCACGATTACCGCGACCTGATCCACGACTCCAATGTAGACATAGTGCATATCGCCACACCGCCGCACTGGCATGGGACCATGGCTGTGGAAGCAGCCAATGCCGGAAAAGACATATGGTGCGAGAAACCTATGACACGCACCATAGGGGAAGGCAAACGCGTTGTGGAAGCGGTAAAACGCAACAACCGCATATTCAGGCTAAATACATGGTTCCGCTTCACAGACAACTTCTACGGCCTGGGCACTACAGTGGAACCGCTCAAAAAACTTGTGGCGAGCGGATTGCTCGGATGGCCGCTAAAAGTGACCATCAGCGGCGCCACAGGTTTTGCCTGGAAATTTTTCTGGGTAGGAAAAGACAACCTCACCCCGGAGAAAGTACCCGCCGAACTGGATTACGATTTCTGGCTTGGCCCGGCGCCATACAAACCATATAATAGCCATCGCGTGCACCAGACCTTCCGCGGATACTGGGACTACGACGGAGGAGGGCTCGGAGATATGGGGCAACATTATATGGATCCGGTCCAATACATCCTCGGGAAAGATGACACGTCACCTGTAAAAGTTGAAGTGGACGCCCCTCAACAGCACTCCGACGCGGTGGGCACATGGCGAAAGATAACATATACCTATGCCGACGGATGCCAGATAGTGCTCGAAGGGGAAGGTTATGAAAGCGGCAACAAAATCCCTTACATAGAAGGGCCGAACGGAAAAGTATTCAAAGGATTCGAATGCGAGCTCAACGGCAGGCCTGTACCTGAAATAATGGCGATAATCGCAGAACTGCCAGATCCCGAACCACAGAACACCGATTTCATCAAATGCGTCAGAAACCGCGAGCTGTTCGCACTTAATGAAATGAACGGACATCGCAGCTGTACCATGGTGAACATGGCGCTTGCCGCATTGCGGCTCAACCGCACACTTGAATTCGATCCGGTGGCACAACGGTTCATCGGCGACGAGGCTGCCGACAGGCTAGTTGACCAGCCGATGCGCGGCTCATGGAAACTATAACCCACAATTGCCGACAAAATCCCAACATGAAAAAACTGATCATATCGCTGATGCTTGCCATAATGGCATATGGCATCACAACAGCACAGGATGCGCGCAACCGCACGACATCAACAATCATAGCCGATGCACTGGCCCAGCTTCCCGCCGCCACACAACAGGAATACAACCATATAATGGCGGAACTCGCCTCCACTGGTAAAGAGGGACTGGCACAGATCGCCGGCATGCTATCCCCCTCTGAAAAAGGGGAAAACGCAAAAGTGGAATATGCCTTGCACGGCCTCACCGCCTATCTGCATGCCGAAGGAGAGGAAACCAGGCGCGACGCCCTGCGGCAGGCACTGAAGGAAGCCATAGACAACAGTACCGACAATCCAAACCGCGCTTTTCTCATGACATTGCTCCAAAGGTGCGGAAAGGCTGAAGATGGCGCGTTTTTCGCAAAATACGTGCCAGACCCATATCTCATGGAATGGGCTGTAAACGGCCTTATCGCCATAGACGGCACCGAAGATGTGCTTATGGGACTGATTGAGGCCGGAGCCCCACCGCGCGATGTACTTGCCTATGCGGCCGGTAAAAAAGGGCTTGCAGCTGCCGAACCGGCAATACTTGACTGGTGCGCGGAAACCCGGGGATCAGACGCACGGCCATATTACAAGGCTTTGGGAGCAATCGGCTCAAAAAAATCCCTCCCCATCCTCTCTAAAGCGGCAAAGGCACAGCAGTACGGATGGGAAGCCGACGGAGCCACCGAAGCATATGTGGCACTCATAGGACGCCTAGCGGCAAACGGTGATGCAAAAACAGCCGTTGACGAAGCTAAGAGACTGATGAAAGCCACCGACAAAGCCAACATCCGAGGCGCCGCAATGCAGGTAATTTTCGAAACTGAAGGAAAAAAAGCGCTCCCACTGCTTGTCAAGGCACTGAAAAGCCCCGACCGGGCATACAGGGTGAATGCCTTAAGACTGGCAGAACCATGGGCGGACGAAGAGGTTTATGCGACAATTGCCAAAACGCTTGACGGCAAAGACAATTACGATACCAAGACCGACATAATCAACTGGCTAGGCACAAACCACGTGGAAAGCCGTATAGAGCCTATCATAGCGCAATTCGACTCACCTGATCCCGAAACAGCATCGGCAGCCTTCAAGGCGGCAGGAAAAATCGGAGGTTCAAAAGCCCTTGAAGCGCTTTGCAAACGCCTGGGAAGCGACAAGTCGGAGGATGCCTCAACTGCCCTGCTACACTTCAACGGCGACGTGTCACCAGGCATATTAAAAGCGCTCCAAGGCTACACACCCATGAAAGTGGCAGCAATGAAAGTAGCCGCCACACGTCACATAAACGATGCTGCCCCTAAAATATTCGCACTCCTGGACTCCGAAGATGCCGCCGTGCGCGAAACAGCACTCGCAACCCTTGCAGGAGTGGCAGGAGCCAATGACTTCGACAAGATATGCACGATCATAGAGGAGAAAGGCACTGCCGCATCCCCGGCACTCGGCAAGGCTCTGCTGTCTTCAGCAGCAAGGCTCCCACAGGACCAGGCTTTCTCAAAAACGATGAAATATCTTGCCGCCTCAAAAATACCGCAGATGTACTATCCTGTGCTTGCGTTGTGTGGAACAGGCGAGGCCATATCCCATCTACATAAAGCATATTCGGAAAATACCGGACCCGCAAAAGAAGCCGCACTGCAAGCCATGGCAAAGGTCAATGACAGCAAAATGGCAGACATTTTGTATGAAATAGCCGTGACAGACGACCGCCCGGACCTCCTTCCGAGATATGCCGAACTTGTAGATCTGGGCGGATACACCCCGGAGCATAAATACATAATGTACCGTAAAGGACTTGATGCAGCCACAGATCCTTCAGCAAAGAGGCTGATGCTGCGCGGGCTCGCATCGGCCGGCACATACCAGGCGCTGATGCTCGCAGACAGCTGCCAGGCAGATCCGGCAATATCCAAAACCGCCGCAGAAGCCGTGCGCGGGATTATGGCAAAAAATCTCGGCACATACAGCGGCGCCCCTGTAAGAGAAGCGCTGGAAAGAGCACGCGAAATCTATAAAGCAGGGGGAAGCGCCGACGACGGTTATGCCATGGATGACATAAACGGAATGCTGTCCCGGCTCGGTTCTGCCACTGTGACCCCGGAATACCAGCTTACTCCCGAGGAAAAAGCGGAAGGATTCAAAGTCCTGTTTGACGGCAGGTCAATGGAAAACTTCACCGGCAACCTCACCGACTACATTCCTGTTGACGGCAACATCTACGTGACGGCGACATACGGCAACGGCGGGAACCTCTACACCAAGGAAGAGTATGGCGATTTCATATTCCGCTTTGAATTCTGCTTTGAGAAAGAGGGGGTCAACAACGGCATCGGCATACGCACCCCTATGGGAGTGGATGCCGCTTATGAAGGCATGGAAATACAGGTGCTTGATCATGATGCGCCGATTTACAAAGGATTGCGCGACTACCAGGTGCACGGTTCCGTCTATGGCATAATACCGGCAAAACGGATAAAACACAAACCACTTGGAGAATGGAGCACAGAAGAGATCCGTGTCGTGGGCGACAGGATCACCGTCACGGTGAATGACGAAGTGATCCTTGACGGCAACATCCGCAAGGCATGCCAGGGGCATAATACGGCACCTGACGGATCGGACACAAATCCTTATACCGTTGACCATCTGAACCATCCCGGGCTGTTCAACAAGAAGGGACATGTAGGCTTCCTCGGACATGGATCCGGCATAAAATTCCGCAATATACGAATAAAGCGACTGTAATTACAATCACATACATCCAGGAGCCTGTTTAAATTTATCTTGATGATATGATTCAAACAGGCTCCGGATTTGGAGAAATTTTGCTAACTTTGCGGTCGGTTCAGTGAGCCGTAGCAAACCTTCTCCTCACTGTGCCTGACTGATGAATTATTCTATACTGGATTTCTTGGGGCTCTTAGGAGCTGTCGGCCTCTTCCTCTACGGAATGAAGGTGATGAGTGAGGGATTGCAGAAAGCCGCCGGCGACCGGCTACGCAACATCCTGTCTGCAATGACCCGCAACCGTTTCACGGGCACCGTCACAGGTTTTTTCATAACCGCACTGATTCAAAGTTCTTCCGCCTCCACGGTGATGGTGGTAAGTTTCGTGAATGCAGGCCTGATGACCCTGGCACAGTCCATGGCTGTGATCATGGGTGCAAACGTCGGCACCACTTTCACGGCCTGGATCATAGCGCTTTTCGGTTTCAAAGTTGACATATCCGCCTTTGCGCTACCGATGATAGGTCTGGCGATCCCGCTGCTGTTTTCAAGCAAAGGACGCACCAAATCCATCGGGGAATTCACCATAGGTTTTGCGTTCCTGTTCATGGGTCTGGACATGATAAGCAAATATGTCCCCGACCTGCAGAGCAACCCTGAAATGTTCGAGTTCCTTCAGCGGTACACCTCCATGGGATTCGGCTCGGTACTCATTTTCTGCCTTGTGGGCATTGTCGTGACAATGGTAATACAATCCTCTGCGGCGATGTTTGCCATCACATTGATAATGTGCTCAAAAGGGTGGATAACTTTTGATCTTGCCTGCGCGCTGGTACTCGGATCAAACATCGGAACCACAGTAACGCCGCTTTTAGCTTCCATGAGCGGAAATGTCGCAGCCAAACGCACCGCAATGGGGCACCTGCTATTCAATCTCCTGGGAACATTATGGACACTGGCGGTATTCTTCCCATTTGTTGACCTTAACTCATGGATTACAGAAGAGATCGGCCAGGGAGACCCGACGGCATTGTTCAGATATGTCAACGACCTGCAAAACCAAAATCCCGACCTTTACAACCAGCTATACGCCAATTCGCTGCCAACCGACAATGATGTCATACTCCACCACCGCAGTGTCATAAGCCAGATGCAGATAAGCGTATCATTCGGCCTATCAATATTCCACACGGTGTTCAACCTCATCAACCTGTCCATAATGATATGGCTTACAAAACTGTATGTAAAGATTGTGGAATTTCTGGTGCCTGCCAAGCACCAGGGCGACGACGAGTTCCAGCTCAAGTTCATCTCCGGAGGCGGCATCCTCAGCGCGTCGGAACTCAACATCAGCCAGGCTGAAAAAGAGATGCACGTATTTGCCGAACGTGTAAGCCGAATGTTGCCGATGGCAAAAGATCTGGTACACAGCAAATCAGGAAGCGACGAATTCAACAGGATATATTCACGGCTTGAAAAATATGAGGAAATCTCAGACCGTATGGAACTTGAGATAGCCAATTACCTGAACCGCTGTGCAGAAGGACGACTCTCAAACGAATCGAAACGCCGCATAGCAGCCATGCTGTCCATTGACTCCGAAATAGAAAGCATTGCCGACACAATGCTTGGTGTAGGGAAGATCCTTCTTCGCAAGCAACAGAGCAATGTCCATTTCAATGAGGAGATATATGCCAACATTGACCTCATGTTCGAATATGTAGGTCGTGCAATGAAAGGGATGCTCGCCATACTGGACAATCTGGAAAACGTGGACGAGCACAACGTCATATCCGCCTACAACCACGAACGCGAGATCAACAACCTGAGGAACCAGTTGCGCACAGCCAATGTCGCCAATATAAATGACCGCCATTACGAATATCAAAGCGGCATATATTATATGGATATCGTGAGCACCCTTGAAAAGAGCGGAGACTATATCATAAATGTAGTGGACACGATACGCGACGAATTCAAAGGCGCCTGACACCCAGTTTCACCGTAACTGCAAAACAGACTTTTTTGTCATATTTCAGGCAAATATCACACGAAGCAGATGCTCCATCCTCCCAGACGGACCGTCAGCTATACTCCACCCGCCCTCCCGCCTGGCAAAGCGGGGTGGCGGGTGTGGAGCGTCCTGTCACTCCTGCCACTGACAGCGGAGTGCTCGCCATGGTATTGGCTGTAATAGTGTTGATAGGCCTTAATATGCGGCATGTAAAACGCATATTCCGGTCACTGCCACAAGACCTGTTGTCGGTACGCCGCAGAAGCAATGCTTTTGACGAACATACCGCAAACGAGACGCGCGTCGCCATGTTGCAATTGCTGCAACTATGGGTATACGAAGGTCTTCTGTTGTTCATGTGGCTCCAGACCCCCGGCAAAAGCATCCTGGTGTCAGGCGGCCTCACCTCACAAGTCGCAATCCTCGTAGGGCTGGCATGCGCGCTGTACCTGTTCCAGCTAGGAGCATGCATCACTGTGGGATATGTATTCACAGACCAGCAGAGCGCATCGCTCTGGCAACGCGGCCTCAACGCCTCACAAATAATATTGGGATGGGCACTGTCTGTGCCCGCACTGGTGTCGCTCTTTTATCCAGGATTGGCACAGGACATGATTGTAATCGCCGCATTGTTGTATATAGCATCCCGTATCTGCTATATTTACAAGGGTTTTAGAATTTTTTACCATAAATTCCCCTCTTTGCTCTATTTTATTTTGTACCTTTGCACCCTAGAAATCATTCCGGTCATCATCACATGCCTTTTGGCAGTGGAAATATGTGTAAAAAGCTGAGTTGTGCCCACTTATGGGCAAAGCCCGTTCCTCCCCTCCCGCCAGTCCGGTATTAAGTTGAAATAAATAGTTTTATAATATCTTTTACGAACGTGAAAGTAAAGAAGATACTTGTCTCTCAGCCCCGTCCGGCTTCGGAAAAATCCCCCTATTTCGATATCGCCACCCGTTATGGCGTGGAAGTTGTGTTCCGTCCTTTTATAAAGGTAGAGGGTCTGTCTGCCCGTGAATTCCGCCAGCAGAAAATAAACATTTCAGATTTCACAGCAATAATATTCACGGCACGCACTGCAATCGACCACTTCTTCCGTCTGTGTGAAGAGATGCGCGTGACAATCCCTGACACAATGAAATACTTCTGCACCACAGAGTCTATAGCCCTTTACCTGCAGAAATATATCGTTTACCGCAAGCGCAAGATTTTCTATGGAAGCACAGGCAAGTTTGATGACCTGCTCCCATTCCTAAGCAAACATAACAAAGACAAATTCCTCTATGCGGTAAGCGACGTCCATAAAGACAACGCAAACGCAGCGATACTTGACCGCGCCAAAGTAAACTATACGAAGGCTGTGATGTATCGCACCGTAAGCAACGATTTCGATCCTGAAGAGAAATTCGACTACGACATGCTGCTCTTCTTCTCCCCCGCCGGAATAGACTCGCTTATAAAGAACTTCCCGCAGTTTGAACAGGGAAACATACAGATCGGATGCTTCGGCGCGTCAACAGCAAAAGCGGTTGCCGACGCAGGGCTTCGTCTTGACCTTGAGGCTCCTACCCAGAAAGCCCCCTCCATCACAGCCGCACTTGACCTTTTCCTGAAAGAACAGATGGAACAGGCATAAGCATAGAAGCAACAACAAAAAATGAAAACAGCAGGCTTGGGAAAAGCCCATAAACTTTGCTCCGCCACGGCCATTGAACATTTGTTTAATGGCCGCGGTGCATCACATAGCGCCCTATGTTATCCATTGAGAGCTGTATGGGGAGAGGAACCACCCACCCTTAACAAAAAAGGCACAGAGCGGGTGATGTTTATGATCTCCATCCCAAAAAAACGCCTGCGACATGCAGTGGACCGCGTCACCATGCGAAGGCGCGTGCGTGAAGCCTACCGCATATTGCGCCCGTCACTGGTTCCTCAGAAGCATGACAGCGGAGACGCCACCATACATGTGGCTTTCCTTTATGTCGCCAATCAGACAGAACCTTTCAGCCGTGTAGAAAAAGCTGTAGAAAAAATACTGCACAAAATATTTCCGGCGACATGAAACGCATACTGTCGCACGCAGCAGCGCAAATATTAAGCCTGCCGGTACATTTCTACCGCATGTGCATCTCTCCGCTCTTCCCGCCATCCTGCCGTTTCACCCCTACATGCTCGGCCTACATGCTTGAAGCGCTAAAAAAACATGGGCCGGCGAAAGGCTTGTGGCTTGGCATACGGAGAATATGCCGCTGCCATCCATGGGGAGGAAGCGGATACGACCCTGTGCCATGACAAACACGCCACACCACCCGCCAATTATCAACTGCCATACCCATCGGATCTCACGCGATGCCGTGGTATGCGTGGATCCGCCCATGATATCCGGAACCATCAAAGCCAACCCGGGGATATATTTCTCAACGGGAATACACCCATGGAGGCTACCACAAATGACAGAAGAGGAGTTTGAGCGCGAAATGGAAACCATACGGCATAGCGCGGCATTGCCAAACGCAGCAGCCATAGGGGAAACAGGCATTGACACATTAAAAGGAGGCGACCTCACACGTCAGCAGGAGGCACTTATGCGCCATATTTCCATCAGCGAAGATACGTGCCGCCCACTTGTATTGCACGTGGTGCGTGCCGGCCACATCATCACCAGGCTACGCAAACAGCTTGGAAACACCATCCGCCAGCCCTGGATATGGCACGGATTCCGTGGTAACGCAATTCAAGCGGCACAATTCTGTGCTTTTGCAAATACATATATATCTTTCGGATACAATTTCAATCCGGACGCAGTAAAAGCCATAAATGCAGACCGCATCCTGGCAGAAACCGACGACACAACAAGGAGCATTGACGAAGTCGTAAAAAGAATATCCCAGGCAAGGAACACCTCTTTGGCCGACACCCTCGAAATAATAACAGATAACACACAACGCGCGATATTCAACAGGCATGCCAGATAACGCACACCATCCATGCATGTTCAGCAACCATCTTATTGGTTCTGGAACTGTGTGGGAGACATGCCGGTAAGGTTCTTGAAATATTTACCAAATGACGACTGATTGGAAAAATTCAGATCGTATGCTATCTGCTGCACATTTTTTCCGGAATAACGCAACAGGTTCTTTGCTTCCTGGATTACATACTGGTCAATCCATTCCGCCGCAGAACGTCCCGTCGCCTCCTTAATTATCAGCGAGAGGTATTTAGGAGATATGAACATCTTGTCTGCATAAAACCCGATGGCACGCTCCCGACGGTGATGGGCGCGAACCAGCCTCAGAAAATTTTTCACATATGTAAGTTTACGGTTCTGGGCAGGGGCAGACTGCACGTCCGGCACATCCTCCTCGCCATAAGCCATTATCTGATAGGCAGCCGCAGATGTGAGCGTGCGGGCTATATGCCGGCTGTAATGACTATGGGACAGGGCATTGCTGTGCAACATCTCGAAATAGCGGATAAGCACCCCCACCTTCTCAGGGGAAAGGGTAAGCACCGACTTCGCAGACGTAAAGATATTTGTGTTTATGGCATTGAGGTCTATATTCAGGTCAAAAACAAACTTGTTTGAAAGAAACAGCACATAAGCATCGCGTTCCGCCCCCTCCCACGAGGTAGCCTTGAAGACACGCTCTGGAGCGACAAATACCAGCGACATAGGAGGAACCTCCACCGTATCAAGGTCTATTGTCACTTTCATGGTGCCTTTTACGCATATGATCATCGTATGCCCGTCGAAACGGCGAGCCTTCTCGCTGTAAAAATATCCCGTATTGGACACTATGTGCGACAAGATATAATCCTGCCCAAGATGGCTGTATTCATCGGAAACGCCACGTATGGCAGCAAGCTGGGTCAGCTTCAATGGCTTGTCTACGAGTTGACGCGGATGTTTCATCTTATGTAAACTAAAACGATTGCTAAATTACAAAATTAGGTACTTTAAACCGATTTCAAAGTGAATTAACGTTAAAAAACGTCCACATACTTATATGTCAGCTATCATTTTTTTCTTGGCGAAATCTTAAATTAGTAACTTTGCCGCCATGCCTACAACATCAGACCATCCAATGCCAGGAGGACACCGCCCATACTGGGGTGCCATAGTAAAATTCATCGTACCTCTGGCGGTGAGCGTGGGTCTGTGCTGGATCATGTTCCACAACATTGACTTCAAAGAAATGATGGAAGTGATACGCCACGACTGCGACTTCCGCTGGATAGGCCTGATGCTCGCGATGAGCATTGTCCCCATGCTGCTCAGAGCGATACGCTGGGGGATCCAGTTGCGCGCATTAGGCGTAAATCCTCCGGTACACGCCTTGGTATACAGCATCGTCGGATGTTATTCGCTTAATCTGGTTTTCCCAAGGCTGGGTGAAGTCTGGCGTACCGGATACATTTCATACCGCGAAGACTCCCGGTTCTCAACCATTTTCGGATCCATGATCTCAGACCGCTTTGCCGATCTTGTTACCGTAGGCATCGTCACTTTATGCACATTTATTTTAGCACACGACCCTATAATCGCCTTTATACGCACCTACCCCGATGCATACGAAAAAGCGCTCCAAATCATAAGTTCCCCATGGGTCTGGGCATCTTTTCTCATAGCTGCCACTGCCTTCTGGGCAATATTGTCGCGATCTAAAAACAGCCTGGTGCTGAAAATAAAGAAATTCCTGCAAGGATTATGGGGAGGTTTCGCAACCATAGGACGCATGAAAGAAAAAGGTGTCTGGCTCGGACTCACATTCGGCATCTGGGGATGCTACTATCTGCAGATGGTGGTGGCATTCAACGCATTCCCATTACTTAGGGAGACACTTGACGCATCAGGCATGATTGTCACACTGGTATGCTTCGTACTTACAAGCATAGCCATGGGCATCCCATCGTACGGAGGCATCGGCCCTTACCAGACAACACTCCTATTCGGCCTTAATATATTTCTGCCTCTGCTACAGGCATCCAGATCAGCCTCAGGAATGCCTGCGGTAAGCCCAGAGCAGTTCCACATAACAGGAGCCGCATTCGGAAATGTGCTCATCGCATCACAGACCGCCTTACAGATAGTGCTCGGCCTGGTTGTCTTCGCGCTTGTGACTCTTGACAAAAAACATGATCCGGCACCAAATTCCAGACCGAATTTAAACTGATTCTTTGACGTATTAAGGATTATTCGTATATTTGCAAGCTGAAAAACAGGTGAAACAGAGCCTATAAGCTCTTGTAATACGCTCGCCATGCTGGTCCTCAACGGATTAACAGGCGCACAACTTGTTTTCACACAAACCAATCGGCGCTTCTGAGCCTCACACAGTGCACATCAGGAAGGAGCCATATCGCATA
Organism: uncultured Porphyromonadaceae bacterium; assembly: GCA_947643665.1. GTDB lineage: Bacteria > Bacteroidota > Bacteroidia > Bacteroidales > Muribaculaceae > UBA7173. Next base: position 225,771 of record CANRWW010000001.1, on the reverse strand, counting down.
AGGAGAAGGGCGCAAGCTCAATATCAGGCGACAAACGTAATGGGAAATAAAAAATAATAACATAACAAAATACTTTTTAACAAACCACATGCAAAGCAAAGGAACCCTCGGAAGTATAATTGCGGGTGTAATCGCAATCTTCCTGGTGCTGGTGTGCCTGTTCTACCTGTCGTTTACGCTGGTAAGCAGCAAGCAGGAAGCCAAAGCGGAGCAATACGCTCTGGTTGCAGCCGGTCAGCAAGGCAAAAATTCCGAGCAGTACACCAAGGCTTACAAAGCCTACATCGACTCAATCAGCAAGCAGCCTGTATGGTTGGGTTACAATTACAATGAAGTACAGAAGTGGGGCGTAGGCCTCGGCCTTGACCTGAAAGGCGGCATGAACGTTATCCTTCAGGTATCCATGCCCGACATGCTTCGCTCAATGAAAAACGCCGATGCAGATCCATCCTTCGACCAGGCGCTGGCCAACACCGATTCAATAATCGGCGGCAACCATTCATCTGACTATGTAGGGACATTCGTGGACCAGTACCGCAAACTCAACAAGGAGGCGGACTTCTCGGTTGTGTTCAACAGCATCGTGAAAGAAGGCCAGAGTGACAAGGATGTTGCCGCCACTCTCAAATCCGAAGTCAAGGACCGAGTGAACAACTCCGCCACAAATGTGCTCCGCAGCCGTATTGACGCTTATGGCGTGGTTTCCCCCAACATACAGGTGCTTCAGGACAACGACGGCCAGATCCTTCTGGAACTTCCCGGCGTAAAGGAGCATCAGCGTGTGCGCGAACTTCTGCAGCGTTCCGCCAATCTGGAATTCTACGAATGCTATGGCGCAAACGAAATTGCCGGCCAGGTGGCCCAGCTTGACAATGCACTCCGTGCGAAAGACGGACAGGGCCTGCGCGAGCATTTCCTGATGATAAACACCGACGCCACCCCCATCTTCGGTATCGCTACAGCCAAGGAACGCGACGCCATTGACGCCATTCTGGCATCCAACGAAGCCAAACAGTTCCTCCCCTCCAACCTCAGACTGCGCTGGAGCGTGAAACCCACACCTGTAAACTTCAACGACACAGTCACAGGCAAGGAGAGCCAGATTGACACATACCAGCTTCTGGCATTGCGCGCCACAAACGGGGGCCCCGCACTTGACGGAAGTTGTGTTGTCAGCGCATCCAGCGACTTTGACCAAATGCAGGGTAATGTAGTTTCAATGAACATGAACTCCGACGGCGCACGCGACTGGGCACGCATCACCCAGCGTAACATCGGCCATCCCGTGGCTATCGTGCTTGACGACCTTGTATACTCATACCCCAACATCCGCACCGCCATCGAAGGAGGCCGCTCACAGATCACAGGTGACTTCACCGTGGAAGAGGCGCAAGACCTTGCAAACGTGCTCAAGAGCGGCAAGATGACCGCCAAGGTAGATATCATCTCCGATATGGTAATCGGTCCGTCGCTTGGCCAGCAAGCCATTGAATCAGGCATCATGTCATTTATCGTGGCACTTGTGCTCCTTATGCTCTTCATGTGCTGCATATATGGTGTCATCCCCGGCCTTATCGCCAATTTCGGCCTTATCTGCAACCTCTTCTTCACATTCGGCATCCTTGCTTCATTCCAGGCAGTGCTCACCCTCAGCGGTATCGCCGGTATAGTGCTTGCCCTCGGTATGGCAGTGGACGCGAACGTGCTTATCTTCGAGCGTGCCAAAGAAGAACTCCGTGCAGGCAAGAGCGTGCGTACCGCCATCGCAGACGGTTACTCCAACGCATTCTCTGCAATTTTCGACTCCAACCTTACGTCTATTATCACAGGCGTTATTCTCCTGTTCTTCGGCACAGGTCCCATCAAGGGCTTCGCTACCACCCTTATAATCGGTATCATCTGCTCATTCTTTACAGCAGTTTACCTTACACGCATTATCTTCATCGCATTCGGTAAGAAAAAAGCCTTCCAGAACCTCACTTTCACTACTTCCATTTCAAAGAAGATGTTCTCTGGAACGAATTTCAACTTCCTTGGCGCCCGCAAAGTATCGTTCATGGTTGTTGCCGCTTTTGTTCTCATCGTACTGGTATCACTGTTTGTGCGTGGCCTCAACCAGGGTATTGATTTCTCCGGTGGACGCAACTATGTGGTGAAATTTGAAAAGCCGGTCAACACCAGCGAACTCCAGAACATCCTCACCCCCGTATTTAACGATAACGGCGAGGTAGCTTCCGTATCAGTGATCACAATTGAGAACTCCAACCAAGTGCGTGTGTCAACCAACTATAAGATCAAGAGCACTGAAGACGCTTCTGACATTGAGCAGGAGATAACCCAGAAACTCTATGACACATTCAAGGCTGAAGGATTGCTGCCCAACGGCATGACCCTTGAGGACTTCTCAACCACCGACGAGACACAAGGCATCCTCTCATCACAGACTGTAGGACCGACTGTAGCCAACGACATGCGCAACAAAGCATACGTGGCGGTCATCCTGTCGCTTGCAGCGATGTTCCTCTACATCCTGCTCCGCTTCCGCAACGTGGCTTTCTCACTTGGAGCGCTCGCAGCCGTGGCTTTCACAGCATTCTCCATCATCGGATTCTACTCCATTTTCTGGGGCATACTTCCTTTCGCGATGGAAATCGACCAGACCTTCATAGCTGCGATCCTGACCATTATCGGTTACCAGATCAACGACACTGTAGTGGTATTCGACCGCGTGCGTGAGAACATCAACCTGTATCCAAAACAGGACTTCTTCACACTCATCAACAAGTCGCTCAACTCCACCCTCGGCCGTACGATAATGACATCGTTCTCCACCTTCCTGGTGCTCCTTTGCATCTTCATCCTTGGTGGTGACTCGATCCGCTCATTCATCTTTGCAATGCTCTTCGGTGTAGTCACAGGTACACTCGCCACCATGTTCATAGCAACTCCCGTGGCATACCTCACCAACAAACGCAAAGGCACCAATACATCTGCAAAATAAGCCATAACAAATAGCTATCCCTTGAAGCGGGGCAGTTCCGAACAAGAGCTGCCCCGCTTCTTTTTGTAAAGAGCATTATTTTTATTACTTTTGTACTACAAAAAAGACAAGCTATGGCACACGCCCTGCGGGAGCGCCTGGCATGGTACGCCAACCGACTGAAAGCGATGTCGGTGCCCGAAGTGGCATGGCGCGTGCAGCAGAAAGCTCTTCAAAAATCAGAAAAATTCAGGTTCGGCAAACGGGTAAACGTTGCCGACGTTTTATTGTATCCCGACCTGAATGACAGCAAATTTGCCAAAGCAGTCCTAAAAGGGGAAATTTGTTTTGACGCCAACGCCGTCATACCGGAAGAAAACATCACATACATGTGCCAGGACAAGTCTGCCGCTACGGCGACAGATACCTCCGACGCATCCACCCCAGACATACCACACTCCCTCTGGCCCGACGAATGGGCATATAGCCTCCGATACAAACAGAGAGATGACATAGGTGATGCCCGTCTGGCATGGGAAGGACACCGCCATTTTGAATGGCCGAGACTCGCTTTAGCCACTGCATCCGACTACAACTGTTTACATAAGCTACAGCTGAAATTTGATGCATATGCCAGCCGCAACCCCATGCTTTTCGGAATAGGATGGGTCTCGGTGATGGAAGTCGCGATAAGAGCCACACAATGGATATATACGGCCGCCATACTGAACCATACCGGCAAATCAGCAGGCAAAGAAACCGATGCCTCAATAAGGCAACGACTCCAGACTGGATTGCTTACCGGCGCCGCAAACATGATCTCATATGTGGTACGCCACCGCAGCCGATACTCCTCTGCCAACAACCATCTGCTAGTGGAGTTATCCGCGATAGCACTTGCCGGGGTGGCATTCAGCCACGAACCATGGATAAAACTCGCCATTGCTGAACTGGAAAGAGAATTACCACGCCAGTTCTCCGGGGATGGCGTAAATCTGGAGTCATCATTGCATTACCACGCGTTTGCTTCCGAAGCCTACATGCATACGGCCCTGCTTCTGGAGAGAGCAAAAAGAAATATACCGGAAAGCATATACAAAGCTATAGAGCCGATGGCGCGCTTCGTACAAGCCTCCATGGCATCCGGCAATTTGGCGCTGGAGTTCGGCGACGCGGATTGCGGCAAACTCATTGACCTTACCGGCATAGGATTCAATTACTACAAATACATATTGCAGCTGGCGTCTGTAATATGCGGGGAACAACGTTTCACGGATCTTGACGACACAGAGCCTACCGTAAGATTTCTTACTACCGGCGAGAAACGTCGGAAAGCCTCCATGGCAGGACTCAAGGAAATACCATCGTGCCTTACCTTCAATGCTTCTCCCCGAAAAGATGACAATCCGGAAAGCGGCTATACATTTCTCAGGTCAAACGACCGTAAGATACTCATAGGCATAGACCATGCGCCTTTCGGATTCGGAAGCATCGCAGCACACGCACATGCCGACATGCTCAGTTTCCAGTTATTTGAAAACGGCAGGCCGGTGCTTACCGACGGCGGCACATATCTCTACCATTGCAACCTTACGGACCGAAACCTGCGACGAAGCGAGATAATGCATAATACCGTAACCCTCTACGGCCATCCGCAAGGATATATGCGGGGGGCATTCCTGTGGGGCAAACGCGGACACTCTGCCATGCTCCACGGAAGCACACAGGAGAACGGAATAATAAATCTGCAGTTAAAGGCAGACATGGCAGACGGGACGCCATTGTACAGGGATATGACGTTCAACACCGCCGATTGCAAACTATCCATAACAGACACCCTCTTCTCCAGCGACGACATAACCACATTCCTGGTGGCTCCGGGACTGGATGTGAAAATATGCGGGAACAATGCGTATTTCGGCAACTGGCATCTTGAATCCGACAAAGGGAAGATGCACACCGAAACCATAACAGTGGGCACCGAATACGGAAAACTTGCCACTGCCACAGCAATCCGCATCACCGGACGCACAAAACAGTGCAAAACGACTCTTGCACACAAGGAGACAGACAAACATGAATAGAAAGATACTCATCATAGTGGAAAACCTGCCTGTTCCGTTTGATACCCGCGTATGGCAGGAAGCGACCACACTTGCCGCCAATGGCTACACCGTTTCGGTGATCTGCCCGAAAGGGAAAGGATACGATAAGGAATATGAACACCTTGAAGGTGTACATATCTACCGCCACAATCTTCCAAAAGAGGGTAACGGCGCACTGGGATATGCCCGTGAGTATTTCTGGGCACTCAAAGAGGAATACCGGCTGGCACGCAAAATCTACAAAGAGATCGGCTTTGACGTGATCCATGGCTGCAATCCGCCCGACAATATCTACATGGTGGCCCTCCCGTTCAAGCGCAAAGGGGTCGACTATGTATTTGACCATCACGACATATGCCCCGAACTATTCGAGGCAAAATTCGGAAAAAAATCAGGACTTCTTTATAAAAGCCAGTTATGGCTTGAAAAGCAGACATACCGCCATTGCAAATTCGCCTTTGTAACCAACGAAAGTTACAAGCGGATCGCCATTGAGCGTGGAGGAATGGATGAGGACAACGTGTGGGTATTGCGCAGCGGTCCACGTCTGGAACGACTGAAGATCGTACCCCCGAAGCCTCAGATAAAACGGGGCAAAAAATTCATGGTAGGTTATCTTGGGGTGATCGGCCAACAGGAAGGGATCGAATATATGCTTGATGCCGCACGCTATATCAGAGAGGAGATCGGACGCAACGATATATTCTGGGGTATTGTGGGAGGAGGCCCGCATCTGGCCCAACTTCGCAGAAGATGCTCGGAAATGGGACTTGATGACATAGTAGAATTTACCGGACGCGTGTCAGACGAAATGTTGCTTGACTATCTGAACACAGCCGACGTATGCGTGAACTCCGACGAGTACAACGAGATGAACGACAAATCCACGATGAACAAAATCTTGGAATACATGGCATTAGGAAAGCCCATCGTACAGTTTGACCTTACGGAAGGGCGTTATTCCGCCCAGGAGGCCTCTGTATACGCCCGCCCGAACGATGCCACGGATCTGGCGCTCAAGATAGTGGAACTGCTTGATAACCCTGAAAAAAGAGCCCGCATGTCGGCCGTGGGACGCGACCGCATAATAAACCGGCTCAGCTGGGAGCACACCTCCCGAACCCTCCTCCAAGCCTATGACAGGTACTTTGAAGAAAGAGAAACAAGAAATTGAGAAATTGCTGGCACCCACGATTTGCCGGACCCACCTTTCTCAATTTCCTACCGCCAACTTTACTAATTGACGATTGCTTGAAAAGTTTAGCCGACTTCATTAAAAACAGGATACAGGAAGCACCCAACTGGATAATGCTGCCTCTATTGCATCTCAACCGTTTCGGGGACAAGGTTTATGGGAGCGCCATGAAGCGTTTCCAGCGTTCAATCCCGTCCATAGACCCCGAACAGAAGTTGGTGAATATGGCAAACTATGCCATAAAGCATGTACCATATTACCGTGAATTATACGGAAATGCCATAATCAATTCAGCAGAAGACTTCCGTAAAATTTTCGGTTTCATAGACAAAGACACCGTACGCGCCAACTTTGATAAATTCATTTCCGACGAAGCACCGGAAATAAACCACGTGGAACTGCGCACCTCCGGCACCTCCGGCAAGCCAATGCGGTTCCTAATGCCAGCCAACAGGTATGTGACGGAGATGGCATTCATCACACGCATATGGCAACGTGCCGGCTACGACTTCGGGATCAAAGCCACCATACGGCGCAAACAGCTTAAAAAAGGGCGCGACTATATGGTCAATCCCGTCACCCGCGAGATCATATTCGACGGGTGCCGCAGCGACGAGGCGTATATCCGCAAAATACATTCCGTAATGCGGCGCAACAACGTCAGCACACTTTACGGATATCCCTCGGCATGTACTAAAATATTGGGGCTATTCATTAAATACAACCTTGACACCTCATTCATAAAACTCGCTCTGCTAACTTCAGAAAGCGTACCTGCCGCCACATACCGTTTTTTCAATGACCGGCTTGGCATAAAAATCGCGACTTTCTATGGGCACACCGAGAAACTCATCCTGATAGAGCAACTTGACGCCACCCCCACATTTTCCATCGAACCAGGCTACGGCCATACCGAAATAATAGATGAAAACGGCCTGCCGGCAAATTATGGAGAACTCGTTGGCACCACTTTCTACAACCATGTGATGCCGCTGCTACGATACCGTACAGGCGACTATGCGCGTAAAACCGGAGAGACAAGACGCATTGACGGCATACAGAAAGAAATATTATGCTCACTTGAGGGACGCCGCGAACAGACCATGGTCACACGCGACGACGGCACCGAAATAAACATAAGCTCCATAGAAATACACGACGAATATCCCCTCCATGCAAACGGCATACAATTTGTACAACCGGCACCCGGAAAACTCACCGTAAGGATAATTCCCGGAAAAGGATATACCAAAGAGGGGGATGAGGCTTTCATGCTCAGATATTACGGTAACGCCATGTTGGGAGAAAAAAATGTGACCATACAATATGTGGAAGAATTGGAATGCCTGCCCAACGGAAAAGCCCCAACGCTGATCATATCGCCACGACATTAAGAGCATATTGACTGCAAATCATTTGCATTCCAATATTTTGGAGACAAAGTAGAAGATTTTTTTGGCAGAATGCTATCCATATGGGAATTTTTCAGTAATTTCGCACGCGAAAGGGGCTATAAAACCAGTTTGCCCGAAACAAGAAATTCTTATACTTTAACAGAGCGTATAAACCAACATGGATCGATTGGACTGTATCGACAACCTTGACCGAAAAATTCTATCAATAGTAATGCACAATGCCCGCATTCCGTCAAAGGATGTGGCACAGGTGTGCGGTGTATCCCGCGCCGCCATCCATCAGCGCATACAGCGCATGAGCGAGATGGGCATCATAACAGGAAGCGGATATACCGTAAATCCCAAACTCCTCGGCTATAGCACATGTACATACATAGGCGTGAACCTGGAGCGTGGAGCCATGTACTGCAACGTGGTTCCCGAACTTGAAAAGATACCTGAAGTAATTGAATGCCACTTTACAACAGGTCCTTACACGATGCTGATAAAACTTATAGTAAGAGACAACGAGCACCTTATGGAGCTTCTGAACAAGAAGATACAAATGATCCCCGGCGTTACCGGCACAGAAACCCTGATATCGCTTGAAAACTCCATCATGCGCCAGATACCGATGAACCACCAGACGGAGGACGCATAATTCCATATACAAACCAGCAATCAGATGAAAATAGGATACGACGGAAAACGCGCCGTGTTCAACAATACAGGCTTAGGCAATTATTCACGTCTGCTCATAGACGTGATGTCAAAGCGTTACCCGGAGCATGAATATGTACTTTTCAGCCCTGCGGTACAAGACAATATACGCCTGAAGCCGTTGTTGGAAAGACCTAACGTAAGGATTGAGACACCGGACACCGCAATAGGACGCGCGTCCTCTTCATTGTGGCGCATAAAAGGAGTCACGTCACAGCTGACACGCAGCAAAGTAAATCTCGTGCATGGCCTTTCCGGTGAGCTCCCGCTGAACATCGGCCAGAGCCCCATACCCACGGTAGTGACTATCCACGACCTTATTTTCAGAAAATTTCCGGAATGTTACAAGGCGATAGACCGGGAAATATATGACTACAAATTTCGTAATGCCGCCAATAACGCTTCGCGTGTGCTCGCCATATCTGAATGTACCAAGCGCGATCTGGTAAACGAATATAAGATAGATCCCGACCGTATCGACGTGGTGTACCAGGGATGCCATTCCCAGTTCAAACGCACCCCCGCTGATGAGGAAATAAAGGGCATAAAAGCAAAATACGGCCTTGACCGTCCATACATCATAACGGTGGGAACCATCGAACGCCGTAAAAACCAGATAATGTCGGTGCGTGGAGTACGCGGATTGCCGGAAGACTTCGACGTGGTGCTTGTAGGACGTCAGACATCCTACGCAAAAGAGATCATGCAATACATACGACAATATAATATCGGCCACCGCATAAAATTCCTTGAAAACGTGCCGTTTGCCGATCTGCCCGCCCTATATGCCGGAGCATTCTGTTCGAGCTATACCTCACGCTACGAAGGATTCGGCATACCGGTGATAGAAAGCCTGGCCGTGGGTACTCCGGTAATAGTAGCCACAGGTTCATGCCTGGAGGAAGCCGGAGGACCCGACATCCCTGCTGTTGATCCCGACGATGTGGAGGAATGGGTGAATACTGTCAAGGAATTCATAAATTACCCTAGCGCACACCGCAACATAGCGGAGAAAGGCAAAGCCTACATCAGCAGGTTCAGCGACCTTAACATGGCCACAGGCACCATGGAGGTATATGATCGGGCACTTGACGGCGCACCAATAATTTGACAACAGAGCATATGACCAGTCTTGAAGGGAAATCGGTGCTGATAGTAGGTGCCGGAGGATTTATAGGAGGATTCATCGCCGATGAAGCGCTCAGACGCCATATGGATGTGACCGTAGGTATACGGGCCACCACATCCCGCAAGTATCTCACAGACCATCGGCTGAAATTTCTCGTGCTTGATTACGACAACAAAGAGGCAATGACCGCCGCGATAGAAAATTGCGGCACATGGGATTACATAATCTACAACCTCGGCGCGACCAAAGCGCTGAATTATATGGATTTCAAGCGCATAAACTATGAATACCTGCGCACTTTCACCGAAGTGCTGAAAGCTACAGGACACACCCCTCATCGTCTCTTATACATGAGCTCGCTTTCGGCACTGGGTACAGGCGACGAAAAAGGATACTCGCCATTGCGTTCCGACATGGTTCCGCAGCCCAACACACGATACGGGCAATCCAAGATCATGGCCGAACAGCATCTGGAGCATTTTGCCGGAATCCCATATATAATCTTCCGTCCTACAGGAGTTTATGGACCCCATGAACAGGATTACCTGATGATGGTGAAAAGCATTGACAATCATTTTGATTTCGGTGTCGGATACCGTAAACAGATGCTGACTTTCATCTATGTTGACGACCTTGTGAATGCAATGTTCGACGCATTGGCATCTGATGTTGAGAACAAGAAATATATCATCTCCGAACCAAGGGGATACACACAGAAAGAATTTCGCGATATCGTGGCGGAAGCCCTGGGAGGCAAATGGGTGATCACGGTAAAACTTCCGATGTGGGCTGTCTGGATCGCCTCCACTATTGCCGAAAAAGTTGCAAAATGGAAATGCAAGCCATCCACGCTAAACCGTGATAAATTCAAAATCATGAGGCAGCGCAACTGGAATGCCGATATCTCCGATGCAATTGCCGATTTCGGCTTCTCCCCTGAAGTTGATCTTAAGGAGGGTGTCCGCCGCACAGTTAAGGCATATAAGGACTCAGAAGCAGGGAGTTAGAACAGGAGAAGTATGGCAAGGTTACATAGTATGGGGGGAAAAAAGGAGTTAAGAATCCGGCCTTTTGATCCCTATGACATCTCTGATTACACTTAAAAAAACAATGCGACAGGAAACTGACAGAAATAATGCAAGGCGCGTGCCTGCATGGATGTACTGCACTATAATAATCTGCATGCTTCCCGGATTATGCTACCCCTGGGCGGTGTCACTGATCCAGAGCCAGAACCCCATTGTAAGAGGTCTGACGTGGTTCTACCCCGCATATGTGCTACTTTCAGGCATACTTGCCTGGCAATGCTATGGCAGACGCACCATAATGTCATGGATAGTGCTGGTCCTGCTGCTGTTGAGCCATGCCGGATTTTATGCACTTACTTTCCTGTCACCCAATTAACGATACTATAAACCACGACAACCCTATATCTATGAAAAAGAAGCTCGTAATCTCTACCGGCGCCGGAATGAGCGCTGAAAGCGGCATCAATACATTCCGCGATGCAGGAGGCCTGTGGGAAAACTACAATGTCATGGATGTGGCTTCTGCCGACGGTTTCGCCCGCAACCCGGGACTTATACATAAATTCTACAACGACCGCCGCAAGCAACTTACAGAAGTCCAACCCAATGCCGGGCATACAGGACTTGTTGAACTTGAAAAAGACTACGATGTATATGTCATAACGCAAAACGTTGATAATCTTCATGAGCGTGCTGGAAGCAAAAATGTGCTCCATCTGCATGGTGAACTTATGAAAGTGCGTGCGATTGACGATGAGAGCAAGGTCTGGGAGCTGAAACCGGGGTCGCTGGAAACCTCAACCGACACACTCATCGAAGGACACCATGTGCGTCCACACATCGTTTTCTTTCAAGAAGCGGTTCCCAACATCGAACCTGCCATAGAGCTTGCCCATGAAGCCGACATATTCGTGGTAATCGGCACAAGCCTCGCAGTATATCCCGCCGCCGCACTGATACAGTATGTGCGTCCCGGCATACCAGTCTATTACATAGACCCAAATCCGGCACAAGTCCCCGCCGGAGTCACAGTACTTCGCATGAAAGCATCAGAAGGGGTAGAAAAACTCGCCAGGATACTCAGGCAAGATGACTGACATAACGCCATCCAAAAATAAAAACACATACATGACATCACACAAATTTCTATCTGTCAGCCGTTGCCTGAGTTACGTCACGGCTGTATTCACCGCAATTGCCATAACTTCGTGCGGCTTCAACGACGAGGGTGAGGATACCCCAGCTCCAACTCCAGGCACGCCGTTCCCCGATGTGGAGGCATCCTACATCCTTTCTCCGGAAACCGAAAGCGCGTCAGTGCTGCCGGGCGACGGTTCCGTTAACAACCCCTATCTCATACGCAACGCCATGGAGCTAAAGCTGTTTACAGAACTTGTGAACAGCGGGGAATTCAAAAAAACAGAAGAAGACGTAACCACACCCACACATGTGTGCCTGACCCACGACATAAAAATAGCCGACAATTATACGTGGACTCCCATCGGTTCATGCGAGCATCCCTTCGAAGGCACCTTTGACGGCCAAGGGCACTGCATCAGCGGCGCCCTGCACATATCCGCAACTATAGAAGAAACCATTCCACAGCCGGAAACCGGCATCACATGGGGTACGCAGAAAGCCGGTTTTTTCGGTTATGCCGAAAATGCCGACATCGGCAATATACGCATAAGTGCAGATACACACTTTCCGGCAAGGGAGCGATGGAGCTATTGCGGCGGATTAGTGGCAATCTCTTCAAACACATCTATCCATAATATCACATACGACGGCACAATCCATATCCCAACCACCCAAACTGCTTTCATGCACCAGTTGAACCTTGGAGGAATAGCCGGATACATGATTACAGGCTTTTTCTATAACAATGAGATGAACGGACGCCTGCAATTCGGCACCCCGGATCCTCAGACAAAGAAAATCTTGGGGGAACATTGCAACATCGGGGGGCTTATAGGCACCGAACAATCCACTGACATACAAAACAGCAAAAACGTGGCCGATATAAACATTGATGCAGGCAATGCTTTCCGTCTCAGGGTGGGAGGTATCGTAGGATACCGCCTGGCATATGGAGAACAACCGAAATATGCATCATTGACCCGCGTGGAAAACAAAGGAGATATAACCATCGGTAAAATATTGGAGACCAGCATGTACGACCAGTCACCCATGGTATATGCCGGAGGCATATACGGCGATGGAGGCGAGGATTCCGGTGAATACGGGAATATGGTAAACTGCGGAAATATAACCGTGGGTGAAACCCGAATCACATCCTATGCAGGAGGTATTGCCGGCATGGCGTATAAGCATTCATTCAACGGGGCGGTAAATACCGGCAGGATCAGCAACAGCGCCAGAATGGGATGCACCGGGGGATGTTACGGTTACGCCATAGGTGATGTGAGAAACATGGGCAACAGCGGCGACGTAATATCAAAAATAAACAAAGGGAAAGTAGAAGACGGAAACGCCGGATATACAGGCGGCATAGCCGGACATGTGTCAGGCAGGATAGAACGCTGCAACAACGAGGGCGCCGTTTCATCAGGAAAAGACCTGGACTGGGGAGGAGTACCAGTATCGCGTGCAGGGGCAATAGCCGGACGCGCAAGCATGGTGACACTTGACAATACCAATACCGGCACAGTCAACGGCAAGCATGGCAAATCGCCCTCTGATCCCACTGTTTTTATCGGAGAATTATGGCTCGCCTGGGATATGATACTTGACGGCACACTCACGCCACAGTCAAATCCGGCTGGTTTCACCCGCTTCCATGACAAGATTTCCAAAACGTTCTTCCAATATCAGTGGCCGCTTTATTAAAAACCGTGGCCAACTCCACTGACAAGCGTCAAAAAACGCCAAAGATTTACATTTGAAAACACACCCAAAGGGGTGTCATATAAAGTCCGATGAAATTTTATTGACATCGGACTTTTTTTAGAGTTTGGAATTGTAAATTCATATAGAAAAATTCGTAACTTTACACTCTAAAAAGCATTTGATTACGCATGACAGAACTGCCCTACCACATACCCGCTCTTCTGGAGCAGTCGCTTGACGCCTTAAACATTAAGCCGTCAGGCGTTTATGTTGACTGCACCCTCGGTGGAGGGGGGCATACGCGCGGCATCCTGAAACGCATTTCAGAAACAGGAGGTTGCGGCAGGCTCCTGTCTTTCGACCAGGACATGGACGCCATAGAGCGAGCCATGTCCGACAAGGAACTGTCCGGCAACGCGTCGCTCACCCTGGTCCATGGCAACTTCCGGTTCCTGCGCAACTTCCTCCGCTTCTACGATGCCGGGGAGGTTGACGGCATACTGGCAGACCTTGGAGTATCGTTCCATCATTTCGACGATCCGGAGCGCGGTTTTTCGTTCCGGTGGGAAAATGGGGAACTTGACATGCGCATGAACCGCAACTCCCCCCTTTCAGCAGCCAAACTGCTTGAAGAGGCCACTACGGAACACCTGGCAGACATTTTCTATCTCTATGGAGAGCTACGGCAAGCACGGCAGATGGCATCTGCCATAGTAAAATCGCGCCAAGAGGCTCCCATAACCACTGTAAGCAGGCTAATAGAGACCGTGCGGCCTTTCATTAACCCCCGTCAGGAGAAAAAGGAGCTGGCACAACTCTTCCAGGCATTGCGAATAGAAGTAAACGGCGAACTTGATGCCCTCCGTTCACTGCTGGAGCAATCACGCCAAGCGCTTAAACCCGGCGGACGTCTGGCGATAATTACCTATCATTCGCTTGAAGACAGATTGGTGAAGAATTTTCTCCGCACAGGCAATATCGAAGGGAAAGAGAACAAGGATTTCTTCGGACGCAACCTCTCCCCTTTCAGGCCGATCACCTCAAAGCCGATCATACCTGACGCAGAAGAAGTGGAACGCAATCCACGTTCACGAAGCGCGAAATTGAGAGTGGGAGAAAAACAGAAATAAAAACCAAGAAACAGAAAATAAAACATTGCGGTATTCTAATTGATACAGCGAAAGGCTGAATAATGGCAAAAAAGACAGGCAGACGTGACAGTATTATGATGCGCGCACTCCATGGACGCATCCTCTCGGTAGATTTCTTCCGCCGGAACTGGCTCATAGTGCTTGGTGTGGTGGTGATGCTTATGGTATATATGACAAACCGTTACACCTGCCAGACACAGATGGAGAAAATACAGAAACTGGAAAAAGAACTTGAAGTAGCCAAAACCGAAAGGATCAGAGCCAAATCCACTTATATGAGCCGTATCCGTGAATCTTCAATGCAACATCTGGTAGACTCACTGCATCTGGGCATCACCGTACAGGACCAGCCCCCCTACAGACTATCCAAAAGCAAATAACCGACTCCAGACCGAACCGATCAAGCAAATATAAAGACAGCGATGAAACAAGAGCACCACATCCATATGCTGTTCCGCTACGGGTTAGTGACAGTGCTGATTCTCCTTTTCTCGGGAGCGATCGGCTATAAACTGTTTTCAACTACCGTCATTGACGCGCATCATTGGAACGAGCTGGCACAAAAGCAGCTTGAACGGGTGGATACTGTGCTGCCCGAACGGGGGGACATACTTTCAGACAAAGGATACATACTTGCCACAAACCTGCGCTACTACACCGTGCGCATAGATTTCCGCTGCGACAACTTCAAGCAGCACTTGTACCAGATGGCCCTTGACGAACTGGCAGATTCGATGGCGACCAACTTTCCTGTGCGCACGCGCAAGGAGTGGCGCAAACGACTTGAAGAACCGTTGAAAAGCGACCCGAAGAAGCGTCCGCGCGCATGGCCGCTGATTACAAACATCAGCTACCTTGACCTGCAGAAAGTCAAAACGTTCCCATTCTTCAACATCGGCAATTCCAACAAGACCGGCCTTACAGTGGAGTCGGTGCTTCGTCGCTCCAATCCATATGGGGCAATGGCGCGCCGTTCCGTCGGTGGCGTGGGACAGACCCGCGAATGCAAGGAGGTACATGGCATCTATGGCCTTGAAAAAGCGCTTGACTCGCTGCTTTACGGCGTGCCAGGCCTTTCCAAAAAGATAGCACTGACCAAAGACATAGTGAACTGGACAGACGTGGAGCCGATACCTGGATACTCCGTGCGCACCACAATCGACATACAGCTCCAGGACATCGTGGAAAACGAGCTGAACCGCGTGCTTGACTCCTGTTCCGCCGACTGGGGATGCGCCATACTGATGGATGTGAAGACCGGAGACATAAAGGCGATATCAAATCTGGAACGTTCAAAAAAAGGGAACGGCTATATTGAGGCGCTCAACTATGCTGTTGTCGGATTCGAACCGGGATCCGTAGTAAAGCCCATATCCATGATGATCGCCCTTGAGGATGGACTTGTAAACAATCTAGAGGAGGTGATACCCATAGGCAAATCATGGACATATGCCGGTGGACGCCCTATCACAGACTCGCATTACAACGGATCGTTGCGAGTGCGTGAAGTAATAGAACAATCCTCCAACATAGGCATGGCCCGTATAATAACACGCGGATACGACAAGAATCCCAAGGGATTCGTGGAGAGACTACGCTCAATAGGGTTCCTTGACCCGCTAAATACAGGTATCGCCGGGGAGACGACCCCGATGTTCAAGGAAGACCCGGCGAGGGTGGACCTTTCACGCATGTGCTACGGATATACATCGCATATACCTCCCATATATACATTGTCAGTCTACAACGCCATTGCCAACGGTGGCCGCTACGTGCGTCCCCGGCTTGTGAAAGGGCTCCATGCCGAAAACTTTGATTCCATTCTGCCTGTCACATATATCCGGGACAGGATCTGCTCGGAAGAGAACGCCCGCAAGATGCAATATATGCTGAAACAGGTGGTGTGGGGAGCGCACGGCACAGGCCGCTCGCTAAAGAACGACAAAGTGGCCCTCGCGGGCAAGACAGGGACATGCTATAGCGTGGATCCAAAGACAAAGAGCTATAACACCGCACGCAAACGACTGGCATTCTGCGGATTCTTCCCGGCCGACGATCCGCAGTACTCCTGCATGGTGCTCACATATTATCCAAAGCGCAATATGTTCGGCGCCGCGTCCACATCCGGACAGGTGATGAAAAACATAGCGTTGAAGATGTATTCACGCGGCTTGCTCAACAACACCACAGACTATGCCGACGGCGCCAAACCGGACAACCGTGCGTTGCTTTACGGCTCCAGAGACAAGCGCCGTTACGCCACGGTGCGCCGCGCTGCCGGAATCAAGACTGTAATACACCCGGCAATGGGAAGCCCGGAAAACCGGCAAAACGAACCGGGCAAACTCACCGTCCCCTCCGTCATCGGCCTGGGACTTCGTGAGGCAGTGGTCACACTTGAGCAATGCGGCCTTAACGTAAAATTCCAGGGCACAGGCTATGTGTCCCACCAGATACCGGAAAGAGGCGCCCCAATTAAAAAAGGACAGACTGTAACACTTGCTCTTTCCAACTAAACGACTGTTCAAACAGACAAACAAAATGAAACTGACAGAATTATTATCCTCAATAAATCCTATAAAGGTCATAGGCCCTGCTGAAACGGATATCCTGTCGCTCACAGCCGACTCGCGGCATGCCGGTGAGGGAGCCATGTTCGTGGCAATGAAAGGGGTGACCGTGGACGGCCACACTTTTATACCCTCGCTGGAAGGGAAAGGCATAGCAGCACTGGTAGTGGAGCAGCTTCCGGAAACCCTTTGGGACAACACCACATATGTGGTAATTGAAAACAGTGCCGTGGCGCTGGGTCATCTCGCATCATGCTGGTATGGCCATCCATCGCGCAAGTTGCATCTTATCGGTGTAACCGGCACAAACGGAAAGACCACCACCGCCACTCTGATTTATGAAATGGCAAGACTGATGGGATACAAGGCCGGCCTGCTCTCTACGGTAGTGAACTATGTGGATACTGAAGCGGTACACGCAAACCAGACCACGCCTGACCCTCTGACCATCAACGGACTTCTGGCACGCATGGTGGAAAAAGGATGCAGCTATGCCGCAATGGAAGTAAGCTCCCACGCAGCCCACCAACACCGTATAGCTGGCCTGAAATTCGCAGGAGGGGTATTCAGCAACCTTACCCGTGACCATCTTGACTACCACAAAACGGTACAGGCATATCTAGAAGCTAAAAAATCGTTTTTCGACGGTCTGGATCCGGAGGCTTTCGCATTGACCAACATAGACGACAAGGTTGGGGAAGTGATGGTACAGAATACCCGCGCGGCACGCAAAACCTACTCTCTGCGCTCCATGGCCGATTTCCGTGGCAAAGTGGTGGAAAGCCGCCTTGACGGTACGCTCATGAGCTTCAACGGGCATGAAGTGGACGTACTTTTCACCGGCAGGTTCAACGCTTACAACCTCACCGCAGTATTCGGCACATCAATCCTTTTGGGATGGGACATGGAACAGGTGCTTGTAAACATGAGCCGCCTTGTACCTGTAGCCGGCAGGTTCCAGACATTCCACTCCCCCGACGGGTCAGTGACCGGCATAGTGGATTACGCCCATACCCCCGACGCCGTAGTAAGTGTCCTTACCGCCATCAGGGAAGTGGTAGGTAACCGTGGCCGCATCATCACAGTAGTAGGTGCCGGAGGCAACCGCGACAAAGGGAAACGCCCGATAATGGCAAAAGAGGCCGCACGCCTCAGCGACATAGTGATACTCACATCCGACAATCCCCGTTTTGAACAACCGGAAGATATACTAAAGGATATGGAAGCAGGGCTGGACACGCCCGAATTACAGGAACGGTCCACAAGCATCACAGACCGCAGGGAAGCCATTCTGCATGCCGCCTCCATTGCATCAAAGGGCGATGTGATACTGATTGCCGGGAAAGGGCATGAGGATTACCAGGAAGTCTGCGGTGTCAAGCATCATTTCGATGACCGGGAAGAGATAAGAAAAGCCTTAAATGCAATCGGCAGCTGACAACTGCCCCGTGCCATAGGGGTCGAAAATCCATTTATATCTTATTTCCCAATATCTTATTCCTAAAATGTTGTATTATCTATTCAAATATCTTGAGGGCTTAAATTTCCCGGGAGCACGGCTGATGGATTACATCACTTTCCGCTCGGGAGCGGCGTTGATACTGTCTCTTTTCATAGCGATGGTATTCGGCCGTAAAATCATAGACCGCCTTCAGAAAATGCAGGTCGGGGAGATAATCCGCAATCTCGGCCTGGAGGGACAGATGAAAAAAACCGGCACTCCTACCATGGGAGGTATCATCATAATCATCTCCATACTCATACCCTGCCTTCTCATAGGCAACCTGAACAATGTATACATGCAGCTGATGCTTGTCGCCACGATGTGGCTCGGCACCCTCGGATTTGCCGATGACTATCTGAAGATACATCGCAAGAACAAAGACGGCATGAGCGGCAAGTTCAAAATCGTAGGGCAAGTAGGCCTCGGCCTCATTGTAGGAGTGACCATGATGGTAAGTCCCGACATCGTCATACGCCAGAACCATGAGGTAACGAACGTGGAGACCGATGAAGTGGAAGAAGTGATTTACGAACCACACAATATCAAATCCACCCAGACTACAATCCCGTTTGTAAAAGAGAACAACTTCGACTATGCGTCGCTGACAAAATGGATGGGTGACCATGCACGCACCGGCGGCTGGATACTGTTCATAATAGTGACTATTTTCGTAATCACCGCCACCTCCAACGGAGCCAACCTTACCGACGGCCTTGACGGCCTTGCGACAGGATGCTCTGCCATAATAGCGGTGGCTCTCGGTATAATGGCTTATCTCGGCGGTTCGGTGATTTATTCAAGTTACCTGAACATCATGTATATACCCGGCAGCGAGGAGCTGGTGGTGTTCTGTGCCGCATTCATAGGCGCGCTTGTCGGGTTCCTCTGGTACAACGCCTATCCGGCACAGGTGTTCATGGGCGATACCGGCTCGCTGACAATAGGCGGCATCATTGCCGTGCTAGCCATACTCATACACAAAGAACTGCTTATCCCGGTGCTGTGCGCCATATTCTTTATCGAAGATGTTTCGGTAATGATCCAGGTAGCCTACTTCAAGTGGACCAAACGGCGCACGGGCACAGGCAAGCGCGTGTTCAAGATGACCCCTCTCCACCATCATTTCCAAAAACCAGGTAACTCAGGTATTGAAGCCATAATACAGAAACCTATCGCAGCAATCCCCGAATCAAAGATTGTGACAAGATTCTGGATCGTGTGCATATTCCTGGCAGTCATTACTTTCGTTACACTCAAAATAAGATAAACCACTCAATGACCGGTCAGGGAATGGAAGACCGGAAGAACCAGAGACATCGGGAGAGCCAGAAGAATCAAAGGGACCAGATACATAGGAAATTTCTGAATTTCTTATTTCTGAAAAGCCTATATCGCTCTGTTTCTCATGCTCTGACTTCTTATTTCTAAAAAACATATGAACAAAACAGCAGGCAAGCGCCTCGTGATACTCGGAGGCGGAGAGAGCGGCATCGGCGCCGCCGTATTGGGAAAGGTAAAAGGGATGGACGTGTTCCTGAGCGACAGCGGGAAAATAGCCCCACGCTATCTTGAAGCTCTGGAGCGTTACAAGATTGCTTACGAGCAGGGGCAACATACACCGGAGCTGATACTTAATGCCGACGAAGTTGTGAAATCGCCGGGGGTACCCCCTACGGCTCCTATGGTACAGGAGATTGTAAAACGCGGAATACCCGTGATTTCCGAAATAGAACTTGCCGGTCGCTACTCCGATGCCAAAATGGTGTGCATCACCGGTTCAAACGGGAAAACCACCACCACCATGCTTATCTACCACATACTGCGCGAGGCAGGAATCAACGTGGGCCTTGCCGGAAACGTCGGGCGCTCGCTGGCATGGCAGGTGGCGGAAGACCATCACGATGTATATGTGGTGGAACTAAGTTCTTTCCAGCTGGAAAACATGTATGACTTCCGTGCCAATGTGGCAGTGCTGATGAATATCACTCCCGACCATCTTGACCGCTACGAGTACAAGATGCAGAATTATATTAACGCCAAATTCCGTATTATCAGGAACCTTACCCCTACCGACGCTTTTGTTTTCTGGGAAGAGGATCCCGTCATTACCCGCCAGCTCCAGCAGATTTCCACCGAGGCGCGGCTGTATCCATTTGCCGAGCACCGCAAAGAGGACTCCGCTGCATGGCTTGACGATGAAGGAGAGTTATGCCTGGATACCAGTGAGACAAAAATGGCCATGCCGCGCACACAACTCGCCTTGCGCGGAGTGCACAATCTGCTGAATTCCATGGCCGCAGGTCTCAGCGCCGCCCTCCTTGACATACGCAAAGAGGACATACGCCGCGCACTGAGCGATTTCGAGGGGGTAGAACACCGCCTGGAGCATGTAGAGACCATAGGAGGCGCACGCTGGATAAACGACTCCAAAGCTACCAACGTAAACTCCTGCTGGTATGCCCTTGAATCAATGCCGGAAGGAAAACATACGATACTTATCCTCGGCGGGAAAGACAAAGGCAACGACTACAACGACATCCTCCCGCTGGTGAATGAAAAGGTAAAAGCCATAGTGGCCATGGGTAAGGATAACAGCAAGATCATCGAATTTTTCGGTGACAAAGTTCCTGTCATCCGCGACACTCACTCCCTTGCAGATGCGGTGAAAGAGTGCCGCGAGCTGGCATGCGCCGGCGATACGGTGCTTCTAAGCCCCTGTTGTGCAAGTTTTGACCTCTTTTTCGGTTACGAAGACAGAGGTACTAAATTCAAAACCGCTGTAAGACAGATGAAGAAAAGGGAACTCGAAAAATAACCCTGTTGCAAACCTGAAAGCAACGAATAAAAGAAGGAAAAAGCATAATGGCAACCACCAACCAGGCTGGGGGGACAGCACAGACGGAGTTAAAAAAAGACATGCGCGCTCCCCTTCCAAAAGCCGACAAATACATATGGGCCATCTACATACTGATGCTGTTAGTATCGGTAGTAGAACTGTACAGTGCCTCTTCACGCGAGGTACAGGCATCCAATGTATTCGGCCCGCTGCTGCGCCACGGGCGCCTGTTGCTCATAGGAGTGGCAATAACAATCGGCATATCCCGTCTTAAGTACATCTGGTTCTACCGGTGTACCATAGCATTCGGCATCATAGCTGTGATACTGGGATTTTATGTGCTCTTCAAGGGCGACATAATCAATGGCGCCCGCAGAAGCACCACCATTTTAGGGATACCGCTTCAACCGTCTGAGATCCTGAAACTTGCCGTTGTACTTTTCATCGCCTACGTAATGTCGATAAAGCAAACCCGCAAAGGAGTGCGCACGTCGGCAGTAGTATGGAGTGCAGGAGCCGTATTGCTATGCGGCGGAATCCTGTTCACCCAAGGTCTCACCAATACATTGCTGCTTATGGGGGTATCGTTCGCCATGATGCTCATAGGGGGAGTGCAATGGAGCAAGTTCGGGATGATGCTTGCCATCTACACCATAGTTGGAGGCGGCTTCTATTACATCAAGCATCTGAACGACGGCAATGTGGACAGGCTGGAGCAGCAAACCATCCTTGAAACCGGCAAAGATGCCACTGGCAGGGAGGCCACAGCCGACCGTACCGGGCTGCAAAAAGGCCGCATAGCAAACTGGCTGGGGGATTCCATACCGAAATACAAGAAGCCCATAACTTCAGCCAACCGGCAGGAAATGTATTCTTACATGGCACAGGCACACGGAGGCATATCGGGAGTGCTCCCCGGAAACTCACGCGAGACTTCACGTCTGCCCCTGGCATTTTCAGATTATATTTTCGCCATTGTGGTTGAAGACTGGGGGCTGATAGGTGGCATAGGACTGCTTGTCCTTTATCTCGCCCTGTTAGGAAGAGCCGGCGCAATAGCCGCCCGCTGCTCCAGGGCTTTCCCGGCATTGCTCGTAATGGGCATGGCTGTGATGATTGTGCTCCAGGCCCTCTTCCATATGGCCATAGTCACAGGTGTTTTCCCTGTGTCCGGCCAGCCTCTTCCGTTGATTTCAAAAGGCGGCTCATCAATAATAGTGACCTCCATGGCATTTGGCATAATGCTCAGTGTGAGCCGATATGCCGTACAAAGCAATAAACAGAAAGAGATCAACGCCGAAATCCTTGAGCTCCCTGAAGAGCTTTCCGCCGAGAATCGCGGCAAACTGATCTGAATCCAGGATCTGCCGCAAAACTTTTTTTCACTTTTACATTGGAACCTTAAGATGAAAGTGCTTATATCCGGTGGAGGAACCGGAGGACATATATTCCCTGCCGTGGCAATAGCCAATGCCGTGAAACGCCGCAATCCCGACGCACGGATACTCTTTGTGGGAGCGGAAGGACGTATGGAAATGGAACGCGTGCCTGCCGCCGGATACGAGATCGTCGGACTACCGGTCGCAGGGTTCGACCGCAAACGCCTGTGGCGCAATTTCAGTGTGCTGGTAAAGCTGTACCGGAGCATGAGAAGGGCAAAAAAAATATTGCGCGACTTCCAGCCTGATGTGGCGGTAGGTGTCGGTGGATATGCTTCCGGCCCCATGCTTAAAGAGGCACAGAAAAACGGTATTCCCACCCTTATCCAGGAACAAAATTCATACGCAGGCGTTACCAACAAACTTCTGGCTGCAAAAGCCGACCGCATCTGCGTAGCATATGACGGTATGGACAGGTTCTTTCCTGCAAGCCGTATTGTCAAGACAGGCAATCCGGTGAGAAAGGATATAGTAAGTTCCACCCTTAGCCGTGAAGACGCAAAACGTGAGCTCGGCTTCAACCCGAACCGTCCGCTGGTACTTGTGGTAGGAGGAAGCCTCGGGGCACGCACCATAAATGACAGCATCAAAGAAGCGGCTCCGGCATTGCTCCAATCAGGTGCCGCAATACTCTGGCAGACAGGAAAAATTTATGCCGATGAGTGTATCGCCACAGAAAAAAGCATAAACGACGCGAACCTTAAGGCTGTGCCGTTCGTTAGCCGTATGGATCTGGCATACCGCGCAGCCGACGTAGTTGTAAGCCGTGCCGGAGCGAGCACAATCAGTGAATTACAGCTTGTAGGAGCACCTGCCATACTGGTTCCCTCTCCGAATGTGGCCGAAGACCACCAACGCAAAAACGCCGAGGCGCTTGCAAACCGCTATGCCGCCATAATGATTCTGGACCGCGACTGCAAAGCGGGACTCCAGGATGCCGTAACGGCGCTGCTGCGCGACAAGAAACGCCGCGACGCACTGAGCGCCAACGTAAAATCCATGGCAATGGGAAATTCGGACGAACGTATCGTCAACGAACTCTTACAATTAATAAAAGACAAATAAACATACAGTGGAAATCAAGCAGATATATTTCGTAGGAGCCGGCGGGATCGGTATGGCAGCTCTTGAAAGATATTATCTTGCCAAGAGAATACCTGTGGCAGGGTATGACCATGCGCGTTCAGACCTTACAGACACTCTTGGAAAAGAGGGCGCACACATATGCTTCGAAGATGATGTGGAGAAAGCCATACCTGCGGCGTTCCGCGATAAAGAGACCACACTTGTGGTATATACACCTGCCGTACCTGCGGCCAACCGGGTGCTGAGTTACTTCCGGGAGAATGGTTTCCAGGTGGTAAAACGCGCCGCCCTGCTGGGAGAAATCACCCGCGGAAGCAAGGCATTGTGCTTCTCAGGCACACATGGCAAAACCACCACCTCTTCAATGGCAGCCCACATAATGCACAACTGCGAATGCGGCTGCAACGCGTTTCTGGGCGGCATCCTGCGGAACTACGGCTCCAATTACCTGCTTGACCCCTCAAGCAGCTACTCCGTAGTGGAGGCAGACGAATTTGACCGGTCTTTCCACCATCTCTGCCCCTACGTGGCAGTTGTAACCGCCACAGATCCAGACCACCTTGACATTTATGGCGACGAGGAGGGATACCTGGAAGGATTCGCACTCTTTACCGAACTGGTACGTCCGGACGGCGCCCTGGTACTGCATACCGGACTTAAGCTGAAGCCACGTCCTGCAAAAGGGGTAAAAACATATACCTATTCAAAGGAGGAGGGTGACTTCCACGCCGAGAACATACGCCGTGGAAACGGTGAGGTACATTTCGATTTCGTATATCCCGGCGGGCGCATAGACAATATCAATCTCGGGGTACCGGTAGAAATAAATGTGGAAAATGCCGTGGCAGCGCTCGCCGCATGCCATCTCACCGGCGACATGGATCCCGACATCGCCCGCGAGGCCATAAGCACATTCATGGGACCCAAACGGCGCTTCGAGTTCCATCTGAAAGAAAACGGGGCTAACGGCCGTGCCATCATTGACGACTACGCACACCATCCCGATGAATTGCGGGCGTCAATACTTTCTGTAAAGGCGCTCTATCCTGGCCGCCGGCTGACAGTGGCGTTCCAGCCCCACCTTTTCACACGCACACGCGATTTCCACCGCGAATTTGCAGAGGCGTTATCGCTGGCAGACAATGTGATACTTCTGCCGATCTACCCGGCACGCGAGGAACCTATACCCGGAGTGACATCAGAAATGATCCATGATCTGGTGACGACAGAAAAAAAACTGTTGAAAAGGCGTGAGGATTTGATAGATACGGTAAAAAACAGTAACTTTGAAATACTTTTAACCGCCGGTGCCGGAGATATCGCCGACCTTGTCAATCAAATAGCAATTAACAGTTAATGTCAAAAACCGCCGTCATACGCTGTGTGTTGTCGCTGATTCTCATCGGCTACGTGGTGTTTGCACTCATATGGGCAGACAGCATGGCAGCAAAAGAGATATGCACCGGTATAGATGTGCATGTGCTCCAAAGCCCGACATCACGTAACTTCGTAACCCCGGCTGAGATCAGCTCACTCCTTAAAGAGTGGAAACTCAACCGCACAGACATGCCGTTGCACACCATTGACACCCAGAAAATAGAGGACTCCCTGGAGAGCATTGACAACATAGAGCACGCCAATGTAGAGCGGCTTGCAGACAAGCGGTTGCTGCTTACAGTCACACCGATGCAGCCGGTGGCCCGCATATTTGACAACCACGGGTCTTCATATTACATAAACCGGCAAGGCAAACGCCTTACAGCCAATGCCCGTTTCCGTCTGGATGTGCCTGTGATCACCGGTGCTTTCGATTCAGTGCGCACACCGGTATCCCTGCTGCCCCTGATAAACCGGATAGCTTCAGACTCGTCATGGAACGCTATCGTATCGCATGTGGCAGTGGAGGCAGGAAGCCATGACGTGCTGCTTGTGCCTATGATCCGCGGCCATGTGATAAATCTTGGCGAGCCGGATAATATAGACGACAAGCTGGAGCGTGTAATGCTGATGTATCACAAGGTGATGCCGATAAAAGGGTGGAACTATTATGATACAATTTCAGTAAAATGGAGAGGACAGATAGTAGCTACCCGCCGGGAAAAATCATTGCCGGAACCACTTATAAGATTTGACCGCGCTGACGACGAGATATACGACGAGGATGTAAACTCCATGCTAACCTCAGTAGATACCGACAGCGTTAAGACGATTAACAATTGAAACAAGTATGGGAGAAAGAGAGCAGGATCGCTATATAGTGGCATTTGAGATAGGCAGCTCCAAAATAAGGGGCGCCGTTGGTATTGTGGACCGCTCAGGTGTAGTGGATGTAGTTGCCACAGAGGAAGAGCGGCTCATTGACAAGGTGCGTTACGGCTGCATTGAGAACACGGAGGTAAGCGATGCACTGCAACGTGTCGCCGAACGCCTGGAAGCATACCCGCGCGTGGCTCCCCGCATCATCACCGGAGCTTATGTGGCTCTAGGAGGACGTTCATTGCTCAGCCGCACCGTCGATGTGGATCTGACCCTTCCTACAGAAACGGAAATAACCCGCCCCATAATTACCGAACTGATGCAGAAAGCCTCTGCAACCGTAGATCCTACCCGCGATGTGGTGGAGGTGGTCCCGGTACGTTTCACTGTTGATGACAAGACCCAGGCAAACCCCGTAGGCACATACGGCAACCGTCTCGCCGCCCGCATGACAGTGATAAGCTGCGATCCCAAAATCAAACGGATGCTTAGAAGGGTTGTGGGTGAACGTGCCGGCTTCAATATCATAGATTATGTGAACCGCACGCTTGCCGAAGCAGACATGGTGCTTACCGACGACGAGCGCAGGCTAGGATCCATGCTGGTTGATTTCGGCGCCGAGACCACTTCTGTGGCAATATTCAAAAACGGAGCCGCAATATACCAGGCGACCCTTCCTATGGGTTCACGGAACATCACACTTGACCTTACCACACTCAATTATACCGAAGAGCGGGCAGAGGAGATAAAACGTGTGAGCGGCAACGCTCTTCCGCAGGATGGCACCCGCCGCAAAATGCAGTCGGCAGACGGCATAGACTACACGGAGATAAACAACTATGTACATGCCCGCACCGACGAGATCATTGCAAACATCATGGCCCAGCTGGAATATGCCGGTGTAGACGATTCGGAACTTCCCGGGGGCATAGTCGTAGTAGGAGGTGGGGCACGCTTGCGCGGCTTCAATGACCTGCTTGCCCAGGAAAGCAACCTCAAAGTGCGTCAAGGCGCTCCTAACGCGTCTGTACGCATATCAGACGGTTCAATCCATGGTACCGACGCTGTAGATGTGATCTCTATACTTCTTGACGCCTCAAAAGACCCATACGAAGAATGCACCGAGATACCTGAAGATGCAGAAAATGAAGAATCCAACGATGAGCGCAACGGATACGAGAAGATATATTCCCACGGCAACCCATCAAAGGAGGAAGATACAGTAAGGATAGGACGGCTGTATGACGACGAGGATAAAAAGGCCGATAAAAAGCCTGTAAAAACTGGAAAATCCTGGCTTGACCGACTGCAGGAACGCCTTTCCATGATAATGAAAGAGCAGGAAGATCTCGAAAACGAAGAATAACCGCCATCCCCAAAAACAACATCGAACCAATGAGCATAGAAGACATAGACCAGACTTCATCGTTTGTCGAAGATCAGACCGGCGATGTGATTATCAAGATAATAGGTGTTGGCGGCGGTGGCGACAATGCCGTCAACCACATGTTTGAACAGGGCGTTGAGAAAGTATCATTCGTCGTATGCAACACAGACCGCCAGGCATTGAAAAATTCGGTCGTTCCCAATAAATTGCTTATAGGCCCGCAGACAACCAAAGGACTTGGAGCCGGAAACAAGCCCGAACTCGCCCGTGAAGCAGCCGAAGAGAGCGCCGAGGATATAGCACGCCTGTTTGACGACGAAACCAAAATGGTGTTCATAACGGCAGGTATGGGTGGCGGCACCGGTACAGGAGCGGCACCGGTAGTGGCGCGCATAGCCCAGGAGCGCGGACTGCTTACCATCGGTATAGTCACCATCCCTTTCTTCTTCGAAGGACAGAAAAAGATACTCAAGGCTCTGGACGGCGCCGAAGAGATGAGCAAATATGTGGATGCCCTTCTTGTCGTAAACAATGAGCAGTTGACCGAGATCTACCATGACCTTGACCTCATAAATGCTTTCGGCAAGGCTGATGACACCCTTACCAACGCGGCACGTTCCATCTCGGAGCTGATAACCTGCGACGGCTACATGAACCTTGACTTCAACGATGTGAACACCACCCTGCGCGAGGGTGGGGCTGCCATCATATCCACCGGTTACGGAGAGGGGGAAAACCGCGTAAGCAAAGCCATAGACGACGCACTCAACTCCCCGCTCCTGAAAAACAAGGATATCTCGCGTTCCAAGCGCCTGCTTTTCAACCTGTATTTCTCCCGCCAGGCTGAGGACCGGTTTGTAATGGGCGAGGCAAAGGAACTGACTGCTTTCATCTCCAACATAGACAAAGATGTTGACGTTATTTACGGTATCTGCTTCGACGACACCCTAGGCAACAAGGTAAAGATGACAATTCTCGCCGCCGGATTCCCACTCTCCATAAAAGGGGGAGACATACCATCCGCCGGCGGTATGGGAGGCTTCGAAAGGGTAAGGAAGCCGACCCCGCTTGACCAGGCACAACAGGCAGAGGAGGAAAGCAAAATCATCAGCAAGATCTACGGTGACACCAAGGTGAAGAAAATGGAACAGACCCGTGCTTCACAGCGCTACATAGTGCTCCGTCCCGACCAGTTCGATGACAATGCGGTGATTGAGACTTTTGAGCACTCCCCCGCTTACAACCGCGACAAACGCGTTGCCGACGAAGTGCGCAACAACGTTCCAAAAACCGCGGCATCTACCGTACAGCAGCAATCCGCCCCGCAGTCCAACAACGCGCCCGCAGACCTGCCGCTTGTCACACCGAACAAGGAGACGCAGCGTTACACTCCTGAAAGCGGCAGCCACCGCATAGAGTTCTGAAAAACATAAATATCCTATACATACAAGATGGTGTGTCATAATGGCCCATCTGGGTCGTCGCCTGAGGGATTCGGGCTCGGTCATTGACCAAAGTCAACTCCCGTCACCCTCACCCTCAGGCTCCTACCATCTGGAACCATTCTGACAGCACCCTCGCCATCAGAACAAAAAAAGTCGGCGTGTCAAAATTCATGAATTTTGACACGCCGTCTTTTTTATTTCCAAAACGGAAGGTGGCGCCATACATAGGGCATAACGGTACATAATGTTTTTTGCAAAACAAGGGGGCAAACCATATGCTTCCGCAAGTAATTTTGCGGAAAAACACAATATGGGAGCAACAGACAGTAAAAGAGATGGAATAGAGAAAATCACCGACGAGAACCGCCGGCGAATCGAAGCTATCAGAAAAGAGGAGGAGGGGTACGATCCCGGAACGGGTGCGGGAGCCTTCGGTTACTGCCACCGCAACAGAAAAATCAGACGTAAACGCATAAGGGATAAGACGCTGACACTTAACCGATATGAATACATCCCTGCAGAAATGCACGCATCGCCTGAATACAAACGCCTTGGAAACCGCACGGAATGGATGCGCCTGAGATGCAGATACGATTTTGAATACTGGGCAGTCACATGTGTTAAAATAAAAGACAAACAGTCGTCCAGGCTAATACCGTTCAGGCTCAACAGACCCCAAAGGCGGGTCCTGGCCATGATGGAGGAAAAACGCCTGGAGGGGGAACCGATAAGAATCATCATGCTAAAAGCACGCCAATGGGGCGGAAGCACCCTTGTGCAGATGTACATGGCATGGATCCAATGCACACGCGCACGGCATTGGCATTCACTGATATGTGCCCATGTGGCAAGGGCGAGCGCCAACATACGCGGCATGTACTCCACAATGCTTGCCAATTATCCCGAAGAGTTATGGGATGGTGACATATCGCCAAAGCTCATCCGTTTCGAAGGGCAGGACCTGATAAGGGAGATCGCCGGCAGGGGATGCAGGGTTACCATAGGATCATCGGAACGGCAAGACTCAATACGCGGTGCCGACTATGCCATGGCGCATCTGTCGGAGGTAGCTTTCTGGAAAGATACTCCCAAAAGCACACCGGCAGATTTCGTAAGAGCCATATGCGGAGCCATAGCCACGGAACCGGACACCCTGGTAGTATATGAGTCCACAGCCAACGGAATGGGAAATTTTTTCCATTCCGAATGGGTAAGAAGCGAAAACGGCAAGAGCGACAAGATGGCGGTCTTCGTGCCCTGGCATGAAATAGAGATATACACCGCTCCGGTTAAAAACGTGCGACGGCTTTGGGAGAGCCTGGATGCTTACGAACGTGCCTTATGGAAAGAGGGGGCCACACTGGAGAGCCTGTGCTGGTATCACCGCAAACGACGGGAGTATGCCGACCATCAGGCAATGATGGCGGAATATCCTTCAAATCCGCACGAGGCATTCGCCAATACGGGAAGCAATGTTTTTTCCACCGAAGCCGTGGAACGGATGAGCCGCCTGTGCACTGAGCCTGTAGCACGCGGAGAAATTGTTGCCGAAGGTGGCGCGATACTTGGATCACGGTCATTGGCGGGGGTAAAATTCACCTCTGACAGTACCGGATGCCTCTCTATCTGGGAACATCCCGCGACATGGAAACGATATATGATCGCAGTGGATGTCGGTGGAAGAAGCCTCAATTCCGACTGGAGCGTGATAGCCGTGCTTGAACAGAGTGCACATCCGAAAGTGGTGGCACAGTGGAGAGGACACACCGACCACGACCTCCTCACATGGAAAGCCGCGGCAATAGCGACTTATTACAACCGAGGGATGCTCATATTCGAGACCAACACGCTCGAAAGCGAGACACCTGACCAGGGGCAATATATCCTCAATGAACTATGTGAACATTACTCCAACCTTTATTACCGGATGAATATTGACGGCGGCACAGGGACACCGCGGCCAGGTTTCCATACTAACCGCGCTACAAAACAGATGATAATAACAGAACTGATAGGGGCGGTGCGCGACGGCACTTATGAAGAGCGCGACATGGAGGCTTGCCATGAGCTGTCGGTCTATGAGCTGCGCCCCAACGGAAGCTACGGAGCACGGAAAGGGCATCATGACGACATACTTATGACACGTGCCATTGCACTACATGCCATAAGGCAGGAATGCCCGCAATACGCCGGAATTGAACCCGACGAGGAGTTGGTGGCTTTCTATTCCCATGACGCTGCGCGTCATGGGAATAGAAAGTAGAAACAAGAAGTAAGAGCGGGAGAAGTAAAGCAAGGTTGCCTTGAGGGCAGATAAGGGGAATCAGAGACATCAGAGGGATCAGAGGGATCAGAGATATCAACGATATCAGTTACCGAACCTCTTAATTTCTTATTTTCTCAGTTTCTTTTTCTTGCTTCTTCTCAAAAATCAGTATGGGCGAAATCGGAAACGAGTGGAGACTGCTGTGCGGGATTGATGTTGACAGCTGCCCAGGAAAGCCCTTCGTAGTGGCCATCGTAATCAATAGTATCCCAAGCACGCACAAGGTCGACTATTACTTTACCGGGGTATCGCGACGGTATGTCGGCGAACTCCGGTTCTTTGTTTGTAACCACAAGCACATCGGCCGCCAACGCCACAGCGTCAAGGTTGTCACTGACAAGATGGTGCAGATGCGGTATCTTTTCGAGTATAAAGCGGCGGTTAGTGCCAGTAAGCTGGCTGACCTTTACATTTTTATCATAAATTGATATCTCATATCCCTTTCCGAGCAGTGTCTCCACAACTTCCACTATGGGAGAGCAACGCAGATCGTCGGTGCCGGCTTTGAAACTCAACCCCAATATCGCCACTTTACGTTTTCCTATGCCCATTATCAGTTCGGAAGCGCGATGTTTCTGCAGCTCGTTGCTTTCGGCAATGTGGTTTATAACCGGTGTATCCACATAGTTGTCACGTGCCAATGTGCGGAAAGCCTTGGAGTCTTTGGGCAGGCATGATCCGCCATAGGCGAAACCAGGCTTGAAGTAATACGGCGATATGTTTAGCTGCCTGTCACGGCAAAAGATATCCATTACTTTATGCGAATCTATGCCAAGCGCCTTGCATATGACCCCAACTTCGTTTCCGAAAACGATCTTAAGGGCATGGAAAGTATTGTTTACATATTTCATAACTTCCGCCACGCGCACTTCAGTAGCGATAAATTCTCCGGGGAGCGGTCTGTAAAGCTCCTCAAACACCTCTGCTGCACGTGTGGAGTCGGTGCCTATCAGGGTCAGTGGCGGATTCAGGAAGTCATGTACAGATGTTCCTTCACGCAAAAATTCAGGGTTTGACACAAGGGCGAAATCTACATTGCGTTTCTTTCCGGAAGCCTCCTCTATGATCTCGCCGATATGCTCGTTTGTGCCTGGCAGGACTGTAGAGCGTATCGCAACGATATGGAAAGTGCCCTTGCCGCGCAATGCCATACCAATCTGGCGTGCAACTTCATGTATATAGTCAAGATTGAGATGGCCATGCGGTGTGGACGGTGTCCCTACAGCGATGAATGATATGTCTGTACCCAACACAGCCTCGGCAGCATCCGTGGTGGCATGCAGAAGTCCCGACTCATGTCCTTTACGACACAGTTCTTCAATGTCGCGCTCTATGATGGTGGGACGCCCGGCATTTATCAGCGCCACTTTGTCGGCAGATACGTCGCAACCCACCACATTGTGCCCCATATGTGCGAAACAAGCAGCTCCCACACAGCCGACGTAACCAAGTCCGAAAATACTAATGTTCATATATTTGTCTTGAGCGATAAACAAAAAAACGATAAATAGCGCTTGCCTAAAGTATAATTTATAAACCTTTTTTCAAAGTTTAAGCGTGATCATTTTCCATACCGTAAGGAACAGGATCTTTACATCCAGCCATAGTGAAAATTTGTCTACATATTCCAGATCGGCTCGCACACGGTTTTCCATATCCTTTATATCAGGAGTAGCTCCCCTGAACCCCCTTACCTGGGCATATCCAGTAAGTCCCGGACGCATGTCATGCCTACGCATATAGTCGCTTATACGTGGCGCATAATAATCCGTATGCGAGAGCATGTGAGGACGGGGACCAATTACCGACATATCTCCGATAACGACATTCCATAGCTGCGGCAGCTCATCAAGCGAAGAACGTCGCAAAAAGCGGCCAACCGGTGTTATCCGCGGGTCATTGCCTGTAGCCTGGAGCGTGTCAGCCTCCTGGTTTATATACATTGAGCGGAATTTAAGCATGTCGAATTCACAGCCTTTATAGCCTGTGCGTTTCTGCCTGAAAAAGACGCCTCCTGGTGAAGTCAATGCGATCCAGATGGCCAGCACAATCCATACAGGCGCAAGCACCGCTAATACAAGCAGTGCGAAGACCACATCAAATATACGCTTAACGGCTTTCTGCATAAGGTATTGCAATCGCGTTTCCATTTGGCGGACTGAGGCAGCGGAAGTCCTGCTCTGTGTAGCTATGGATGCTGCAATATATTAACGTTAAAGAACTTTAATTATTGCATGTGCGACATTCATCTTTCTCTATTTCATCAATAAAATGTTGCATATGCAATTTCCAAGGCTTTGCAGCGGAATATATCTATGAAAACTGATGGTATGCACATAAAAAAAGGGTAAGCTGACTACATCGCGCCGCTACAACCCCCTACCGTTGCTTCGATCAAGACCTGGCGGAGTTCAGGGGGAGCATGCCGTGTAGGACTTACCCGACTGCAAAGTTACACCTTTTTTCCATATTTGCAAAATAAAAAAGCCCTCCTGCCTGAAAAACCCATAAGGCTATTTGCCCAGCCTTAAAGTAATGGAGGAGGCATCGGGAACAAAGGTCAGCGCCCTGACTGCACCAGATGGCGTGCGTGGCGATGTTGAGGTGTCGTAAACGGAACCGTTTTCCACGGCAAGACGGTATGCAGTTCCGTCCTTGACGGCTTCGACGGCATTAAACGATGGGGCAATGCCCGGATTGTACGTAAGGGCCAGCCCGGAAAAAGGAACCGGCGCACCAGGAGCATGCTCAAGAACGGCATACCATCCGGGCACTTCTGCCATTGTGCCTGGCACCGGACGCAGTGTGAAATCCACCGTGGCATCGGTAAATGTCATTACCATCTCAAGGGAGTGGTTTCCGGACTCAAATCCGGCACCACGTTCGGTAGGTATATCATCCAGGCTGCAAATCTCTGTTTTCAGCCCTTTAAGCCTGAGACGGCGCCCCCCTCCCGAAGAGAATGACGAGAAAGATATCGGCCGGTTTTCTTCCTCTACCGGTATTATCATTGTAAACGCCCCGTTTCCAGCAGCCACCCTAGGGCTGCCGAATCTCATATAACGGCCGGTTCCGACAGAATCGTCAATACAGAATTTGATTCCCGCCTGGATGCCTATGTCATTCCAGTTTTCCCCATCCATGACGGGAAGGGAACCATAAGCTGCCGTACGTGAATTGCATGGTTCATGAAGCCAAGGTTCTTCCACCGATTCATCGAAGATCCTAATATCCTGCAAATACAAATGCCCTTTTTCCCATCGCAACGCCATGCGATAACAACGTGATGTAAACCATACGACCCCGGATCCCGGCATATCGTCAGAAGCACGCCTCTCCACGGCAGTAAAGGCCGTTGAAGTGGTGACCTGATTTTGCATCCGGAATATCCGGGCGCTTTCCGGGATAGTTTCCACGCGTATATCCCCTTTATATGCCAACCGGGCGATGGTAGGCAGCTGGTGCTCAAAGGCATGCGCCATATCTTCCCACGAACAGGAGCTTTCCTGTCCCATGACCATGCGCACCTCACCCATCGCCGGACTGTAAAGCATCGTCTGCAATGTGCGCCGGCACCATGAAAGATCAGCCCCTCCGTCGGGTGATGTTGGCTCAAATGTGACAGCTGGCGACGCAGTGCCGTCAGCGGTACGGCGCCCGAAAGCAAGCGGATCCACCGATGGAAAACGGAAAGCTACCACATCAATGGCATTGCCCTGGGTCTGAGCCGGCATGAAGGCATTGTTTCTTGACGGGAACCACGCACCCTGGTAATATCCTCCGGAAAACGAAGCGGGACCATCCTCTCCGGCATCGCGGTCGCGGCTTACCGTCACAGCCTCCACACGGTATTTTTTGCGCATATAAGCCAGTGTATGTGCATCAACATACGGACCACCTACGGTGCGCGGATATGCGCCGAAAATATCACGGAAACGTTTCATGTATTCATCCACCAGCCTTTCACGCTCTTTGGGCTTATAACCGGAGGAGAGCATCATGTTGGCACGCGGGTCTGTCTGCGATTTGCTGTTCCATTTCAAACCTGCGGCACCGGCATGCATTCCGGTTATTTCCCACCATGCCCCTATTTCATTCCCATCAAGAGGCTTTTCTTTCAGCATCCTTTGGTACGCTGTATCAGCCAATGCATCAAAACGCACCAATATGGTACCTTTCAGGCCATACTTGTTCATGAGGGAAATCTGGCGTTCGGCACAATATCTCAGGGCGCTGTCAGAGGGCAAATCCGTATCAGCAATGGATTCAGCAGCAGGAGCGGAACCACGTATGACCTGCACGAGATTCACAATGCGCGGAGTTGCCACTGCCGCATCCGGACCATACAACTGGCGGTAAGCGGTCTGGAACAGCGCTCCTTCCACGCCTACCGGACTTGCATTATAAGGGATCTCAAATCCTGCCACCTCCCAGATTATATCCATGGCCAATGAATCGGCACGCGATTTGAATTGTCCCTTTTCCAGCCCACGGAGAGCAAAGAAAAGTTGCATTGCAGACAAGGAGTCCAGAGGCTCCGACGCTTGTACCGCCCCCTCACCACGGTCTGTCACGTCGCTCCACAGAGCAGCCCAACCACAGGCGCCGGCAGGTTTATCCATCCTATGTGCCGACGAACAGTCATAATCATGGTATTTTTTCGTAACAGGATCCACCATCAGCCCACGCATCAACTTCTGTCTGTCGGCAGCGCGTTTCTCCCAGAGTTTATCACCCTGAATGGCAAGTTCCCGCATAAAGAAAGCCATATTCCGCTCCATCCCATACATGACAGAGTTGTATTCCACCCCGGCAATAGCAGAATCACCCATATCGCCGGATTTATGGTAATTCAGCCCTTCCGGCGACGAGCAGTCACGCATCAGGTAGTCATATTCCTTTTCCAGAACCGGAAGCATTGAACGGAGGTAGTGTTTGTCACCAGATGCAATATACCAGTCTCGTACCATATGCGACAACATGGGTAAAGATGCTGGTGCCACGGTATCGGACGGATATCTAGCCGGAACAAAACCATAACGCGCGATGAGCCTTGAAGCCATCTCAATATTGCTTCGGCTCAACCATATATCGCCATTGCGAAGCAATCCTGCATTTACGAAATACAACTCAGGGAAATACACTTGATGCGAACGTGACAGGCTGCCAGACCGGCTATAGGGAATATTGAGGAGGGTGTCCTCGCAAGCAGCGTCAGGGCGCACCACAGCGAAGCTCATACGGTTCTCTATGTTACGATGCAAACGCAGCTCCTCGCGCGTAGGTTTGCGACTGCCGAGAAGCGCGTCGGCAGACACAATCGCAGGAAAACAGAGAAACGTGAGCAGAGACAAAACAGTCAGTGCCAATAATCGTATCCTTTGCATGATACAAATATAACACTTATATGGCATTTTTTCACTTCCGGCATCCCATGATTCCCCTAATCAGCCAAAAAAAACTACTAAAAAGATGAAAACCCGGCCATTTCGCAATAGCCCGATAAAACATATGGTGCCACTTGCTCCGATCCGTTTATTTGTTTATTTTTGCCAGACAAAATGAAGAACGGCAACCCTACCAGAAGCTGTAATTACATATCAACAAACATATTAATAATTGAACAAATGAGACATATAATCGCCACATTGGCGCTGCTCCTGTGCATGATATCGCTCAATGGATGCAAAAGCGACGAACCGGCCCCAATTGTAATTGATAAAGGGGGACTGGCTGTGAAACTGAAGCTATCAGCAGGAAGCCCCGGCGACAAACCTTTGGATTATGAGACATCAGGACTTGACATAAACAATTTCGTGATCATATGCTGGGAAAAAAGAGCGCCGGAAACCTTTTACAGCATGGATTACGACCAAATGATGATAGCCCCAATGAGACTTCCTGTAGGAGAGTTCACAATGGAGGTGATGTACAACAC
This sequence comes from uncultured Porphyromonadaceae bacterium, assembly GCA_947643665.1. GTDB lineage: Bacteria > Bacteroidota > Bacteroidia > Bacteroidales > Muribaculaceae > UBA7173. The sequence continues at coordinate 188,432 of CANRWW010000001.1, read as the reverse complement.
CTTTGATACTACGGAAGATGACGAAATAAAAATAGTTTCATACGGAACAAAAGATTTCACAATACTCAAAGACCAGATTACCGAAGTCACCTTCAATGTCATCGCCCCTAAAAAGGCCACCTGACAGTATCCGAGAACAAGGTATAATATACTCCGAGCAACCAATCTTCATACAAATAATATTTACGGCATGCTGAAATTCCATATACAGCATGCCGCATTGTTTCATATATAGTATGGCAGATCAACGTACTGCAAATTTCACGATATCACTGCCAATACACATGAGATATATCCCTTGCGTCAAATGAATTGCAACCTCATTAGGCGCATCCGCAACTGAATAAACCGGCCTGCCGTCTACAGTCACTATACTAATTTCAAGATTACCACACGACCATACGTTCAGCAAATTATTGCCTACCTCATATTTCCAACTATTATCATCTGACATAATTGATTGGTCAATACCGGCATTATCTCCTATTATATTCCCAAACAACGACCAGAAAGGTGACTGCGAAAAAGCCGATACACTACCTTCTGGAACATGGAGGGTATAATCCTCCGGAGCAAAACAACGGTCACCGCCGGCTTCCTGCTTCCATACCACATTAAACGGGACTTCATCTTCTACATATACATCTTTCAACAATGGACAATCCACAAATGTCATCCCGCCTAAAATGAATTCTTTCCCATCCCTTTTGTCAAAATATATGACCGACAGATTTCCAAGCCCCGAAAATGCTTCCCACGCAATCTCATTCAAAGAGGCAGAGCATCTTAGTTCCTTAAGTTGCGGCATATTATTGAACACACCTCTTCCCACAAACTCTATACCTCCAAGATCTAAACGAGAGAGTGATGGGAGATTACAGAAAGTGGGATATATATCGCTCCATAATGACTTTATATTATCCGGTAAAGTAATATGCTCAACCCCTATATTTACAAACGATCCAGTCCCGATGTATTCCATAGATGACGGTAACTCCAACTTTCTTAATAACGGCAAATTAGAAAAATTACACCCCATATCACCCATCAATTCCTCACCTATGTCAACACGTTGAAGATTTGCCATATCCCGTATATTGGAATTTCCAAGAATACGCAGATTTGCCGGCATTTTCAATTCCTTAAGAGAATCAAAACCCTTGTCTGACAAGACTTTGTTTCCCACCGTTGTGACTATAAGACGCTCATTGCCATAATTGATTGCATCAGGAAGATGTAGTATCCGCTTCTCACACGCATCCTCCACACGCCAATATTCAATATCAACCAGAACAACTTCTCCCTTTTCAGATCCATTATATTCATACACGAATCCATCCACAGAAAAAGAGTCTTGAGCCTTTGCCAAACACATGCCTCCTAGCACCAGAAATACTGTCAATACCACCCGTCTCATAAACAATTAATTAAATATCATTTATAATGATCTACAATAAGTTTCGCACTAACAATCGGAGTATCACTCACATCCCCTGAAATCCTATTACAGCCATACATATTCACGATATAGTATCCCGTAGCCAAATCAGACACATTCAACTGTGTTGTCCCTTTACTATCTGTAACTATAATTTCCTTTACAACATCACCTGTAGAAAAACTGGTTACTCTTATCATAGCAGAAGACAGATTCAGAAGAAGAGCATTAAAGTTATACTCAATATCACAAAATGAATCTGCTGGGTTTGGATAAATTTTTAGTGATCCAAAATGCGAGCTGGGATGATACCCTGGATTGTATGGCATATTATTAACTACTAATGGAGCTCTATTGATACCATATACAATCATTTTATATCTTTGGGGATCAAAATAAGGGAAAGACATTCTTGTTCCATATATTAGATATGATTCATCCGTTTTATAATCATATATAGATACGTAACATCCCTCCCTGTCTACATTTATAATTATTTCATCGTAATTTTCTACTTCATTGCTTATACTAGGTACATACCATACCTCAGAAGCTGAATATTCTTCTGGTTGTTTAGTCCACATCATCATAGATGGATCTCCAAAAATTTGATATGCTTCTTGATGGAATAAGGTCGAAAAATCGCCCTTAGACTTTGCTGACGTAAAACCATTCATCAACATTTTTCCAAGCGTCGAATCAAAAGTTTCTTCTGGGTAATCCGTTGGATTAAGGCTCCTTTTCAACGTTGTATTCAAAATATCCTTAACAAACATCTCATTGAATGCCCTATCAGTAGGTACGCCAGCTGCCAAGACAGCAATAGCCCCACCATTTTTATGTTTTAGCAGACCTTCAGCAAAGCAATCATTATTTGGCATAGAATACTTTCCCGTCAAACAAGTAGAATTAATAAATACAGTGGGATTATTTTTTAATAAAGGAAGATCCACAACGTCAAATTTAGGTCTCCACCATTGTGTAGTATCGCCATGCCCTCTATACATTACATAGAAACATCCTTTATTTATTGAATCTGCAATATTAAATGCATCGGCATTCCAAGAAAAATTTGGCCTCTTAAGCTCATCTGGAATAGGGATCACATTATTGTCATCAGAATAATCCACAAAAAAAGATGGATCATAAGAAGGATGTGCAATATATGACCGTCTAACATGTTTGCCGTATTTCATTACAATATCTCTGCATTCTTCCGAGTTTTTCACATAACCATCCCAATTATACATGCTATCTCCGAAATCAGCAACATGTACTCCATAGTCATAATATAATTCTGATTGCGAGGGAGAGAAGAAATACTGTTTAATCTTATCTATTACGCAATATGCTTCATTGGTATTTTTCACTGGGATTCTGCCAATATAAATATCCTGTTCTGTATCTCTGGAATCTATACAGCCAAAATAATAATCAGTCGGCACTGAATAGGACTCATTATTAATACGATGATTTTCAATACGACCGGGAATGTCTTTCCAAGCACCCAATATTAACACATACTCTAAATCTTTATATTTATTATAATACGATTGAACCGTATCTTTTGCTTGATTCTCAGTCCATGAAGTCCGAGATGAAATCATTGTATTATATCCTTGTTCTTTTTTAAACTGCGCGAAATCCAAAGCAGCTCCATAATAATCATCACAGGTAATGATTAAATATGATTTGTAAAGGTCACAAAAAACAGCATCAAAATCAGGAATATATTCAACATCACCTTCTACAGGAGACATTCTAAATCTATTCATTAAAGATTTAAAAGAACTTTTCCTTGCAACTAAATTACGGTCATCCCTTTCGTCATATTCTTTATCAGTAGATAACGGCAATACAATATATTCAAAATCTGTGAACATTATTAATTTTTTCGATTCCGAATCATACTGACATGGCTTAATGCAGATATTTACATAGACTTTCCCATGACTTGTTTCTATATTCGAAACAGTTACAATACCTTCTGGTCCCACAATCTGACTCACATTGATTGGCGGTATCTCATATTTACTTAAACGAATTGGCGCTTTAGGAGAAAAAATTTGCCTCCCCGGCGTAATTTCACGACTAAAACCTATATAATTGGAATTTAATATCCTAACTTCTGCAGAATCACATCCTAAAGGTAATTCAAACCGATCAATTCGTATTGGTAATGCAGGAGCAGCTAATGTAGAGGTCTGACCAAATCCATCTATTTCGCACCATTCACTTCCAACATATATAGAATCTTGGCGGAAATCAACCTTACGTATTATATATTTAGCCCTAATCTTACTTTCTCCTTCATATATCTGACGCAAAGTAATTCCCTGTTCTGTCAAAGGCTCAAAACCATTGCTTTGGGCATTCAGATTTTCAGGCTGCAAACACCAAATAAAAAAGAATACTTTCAATAAAATAAAGATTTTTTCATACATAGCAAAAGGATATTAGAATTTAGGTATTTGCAAATCTACTTTTTTTAAACATAACCTGCAATTACCAGCCCCTGTTTTAGCAATTATTAACTATAATTTCATCACTATACAACCTTTTCTTATATAGGACACGGATCGAATACATCTATTTCACAAAATTCAATAAAAAACAAGCAACTTCCACAGAATGGAAGCTGCCTGTTAAAAATTACAACTCTGTACCAGAACTAATCTTTCACTTCGGGGGCACCCGGCTCAACTCCCCACTGGGACTGAGCCAGACGGAGGTAATTGTTGTAGCGCCAGCGGGCGTTGGCTTTAGCTGCTGCGAAAAGCTCTTCAGCCTCGGCTGGATATTGCTTCATTACGGAAGCGTAACGCACCTCACCTTTGAGGAAGTTTTCAAATTCGTCCCAGTTTGGCTCTTTGCTGTCAAGGGAGAACGGATTCTTGCCTTCATTCTCAAGAGCGGGATTGTAACGCCACAGCTGCCAGTAGCCGCATGCCACTGCGCGTGCCTCCTCATCCTGCGAACGGCCCATGCCCACTTTGAGACCGTGGTTGATACATGGAGAGTATGCGATGATGATGGACGGACCGTCGTATGCCTCAGCCTCGCGGATGGCCTTGAGGGTCTGGGCCTGGTCGGCGCCCATGGCTATCTGTGCTGCATAAACGTAACCGTAAGTGGTGGCAATGAGACCGAGGTCTTTTTTGCGCACACGTTTGCCTGCGGCAGCGAATTTGGCGATGGCACCGATAGGGGTAGCTTTCGATGCCTGGCCGCCGGTGTTGGAGTAAACTTCGGTATCAAGCACGAGCACGTTGATGTTTTTGCCGGAAGCAAGCACATGGTCAAGACCACCGAAACCGATGTCGTAAGCGGCGCCGTCGCCGGCGATGATCCACTGTGAGCGTTTCACGATAAAGTTCTTGAGAGCCACGATGCCGTTGCAGATCTCGCAGCCGCAAGCCTCGCAAAGAGGAACAAGTGTCTCGAACACCTCGCGTGTGGCTTTGGCATCTTCACGGTTGTCAAGCCATTTGCGTGCCTGCTCTTTTATAGCGTCGGAGCAGGAAGCACACTCTGTAGCGCGCTGCATGAGGTCTGTCAGACGGAGCTGCATCTTCTCGTTGGCGATAGTCATACCCAGGCCGAACTCGGCAAAGTCCTCGAACAGGGAGTTAGCCCATGCGGGTCCATGGCCGCGGAAGTTGGTGGTATAAGGCGTGGAGGGTACTGAACCGGAGTAGATGGAAGAGCAACCTGTGGCGTTGGCAACCATCTCATGGTCGCCGAAGAGCTGGCTGATGAGCTTAACATAAGGTGTCTCGCCGCAGCCGGAGCAAGCGCCGGAGAATTCAAACAGAGGTGTGGCGAACTGGCTGTTCTTCACGTTTGCCGTGATATCTACGAGATCCTGCTTGGAAGCAACGGACTTCACACAGTAATCCCACTCTTTCTGCACGTCAAGCTGTGTCTCAAGAGGCTTCATTACAAGAGCTTTCACGCCCTTCTTGCCGGGACATACATCGGCACAGTTGCCGCAACCAAGGCAGTCAAGAACATCAACAGCCTGCATGAAGCGCATGCCTGTGAACTGCTTGCCGATAGCGGGAATTGTATCGTTTTCACCGAAAGGAGCTGCCTGCATCTCTTTCTCGTCAATAAGGAACGGACGTATGGATGCATGGGGGCATACATAGGCGCACTTGTTGCACTGGATACAGTTTTCTTCGTTCCATTCAGGAACGAAAGCTGCCACACCACGCTTCTCATAAGCGGCTGTGCCATTGTCCCAGGTGCCGTCGGGACGGTCTGCGAAGTCGCTCACCTTGAGCAGGTCGCCGTCCTGTGCATTGATCGGGCGCACAATCCTGTTGATAAACTCGGGATCGTCATTGGGGACGGGAGCCTTGACTTCGATCTGAGCCCATGAGGGGTCTATGTCAAGTTTCTTGTATTCGCCGCCGCGGTCAACCGCCGCGTAGTTCTTGTCAACCACATCCTGGCCTTTCTTGCCGTAGCTCTTGACGATGAATTTCTTCATCTGCTCTACAGCGAGATCTACCGGTATAACCTCTGTGATGCGGAAGAAAGCGCTCTGGAGGATGGTATTTGTACGGTTTCCGAGACCTATCTCCTGTGCGATCTTTGTAGCGTTGATATAATATACGGTGATGTTATGTTCCGCAAAGTATTTCTTGACCCTGGCAGGGAGATTTTTTGCAAGTTCCTCACCCTCCCAGATAGTGTTGAGAAGGAAAGTGCCATTGTCGCGCAAACCGCGGGTCACATCATACATGTGCAGGTAAGCCTGAACGTGGCAAGCCACGAAGTTGGGAGTGTTCACCAAGTATGTGGAGCGGATAGGCGCGTCGCCGAAACGTAGGTGCGAGCAGGTGAAACCGCCCGACTTCTTGGAGTCGTATGCGAAATATGCCTGGCAGTACTTGCTGGTGTTGTCGCCGATGATCTTGATGGAGTTCTTGTTGGCACCCACAGTACCGTCGGCGCCGAGACCGAAGAACTTGGCCTCGTATGTGCTCTTGTCGCCGAGAGCCACCTCTTCAGGAAGGGGAAGCGATGTGAATGTGACATCGTCAACGATACCTACCGTAAAGTGATCTTTAGGCATTGGAAGAGCCAGGTTCTCGAATACGCCTATGATCTGGGCGGGGGTGGTGTCTTTTGACGCCAGACCGTAACGGCCGCCTACGATCAGAGGGGCGTTCTCCTTGCCGTAGAAGCATTCCTTTACGTCAAGGTAAAGGGGTTCGCCATTCGCACCGGGTTCTTTGGTGCGGTCAAGCACGGCAATGCGTTTTGCAGTGGCGGGCACAGCTGCAAGGAAATGCTTTGCCGAGAATGGACGGTAGAGGTGTACAGACACCAGACCTACCTTCTCGCCTTTGGCAAGCAGGGAGTCTATGGCTTCCTGGGCAGCCTGGGTCACCGAACCCATGGCGATGATCACGCGGTCTGCATCCTCTGCGCCATAGTAGTTGAAAAGGCCGTATTTGCGTCCGGTTATCTCGGAAATCTTATTCATGTATTCCTCAACCACTTCAGGCACACGGTCGTAGGCTGTGTTGCAAGCCTCGCGGTGCTGGAAGAAAACGTCGCCATTCTCAGCCATGCCACGCGATACGGGAGCCTGGGGTGTGAGACCGCGCTGGCGGAAGCGGGCAAGCGCTTCATGGTCAAGCAGGGGTGCAATATCTTCCTGATCCATAGTCTCAATCTTCTGGATCTCATGCGAGGTGCGGAATCCGTCGAAGAAGTTGACGAAAGGTATGGAAGATTTGATAGTAGCAAGATGAGCCACACCGGAAAGGTCCATAACTTCCTGTACCGAGCCTTCGCAAAGCATGGCGAAACCGGTCTGGCGCACCGACATGACGTCCTGGTGGTCACCGAAGATGCTCAGTGCGTGTGAGGCAAGCGTACGTGCCGAAACGTGGAAAACGCAAGGAAGCTGCTCTCCAGCAATCTTATACATATTTGGGATCATAAGGAGGAGACCCTGCGAAGCTGTATAGGTAGTGGTGAGAGCACCTGCCTGGAGCGAACCGTGAACGGCACCTGCGGCACCACCTTCAGACTGCATCTCCTGCACGAGCACTGTCTCACCGAAGATATTCTTTCGGCCGGCAGCAGCCCATTCGTCAACGTATTCCGCCATTGTGGATGACGGAGTGATTGGGTAAATAGCGGCTACTTCGCTGAACATATACGAGATATGGGCAGCGGCCTGATTACCGTCACACGTCAGGAATTTTTTTTCTTTACTCATAACTGTAATTACATGTATTATGTGTTGTGTAGTTTAATATAGTAAACCCACCTTAGTATTATAAAAAGGGCGCCTCTGAAAGACAATCCTTTCTAATGCGCGAAGTTACTCATTTTTTTTGGGTTAGGACATATCTGAAGTTCACTTTTTTAGTAATCTTTGGCGTTATTAACTTACAACGAATTGAAAGCCTGCTTAAATGACAGCATATTAAAACGCCATATAGGAAAACGGCATGCGTTCAATAAAATCGGAGAAGAACCGCCGTTTATGCCGACAACGCGCCTTATACAACAATCCGGCGAATTTAAGGTTGTTTTTGGTGTTGTTTTTAGCGTTGTACAACCACTTTTTCAGATATATACGCAAATAAAAAAAGGGCGTCATCACGACGACCTTTTTCCTTTAAACCTTTATCTTAATCTAATACTATGAAAAACACACATGCAAAGGAAGTCATTTCCCCCGACATACACAAGTGCCGCCACGTTCCTTTAACATCTTTTCACACCAAATTCAGGTATTTTATCTAAATTTTCAAGAAACATGAGATTCGAGATGTTAAATCAGGCATGCATACAGGGCAAATCCGTTGTTTTACCACAACATTGCCGCTCCATACAACAAGACCGTGACATGATCACGGCTTGAATGCCGTGTATATGGCGCACGTACCGAAAGTGAGCGGAAGCAACGATGCTTTTTCAAGCCCCGCCTCCTCCATTATTTCAAGCATGCGCCTCCCCTGCGGCATGGCCGCAATGGAGGCCGGGAGATATGAATATGCCGAAGTATCGCTGCTGACCAACCTGCCGACAGCCGGTATGACTGTCCCGGAATAGAAGCGATAAAGCGGGTTTACCAACCGTCCTTGCGGCATAGACAGCTCTATGACGCATAGCATCCCTCCGGGACGCAACACACGGGCCATCTCCCTGTATCCTTTTGCCAGATTCTCGAAATTGCGCACACCGTATGCCACAGTGACACAATCGAACGATGATCCTTCGAAAGGGAGTGCGAGGCAATCTGCCTTGCACATTTTTATACGCGACGCCAGTCCGGCTTTCTCTATTTTGGTCCGTCCTATTCCAAGCATCTGCTCAGAAAGGTCAATACCGGTCACATGCACGCCGGGGATCTCACGTGCGAGCTTTATAGCAAGGTCACCGGTGCCTGTAGCCACATCCAGGATTGCTCCGGGAGATGATTTCCCTACCATTCTTACTGCCTTGGCACGCCACAGCTTGTCTATTCCGAAAGTCATGGCACGATTCATAAAGTCATAGGCAGGGGCTATGGCATCAAACATCTCCTCCACCTGCTCGGTTTTCGAACGGGTGGCGTCATACGGCTTTATTTTTTCTGGAGAATCCAAAACGCAGGTTTTGTCTGTAGTTTCGATACTTAGGATGTTTAATTTCAGGAGAGCGCTTATTTGCCGAGCGTTTCAAGGCATGAGAGCACGTTTGAAGCGATACGGCTTTCAAGATCTTCCTCCGGGGCTTTCACAAACTTGCGCCCTGTGATATGTTCGTAAAGCTCAATGTAGCGCTCCGATACCTCGTTGCAGAAAGCCGGGGTCATCTCAGGCACCTGCTCCCCCTCTTTGCCCATGAAGCCATGGTCTATAAGCCACTGGCGAACAAACTCTTTTGACAGCTGGCGCTGCGGTTCACCTTTTTCAAAACGCTCCTCATAGCCATCGGCATAGAAGTAACGGCTTGAATCGGGAGTATGTATCTCGTCGATAAGGATCACTTTGCCGTCACGTTTGCCGAACTCATACTTCGTATCTACGAGTATCAGCCCCTTCTCCGCCGCCATTGCCGTACCACGTGCGAAAAGCGCGCGGGTATATGCTTCCATTTGGCTGTAATCCTCCTCGCTGACCAGCCCCTGCGCTATGATCTCCTCACGCGAGATGTTTTCGTCATGGCCTTCCGCAGCCTTGGTGGTAGGAGTGATGATCGGTTCAGGGAAACGTTCGTTCTCACGCATGCCCTCAGGGAGCCTGACACCACATAGCTCACGGTTTCCGGCAGCATATTCGCGCCATGCGCTTCCTGTGAGATAACCGCGTATGATCATTTCCACCGGGAAACCCTCGCAACGGTATCCCACGGTGACCATAGGATCGGGAGTCGCAAGACGCCAGTTGGGCACTATGTCGGCTGTAGCTTCCAGAAACTCAGCCGCTATCTGGTTAAGCACTTGCCCTTTGTAAGGGATACCTTCGGGAAGGATTACGTCGAAAGCTGAAATGCGGTCTGTGGCTACCATCGCAAGAAGGTCATCGCCGATGGTATAGACGTCGCGTACTTTGCCATGGTAGACCGCGGTCTGCCCGGGAAAGTTGAAATCTGTCTTCAGTAAGGTTGCCATTGAAGAATAATTAGTGATATGGAGATTTATTGTTGGTTTTATTATTCTTTAGTGTCACTGTTCTGCCTGGGGCTGGCCGCCGGAATCATGCAGCAGTTTCTGCTGCTCGTCATATGCCTGATATGCCTCTACGATACGCTGCACCAGCTGATGGCGCACAATGTCTTTCTTGCCGAACTCAACCTTCCCGATACCTTGTATGCCGTCAAGGATGCGCAAAGCCTGTATAAGGCCTGAGTTTACAGAGCGGGGCAAGTCTATCTGCGTGGCGTCTCCGGTTATGATCATCTTGGCATTGACCCCCAGACGGGTCAGGAACATCTTTATCTGATGGGTAGTGGTATTCTGGGCCTCGTCAAGCACAATAACCGCATCGTTAAGCGTGCGGCCGCGCATGAAAGCGAGCGGCGCTATCTGTATGACTTTGGTTTCCATATACTCCTTGAGCTTCACCGCCGGTATCATATCCTCAAGGGCATCGTAAAGCGGCTGCAGATAGGGGTCTATCTTGTCTTTCATGTCACCAGGGAGAAAACCTAGTTTCTCACCGGCCTCCACAGCCGGGCGTGACAGTATGATTTTCTTCACTTCCCTGTTTTTGAGCGCTTTCACAGCAAGGGCTATAGCGACATAAGTCTTACCTGTACCGGCAGGGCCAAGTGCGAACGTAAGATCATTGCGCCTGAATGCGTCAACAAGTTTGAACTGGTTGGGAGTACGCGCCGATATCGGTTTGCCGTTCACACCGTAAATAATCACCCCGCCATCGGCAGCAACGTCGGCAGCAGTGCCGTTTCCCTTTATAATATCCAGAATCACATCTTCGGTGAGCTTGTTGTATTTGGTGCAGTACGCCTCAAGTTCCTTGATTTTCTTTTCGAATTCAGAGGTCTCGGCATCATCGCCCATCACCTTTATAACCGCTCCACGCGCCACCATGCGCAGTTTAGGGAACAGATTGCGTATCAGGTGCATGTTGGCATTGTTCACACCATAGAAACTGACCGGATCGGCGTTGTCTATTATAACGATTCTTTCAATCATCTGCTGTCTGTAAATACGTTGCAAAGATACTAATTTTATTTTTAACAGTATAACACATAAACGCCATAAAAGGTTAATCAGGACAAACACTCACAAGCAGACCAAACAAATTGAATATTTTGAAGTATTTGCATATCAATAAAAGCAACACTATCTTTGCGCTATCAACAACTTAGTTAGGACCACATCTTTAAATCGGCAATGAAAATCAACAATATATAAAAATCAGCAAATGAAAAGAACAATGTCGTATTTGGGGTTGATCTGTATTTCGGTAGCATTTGCAACCGGAACGCTTAGTTGCAACAACAATGAGGAAGATGCGCCAATCAACTACGAAGACGGGCCAATGCAGCCAGAATATTCCGACTGTGTGTTTGAAGAGCGCGATATGTACCTTGAGATCCCGGCATCACCGGGCAAACCATTCATCAGACATTTTAATATGGCTGCCGACGTGTCTTTCTATTGGGCTACGTGCGAAGATCTTTTCGCAGATGATTTTGATCAGGATGTTGTGTCAAGAACAACGACACGCGACGGAGAAGACGCCATCCGCGTCCTTCCCCACCACCGGTTGGCGTTCTATCATCCGGGCGATGTGTTGTCATCATGGATATATGAAACAAACCATGAAATATTTTCCAGTCTTGAAAAAGAGAGTGTGCGTTTTGTAAATGAACCGGAAGACAAAAACGAACAATTCACCATTGCACCGGGACATGGCGAATGGATTACCGCCATGGTGGATAAGAAAACCTGTTCGGTATGGTTCTATGCTAAAAAGAATACAACAGGCCAGGACCGCATGATGTGTTTCTGCTTCCATGCACCAACGTCAAAATGGGGCACTGTATTTGTGAACAACGTCATAAAAGTCGTTCAGAAAGGGGAATAGACATATAAAATCCAAAAGATTACAGATTATAACTAACGGCCGAGGAACTTGCGCCGGAGGGCACGGAAACTCCACATGGCGGCAACAACGGCAAGCGGAAGCCCCCAGTATGGATGGCCGGCAAGAGCTATTGCCACCACAGGAGCCACGCAAATAAATGACGCTGAAAGAACTGCCAAAACAGGCCCCCGCAAACGCAGACCGTAACGGAAACGGTAGACATACCATACTATGCCTGTATAGCTCAGATACCACAGCACATATGCAGACCCAAGACCTGCGAATCCCCAGAGGCGATAAAGAAGCATACTCAGCAAGAGGTTGATAAGTCCCGAGGAGATTTCAGTGACAAGAAACGTACGCCCGTCGCCACGTGCCAGTATCACGATGCCCATGCACCATGACACCCCTTTCAGCAAAGTGCCACCCGCCGCCAGGACCACAAAAGGGAGCACCGGAAGGAAATCTCCCGAATAAAACATCCTGACAAGCAGCGGGGAAAGCGCCACGAAAAGGCTCAAAACACCGGCGAGGCATATGGTAAGGATAAAAAACTGATTGGAAACCATAAGCTCCGTACGACGGCGCGAATGGGCATGTGCCGAAAGACGGGGCAGATACTCCATTGACAATGCCGCGAACACAAGCGATCCATAACGGTTGACCAGCGTGACACCCGCCTGGTAATATCCCACCACCGTTTCATCGGCCACCACATTGAGGTATGCCAGAAAAAGATATGTAACCCCATAGTTCACAAGCCCCATCACCGTAAGGTATATGCCAAAAGTCACAAGTTTCTTGCCCATCTCCAGATTACGGCGCAACCGCATGTCTTCTGACGGCAAGACTGCAACCTTTTCCCTATAAAGGCCAAGTGCGATCCATGAGCACACGGCATAAGCCAGGATTGAGGGCACAATGCTGTCTATCCTCCAGATATAGAACATGGGTATTGACACAAGGCATCCTCCAAGACTTCCGGCCATAGAGCAGCGCGCCAGCTTACGGAACCTGCCCAATCCCTGGAAGACAGCGCTCTCGGCATTGTTCAGCGACAACAGGAACACTGCCACAGACAGCCAGGCGAACGCCCACCACCAGCCCCCGTCGCCAAAGGATATCCGGCTTAGAAACGGCGAAAAACATAGAGTAAGCGCCGCCCCACCTATACCGAGGCAAAACGCCGTGACGCGCACGGCACGCACTATGCGCGGCACCGAGGCATGATCAGCCCTTCCGAGCTCGCGCACCGCGCTTGGGCGCAATCCCAGCTGCACCACAAGGCTTATCATGTCAAGGGCACTATTGAAGATGCCGAACAGGGCGATCCCCACAGGACCTATCCAAAGCGCCACCATCTTGGCACGCAGTATGCTGCATATGATATTGACAGTCTGCAAACTGCCCACCATACCGGCAACTTTCATTATACCACGGTTTACTGCCCTAGCATTTCCCATACCTTATTTTATTTCTATTATTTCACCCTCTATGGGATACCATAGGTAACCGGCCACATCGCTGTGGCATGCCCTGCGCAGCAGATCTACATAACGGCTTACCTGACGGCGATAAAGGCTGTCATGTCGCGCCCCGAACTTATAGTCAACCACATGCACAGACCCGTCGGGAAGCCACACAACACGGTCGGGACGATAAACTCCCTGGGCATCCGTGACACTGCGCTCGGTGACTACCCTGGAGTAATCCCGGAACCATTTCGACACACGCACGTCAGCCAACGCCCTCTCAAGTATAACCCGGCACTCCTCGCGCTCTTCCGGCGAAATCCGGTAACGGTAAGCCACGCCGGAAAGGGCGCGGTCAAGATCGGAGGCATGAGCCACGCGGCTCAGCACTTCATGGAGGAATATACCTTTATGGCGCTCCTTTGACATGTCGAACTCCACAAGATCCTCATAATCGGTGGAAGCGCATATCTCCGAACGTTCGTTGATAAAATACTGGTCAAGGGCACCGGCATACATCTCCTCCACCGACACCTCCCCATCGGCATAACAAAGCGTTTCATCCGTCGCCACACAGTCGGGGACGCATTCATCCCCCGCGGCTTCCGGAGCAGTAGCCTCACCAAGTTCAAACACCATACCGATCCCCTCCTCCTCACGAAGCATAGGCGCGAGAGGCATCACATAGCCATCCCCACCCTCCGGCAACGTCAGCTGGCGCACACCAGCCTCATCAAGAGCCGATATGCTGTCGAAAAGGCAATTGCCAACCGAATCATCATCGGAAAACGGTTTTCCGGAATAATCATCCACATACACGCACAATTCACGCACCGCACGGGTAAGAGCCACATAAGCCACATTCAATGAGTCTGTCTTCTGTCCGGCAAGCCATTCCCTCCCCTCCGAGGCAAAAGCCGGAAGCTCAAGAAGCGATTTGAGATTAGGCAACGGAAGCATCGGCGGAACCAAGCCAGGATCAATGCCCGGTAAATCGGCAGGATCAAGGGAAAGCCATGAAATACTCTTACGTCGTGGCGGACGATGGTAGCCCACCATGTCGAAAGAGAAACCGGGCACGTGCACACAATTGAATTCCAACCCCTTTGCCTTATGGATAGTCATCACACTTATGGCATCAAGACCATCGGGAGACTGTACATTGGTGCGCGATCCGGTTCTGTCCCACCACTCAAGGAAAATGCTGACGGTGTTCTCCCCATCCTCACTGAAATCAAGCACAATATCCTGAAACGCCGTGATAAATGCATTTTCCCGGCGTCGGGTTTCCGGAGAAAGGAAGCGGTCTATTATCTTGTCTGTCATGGCCAACAACGTAGGACTGTCCATGGCGGCAAGATATGATATGTCGCGGTCTATGCGCTCCTGCAGGCCATCAGTTTCTGTGGCAAATTCAGGTGACGTGGCGGCCACAGCAGCAGCAAGCGCCTCACTGTCTGTAATTTGGCGCATACCACCGGCTCCGTCAGGCACCATGTCATGCCGCGACAGCTCAAACCTGTGTATGAGCCTGTAACGCCTGTATGAGGCGTTTGCGCCGGCATCGCTTTCCATCCCGGTACCGAGTTCCGGTTCGCTGACTATACGAAGCACGTTGACTATCAGCTTCACGGCAGGCGACATGCCCACTGCCATTGAATCCGCCGACATGAGCTGCAGATGGCCATGATGCCAGAACGGATCGTTATCCATCACATCCATAAGGTAATGGATTATCTCCTGTCCGGCCTTGACCCATCTTACAAGCACCGCTATGTCCTTTGGCCTGTATCCGGCATCAAGCTGTCGGCTTATCTCCTCCTTCAACAACCGGAAATGCCGCGGGTAACGCGCATCAAATCCCACGCCTGCCGCCTGATCCTCAACAGATGCGCCGGCGCTATCTTCCGGAATAAAAAAAGTCTTTATATATCCCTGCATGGAAGCATGGCGGGAAGGGTACATCTGGACCAGACCGCCATATGTGCGGCGGACGGCATCTCCACCCAACCCGGCATCTATAATACCCGCCATAGAGGCGAATACCGAATTATTGAACATCACCACCGCAGGAGCGCTGCGCCAGTTGCAGTTCTCCTCTATGCGCACCCCGCGCAGATCCACGGCATCGGCAAACCGGTTGTGGACTACAGCCTCCACCTTATTGCCAAGCAACTGCGGATCAGAATTGCGGAAACGGTAAATGCACTGCTTTTCATCACCGATTATAAGGTTGTCGCTACCATGGCTGAGACTCTCAAGAACAAGCGGCTTAAGATTTTCCCATTGCATCATTGATGTATCCTGGAACTCATCTATGAGATAATGGTGTATAGCCGTGCCCATACGCTCGTAAATGAACGGTGTCTCATCCTCTGCTATGATGCGATGGAGCAGATCGTTGGTATCTGACAGCAACAGGGTATCGTTATCCTTCCTGTATTCCTCAAGAAAACGCTGCACATGACCGAAGAGCCCGAGATAATAGACCCACTTCAACAGTGCGTCGTACAGGTCGCTGCGCTCCAGATAACGGCCGACTGCATCAAACGCCCGTTCAGCAGCAGCCACCGTAGCATCCAGAAGAGGAGCCTTTTTCGATGGCTTTTTAAAGGCATACATAGGATCTTGGAGGTTTTCGCGGAAAGTCTTGGTAAGTTTCCCGAAGTCTCCCGTTTCCGCATATCCCATAGCCGTAACCACATTGGCCTTAAGGAGCGGATCATCTGTGGCAAGAAGCGCGTGTGCCCCCTCTATGGCGCTTCGACGCAAAGCAGACAGCTCCGGACTGTCCGGTGCCAGCCTGCGGGAAAAATCCACTATACGCTCCGGATCTTCAAGATAAGCGTTTATCCTGCCGCTGTTCATGCGATATTTTTCAGAGAAAAACAGACGCATGCTGTCCACCAGATCAGCGAACAATCCGGAACCTTTTGAAAAAAGGTTGAAGCTGCTCCCCGACTGTGCCAGATTGGCAAGGTAACGCCGCAGCCACATCATAAGGAAACGGCGATGGCGCTCACGCCCTTCGTCACCTCTGGCCGCATAATCTATCTTGATTGAACCAAGCATCTGCCCCACAGCCACCTCAAGAGGATAACGGTCGTCAAGTTCCAGCCCATGCGTGGGAGACAGGTCAAGCTCGCGTGTGAAAGTGTTCAGCACCCGCTGGAAAAAACTGTCTATGGTGCTGACGTTGAACCATGAAAAGTTGAAAAGCAAATCTTGCAACGCCCTGTTTGCATGTAAAGCCAGTGTGTCACGGTCGGTATTGAATTCATTGATGAATTCCGCTTCATAAGGACTTGTCTTACCCGGAAAATTACCCGCAAGGGTAGCAAGTTCGTTGATGATGCGGTTTGTCATCTCTTCCGTGGCCTTGTTGGTGAAGGTCACGGCAAGTATCTGTCCGTGCGCTTTGGGCTTCCCATAACCATATGCCGACATAGGGCGCAACCTGTAGCGCCCTTTCCCCTCGCCTGCAGCAACCCTTTGTCCAAGCAGAAGTTTCAGATACTGCTTAGTGAGTGTATATGTTTTTCCGGAACCGGCAGATGCTTTATGGATATGTAACAAGATAGAGAAGTTGAGAAAATTAGAATTTGGGGAAATTAGAAATTTATAAAGGCAAACGATTATGAAGTTTCAGAAGCTGCAGAAATATCACATGGTATATATTGAAGCATCAGCCCCTTTACCCTCTCAATTCCTTAACTTCTTAATTTCCAATACCCACTCGCCCCTCCCTGAGAGTCACGGGAGAAGAAGAGTCCGAGAGGTCAATGATTGCAGTGGGATATGCCTTAACCGCACCCGCGTCAACAAAAGCATCTGCCTGGTGACCGAAATGCATTGCCACCTCGTCGGGAAGCGACAATTCCTCAGGTTGGGCATCATCCCATATAGCCGAAGTGCTCAACAACGGATTTCCAAGCTCTTCGGCTAGCCGCCTGGCTATAGCGCTGTCCGGCACACGCACACCCGCCTCTTTCCTCCCTTTAAAAGCCTTGGCAAGACGAGGGGAAGCCGGCAGCACGAAAGTGAAAGGCCCGGGTAAATTGGCTCGCAGGATGCGGAAAGCATTATTGTCAATACGTGCATATTCGCTTGCCTGGGATATGCCTGAACATACCATACTGAGACGCTGCCGTAAAGGATTGATATTTTTTATTTTGCACACACGCTCTACCGCGCGGTTATTAAGCGCGTCGCATCCGATGGCGTAATATGAATCTGTGGGATAAACCACCACACCTCCGTCGCGGAGTATTTGCACAATCTCGTCAACATACCTTTCATTGATGCTTGACTCATACATCCTGTAAGTTTTCATGGCCTCACTTCCTTTATGGTTGCATATCAAATGATCCTGGCCTTGAAACCCATTGACGAAAGGGCTTCAAACACCTGCTGGCGTTTATCGCCCTGGATAAGGATCTCACCACCGCGGGCAGAGCCTCCGGTGCCTAATTTCTGCTTCAAGCGAGCAGCTACTGCCGCCACATCGTCATCGCCAAAAGTGAATCCGGCAACTATTGTCGCCGCTTTCCCCTTACGGTTTTTCCTGTCAAGAACTATATCAAGACGCGGTTGCCGCCCCGCAGCATCTTTATGCGAGACTTCAGCCTCCTCCACAGGGGCATCTTCTCCCTCGGGAAGCGTATCCCTTAACGCCTCCAGCGATTTCATCCAGTCATTTACCATGGCAAAACATCAATTAACAAAATACAACCATCAGTGTGCCTCGTCCAGGAACTCGCCCTCTTCAAAAAAATCCCCATCCGTGAGATCCACAGGATTGTCTATGCTTACAGTGATACGGCGCAATAGCTCAAAATGGCGTTGCTGCTCAAGGGGAAGGGCGGCCGAAAAACTCCGCAGGGAATCCGCGGAAACTTTGTAGGCATATTGAAGGCACTGAGCCGCCACAGCCACATTCTCATCCTCATTCCTATGATCTGAAAGTTCCATGAACAGCATGGCGAGCGCACCTGCCTGCCTTTCATCCATCGCCACAGAATCTTCCCCGGAGATGCATGCCGCAAGATTGTCGCATACCCTCTGGGCATAACCGTAATCTTTGCCAACGATGGCATCAGAGGCATCAGCCAGACATTCATCAACGGTCACATCATCGCCACTGCATGATACGGCACCGAACAGTACCGACAGAAACATCAAAGCGAGGAACGCTCCCCGAAACGGTGATATATTAATTTTTATATTCATAATAATCCAGTGTATTCATTGATTGAGGCAGAGCCCCGGACAGGCATTCCCGTGAGTCGCAGAGGATCCATGCAAATCCCATCACTCCATCCTGCGGTGATAATCGTAAATGACACCTCCACGCTCAATACGCAGCATGGTATCATCGTAATGCATGATAGGCCATGCCAGGTGTTCCGCCACATTACCTACAAGCGCCGGATCCCCATCCTCAATAGCGATACTTGACACATCGTTGTCAATTACCAGGGAGTCATTGCGCACATGCCATACACCCTCCACACTAAACGATAATTCACCAGGTCTTATAGCCCTTACAACAGCCATATTGCCATCGTTAAGCTCAAGCAAAGGGTGGGTGTCGCTCACAGCAGATATATAGTATTTGCCTATCATGGACTTTTCCTGATCGGTCATTCCACCGCAGGAAACAAGCAGTGCCAGCGCAGTTCCGGCAGCAGCCATATATAACGTCTTCATGCTCAATTGCATTTTATACATACGCCTTTAAAAACAGGCATAAAATTCCTTATACAAAGGTAACAATCGTCTGGCAATTATGCAAAGCAAGAGGTTAAGAAGTTGAGAAAAGCAGAAATTAAGAAATAAGAAAATTGGAGGAGGCTGTAGGGATGAGGCTTCAAAAACTTCAGAGATATCAGAGGTATCAGGGGAATCAGAGACATCGGTGGCATAAGCGGAGACTATTGGAGTCTAAATTCTCCTAGTCCTCCCTTAATTTTCTTATTTCTTAATTTCTGCTTTTCTCAACTTCTACTCCCTGATATACCACAGCCCCCGGAAACCGATCGGTTTCCGGGGGCTGTGGTATATCAGGGAGGGATCAATCCGCCAGCTTGGCTTTGATAAACTCGCGGTTGAGTCGGGCGATGTTGCTCAGCGAGATATTTTTTGGGCACTCGGCAGCGCAGGCACCGGTGTTGGTGCAGTTGCCGAAACCGAGTTCGTCCATTTTGCTCACCATGGCACGTGCGCGACGGGCACGCTCAACCTGGCCTTGCGGAAGGAGTGCGAACTGGCTCACTTTAGCGCTTACAAAGAGCATAGCCGAACCGTTCTTGCAGGCTGCCACACAGGCGCCACAACCGATACATGTGGCTGAGTCCATAGCTTCGTCTGCCACCTCTTTGGAAATAGGCAGGTTATTGGCATCGGGCGCACCACCGCAGTTGAAGCTCACATAACCGCCTGCCTGCTGGATCTGGTCAAAAGCATTGCGGTTTACCATAAGGTCGCGTACCACAGGGAAAGCAGCCGAGCGCCAAGGCTCAATGGTGATTTCCTCTTCATTGTGGAATTTACGCATGTGGAGCTGGCAGGTGGTGATACCCTGTACAGGGCCATGGGGATGGCCGTTGATATAGAGCGAGCACATGCCGCAAATGCCCTCGCGGCAATCGCTGTCAAAGACTACGGGTTCTTCACCTTTGTCCACGAGCTGCTGGTTGAGCATGTCAAGCATCTCAAGGAAAGAGCTGCCTGTTGACACGTTTTCTACGCGATATTTGACGAACTTGCCGGGTTCTTTGGGACCACGCTGACGCCAAATCTTCAAGTTTACGTTGATTGTTGTTTCCATAAATGTTGGTCTGAATTATCTGGTGGAAGCCCGGCCACAGAGGCGATACCTCTGTGCCGGCTTCTACGTGGTTGCTTTTACGATTTGTAGTTACGGGTCTGAACCTGGATAGCCTCATACTTGAGCGGCTCCTTGAGAAGGATAGGTTTCTCAGTGTCGCCTGTGTATTTCCAGCAGCCTACATACATGTAATCCTGGTCGTTACGGGCAGCCTCACCGTCGGCAGTCTGGTATTCCTCGCGGAAGTGAGCGCCGCAAGACTCGTTGCGGTGGAGAGCGTCAATAGCCATCATCCTGGAGATAACAAGGAAGTCTTCCAGACGGAGCGCCTTTTCAAGCTCGGTATTGAGGTCATTGGCCTCACCGACAATGCGGAGGTCGGAATAGAACTCCTTGCGCACTTTCTCAATTTCGTCCACAGCTTTTACAAGGCTCTGCAGTGTACGGCCCATGCCCACGAGGTTCCACATCACGTGGCCGAGTTTCTTGTGGAGCTGGTCGGGAGATTTTGTACCCTTGATAGCCATAAGTTTGGCGATACGGTCACGTACACCCTTTTCAGCCGCATCGAACTCAGGCGCGTCGGTAGAGAAGCGCGGCACCTTGATCTGGTCGCTCAGATAGTTCTGCATGGTGTAAGGGAGCACGAAATACCCGTCGGCAAGACCCTGCATGAGCGCAGACGCACCGAGGCGGTTTGCACCGTGGTCGGAGAAGTTGCACTCGCCGATAGCGAACAGACCCTTTATGGAGGTCATAAGTTCGTAATCTACCCAGATACCGCCCATGGTGTAGTGGCTTGCGGGGAAGATCATCATCGGGGTCTCGTATGGATTGTCATCGGAGATCATCTGGTACATGTCGAAGAGGTTTCCGTAACGGTCACGTACCACATCGGCTCCCAGACGTTCAATGGCATATTTGAAGTCAAGATATACGGCATTGCCAGTACCTACACCGAAACCGGCGTCGCAACGCTCCTTGGCGGCACGTGACGCGATATCGCGGGGGCAAAGGTTACCGAATGCGGGATAACGGCGCTCCAGATAGAAGTCGCGATCTTCGTCGGGGATATCTGTCGGGCGTTTGCGTCCGGCGCGGATAGCCTCCGCATCTTCTTTCTTTTTAGGCACCCAGATACGCCCGTCGTTACGGAGCGATTCGCTCATAAGGGTGAGTTTGCTCTGGTCTTCACCATGGACAGGTATACATGTTGGGTGGATCTGTGTGAAAGCGAGGTTCGCAAGGTATGCGCCTTTCTTGAATGCCTGCACGGCAGCCGATCCGTTGCAACCCATAGCATTGGTACTGAGGAAGAATGCACGGCCATAGCCACCGGTGGCAAGCACAACGGCATGTGCGGCATAGCGTTCTATCTCTCCTGTGATGAGGTTGCGCATGATCACACCGCGGGCACGTCCGTCAATGAGCACTATGTCAAGCATCTCGCGACGGTTGTAGCTCTTTACCGTGCCCTTTTTGATCTGGCGGTTAAGCGACGAATAGGCACCCAGCAGGAGCTGCTGGCCGGTTTGTCCTTTCGCATAGAATGTGCGGCTAACCTGGGCGCCACCGAAAGAACGGTTGGCAAGCAGGCCGCCGTATTCGCGTGCAAAAGGCACACCTTGTGCCACACATTGGTCGATGATATTGCTTGATACCTCTGCCAAACGATATACGTTGGCTTCACGGGAGCGGAAGTCACCACCCTTCACAGTGTCGTAGAACAGACGGTAAACCGAGTCGCCGTCGTTCTGATAGTCCTTGGCTGCATTGATACCGCCTTGCGCTGCAATAGAGTGTGCACGGCGCGGGCTGTCCTGGATGCAGAAGTTCATCACATTGAAGCCAAGTTCGCCGAGTGTGGAGGCGGCAGAAGCGCCAGCCAGTCCGGTACCGACCACGATGATGTCAAGGTGGCGTTTGTTTGCCGGGTTCACCAGTTTCTGGTGAGCCTTATAATTGGTCCACTTCTCAGCTACGGGACCTTCAGGTATCTTACTGTCAATCTGGTATTCGGGGAGTTTCGACGACTCGATGTCGGCGTAATCCTTCATAATCGGCGTGGAGTCGATCATGCCCTCGAGTTTCTTATTGTCGGCCATATCTGATGGGTGATTTATTCGTTAACAATTACGTTTACATTCTCAGTGCAGGATGCAGCACAATTTGCAGGCGCGCATTCTGTAGCGGCGCAATTGGCGGGAGCACACTCAGAAGAAGCACAGCGTGAAGGAGCGCATTCACCGGCGGGAGCCATTGTAAATGTATTTTTACCATGGGCTGCCATTTCCATATACTGCTCCTGAAGAGCCGGGCAATTGTTGTAGGTGCCACGGTGTGCCTGCACGGTGAACACAATAGCCTGGGCGATAAAGAGGGCTACCACAATGCTTACCCAAGCATTGCCGATAGTCTTGAGACGGCACATCCATGTATCGTTGTTCCATCCCACTGTCTGCATCATTGACCAGAAACCGTGTGTAAGATGGAACCACAATGCGATGAAGCCGATAAGGTAAACCGGCAGGGTCAGAGGATTGCGGAAAGCCATTGCAAGAAACCATGTACCTGCTGCGGGGGGAACTGTCTGGCCATCGGCATCTGTCACTTCAAATCCACAGATTTCTGCAAGCTGCATTTTGCTCCAGAACTGGATAAGGTGAAGCACCAGGAACGCGAGCACGACGATGCCGAGCACCAGCATGTTCTTTGATGCCCATTCCACCTGTTTGGGACGGGATGTCACATCATAGCGTTCCGAGCCGCGTGCATTGCGATTCTGCACGGTCAGCCAAAGAGCATAAATAATGTGGAGAATGAAAAGCGCGGCCAAACCTGCGGATGCTATCAAAGCATACCAGTTGGCACCCAGAAACAGACACACTTCATTATAGGCGCTTGGCCAGAAGAGTGCCACTCCGTTCATCAATGCGTGAAACGTCACGAATAGGACAAGACACACGCCTGTTAAGGCCATGATCAATTTCCTGCCTATGGATGAGGATGTTAACCACATAAATGTTTGATTTTAAGTTATAGTTTGTTAGTGTAGTTTCATTGCAAGAGACGTGTAGCCTGCATTAGACACATTGCTCCACAGTAATATCTTGCAAAATTAAACAATTATTCCGCACCTTCACAACAATTAAGGAATTATTTCATTAATTTAATTGCCGAAAAACGTTCCAGACGCCATGTATGGCAGAAAAAGCAGAAAATTCCAAAAAAAATCAACAAAAGGTTGCACATATCGAAAAAGAAGCGTAATTTTGCAACGCAAAACCCAGAGGGGCGTCTTCATCAAAACCGGGAATACCGGTGATGATTTACAAATATGCTTCAGTAGCTCAGTTGGTTAGAGCACCTGACTGTTAATCAGGGGGTCGTTAATTAGCTCTGTTGTTATTCTCACTTGATTTTTAATGTGGGGTTGGTTGTTACACCCCAATCGTCACGCTCAAACGAGCCGCACAGCAATTTGCTGTGCGGCTCTTTTGCGCTTCAGGATGGGCAGAGCATGAGAAGCAAGAGCATTAGAAGTCAAGCAAGAAAACCTCTGTGAGTGAAATCAGAAATTAAGAAAAGAAGAAATAAGAAACAAAGAAAATAGAGGGCTGGAGATTGAGGGCGCGGAAATAGCCTTCCGAAATGGTAGTGATTGATACCTCTTACAGCTCTGATCCCTCTGATTTCCCGAGACCCTCCCCCCACTCCCAATTTCTTTGTTTCTTATTTCTCTTTTTTCCATTCTTGCTTGACTTCTAATGCTCTTGCTTCTCACGTTCTAAAAAAATAGATCCCCGCGATGTCGCAGGGATCCGAGCAAAGTAAGTAAACTTGTTTATTATTTAACGAGTATCCTTACTGGATGAGATTGTTTTTGCTTAAATCAATGCAAGGCCGGATCAGCGGATAACCACTTTTTCTACCTTAGAACCCTGACGGCGGATAAAGATACCTGCCTCAGGAGCGGCAACGCGCACACCCTGGAGGTTGAAATACTCAACAGGAGCGTCTGCACCTTCCACTACCACATTATCAACACCGGTAGAATAGTTCGTCCATGTGAGATGCCAGATAGACACGCGGTCTACATTCTTATCGGTACCGGTAAGGCATTCGTTGGTAATGACAATCTTGAAATCACCGATCTTGTTGAATTCGTGACTGTAGTTGTAAGCAGTCTGCTTGGTAAGGTCTGTCTTTTCAAGGATATCGGAAGCCACCTCAGTTCCTTCTGCGTCAAATATCTGGATATTGAGCTTAACCTGCTTGTCGGCAAAAGCGAAACCGTAGTCGAAAGTGAGGGTGCCGATACCGTTGGTGAGCACAGGAGACACAAGTTTGCCGGGAGCGGAAGACTTGCCATTGAGCGTAGGAGCGAGTGTGTACTGGTCACCGATAAAGGCGAACTTCGGACTGTTGTCGGTGGCGCCTTCTTCGTTACCGCTGAGGACAGCAGAGTTCTCGGCGGTCCAACCGGTAGCATTGGTATATGTACCGTACTTGTAGTTTGCAGTGGCATTGTTGAAGCTGTCAAAGTCACCTTTGTATTCGCCAGCCTCACGGATTGTATATTCTGCAGTAACAACTTCGCTGTCTTCAGCACCTTCTTTTACAGCGATCGCCTTGATGGTCACGGCCTCTGAAACCTCAATAGGCTCTGCATAGAGAGTAGATGCCGATGTAGGCTCAGTACCGTCTGTTGTATAGTAAATCAGGGCGCCTTCGGTTGCAGTGGCAATAGCAACTTTCGTACCTGCGATTATCGCACCCGCACCGGGGGTGAACACCGGATTGGCAACACGCACTACCACAGAACCGCTTTCGTCGGTAACTTCAAGAGGATAAACCTGCAAAGCACCATTATAAACAGTTACAATGCCTATCACATTGAGGTTCTCGCCGAGAGCCGGGTTGATGCCGAACTGGTCGTAGAGATTTACGGTAGCGCCATCCTGCTCCGCCACATAATATTTTTCCTTTTCACCTTCGGTGATTGTCACACCTGCGAGTTTCACATATGTGATAACCATGTCGGTAGCGAGCTCTTCCACTGCCACCTCCTCCATCTGCACATCGGCTGTGGCTGTAGAAGCTGCGAAATCGGCGGGAGAAGAAAGCTGTGCGGCACCTCCGAAGAGAGCATATTTGCCGGTGAATCCGGCGGGGATCACGTCACCCTTTGCATATGTCTGGCCTACGCTACCATAAACGAGGAGCGAACCTGTTGCATCCTGCACGAAGAGACGCTGGCCGTTCTGGTAAACCACAGTCACAGGATTTGTGAACTTGTAGGTCACGTTGGTATCCTTGCCGTCAAGGAAAGCCTTGATATTGGCAACCTCGGTGGGTTTCACTTCGGGAGCCTCGGTGGTGAGTGTGCCCTCGC
The DNA here is from genome assembly GCA_947643665.1 of uncultured Porphyromonadaceae bacterium. Classification (GTDB taxonomy): domain Bacteria; phylum Bacteroidota; class Bacteroidia; order Bacteroidales; family Muribaculaceae; genus UBA7173. The sequence goes on along the minus strand of CANRWW010000001.1, from coordinate 162,730 downwards.
CGGTGAGCTTGAAGTTCTTCACACGCCATGTGCCCGCTTTCTCAGCAGTACTTACATAACGGAAACCTACTTCAAACTGTTTTCCGACATAAGCGGAAAGGTCTATATCACCGGAAGCGGCAAAGTCCCATCCTAATTTTTCGGGAACAGTAGGAACAGAGAGTGCCTGCCATTCACCACCCTTTACACGTGCCATTACAACGGCCTGTGTCTTGGCAGTCTCGATATCAGCGAAGAAGTTCCATACCTGTTCAAAAGACAAGGCTATCTTAGTAGCTTTCGAAGCATCGAACACAGGTGAGATCAGAACGGCTTCAGCAGCATAGTTCTTTCCCCCTGCGTAAGCGGAAGCCTGCATGTATTTGTACTGCGAGTTGTGGTTCCAAACATAGGTCAATCCCTCGGGAAGGGTTACATTATCGATTGTGAAATCACCGATACCATCAGCAAAGGTAGACTCGAATAGTGTACCTTCGGCGGGAGGTGTCACCTCCCCGCCCCCTTCACCATCGGCATAAATGCTTACCTTTGCAATACGGACATTAGCACCTGCACCGATAGTAAAATCAAATGCGTTGGCCGGAGCAGAGGCTACATACGTGATAACCTTATTGTCAGAAGATATTGTGGAACTTACATTGTCAGCGTTGATGGATCCGCCCTTTGCCGCCGTGGACAATGTGAATTCAACTTTCGACATTGATACTCCTTCGGGAGCAACAAGTTTCATCGTGTTATTCTTGTAAGCACGAATTGTCTTTTGTCCTCCCTCTGTTGTGGCGAAATAGTAAGCCGGATCAGAGCTGCCACCGCCTTTGGCAAAAGCAAACTTGTAACCATTTATTTCCAAAGAATTCAACGGCTGATATTTCTCAGCCTCTTGTACGGAACCATCATCCTTATATTTGGCATCAAAATGAGTTCCATCCACAGCGGTAGCATCGTTGGCATTTAGCTCCGTCACCGCGAATGCGGGAGCAAATGCAGCCAAGGCCGCCAAAGAAAGTAAAAATTTCTTCATAATGTATTGTTTATGGTTAAATATAAATTTCAAGCACCGTCTCATGGCGGCAATAAATAGCGTTAAGCCGCTATTCGCTTAACACCAAGCATATAAACGCTGAAGCCGCTATTTGTTCACGTTGCTAAATTACGATTTTTCTGACAAAACAAAACCATTTTTGTCATTAAAAATTTATGAAATCTTATCATGACGGATAGCCCGTTTCCCGGCGGGATGAGATAACAATGACAGAGGCAAATGGGATAAGGCCCAAAACCGGAGACGCTTCATGGCACAAGTGTATCGGAGTATTACCCGCAAGCAGCCGGAGGTGGCTTAAATTTTGCAAGCCCTGCACCGGAGTAACAACGAAACTGCGCCGCGTCATTTCTGACACAGTGCAGTTTTTAAATCATGGTTTTACTGACAGAATGAATGTTGTCAGAGAGGCTGAACGTCAATCACGGGCCAGTTGCCGGCAAAGCTGACAACTACATGGCATGCGCCCGGACCTGCGGGGAAGTTGGCGCCATTGTATTCAGGAGCTGCAAGTTCGCCGCCGAAGTTATAGTCCCAGTTGTCGTTGATGCGGAGCTTCCAGTCGCCATCAATGGTCATGTCGCCTTCCCAGATGGTGAAATCGGCATTGGGGGTGAGGTTGCGCTGGGCATCCCAGTTACCGCCGCCGATCACGCCGAGGCTCTCGACAAGTGTGAGCGAATAGGTCTTGGCAACGAGGTCCACCTTCGCCCAGTAAAGTCCCTTCTGGGGCACGGGGATATTGTCGCCGGGCTGTGCAAGGAAACCTTCACCCTTATTGCCGTCGAGACCCCATGTCTTGTCGTTGTCCCATGTGTTGCCGTCGGTCAGCTTGAACATGCTGTCAAGCACCAGGGCACCGTAGAAATAAGACGCATCGTTGCTTTCATAGTAGTGCAGCCAGTTGGAAGCCGTCTGGCTCCAGCCGTTGGATGCGCCCGGTGTGCAAAGATATTCCGGACGGTTGAAAGGTTCAATGGTGTAGTCCAGAGACTCCATGTTTATAGTGAAGAGGTACTTGCCGGCCTCAACGATCTTGCCGGCTTGCCCACCTTCAAAGAGCTTGCCTACCAGATTCTCGTCGCCGTCATCAACAGGCCCGTATACAGTCGTCCAGTCGCCTGTCTCAAGGCTTTTGGAAGAGGCTATCTTCCAATAGCTGTCGGCACCGACCTCCACGAGATAGGTGAATACCGGATCATCATACGGATCCGTATCGGAATGGCTGAACTTGAAAGCGGCTGCCTCGTTCAAATCCCATGTGGTGGCATTGCCGAGGAGGTAATATTCCGGATAGATCACGAAACCGGTATCAATGCAACGCACCTTTAGCATGCCGCTGCCCACATAATATGTATCTGAATCGTAACGATACTCCGTGCCGTCAAGCAACACATATATGGGAATGCGGTAATACACGTCGCGCACTTTCTCCGGATTCTTGCCGAACATTGCGATCTGTGCATTGCTCCACCGCTGGGCGTCCACGTATCCGATGTTCGAATCAATGAACTCCACGTCAAGTGTCTCCACCTGGGCGCTGAAATCGGCAGAAGGCGACAACTCCATATAGTATTTCACCTGGGCGCCTTCCGGAAGATTCTTCACAGACTGCTGTTCGACTACGTCTATTAGCGAGTTGTCCACATATTGCTGGAGATCTATGACGGTGGAAGGTGTGGAAAGCACTCCCTGCACCTGTGCGGTGATGTCCCCGGCTGTCATTATCGGCTCCTGTGGATTGCTCTGCATCGGCGGCACGGCAGGTGCCTCGTCACAAGCCTGGAATGCGGCAAGTGCCAGAACTCCAAGAAGCATTATGCTGAATTTTTTCATTTCTTTCAGTGATGTTTAAGTAACTTGTTAGAGATGATCGTTTGTCAGCGGCCACCGGAAAGCGGTCGGCAGGCTCCTGCACAAGCCGCTTTCCCTGGCTGCTTCTTTACTTTTAGTCAAGATACGGCTCGTAAACAGCCTTGAGTTCCGGACCAAGCAGGCCGTTGATGTTCTGGTAACCTTTGACTTCCCCTATCGGCACGAGTGTGAGGGTAAAGTTCTTGCCTTTCTGTATGAGGACCATCATGCCTTCGAAATTCTCATTGGGGTAAAGGTTTCCTGAACCGCTGTCGTTATTGAGGCTGAAAGGATCTCCGAAATCCACTACCTCGTCACCGTTACCGCCGCCATTGAGCGTTACTCCGCCACTGTATGGGAAATCGCTGTTCCATGAAGCGGGAGAAATCTTGAAAGTAACCAGGGCATCAACTTTCACAGGCTTGGTGATGAAGGTGCCTTTGACCTTTGTGGTGAAGAATTCGTAATCGGGTTGTGCAGCCCAGCCGTTCATGCCACCCATGATGAATACACCTGCCGGTTTGTCTGGCGGTACAAGAGCCTTGTACCGTACATACACATTCTTGTATTCAACCACATTGGATATGTATTCCGTGCCTGGTATGGCGTTGTCGGAGGTACCTACCACCTGCGAGCGCAGACGCACATAGGCGGGATAATATTTGTCGCTATAAGACATTATATCATCAATGGTAAGCTCATATTCCGGATTGCCCAGGTCAGCGCGTTTCTTATCCTGCATGTATGTGCAGATTGCCTCGGCTACACCGTCGTTTGTAGGGTTGATCTGTGAGCAATCGGTGAAACCGTTGGGTATCTCGCCGTAATATTTGAAATTGCGGTCAAGGGATACCTGCACGAAGTAGTTGACCGTGGTCGCAAGGCCGTATTCCGCGGGCTGCGAACATGTAAGATGCAGGTTGTCCTGCTTGTTGTCTTCCGTAAGATCTATGTACATGTTCTGCAGCGATGGGACGTTGAGGAAGTCGACCTGCGGCTGTCCCTCGTGTGTGCGGAGCACAGGGTTGTCGTCTTTAGTCTCGTCGCAGGCGGTGAAAGCCACGCCGGCAGCCAGGACGGCAAACAATATTGAAATTTTTCTCATGATGTCTTAATGATTTTGCGTTCTGATAAAACACTTGTCTGTCGCGGGCTGCAATCAATTGTAGCCGGGGTTCTGATTGAACGATGGCTGTGCCGAAAGTATGTTGGTGGGGATCGGCATCAGCAGGTAACGGCGGTCAATTCGCTGGCCGTTGCGCGCGTTGCCTTTCCATGCCCATATGCTCTGGCCGTTACCCACATATTTACCGAAGCGGATGAGGTCGGAGCGGCGTGTCATCTCGAAATAAAGCTCGCGTGAACGCTCATCCAGCAGGCTCTCTTCATCAAATTCCGTCCATGGAGCCACACCGGCACGCAGACGCAGGTAGTTGATACCCTCAAGGGCGTCTGCGAGGTTGCCCTGTCCGTGGAGGAAGCATTCGGCGCGCATGAGATATACGTCAGCCAGACGTATCATGGCAAGGTCAGCCGAGCAGAAGGTGCTTGCCTTTACTGTGGAAGAGAAACCTCCATTGCCGTCGGGAGTGAGGTTTGTCCATTTCAGAGGCTGGTAGCCGGCGATGGAGAAATCAAGGAAAGCCTGGTTTTCTATGCCATTGCCTTTAAGCCACAGCTGTGTGCGGAGGTCGCCCCCTTCAAAGCGGTTGGAGAGCGGCTCGCGTGCGGTAAGACAGCTCCATGAAGCCTGTGAGCCGTACATGCCTGATCCAAGGGCACCGGCGAGAAGGAATGTGGTACCGCCGTAGCTCTGCATCTTGTCATCGTCAAAAGGCACTCCCCAGAGGATTTCGTTCTCTGCGGTATTGCCTCCGCCGGGCATGTACTGCTCATTCTCGCGGGAGAAGAGGTAGAGGTAGTGGTTTGCAAGGCCTGAACCCATGAAACCGGCACCCTTATGGCGTGTGATAAGGTTGTTGCAGTGTGTAAGACATTTGTCCCATGCCGACACGGCGCCGTCGGTGTATACTTCGGCGTTAAGGTAAACACGAGCCAGAAGCGCTTCCACGCCATCTTTACCTACACGGCCATACACCGGCACATCAGCCAGGTGTCCGTTGGTGAGAAGGTCATTAAGCTCGCCGACGAGCCATGCATACAGTTCGGCGCGGGGGCGCTGCTCAGGCTGGATGGATCCGTCAGGTTTGGCCAAGGTAAAGGTCGCATTGCCGAATATGTCGCATACCCAGTAGTAGGTCATGGCGCGAAGGGCACGCACTTCGTCGCGCATCCGCACTGTGGCGTCGTCGGTGGCGCCTTCGGTATTGGACAGGAAGTCGTTGCAGACGGCTATATGCTGGAAGAAGCGGCTGTATGCGATCTCAACCTGCTTGTTGTCGGCAGAGAAGTTTGTGGTGCACATGTCACGCAAACCGTTGTCTTCCCATACCCAGAATGCTTCGTCGGAGGGGAATTCCTCCATTTCAAATATAAGGCGGGTATATACCGAAGCTCCTGCGTCGGGCACTGTGAGGTTTGAGCTGCCTGGATCGGCATTGCCGCAAAGACCCATCAGGGCGTAGCATTCGGCAAACGAACGTCTCACGAACTCCGGGGAAGTTGGATCGGCGAAAATCTGCGAGGGATCGATTGGCTCAAGGTCAAGGTCGCCGACACATGAGGATGTTGCAGATCCCAGTATCAACGCCGCACCGCCGAGCATCAGATATTTCTTGATATTCATTATATGCTAATTTTATTAGGTGCTGAATGTTATTAGAAAGTAGCCACGAGACCGAGTGAATATGTGGTGGCCTTAGGATAAGGAGATGCCTCCACACCGTCGGAAAGTTCCGGATCGATACCGTTGTACTTGGTGATCACGAATGGGTTCTGTACGGCTCCGAAAAGACGCAGGCGCAAGTTGCCGTGTACCAGGTTGTCCCAGGTATATCCGAGCGTGATGTTGTCGCAGCGGAGGAACGAGGCATTGCGCAGATAATAGTCGCTCAGGCTCTGGTCCTGTTCGAAATAGTTGTCGGCTTCGACGAGATTGTGGAGACCGTAAGTAAACATGCGTGAGTAGCTGCTGTTGCTTGACTCCACGTTGTTGTAGACGTAGTTGCCGAGCGACGCACGCAGGTTGAAACCGAGGTCCCAGCTCTTCCAGCGGAAGTTGGAACCGAAAGTCATTGTCACTTTCGGGTCTTTTGAATGACGGAACACACGGTCTGCCTGGTCAATGGCACCGTCACCGTTCTGGTCTACGTAAACTCCCTCGATAGGATTTCCATTCTCGTCATATACCTGCTGCCAGAGGTAGAACGAGCTAGCCGGGTGGCCCACGGCGTTGACCATCGCTGTCAGACCCTGTGAACCGATAGACGGGCCTGTGGTGTAGACGGCGTTGGGATCGTTGAGACGTGTGATCTCATTGTGGTTCCATCCCACATTATAGGTGAGGGTCCATGTGAAGTTCTTGGTAACTACCGGACGTGCCATGATATTGAATTCCACGCCATAGTTTTCAAGGTCGCCGATGTTGCGGTTGAGCATGTTCACGGGAGATGATGCGGCCGGAACATTCACAAACGACAGGAGGTCTGTTGTCTTGCGGTAATATGCCTCAATGCTACCGGTGATGCGGTTGTTGATGAACCCGAAGTCGAAAGCACCGTTCCATGTGGTTGTGGTCTCCCATTTGAGATCAGGACTTACGCCATTGGGGAACACGGGGTTATACCATCCGGTAAGACCATCGGGGTATAATGATGTACCCTGGCTCATCTGGTATGTGGTAGTATAGTTGTTGACAGAGCCTACAGCCTGCTGGCCGGTCTTACCCCAGCCTAAACGCAGTTTCAGGTCGCTAAGCCATCCCGATGCATCCTGGAGGAACGATTCCTCGTTAAGTTTCCATGCCAAAGCCACGGCGGGGAAAATGCCCCAGCGGTTGTCTTTGGAGAAACGTGATGTGGCATCGCCACGGAGTGTGAATGTGAGGAGGTAACGGTTCATCAAGCCATAGTTGATACGTCCGTAGAACGACAGCAGCTGCAAATGTTCCTTTGAATAATATTTGCCGTCGGCTGAAAGCGGGCTGGGCACGAAAGGTTTGCCGATATTGTCCTCCGTACCGGGCACTACATCAATCATGTATGTATCACCCACGAGATACGGATAGTAGTATTCGGCTGTAAAAGGCACGTCGCCATTGTTGTTGCTTTCGCGATAGAAGCGCTGCCATGAATAACCGGCCACGACATCAAGGTTTGATCTGATTGCTTCGAACTCCTTGTTGTAATTGAGGTAGAACTCCAGAAGCGTGTTGGAAGTGAACTGGTATGTGTCTTTTCCATAACCGCCGCCAAACTGCTGGTTGCCGTCTTTCCATGCAATACCGGAGTTTGCAGCCACACGGTTGGTTTCGTTGGTCTTGGTCACATCGTAACCGAGGTTGAGGTTCGCATGCAGTTCCGGAAGGAAGTGGAAAGAGTAGTCAAGCTGCAGATTGCCATTGCTTCTGTATACATTGGCATAGTTGTCACGTTCCATGAGATTCGACACAGGGTTGATATCGGCATTGTTCATAAATGAGATACCTTTCTGGTCATGTTTCTCGTTGTCCTGCGTATGCTGGTAATAGCCGTTCCACAGATACTGGTGTCCGGCGTTTCCTCCAGCCGGGATCCAGCTGCGCACCGGCTGCGTGGGATTGTATGATATCGCGTTGTACACGGCACCTTCGTTTCCGAAATCGTTGCGTATGTAATATCCTTTGGCTGTGGCGTTCACCTTAAGATGGTCCTCGAAGAATTTCGGTGACAGGTTGAATCCCAAAGTCACACGGTCCATCTTGGAAGTCTTGATGATACCGTTGGAGTTGGTATAGCTCAGGTTTACATGATAAGGGAGTATGCCGGCGGTGCCACCCACGCTCAGGTTGTAGTCTGAGCTTACCGTGGTGCGGAGCACTTCGTCCTGCCAGTTGGTGTCGGCCTCGCCGAGAAGGGCGCGTATGGCAGATCCCTCTTTGGAGCGGGCGATGACAGCCTGGCGAAACTGCTCCGTGCTCATGGTATCGTATTTCTTGCGCGGTGTGTTCACATACATATTTGCAGAGAAATTTACCTGGGGCTTGCCGCTTTTGCCTTTCTTGGTAGTGATAATGATCACACCGTTTGAAGCACGCGAACCGTAGATGGCGGTTGCCGAAGCGTCCTTGAGCACGGTCATGCTCTCGATATTTTCAGGAGAGATCATTCCGAGGGAGTTGCCCATGCCCTGTACGCCGTCGTTGCTCAAAGGCACACCGTCAATCACGATGAGCGGGTCGTTGGACGCATTGAGCGACGAACCGCCACGGATGCGGATGTTAGCATTGCCTTCAGGGCCGCCGGCGGTGGTCACTACCACACCGGGAGTCTGGCCCACGAGCATGTCCTGGACAGAAGTTGCCAGACCTGCTTCCACTTCATCGGGCTTGATGACAGCCACAGAACCGGTGGCATCGGATTTCTTTACAACACCGTAACCTATGGCTACAACTTCGTTGAGCATTACAGAGCTCTCCTGCAGGGTGACATTGATGGTGGAGCGCCCTTCAACCGGCACTTTCTGCGCATCATATCCGACGTAGGAGAATACAAGCGTACCGTTGGAAGGCGCATTGATGGTATAATTGCCATCAATATCGGTTGCGGTACCCGCAGTTGTGCCTTCGGCAAGAATACTTGCACCGATAAGCGGCTCACCCGACGGGTCGGTGACAGTGCCGCTCACAGTGACCGACTGCGCACTGGCCCCGAAGGCGCACAGCAGCCCCACCATAAGAAATAAGAATTTCCCGGCGATTCCTGTTTTAGAATGTTTCATTTAGACTTAATTTGATATTAATGATTTTTCATGTCTTTCTCTCACTCTCTCTGACATAAGCAGCTGATACAGTGGCTAGTTTCCAATTTTATGCGGAGCGCCTCCGGGTGTCCCGCATAAAGCATCCCCCGGGGGATGCCCGCGATATGATGAACTGTCAGCCCGGAAAAGCATATCCGGCTGTCAATATCCAAATCATAAATACCAAAATAACAAGTGGGGTGATAAAGAATGTAAGCCACTCATTTTTCCTGGCGTTTAAGGTTATCAGTCGTATCGACTACACGTATCAAATAGAATCAGCGGCAAAATTATTTAAAAATCTTAACAATGCAATATCGTTATTAAGGAAAATGTGCATTTTTAAAGTTAATAATAGTTAACACACCAAGAAGAATCATGCCGGGAATGCTGTCTGGCGGCTTAGGGCTAGCAAACTGCGGTCAATCCCTAAAAACGACGAAGTGTTTATAACCTTTAAAAAATCAGGATAAAAGCAAAAGGGTGTGAACCGGCTTTTACCAAATGCCTAACTTTGTATCGTATATATAAAGGACTGCGCGGGAAATCCCAGGTTTCCAACATTATTTTTCAAAAAAAGTGCTTACCGCGCAGTTGCACGTTTACTCATAACTATTTTACAAGAGATAAATTCAGATGAAAATTTCGAGGCGAAACGCGATGCTGTCAATGGCCGCAGTCACTGCCATAGCGGCATGGGCATACAATGTGACAGGCATCGTGACAGACCAGAACGGCGAACCGCTCATGGATGCCACCGTGCGGGTGTTACAGGCAAAAGACTCCGCTTTCGTCAAGGGTGGCATCACAGACTTGGACGGGAATTTCCGTATCACAGACCTTAAGAAAGGCAAATACCTGATGGAAGCCAATTATATAGGTTACTCCAAAAGCTATTCCCCCCTTGAGGTGAAAGGGAATGTGAAAATGGACACCATCAAAGTGGAAGAATCATCCTATATGCTGAAAGAAACCACTGTGATAGGCGTAAAGACACCTATGAAAGTGATGCAGGACACCATAGAGTTCAATGCAGACACTTACAAGACTCCTCCAAATGCCGTAGTGGAAGACCTGCTGAAACGACTGCCCGGAGTGGAAGTGGATTCCGACGGCAAGATCACGGCAAACGGCAAATCCATTACGAAGATCCTCATTGACGGTAAAGAGTTCTTCACCGACGATCCGAAAGTCGCGTCCAAGAACCTGCCTGTGAACATCGTTGACAAACTGCAGGTAGTGGACCGCAAAAGCGACCTGGCACGTCTGACCGGCGTTGACGACGGCGAGGATGAGACTGTGATAAACCTTACTGTAAAGAAAGGAATGAAAAACGGATGGTTCGGCAACATAGAAGGGGGATACGGCACAGACGACCGTTATCTCGGATCGTTCACAATCAACCGTTTCTGGGGCAACAACCAGATAACCCTGCTCGGATCCGCCAACAACACCAACGGCATGGGATTCACCGACACCAACGGCAACCGATTCCGCCGGTTCGGTGGAGGACGCGGCATAACCACAAGCCAGTCGGTAGGCCTGAATTTCAACCTTGGAAAAGATGAGAAACTGCGTTTCGGCGGTGACGTGACATACTCACACACCGACCGTGACACACGCACCTCACGCGAACGCCAATACCTGTTTGCCAACGACTCCAAATGGGAAAGTTCCCGCAACGACAACCGCGACAAGGGGCACAACCTCCAGGCGCACTTCCGCGTGGAATGGAAACCGGACTCGTTCAATACGTTCGACTTCCGCCCGTCGTTCTCATACAACACCAACCGCTCCACCTCCTCGAGCACCGACCGCATGACAGGAGCACGCATAGTTGACGGTGAGACCATTTACGACCAACCGATCAATTACAGCATCAACAACGCCGGATCGCATGGAAAATCAATTGAGGCATCCGGACGCATGATCTATAACCACAGTTTCGCATCACACCGCGGACGCTCATTCTCGGTGATGGCAAACTACTCTTTCTCCAATGTGCGCGAATATGAAAACTCGCTCGCCTATACTTTCTTCAACAACAAAGAGGGTGCAGGAGCACCCAAGGATGAATTCGAGGAAGCCGAACGCGAGGAGATAGACAGCGATCCGGAGAGCTACCGCGAATATGTGTACCAGCAATATACCTCCAACCACCGCTGGACAAACAATGTATCAAGCCGCATAAGCTGGACAGAGCCTCTCGGCGACGTGGCAAACGGCCATTTCCTCACCGTGTCATACCGGATACAGTATCGTTGGAACAACGCAGACAAGATTGTGGACCAGCGTTCACCGGTAGATAATCCCTGGCTGCTTCCCGACCCGCTCAACCCGAACTTCGCAGACTTCGTGTATGGCCCGTGGGAATATCAGCCCGACATATCCAACCGCTTCCGCAACAACTTCATGAACCAGGACATACGTGCCGGATACAAGAAAGTGCACGCCAAATACACCCTTGACGCAGGCATCTCCGTAGTCCCCTCTATGACCAAGAGCACTGACCTCATCAACAGCGCCAAGAACCTACCTGAACGATGGGTATGGAACTACGCTCCCTACCTGCGCTACCGTTACCGCATGGACAAACAAAGCTCTGTGGAAGTCAACTACAACGGCCGGTCCTCACAGCCATCACTTACCCAGCTGCAACCCGTGGTGGACAACTCCAACCCGATGAACATCGTTCAGGGTAACCCCAACCTCAACCCCGAATTCAACCACAGCATGCGCCTGCGTTTCCAGAAATTCTATGCCGAGAGCCAGCGCTCCATAATGGTAATGGCCGACGGACAGATAACGCAGAACGCCATAATATCACGCACCGAATTCGACAACGAGACCGGTGGCCGCTACACAACTTACGAAAATGTAAACGGCGTATGGAACGCACGTTTGATGAACATATTCTCACAGCCTTTCGGCCACAATAAGTCATGGTCGTTCAACAACCATATCTTTATCAACGCCAACCAAGGCATAGGATACAACAACGGCCTGCGCAACCGCTCCACATCAATAATGATAGCGGAAAGCCCCGCGCTGGCTTTCCGTCCGCAAAACCTTGAACTGGAACTACGCCCCAACTGGCGCATGCAGAAGACATTCAACACCCTTGAGAATGTGAATACCACCACGGTACACAACTATGGAGGATCATTCTACGGCTCATGGTACACACCGTTCGGCCTGGTGCTTTCAACCGATCTCACCTATACAGCTTCCAAAGGCTACGCAGAGGGATACAACCAGAATGAATGGATGTGGAACGCATCTATCGCATACCAGTTCCTGCGCAACCGCCAGGCGACAATCATGCTCAAAGGGTTCGACCTGCTGCAACAGCGCTCAAACGTGAGCCGCTCGGTGACTGCCAACTACATTGACGACACCCGTTACAACTCCCTGACACGCTACTTCATGCTCACTTTCAGCTACAAACTCAACACTTTCGGCAAGGGACAGCAACCCGACGCCTCCGAGGGCGACATGATGCGCGGCGGCCCCGGCGGAGGCAGACGCGGCCCCGGCGGCCCCCCTCCCGGCATGCGCCACTAACCCCCATACGGCCACAAAGCATTGTGCCCAATAACCTCGCGACCCCAAAAGTTTGGACAGGAAACTTTTGGGGTCGCGAGGTTCATTTGAAAGCTACAAAGACAATTTTACCCTAAAGGCAATAGCATTGTTGCGCAATTGTCATCATTCTTCGCCAATTTTGCTTTTTCATTTTTTAAAAAAACAAATATAAATTTGCATTGTCAAATCATATTTATTATATTTGCGAGACATTAACACACCTTTCAATACCTCACAGCCTATGACACGTAGAATTTCCCTCCTGTGTCTTTTCGCATTCTGGCTCACAAGCCTCCAGAGCGCCACCATACACCACAAGATGGAGTTCGACACCTCAAAAGAATCCTCTTCTTACACTCCGATGCTGGAAGTGGGGAAGGAATGGAGGTATACGCTTTGGAATGACATTGTTTTCGAGCCGGATGATCCCACAGACGAGGGGGAAATGGTTATCAGGATAGAGGACTGCAAGGAGATAGATGGCAAAAAATATTATACCTTGGCATCCTACGTGAATGGCATAAAGGAAGAAGACAGAGGACATAATGGTCTCTATTCGGAAGACTATGAGGAGAAAAAGGTATATTATCACTACACGGACTATAAGGGAGAAATCCACACATACGTAGAGTATGATTTTGTGAATCCTTTAGAAGGGAGTACAGCCATCCGGATTGCGGATTCTCCGGTGTATCCAACGACTTACGAGGCGTTTGGTAGATCATACAATGCCTTTGAGTGTGGGGATTTAAAGAGGTACCGGTTAGTAGAAGGGCTTGGATTCATCAGTTCGGAAAAATTGGAGAACATTGACTATGCACAATGCATGGGTACGCTGTTGACCGGCCCCACGCTTGGCTGCACAGGTTATTGTACGATCCCCAAGATCTATGAGATTGTGAACGGTGCAGGGGAGGTGATCTATTCCCTGCCGAGTGCGCGCCCGGGAGCATCAGCAGAGATGACAGGGAAGGATGCGGAGAGCATCGAAGTTACCGAGGCCGCTGTGGAGATCCGCAGTTCACGGCCTATAGGCGATGTTGCCGTCTATACGCCGGCCGGCACGCAGGTAAAGAACATGCATATTTCCGACAGCCGTTACAGCATGCCCCTGACCGGTTTCGCCACGGGCATTTACATACTCCGCACCAACGGTTCTTCTCGAAAGTTCATCGTCCGTTGACGAGGGTAACCATATTTCATTATCCCGCATCTCACGCCTCAGTGTGCGAGGTGCGGGATTTTATGGATCGTGGGGTGGATTTGGTGTTTTGGGAGATTCTGGCTACCTTTGTCGGAAGTAACCAACTAATACCTTCCGTTACATCACAAGATAACGCATGAAAAATTTCTATATCAGCCTTGTGGCATTGCTGAGCGTCACAGCAATCCACGCCGAGACGCTTACGCCCGCAGAGGCGCTCGCCCGTCTTAACGACACACCGAACCTTCCGGCAAAAGTAAGAGTTGCCAATGCGACAACACCCAGCCTCGTCCAGACCATCGAGACCCGTTCGGGAGAGCCGGCGGTATATCTGTTTGCCGACAACGACCAAATGATGGCTGTCAGCGCCAACGACGTGGCCGCTCCCCTCCTTGGCTACGGCCTTACCCCCGGTGAAGGGGAACTGCCGCCACAGATGACAACGTGGCTCAACGACTATGCCGTAGCCATCGCCTATGCCGACAGCCTCCAGAAGGAAAACAAGTGGGCGAAAGGCACCGCGCCAAGGCGCATACAACCCAATGAAACCGTGATAGGGCCGTTGCTGACATGCACATGGAACCAGGACAACCCATACAACCGCCTATGCCCCAAGCAGGATGGCCAGCCCACCTTCACAGGGTGTGTGGCAACTGCTATGGCTCAGATAATGTACTACCACAAATATCCTGACAGAAGCACGGGTGAAGGCACCGCCACTATGGGTGAGGAGACACTCACACGCTCACTTGAAACAACTTTCAACTGGAGCCAGATGAAAGACAACTACGGTGAAGGGTTCAACTCCCGGCAGGCACAGGCAGTGGCAGAACTGATGGTCAACTGCGGATTTTCCGTAAATATGGGATACAGCAATGTAGGCTCCGGCGCATTGAGCGAAAATGTGCCACGGGCTTTCATCAACAACTTTTCATATGACAAGACTGCTTGGCTGTATTACCGCGACAACTACACCCTTGAGAAATGGGAAGACATGCTGATAAATGAGCTCCGCGACAACGGCCCCATATATTATGCAGGATCCAGCGCCAATGGAGCGCATGCTTTCGTTTGTGACGGATATGACGGAGACCATTATTACCATTTCAACTGGGGCTGGGGAGGATACTGCGACGGGTATTTCCTTATGGATGCCCTCGACCCCTCCGGACAAGGGATCGGAGGATATGAAGGCGGCTACAACCTCGGGCAATCAGCCATGATGGGAGTGCGCAAGCCTGTGGAAGGATCCGAGAAGCCTGAACCAAGGCTCTCGCAAGGGGGAGACAAAGACCTTAATGCGAAACTCGAAGGCAAAACGCTCTCTTTTGACAACGGATGGTATAATTTCGGCTACGAACGTACCGGATTCTACATCGCATTCGAATTTGAGCACCGAGAGACCGGAGACAAGCGCTATCATGTCATATTCTCATCTCCGGCATATCTGGACCCGTTCTGGGGATACACTTCTCTCAGCGCCCAACTCGGCACATCTTACCCCGACGGCACATACGACGTGCGTGTGGTCACAAGAACTTCCACATCAAAACCTTGGGTACGTGCGCTCCACAACACCAAATACAAGGATTATGTGCCCGTGACTTTCAAACTCGGCACACCGGCACTCGGAGAGACACCGCCGAACATCGGCGACCTCACCATTGAGGCGAACCTCAACGACAACCAATTATACAGAAACGTAGAGGCGTCCTATACCATAACCCTCTCAAACACCACAGAGAGCACACAGCAACTCAGCATGGCACCCGCGCTCATTGACGAAACCGAAACGATACAGGCATCCGCACCATATAGGCGTTTCAGCATAAAACCTGACGAGACAAAAACCATGACTGTCAAATTCAATCTCGAATATGAGGATAATTTCCAGATAGGCAAGGAATACGAACTTGTACTCTACAACACTTCCACAAAGGAAATAAAAGCCTCTCTCGGAAAAGTGACAGTAAAAGACGATCCCGCAGGAATAGATGCCACCGTGTCGGCTCCCGCCGGTGAAGAGCCGCCGGTATATTATAACCTGCAGGGTATAATAGTTACCGAACCGGGTAGCGGAATTTATATCCGGCGCGACGGCGACACTGTCAGGAAAGTTATAATACCATAAAAAGCATATAAGACAGGCAAGAAACCGCACGGTTTCTTGCCTGTTCGCTTATAAATAGGTAATTTCGCTCTCAATATCAAATGAGCGAATTCAAACTGCACATACTCGGATGCGGATCAGCCACCCCATCTTTGCGCCATCTGCCATCATGCCAGGTGGTGGAATACCGTGGACAATTACTGATGATTGACTGCGGAGAGGGGGCACAGCTCTCCATGCGGCGCATGGGGCTGAAATTCTCACGCCTTACCCACATATTCATCAGCCATCTCCACGGCGACCATTGCTTCGGACTGCCAGGCCTTCTATCCACACTGGCTCTGCACCAGACCGGAGGCACAGTGACCGTACATACCTTTGCCGAAGGCGCGCGGCTCTTCAAAGAAATGATTGATTACTTCTGCCGCGAGCGTTCCTACGAGTTGAAATTTGACATCATTGATCCGGCCAAAGCCCAGACAGTGCTTGACCTTCCCGGACTGACCGTTGAATCATTCCCGTTGCGGCATCGTGTGCCTGCTGTCGGATTCATCTTCCGTGAGAAGCCCAAACCGCTCCATCTGCGTGGGGATATGGTGAAATTCCACAACGTGCCCGTATCGCAGATGAAAGCCATAAAAGAGGGGGCGGACTTTATCAACGAAGATGGGAAAACAATCCCTAATGCCATGCTCACCACACCGGCAGACCGTTCTTACACCTATGCCTACTGCTCCGATACGGTATATACCCCGGCACTGGCAAAAATTGTAGAAGAGGCAGACCTCCTGTATCATGAGGCGACATATGCCGACGACGCGGCTGACAAGGCGCGCGCACGCGGCCATTCCACAGCATCCGAAGCAGCCCGCATAGCATCTCTGGCCCACGTACGACGGCTTGTCATAGGGCATTATTCCAAAGCATACAACACCGAGGAGAGGCATCTTTCCGAGGCACGGCGCATTTTCCCTGACACTATGGCAGCAAACGAAGGTATGACAATCCCGATTGACTGCAGGCATCAACTTTAAGCGGCAGAACCGCGTTAATCTATTTGTAAACTGTTTATTTATGGAAACTATAAAAGTCAAGATAATCAACCGCAGCCATCATCCGCTTCCATCATATTCCACCCCCGGATCTGCGGGGATGGACGTCAGGGCTTACCTTCCGGAAGGTCCTGTGGTGCTCAAGCCACTGGGAAGGGCACTCATACCCACCGGACTATACATGCAGCTCCCTCACGGATACGAATGCCAGATCCGCCCGCGCAGCGGTCTCGCCATAAAACACGGCATATCACTAGTGAATACTCCCGGAACAGTCGACAGCGATTACAGGGGAGAAATCGGGGTCATCATGATAAACCTGGGCAACGAAGAGTTTGTCGTCAATGACGGCGAACGCATCTGCCAGATGGTGATAAAAGAGTATACCCGCGTGGACTGGGAACCTGTAGAACATATTGACACTACCGAGCGCGGAGGAGGAGGCTTCGGGCACACCGGGGTCAATTGACTTGGCTACAACTTGTGACTTTACTGTTTTTTACAATTATTTTATAACTCATAGCATTGTTCAGACGCAGAGAAATTCCGGTATTGGGTGCGATTGCCATATTGATCGCCATGATGCTGCTTCCGGGGGGAGCGGCCAGAGCACGTGAGGGGAAACGCAAGCAGAAAGAAAGCTGGGAAGCAGGAGCCGACAAGCGCAAAAGCGACTATGTGTTCATGGAAGCCTTGCGCCGTAGTGCATTGGACAACGATGCCGGCTATTTCGAACTTCTCCGCAAAGCTGTGGAACTAGACTCTACCGATACACAGCCGGGGCAGACGCTCGGATTCTATTACATGGGGCTTGGCCGTGAAGACACCACACTCGCAGCCAAAGGCTATGCCCTGATGCGGCGCCATTTCAACGCCGACCCTGGCGACTATTACAGCGCCATATTCTATGGCATAGCCAACAATCAGCTCGGAAACAAAAAAGAAGCAGTGCGTGTGTGGCAGACCCTAGACTCACTCAATCCCACCAAACCCAATGTGACACTCCAATATGCCCAAGCCCTCCAGAATATGCAAGACAGCGTAAGCCTGCGTCGCTCAATAGATGTGCTTGACCGCATAGAGCGCGCAGAGGGGGTAGACATAGGCCTGACGTCGCATAAGGTGCGTGCGCTTATGACCCTGCTCGACACCGCCGCCACTTTCGCAGAAGTCGACAGACTCATCGCTGCCTCAGGCACCAATGCCAACAGCACACTCTATGCCGGTGATGTAATGATGGGAATGGGGCGCCCGGACTCCGCGATAATACTGTACAACCGAGCCTGCGAGATAGATCCCACCAATGGCCTGGCATATTACAAACGAGCCGAATTTTACCGCGAGCAAGGAGATTCCGTAGGATTTGACCGCGAGGTATTCCAGGCTGTGCGCCAGGAGGGTCTTGCCCCGGAAGTGAAACTTGAGATTTTTTCAAGTTACATACGCCAGTTATATGCAGATACCACCCAGCAGCCACGCATCCAGGGACTGTTTGACACATTGCTGATACAACACCCGCATGAAGCGCAGATCCGCGACCTGTATTCATCCTATCTGGTAGCCATAAAGAATTTCAAAGGAGCTGCAGAGCAACAGGAGTACGCCCTTGACACGGATCCATCCAATGTGGACCGATGGCGATCGGCGGTCAGCCTGTATGCAACTGCCGAAGATTACGAAAAAGCATTGGAAACGGCAAAACGGGCACTCCGTTACCAGCCCGGCGATGCCATGCTGATGTTCTACGGCGCCAACATGCTCAGCCTGCTCGAACGCACAGATGAAGCTATAGAAGAGTATGAAAAAACCATGGCCGCCATCCCTGCCGACAACCGCGAATTAAAATCGGCCGTACTCTGCTCGCTTGGAGATACCTTTTATAAAAAAGGGCTCGCAGACTCCGCTTTCGTCTATTATGACAAAGCACTGGAAAGCAATCCAGACAACCTTCTGGCACTCAACAACTACGCATATTTCATGACAGAAGAGGGGGGAGACCTTGACAAGGCTGAAAAAATGAGTGCCATATGTGTGCGCCAACAACCCGACAATGACACTGCCCTTGATACATATGCCTGGATATTCTTCAAGAAAAAAGAATATGATAAGGCCAGAGAATTCATAGACCGCGCCCTCGCCATTGAAGGTGATAACCCACAGGCCGACGTGCTCCACCATGCCGGCGACATATATTACATGAACGGCGACCATAAAGATGCCATAGAATTCTGGGAAAAGGCACTCAAACTTGAACCAGACAACAAACTGCTACAGAAAAAAGTGAAGAATAAAACCCATTTTTACGAATGAACCGACAATTGCATATCATACTGCTTGCCATAGCCGCACTATCGGCTGCCATCTGTTTTACCGGTTGCTCCACGGCCAAAAAAAGCGCAAAACGCGATCTGGGAAGCGAAATTCCCGGAGACATAGCACTTCAGACACCGTCACAACGATACACGGAACTATGTAAAAGCTATGCAGACTGGCAGGATGTGACAATGCCGGTGCGTGTGTCTGTGACCGCTCCCAAGAGCATCAGCCTGTCGGCACGCGCCGCCATGAAACGCGACAAATGGATAAGCATTTCAGTGCGCATGCTCGGTTTCGAAGTGGCATCGCTTTTTGTAGACAAGGATTCCGTACATGTCATAGACCGTTATCATAAGAAATACGTGTCTGAAAGCATAGCAGACACTTTCGGCTCAACCGGAATAAGCGTAGCAGACATCCAGGACCTGCTTCTGGGCCGCGGATTCGTGGTGGGCGATGCCGGTGGCACATTCACCCCGCCACTTTCCACAGCCATAGAATTTGCAAACTCCGCAGAGGGGCTTATGATACTTCCGGCTATCCAGCCAAAGGAATTTGAATACGGATTCATAATGGCCCAGGATGCCAACCGCATAGGAGCAGCCTCGGTAAACATCAAGGACAAGCATGCAGGAGTGGTCACATATACCGATCCAATAGAAACCCGTCAGGCCGGAAGTTTTGCCGGCGAATGCGCCATAGAACTGGTGCGTGGCAAAAAAATGGCAGCTTCGCTAAAATGGAACTTTTCATCGGCGAAATGGAACACAGGGGAAGAACGCAGCTGGAAATGCCCGTCAGGATATGCCAGGATAGATGCGGCTGCAATCATATCGAAATTAACGAAACTATAACCCGCAACTAACCCCAACGACGTACTACGGTGTACCGGTCATTATTATACATCATCATCCTCTCGGTAACGTTATTGTGCGGCCACGACAGCAATGCCGCCGCGCAACAGCGTAAAAATACACGCACCGAACAGGCTACATCCAAGAAAAAAGCCAAAGGAAGCTCTTCTACGCGAAAACGTACAACGACCACATCAGGGCGCCAAAAACAGGGCGCCAAAAACGCAGCCCCACGCACCGCCGACGAAGTAAAGCGAGCAAAAGAGCGCACACAGGGCGACATACGTGAAGCACAGCGTAAGATACAACTTAACACCAAGGAGACAGAGCACCGTCTCAACCAGCTTGCCCTCCTTGAGGGGGAAATCGAACAGTGCAACACCCGCATAGGAAGCCTGTCCGCAAAAGTAGACTCACTGAACTCCCGCATCACAATCGCGGGAGACTCCATAGCCGCACTTGACCGTAGGCTTACCGCAATAACCGACCGATATGTAAAAGCGCTCCGTAAATCGCAAGGTCACGGACAACAGATGAGCGATCTGGCATTCATATTCTCATCCGAATCCTTTTCACAAGCCTATAGGCGCATGCGGTCACTGCGTCAATTTTCAAAATGGCGCAAACGCCGTTCACAAGAAATTTCAGATATACGCTCGGAACTGGACAAACGACGCAATGAGCTGACACGCATGCGCGGCAACGTGACCACATCACTGTCTTCACTAAATACCGAACGTGCGACTCTCGTAAAAAAACAGGATGAAACGGGATCGCTAGTAAAACGCTTGCAGCGGGAAGGGGGAGAGCTCAAACAGATCATGAACCGGCGCCAGCAGGAAGCGGCCTCACTTGATGCTGAACTTGACCGTATCATAGCCGAAGAAGCACGCCGTCAGGAACAACTGCGCCGTGAACGGGAAGAAGCCGAACGAAAAGCCAGAGAGGCAGCAGAAGCAAAAGCCCGTGCTGAAGAGGAAGCCGCCCGCCGAGCTGAAGAAGAACGTATCGCACAAGCTGAGGCACGAGCCGAGGCCGAGGCACGCAAGAAAGCGCAAGCCAGGGCTGAAGCTGAAAAGGAAGCTGCACTTAAAAAAGCGCACGACGATGCCGAACGTGAAAAAATACGTAAAAAAGCAGAAGAAAAAGCTGCAAAAGAGGATGAAGAACAGATAAAGAAAGAGCGGGAGGCAGCCAGGAAAGCAGAACAGAAGAAAATCAAAGAGGAACGGGAAGCCGAGAAAAAGCGCCTTGAGGCAGAGAAAAAAGCCGCCCGTGAAAAAGCTAAAAACGGGAAACCGGTGAAGCATAAGGGACGCAACAACGGCAGAGGAGACACAGGCGTGCCAGACGCATCCCCAGCCCCTGCCGGCAACGCACCAGTGCTGGCAGCTCCCACCGGAGGGACAAGCGGAGTGGCGCCGAAAGTATCGCTCCCAACAGGAAACGATTTCGAGAAATACCGCGGACGGCTGCCTTTCCCCGTAACGGGACACTACACCATAGTCAAACGGTTCGGACGCCAGAAACATCCTACACTCCCGCATGTGGAGACCACAAACTCCGGCATAGATATGGCCACAGCCGCCGGCGCCCCCGTGCGTTGTGTATTCGACGGAGAGGTATCTGCCGTATTCCGCCCCGACGGCTACAACAATGTGGTGGTAATACGTCACGGACGCTACATGACAGTTTATGCCAATCTTGGCACTATAAGCGTTTCCACAGGCCAGAAGATCAAAGCCGGCGAAAATATCGGTACCGTCTACTCCGATCCCTCTGATGCAAACCGCAGCATTCTCCATTTCGAGATCCGCAACCAGCGTCAGAAAGAGAACCCGGAGGTATGGCTCAAGAGATAGCCCTGCGCGCTATCTCTTGAGAATAAGCAAGGAGTAAGAGCATCGGAAGTCAAGCAAGGATAGTCTTGTTTCAGCGGTTCAGGGAATCAGAGATGAGACAGAACCATCAAAAAAACTTGGTTTCTTTATTTTTCCGCTCCTACAAACTATCCGTGCTTGACTTCCGATGCCCTTACTTCTAACTTCTTAATTTCTATTCAATGGACGACATCAGATACATGCGCATGGCGCTAAAGGAAGCTGAACAGGCCGCACGCGAAGGGGAGATACCTATCGGAGCCGTGGTAGCCTGCGATGATATCGTCGTGGGCCGCGGGCACAACCTTACCGAAACATTGGGCGATGTGACAGCACATGCCGAGATACAAGCCATAACGGCAGCAGCCCAGACACTTGGAGGCAAGTACCTTACGGGATGCACGTTATATGTGACCGTAGAGCCTTGCCTGATGTGTGCCGGCGCAATCGGCTGGGCACAGATACCACGCATAGTCATAGGCGCACCAGACAGCAAACGTGGATATTCCACCTTTGTATGCCGCAAACCTTTCCACCCCAAAGCTACTGTCACCGAGGGGATACTGGCAGAGGAATGCGCAACTCTGATGCGTTCGTTTTTTTCACTAAAACGTTAATAATACATAAAACAGGTATTTGGCAAAATGGAATACTTTCAGTAAAAATCCAAGTATTTTACTCTAATATTTATTCAAACTATTGCAACCGAAAGATAGAGTAGCTATATTTGCACCAGAGTTACTCATATCCAATCTGTCACATTTTATCAGTAAATTAAATGAAGAGAAATTTACGTATTTTAACTTTGCTGGCCGCAGCGATGTCACTGAATGCAGCATTCGCCACACCAGCCAAGCGGCCCGTAAATCAAAATGCAACATTTGATGCTGCCGCCAATTCAGTCACACTTACGGCAACAGCCCCTACGCATGAAGAAGATGTGTACGACGGCTATACATATATTGTTGGCGACCCCCTGGAATATATCACCAAAGTTACAATCGAGCGACATACACCCGGCACAGAATGGCCTGATACGCCAATCGGCACTATTACAGACGTGCAACCGGGCGGTGAGATAAAATATGTCGACACTACGGTAGAGCCAGACAACAAATATGAATACCGCCTTGTATGCCATGTAGACGAAGAGAAAGGTTCTCCGGCATGGCAAAGCGTATATACCGGTATCACACCTGGCAAACTCAAAGACTTCAAAGTAACCACCCCGGACCATAAGACACCTCAGTTTGACATTACATTTACCGCACCGGAAGTAGACAAAAACGGAAACACCCTTGAATCCATCGGATCAATACGTGTAGAGATGAACATACTCTATACATGGTATACCGTAGCGATAGTGGAAGATATCACCCCCGGCGAAACCTTCAGTTTCCCAGTAACAGAGGGCGTGGAACTCAACACCATCTACAGCTTGCGTGCTTATGCCATGAGCGGTAAAAACGGAAATGGGGAGGCCACTGAAGCCAGCATTTATGTAGGGGAAGATATCCCGGCGGCTCCTGAAGGACTCACCTGGAATACCGACGATGACAAACTGACACTTACATGGGAACTCCCCGAGACCGGCTCACGCGGCGGATCAATAGACCCGGATGAAGTGAAATACAACGTTTATGTACGTTACTTCGGCGATAAAGAGTATACCCAGCTTGCCAAAAACCATCCCGGCGAACTGTTCACCCTGGATCTTGACCTGGTAGAAGAAGAAGCGTTCCAGTTTGCCATCGCGGCAGCAAACAGCATCGGCGAAAGCTATAAAAGAGCTGAGACTCCACAATTCACGGCTGGACCAGCAGCAAAGTATCCGTTCCGTGAATCTTTTGCCGGAAACATGTTCCAGCACCGCGGATGGTCAACCGCTACTACACAGGATGACGAATACCATACATACGAAGCCATTTCCACACATGAATACGAGACCGAATATTTTGTGCGCGATGATGTAGACATACTCATACAGCCGCATGACAATGACGGCGGCCTTGTAACTGCCTTATTCTATGGCTACAGTGAAACAGGACAGACCGAAAGCCTTATCACTCCGCGCATAGACTTTACAAATGCAAAAAATCCGGCCATCTCATTCTGGTATTACTTTATTCCGGTAACCATAGAGGGGACAGACAATGAAATCTGCATCTCCGCACAAGCTGAAGACGGAGAATTCAAGGAAGTGTTGAACACCAAACAGCTTGAAAAACCGGAAGACCACGGCTGGCGCCATATTATCGCCGATCTCCCGTTAGCCGGCAAGGAATACGGCAAGGTGAAAATTGACATAATCCACGGTTCATGGCCAATGGACACAAGCATTGACAATATCCTGATAGACGAGAAAGAATCAGCAGGCATCAACGGTACGGTATCCGATACCGACAATGCAGATGCGCCTGTCGAATATTACAATCTCCAGGGTATACGAGTTAACAATCCTACATCAGGGGTATATATCCGTCGTCAAGGATCCACGACTACAAAAGTCCTGATAAACGAATAAGACCAAATCCCATAAGAAATCCGGGGATGCCGTGCCGACCACAGCGTCCCCGGACTCTTTATATAAACAGCACACTTCCAAACAAATATACAGCCTTATGACCAGTGGGTAAAACATTCTTATGACCAGTACAATCCCGTTTTGCCTCATGTGATACAAAACTGTTAAATTTCATGTGGCATTCCCGTAACATCACCCTGTGGTTGTTTGCGTTTTAAGGATTTATTCATATCTTTAGCGCACCGATCATTAATTGTCTAAATCATGAAATTAAAACATCTGCTGTGTGTTGCGATGACGTGCCTGGCTTCAATATCCGGCATTTCGGCAACTTCCGGGCACACTTCATTGCGCTCACCCGCAAGTCTTCCACCGGCAAGGCCTTACAACCTGCTAAACAACGACGCGTTGCTATTCAAAAGTCCGCGTATGGGTGTAGTGAAGAATTTGTCCAACCCTACGGACAAACCGGCAGGGACTAGCGGAGCAAAAGCCCCGTCAGCGGCTCCTCCTGCACCCGGATATAATGTGAGACTGCAAGGTTGCAATCTGCGTGCCTCGGGCACCGATGCCACTTCTATTGTGGTTTTCAGGGCCAATCCCGATTACGACATGGCAGAAATAGTCTCCGGCGACCAATTCCGTGCCAATGGGGGAGGTTGCTATGCCGGCAATGATTACTATTATATGGGTTACACCCAATTCTGGGGCATGAACCTCGTCCAATTCTACCACTATGACACTACTACATGGGAGCGTATCACGGTAAGAGACGCATCGGAAGGATGTATCAGCTATGACATGACCTATGATTCCACCGACGGTAAAATCTATGGTGCGTTTTACAACGACGATATGAACGGCTATGTGTTCGGCACTTTTGATCCGCAAACAGTGACACGCACAGCCATCGCACAACTCCCCTGCGAATACTTCGCTATCGCAGCCTCACCAGACGGAGTGATTTACGGTATTGACGAAGACGGCAATCTGAATACCATAGACAAGGCTACAGGCAACATCTCATTTGTCGGTTCCACCGGCATAATCCCGCAGTTCAAACAGTCGGCAGATTTCGACGATTCCACAGGCCGCCTATATTGGGTGGCAGTGCAAGCAGACCAGACCTCGGCACTCTATGAAGTTGACGTTACCACTGCTGCCGTAACAAAGATTTTCGATCTTCCGTTGGAAGACCAGATTACTGCACTTGGGGTGCTTCCACCCGAAACCGCAGCATCTGCCCCAAACAGAATCGAAGAGTTTACACTCACTACAGCCGACGCTGCCCTCAAAGGTACTGTAGCTTTTACCGCTCCCGATTATTCATATGGCGGCACACCTCTCACAGACATGCTTGCCTATGAGATCAGACTGGACGGCGAAATATACGATTCAGGGCAAATCGCCCCTGGCATATCAAGGCAAGTGAACGTTATCGTCTCCGAGCCGGGCTTCCACAATGTGGCAGTCATGGTTTCAAACGATTCAGGCACGTCTCCCGTAAGCGAGCTCAGTAAATGGTTCGGTCACGATACACCTGCCAGTGTGCGGAATCTGACGCTGACCAACGACGACGACAATCTATATCTCAAATGGGATGCCCCCACCGGAGGTGTCAACGGCGGCTACATTGATGCCGGATCCCTGCGGTATACCGTGGTCCGGCAGCCGGGAAATGAAGTCGTGGCAAATCTTCAGGATGCGACAACATTCTCGGAACCTTACAGCAAAGAGGGCCTGGCATCATACTCCTATGATGTGACAGCCTATGCTGGCGATCTGGCAAGCGAGCCGGCATCATCCGGCAAACTGTTGGCCGGAGGTGCATTTACACCTCCATATTCCGAAAATTTCGACAACCCGACAGCTATTGATCTATATACCATCATAGATGTCCACAACGACAAGAATACATGGAAACTGGAATATGACGAAGACGATGCCACAGGGGACATGCGTTGCGGATACTCTACCAGCAACCCCAAAGACGACTGGCTCATATCGCCGCCTATAAAACTTGATGGCGGAAAACTGTACACAGTCTCAATGCAAATAATGGCCCGAGGAGGTTTCCGTTATCCTGAAAAAATGGAAGTTGTAATAGGCACGGCTCCCACGATAGAGGGCATGACCACAGGAGCTGTCGCCACCGTGATCGCAAGCGAAGAATATATCAACCGCACATACGATGATGTGTCAGGATTCGCACAAGTTACAGATGACGGCACCTACTATGTGGGCGTGCATGCGACAAGCGACTCTTACATGGATGTACTCGCCATTGACAATTTCAAGATTGCACCTGAAGCCGGAATGGATGCGCCGGCGGCTGTAACCGACCTCAAAGCCGTTCCCGACGCCGATGGCTCGCTTGGTGTGACATTAACATTCAACGCCCCATCAGAAACTGTCAATGGGGATATACTCACATCGCTTGACAAGGTGGAAATTTATCGTGGTGAAAACCTGGCACACACGATAGAGCCTGTTGAGGCGGGACAATCTTGCACCTGGCATGACACCGCACCGGAGAGCGGGACAAACATATATGAGATAAGAGCTTTCCATAACGGGAAACGGGGACTGGGAGCCACAGTGCAGGCATTTGCCGGACTGGATGCGCCCGGACGCCCCACCAATGTGCGTATTACCGAACATGACGGTATCGTGTCAATGACATGGGATGCTCCTACCGTGGGAGCGCACGGAGGTGTGATCGATGCGTCTGCCATGACCTATATGGTTCTTGATGCAGAGAGCGAAATAATAAAGACTGGACTCACCGATACCCGCTGGGATTTTATACCTCAGATTCCTAACGGCCAGGACCTATATGCATGGAGCGTGTCAGCTCAGACACCACAAGGCATCAGCAACTCAACCGCATCAAATATCCTTGCCCTTGGCCAACCTTACCCCATGCCTTTTAAAGAATCGTTCCAAAACGCTGTGAACCAGACCTCGCCATGGGGGCAGTATCTCATGGGCATGGGTGGCAGGTGGTTTACTTCCGACACAGGCTTAAGCCCGATCGCCAATCCACAGGATAACGATGGCGGCCTGCTCACATTCATACCGGCGGCCGACGGAGACGAAGCCATGATATATTCGGCCAAGATCGATGTCAGCAACGCCACTGCTCCTGCGGTAGATTTCTGGTATTACCACGCAGATGGGATGGGTGGCGACCTTTCATTTGAGGTATCAGCCAATTATGGCAATTTTATTCCTGTAGGTAGCGTAGATTTCACAAAAGCACATTCCGGATGGAACTTTATCAGAATGCCCATCAAGGGAGTTGACTGCTCAGGATTCGTACAGTTCGGCCTGCGAGCCTCTACCGGCAGCATAAGCCGGCACATACACATCGACAATATCATAATGCGGGATCCCGCGCCATACGACCTGGCCGCACTCAGCGTTGCAGCACCGGCGGAAATAAAGGTAGGAACCGAGACAACCGTCACTGCCACAGTGATAAATGTAGGTACCATGGCGGCTACAGGATATAAAGTAGAACTTTGGGTCAACGGCATGATGCTTGAGAGTGTAGACGGTACCGACATACAGTCCCTTGAGACAGCCAGCTACGATTTCAAGGTGACACCTACCGTCGCAATGTCTACCAAAGCAGCTTTTGGCATGAAGATCATATACCCCAAGGACAGGAATCTTGCCGACAATACACTGATTGCTTCAAAGGTAGATGTGGAAATGCCGCATTGGCCAACCGTCACCGACCTCACCGGAAGCTATGACGGCAAAAATGTAAACCTTCAGTGGACACCGGTCTCCGATATGCTTATGGATCCACAGCCTGTCACTGACAAAATTGAAGATTACGAACCATTCATCACCGACAATATCGGTGAATGGACTGTCGTTGACGTTGACGGAGGCAAAGGTACATTTACGATAAAGAATACATCAAGCACATCAATCAGCTATCCGAATGCCGGTAATCCGATGGCTTTCCAAGTATTTAACCCGTCACAGGCCGGATTGCTCCTAATAAATGGAGAAGGATCTCCCACAGGATGGATGCCTCATTCCGGCAACCAGATGTTTGCCGCCTTCGGCGACCTTGACGGGCAGAACGACGACTGGCTGATTTCGCCCAGGCTTTCAGGTAGTGCCCAGACGGTAACCTTCTTTGCCAGAAGTTATTCCGACATGTATGGCCTTGAGACTATCGAAGTGCTCACTTCCCAGACCGACCGCGACATTACCAGTTTTGAGCGTGTAAAGGGCATTGCCTCAGAAGTACCGGCCACATGGACCCAATATCGCGTGGCGATTCCGGAAGGCACGGAATATTTCGCCATACGCTGTACATCACGCAACCGCTTTGTTTTACTTGTTGACGACATATCATATGTACCCGCCGGCGCCGAACCCACACAGATTGCTGTAAACGGCTATAATGTGTACCGTAACGGCATACGGATCAACGACGCCCTCGTTACCAAACCGGAGTTCAGCGAGCAATTCGCTCCCGGACAGGTGCCAAAATATGCAGTGACGGCAGTATACGATATGGGTGAATCTAATTTTTCGAACATCATCACTGTTACCACAACCGGCATAACCGACACAGAGACCACAGAAATGAAAGTAACAACCGATATCGGCACCCTGATTGTAGAAGGAGCGGAAGGCATACCATTGACTGTATCTCGTGGCGACGGTATCATCATGTGGAGCGGTACTCCCGGTTCAGGCCATATTGCCATACCATTGTCGCCTGGAATATATGTGGTGGCTTCTCCACAAATGACCACAAAAGCCGTAGTGAAATAACCACAGCCGCAATCCAAGACCACGTATCGGAACACCTGACAGATTAAGAACTGGTACGCTGGTAAATAATAGATATGGCGATGTGTCAAAATTCTAAGTTTTGGCACATCGCCCTGTTTTTTTGCCTGCATGGAGGACGCTGTCGGGAAGGTTTATCCCTTTAATTGCCCGCAAGCCATTACCTATTTCGGATAATTTATTGTTAAAAAGAGTATTAGATCGTACCATGATGGTCTAAAAAGATGTGAATTAATTATTGCCAAAGTTAACATTAAAAATAGCTTCTTTCCAGATGACAGCAATGTGGACACATGTCAAATAACACCTGTTTGCAGCATTATCCTGCAATTTTAAAACCAACCGTCCATTTTGCCATAAACACTATGCTATATAAGTTCATATCCGTTTGCCGTAGAATAAGTCCGATTACGTGGCAACACAGCACATTATGAAAACCTGCGGCACATTAAAACATGTTAAAAACCTCTATTATATGATTTTTATCATATTTCGTGGATTTATATTTAAGTAATTTTGCAAGCAATTTGGAGGGATTGGCCTTGAAGAGCAATTTAATAGGAACAATATAAGACTAAAAAAGAGAAAACAATGAAGAAGTGTAAAGTTCAGTCGCTCGCCGCAATGACGGCACTTTCAGCGGCAGTGCTTACTTTGGCGTCTTGTGGCGACAAGACCGCCCAGCAGATGCCCGACATGACTCCCGAAATCGCCACTGTCACGGTGCAGCCCGGCACCGCAGACCTCACAACCAATTACGCCACCACAATCAAAGGAAAAACCGATGTGGAAGTGCGTCCTCTGGTGTCAGGTTTCGTAACCAAGGTACATGTAGACGAAGGGCAGCATGTGCGTAAAGGCCAAGTACTATTCTCGCTTGACCAAGTTCAATACCAAGCTGCGGTAGACCAGGCAACAGCTGCCGTAAACTCCGCCAAAACAGCCCTTGAGAGCGCACGCCTTACAGCGGCCAACAAACAGCGGCTCTTTGACAAGAATATAATCAGCGAATATGAAAACCAGCTTGCAAAAAACTCGCTGGCACAGGCAGAAGCCGCTCTCGCACAAGCGAACGCAGCCCTTATCAATGCCCGTAAGAACCTTAGCTACACTGTGGTGACAGCTCCTTCCGACGGTTTTGTAGGATCTATCGTGAACCGTGAAGGATCGCTTGCGTCACCCTCCATGATGACACCCCTTACCACAGTGAGCGACAACTCCGACATATACGCATATTTCTCGCTCAACGAGAAAGACATACTACAGATGACCGACGGCGGAAAAATAAGCCTCAACGAAGCCATCGCACAGATGCCACCGGTACAGCTCATGCTTGCCGACGGCACGATCTATCCTGAGAACGGTACGGTAGCGACTGTTTCCGGTGTCATAAACAACACCACCGGCTCGGCAAACGTGCGCGCACGCTTCAAGAACCTGAACGGCATGCTCCGCAGTGGCTCCACAGGCCAGATCCTGATCCCCCACCACATGGACAGCGTGCTTATCATACCCCAGAAAGCCGCATTTGAGGTCCAGGACCGCAAATTCGTCTATACAGTCAACGATTCAAGCAAGACTGTCAGCACCCCCATTACCGTATCTCCTCAGGATGACGGCAAAAACTATATCGTGACCAGCGGTCTTACCAAAGGCCAGCGCGTTGTAGTTGAAGGTGTGGGCACCAAGGTGCGTCCTGACATGGCGATCAAGCCGGTAGACGCCGCAGAACTTGCCGCCCGTCAAGCAGCTGCAGCCCAACAGCAGGGAGCACAGCAGTAAGCCCCTGCAAACACATCATCATTATCGCGAACGGACCAACGCCACCGGCAGAGCCAAATGGCGTTGCGCCTTCCGCGTAAATTTCTGAATTCCCATATTATAAACCACAGAAATGAAATTAGATACCTTTATTAACCGCCCGGTGCTCTCGACGGTTATATCAATATTCATTGTGCTGTTGGGCTTGATCGGTCTGGCATCTCTGCCAATCACCCAATATCCAGACATTGCCCCGCCAACCATCTCGGTATCCACTACCTATTCCGGCGCAAACGCACAGGCAGTGCTCAATTCAGTAATCGCGCCTCTCGAAGAGTCTATCAACGGCGCTGAAGGCATGACCTATATCGAATCCACTGCTACCAACACCGGTTCAGCCACAATCAATGTGCATTTCGAGCAAGGTTTTGACCCTGACATGGCTGCCGTTGACGTGCAGAACCGTGTGGCAAAGGCCCAGAACCTTCTCCCCGCAGAGGTAACCCAGGTGGGTGTGCTCACCCAGAAACGTCAGAGCTCAATGCTTGTCGGCATAGCACTTTATGCTCCAAATGACGAGTATGACAACGAGTTTCTGGACAACTACATGAAGATCAACGTTATCCCCGTCCTCCAACGTGTAAAGGGTGTAGGTGACGTGATGAGCTTCGGTGGTGACTACTCAATGCGTATATGGCTAAAGCCAGAGGTTATGGCCCAATACGGTCTTAACCCCAGCGATGTGGCAGCCGCCCTCAGAGACCAGAATATCGAGGCCGCTCCCGGATCATTCGGCGCACAAGGCGACCAGAGCTTCCAGTATACAATGAAGTACCGCGGCCGCTACTCCACTCCCGAAGAGTTCGAGAACATCGTGGTACGCGCTACTCCAAACGGTGAAGTCCTCTATCTTAAAGATGTGGCCGATGTAGAACTTGGCAAGGTGACCTATGAATATGGTTCACAGCTTAACGGGCATCCCGGCACTATGGCGATCGTGTTCCAGACAGCGGGATCCAACGCGACACAGATCATCAACGACTGTCTCACTCAGGTAAAGGCACTTGAAAAAGAGCTCCCCGAAGGTCTGGCTTTCGCCATACCGATGAACAACAACGACTTCCTATATGCCTCCATTGACAAGGTGGTGCATACCCTGATAGAAGCGTTCATTCTGGTGTTCGTGGTAGTATATATCTTCCTGCAAGACATACGCTCGACCATCATTCCTGCCATCGCCATCCCTGTAGCCCTCGTGGGCACATTCTTCGTCCTGAAACTCATAGGATTCTCACTTAACCTCATCACCCTTTCGGCTCTCGTGCTTGCCATAGCCATTGTGGTGGACGACGCTATCGTGGTGGTAGAGGCGGTGCACGCCAAACTTGACGCCGGATACAAGAGCGCACGCAAGGCATCAATTGACGCCATGAACGAGATCGGCGGCGCCATCATTTCCATCACACTGGTAATGATGCTCGTGTTCATCCCTGTGGCATTCATGCCCGGTACCGCCGGTATCTTCTACCAGCAGTTCGGTCTTACCATGGCGATATCAATCGGTTTCTCGGCTCTTAACGCGTTGACGCTGTCTCCGGCACTTTGCGCGGTGTTCCTCAAACCGCACACCGATGAGCATAGTAAAAAACAGAACTTCGTAAAACGTTTCCACACATGGTTCAACGTGATGTATGACGCACAGCTTGAGCACTACAAAAAGGGTGTCAACTTCTTCATACGCCACAAAGTGACCTCAGGAGCCCTTGTAGCGGCAAGCGTGGCTGTGCTGGTATGGCTTATGGGCACCACACCTTCGGCACTCGTGCCCAATGAAGACACCGGTACATTCTTCGTAATGGTGGACATGCCTCCGGGCACATCACAGGAGCGCACAATTGAGACCATGCATAAGGTTGACGGGCTGCTGGCACAGATCCCAGCCGTAGAGTACCGCCAGGAGATCGCAGGTTACAGCTTCATAGCAGGTGCAGGCCCTACATACGGCGCATTTATCATAAAGCTGAAAGACTGGAGCAAACGTGACAAGAAGACCGAGAATGTGGATGCTGTCATAGGGCAGTTCTACGCAATGGCCAGCCAGGTAATCAAAGACGGACGCGTGATTGCTTTCGCACCACCAATGATCACCGGTTATTCCACCACCAACGGTTTCGAGCTGAAAATGCAGGACAAGACCGGCGGAGACATAAACACGTTCTTCTCCATCGTGCAGAATTTCCTCGGCCAGCTTAACGCCCAGCCGGAAATACAAATGGCATACACTACCTTCAACCCTACTTTCCCCCAGTACCGTGTCGACATTGATGCTGCCAAGGCACAGCAGGCCGGCCTCTCCACTTCCGCCATCATCTCTGCGCTGCAAGGCTATTATGGTTCGATGTATGTCAGCAACTTCAACCGCTTCGGCAAGATCTACCGTGTCATGGTACAGGCCAAGCCGGAGGCCCGCGTGTCACCCGAATCGTTGCGCAATATAAAAGTACGCGGCAACAACGGCACCATGGCTTCGCTTGAAAACTATGTGACACTTACCAAAATATACGGCCCTGACATCCTGAACCGCTTCAACCTGTTCCAGTCCATTGCCGTGACAGGTAACCCGGCAGAAGGATATTCATCAGGCCAGGCGCTTGCCGCCATTGAACGTGTGGCAAAAGAGACACTTCCCGCCGGTTACGGTTTCGAATACTCCGGTATGACCCGCGAGGAGGGGAACAGCTCAAGCAATGCCACCGCAATGATCTTCGGACTTTGCCTCCTGTTCGTATACCTGCTTCTGTCGGCACAGTATGAGAGCTACCTGCTCCCGTGGGCGGTTATCCTCTCCATACCGTTCGGCCTTATGGGATCGTTCATCTTTGCAAAGATATTCGACATATCAAACAATATCTACCTGCAGATAGCGCTGATCATGCTTATCGGCCTTCTGGCAAAAAATGCCATCCTTATTGTGGAATTTGCGCTTGAACGCCGACGCACGGGTATGTCTATCATCAATGCCGCCGTTGCAGGTGCCGCAGCCCGTCTGCGCCCGATCCTTATGACCTCTCTGGCGCTGATCATCGGCTTGCTCCCGATGATGTTTGCCAGTGGTGTAGGTGCAAACGGCAACCGTGCCCTCGGCACTGGTTCTATCGGCGGTATGCTTATAGGTATGATACTCCAGATCTTCATCGTGCCGGCGCTGTTCGTGGCTTTCCAGCTCATACAGGAAAAGATCACTCCTATAAAGTGGAAAGATACCAACAACGAAGGCATAGAGAGCGAGATCGAGCAATACTCACGTTAATATCCCATCCGTCTTTCCCTATATCATTGGGAAAGACGGATGATACAACCGAAACAACGAATTTACCACAGAGATCAAGTTAGTCTACAATGAAACTTATCAACATATCGTCGCTAGCAGTGGCAACCTTGATGGGTATGGGCATGCTTTCGTCATGCCATATCTACAACAAGTTCCATATGCCTGAGGACACCAACCTGACCAAAGAATATGTGGAGGCCAAAAACTCGGAAACAGACTCCACCGCTTTAGGCAACATGCGTTGGGAAGAGGTATTCACCGATCCCCTCCTGCAGGACTATATAAACCGTGCGCTTGCCAACAACGGCAACCTTGACAACGCCCGCCTTAATGTGGAAGTGGCACGGGCCAATGTGCTCGGGGCACGCCTGAGCTACCTCCCTTCGGTAGTGATCAATGCAAACGGTGCAGGAGCATCCTATGCCAAAAGCGACATGAACTGGACCTACACCCTCCCCATGGCCATAAGCTGGGAGCTTGACATATTCGGCAAGACCCTCAACGCAAAACGCTCGGCTGAATCCGCACTACGCATGCAGCGCGACTATGGGCAGGCGGTGCGTTCACAGATAATAACTGGTGTGGCTACCTGCTACTATTCGATAGCCACACTCAACGCACAGCTAGAACTTTCACGGAAGACCGCCGAGATCTGGAAACAGAACGTAGAGGTAATGAAAGATTACAAAGAGGCAGGACGTGTAAACCAGGCAGCAGTCGTACAGAGCCAGGCACAGTACTGGTCTATCCTGTCAACGATAACTGATCTGGAAAGCTCACTGGAGCAAGCGAACAGCTCAATGTCGCTACTGCTCAATGAAATGCCGCAGACATGGGCGATACCTGCCAGCGCACAGATGGAAATGCCCCGCATCCTAAGAGAGGGTGTGGCAATGCGCGAACTGGCAATGCGTCCTGATGTACGCGCCGCAGAAGAAAGCCTTGCCGTGGCATATTACACCACAAACTCTGCCCGCGCAGCCTTCTACCCCTCCATCACCATCAGCTCCAACGGAGGCTTCACCAACCTTCTCGGCTCATTCGTAAAGAACCCCGGCGACTGGTTCATACAGCTTGCAGGCCAGCTTACCGCTCCCCTCTTCCTCCGCGGCCAGAACATAGCACGCCTCAAAGGAGCCAAGGCACAGCAGGAACAGGCTATGAACAACTTCGAAATGGCGCTTCTCAAAGCAGCGGCGGAGGTTAACGACTATTATGTGGCACTTGAAAAAAGCATTGAGAAAACAGCATACCTCACAGAACAGGTAAAGAACCTGGAAGAAGCTGTTGAAGCCACAAATCTTCTTATGGCCTACGATGGCAAGACCACATATCTTGAAGTGCTCACAGCACAGTCAAGCCTGCTGAGCGCACAGATGGGCCTGCTCAACACGCAACTCAACCGCGAACAATCGCTTATCAACCTTTACCAGAGCCTTGGAGGAGGAAGATAAGTTTGTCGAACCTTAAATACCATAGCTAATATGATCAGTCCGTTAGCTCACGTTGACCCGTCGGCCAAGATCGGCGCCAACGTCACCATCCACCCCTTCGCATATATCGACAAGGATGTCGAAATCGGCGACGGCTGTGAAATAATGCCTTATGCATCGGTTATCGCCGGCACGCGCATG
This sequence comes from uncultured Porphyromonadaceae bacterium, assembly GCA_947643665.1. GTDB lineage: Bacteria > Bacteroidota > Bacteroidia > Bacteroidales > Muribaculaceae > UBA7173. Next base: position 126,864 of record CANRWW010000001.1, on the reverse strand, counting down.
GGTAAAAACAACCGTATATACCAGGGTGCCATAATAGGTGCCGACCCGCAGGATTTCCGCTGGCACGGCGAAAAGACTTTCTGCTATATCGGCGACCACAACACCATCCGCGAGAATGTGATAATCAACCGCGGAATACGCTCCGAAGGTGGCACGCGCATCGGCAACGAAAACTTCATCATGGCCAAAAGCCACATCGGGCATGACTCCGAAATACGCAACAAATGCGTGGTTGGCAACGGTGTGACCATGGCAGGCGACTGCACCATTGACGAGTGTGTCATACTCTCGTCCAACTGCATCGTGCATGAGGATTCAAAAATAGGCAAATGGGTCCTTGTAAAAGGTGGCTGCCGCATCTCAGGCAACGTGCCTCCATACATCATCATTGCCCACAACCCTGCGGCATATTATGGTGTAAACGCTTACGTAATGCGTAAAAACGGCTTCACAGACACCCAGATAGATGATATCGCCAAGGCATACCGCAACGTATACCAGAGCGGCATTTCGGTCTACAACGCCCTCCAACGCATCGAAGCGGACGTAGACCCGTCCGAGACCCGCTCGGAGATCGTCAACTTCATCCGCGGCAACAACCTGCGAATAGTGGCAATCCCCGTGGACATGCTTGACTGAAACCTCGAATTATCTTACATGATTCATGTGACCGTTCAGAATTATTCACTAATTTTGGACGGTCACACTTTATCTGTTTACAAGCACGCGCAATCTCCCGGGGATTGCTGACGACAAGAAGGATGAATTGTCCGCCGACCTTGACAACACCACCCACCAGAGGATGGTCAAGACCGAGCTGTATACCCGTTGGAAAGAGATATTCCGCATAGTGCCATCCAAGATCATCGCCTCCTACCTCGGCATAACCGAGCAGCACCTGAGCAAAATAAAGCGTGAAGTCCTTACCGGCGACTGACAGCACTTCAGCCATAAAACCATCCGGACAACAAGGATAAAGCATTAAAGCCATTCCGTGATCATCTCAATGAAAAATTGCGCACGTCCAGGCAAGTTACCAATATTTTCACTACCTTTGCCACACATCAGCACACTTAGCAGTTGAATAGCACTCAATTAATTTAATCACATAAAGAAATAATGGAATTTCATGCCCGCACATGGGCTGTGGCACTGATGGTCATGGCACTAAGCATTTCAGGCTTCGCTTCCGACCAAGAAGACATGCCTGCCAGAAACAAGTTCACAAACATCGGATTCTCCTATTCCAAACTCACACAGGAAGGTATGCCGGAACTTAAGAGCAACATAGGGGTCAACTTTACAAAAGGTACCACCTATTTCCTCCACAAGCCGATCGCACACCGACTTCGTTTCGGAATAGATGCGGTATGGACAGACATCAACTACGCCAATTACAAAGTGACATATATCGACCCAGCTTACCCGGAGTATCCGGATAAGACCACCATGCACGAGGTTGAGGTCTCCTTGCAGGTAGGTCCGTCCATCAATTTCAACATCCACCGTAATTCCGAGCTGCATGCCTACTTCCGCTACGCTCCATCTTTCTCCGGTTTCTACAACGGGGATGAATTTCAAGCCGGATTCGGCAACTTTTTCGTGGGTGGCGCAAGCGTGTCATGGAAATTCATCGGCGCCGGCATAGAAGCCCGCTTCGGTTCCTCGAAATACAAGAGCTATTTCTCCCTCGACGACTTTGGAGGGGGCGATGATGGCACCTACATGGAAGATGAGGAAATGGAAGAGCGATCAAGCTCCGACAAAGTCAAGACCAAATTCCACGGTTGCAGAGCCTACATAACATTCCGATTCTGATGATACGGAAAATACTATTACCACTAGCATTGCTGCTGGCAGTTCCCGTAACAGATCTCCTCGCGCAGGATACGATACTGAAAATGGGGCTGACGGTAACCACCGTCGACGGGCGCGAACTGGCTTATCCACTAGACCAAACCCCGAGGATTACATTCTCTGGAGACAAGCTTGTGCTTACAACGGCTACCACTGAAATAAGCCTTCTCCGGAAAGATGTAAAGACCTTCTCATACGGGGATATTCCCGTCGCAGGCGTTGATATGCCAACGACAAACATATGTAATGCGACGTTTCTTTCCAATGGGACATTACATGTGGTAGGGTGCGATCCGTATGCATTGGTGGAGCTATTCGATGTGGATGGAATCTTGTTGGCAACCATAAAGGCCGATGACAATGGAAACGCGAACTTCGGGGCAAGCAGTCTTACTGATGGTGTATACCTTGTCAAGATCGGCAGTGTGTCATATAAAATCCTGAAGAAATGAGAAAGATCTCGCATTGCCTGATGCTTGTCGCTGCAGTGTGTCTGTCAGCGCTCAGTCTGTGCGCCACCGAGAATGCCGATGCGAAAGAAACATTCTTCATAGTCTACCAAAGCGGAGGAAAAATCACCCCCTTTCTTGACACGGAGATTGACAGCATCGGTTTTTCCAAATTCGATACCGACAGCGTGGAACATCCCCAATGGCATTCACAGGTGGTCTACACGCCGGACAGCGCGTATGTGTTCCCGCTGGCACAGGTAGATAGCGTCGGATTTCAGGCGCTTCCTACCATCTACAAGCCACAAGTGATACACATGACCTCCGCATGGGAGCCATTGGTGGAAGGATATGAGGACAATACAATCACTTTCACCTCGGGAATCTCCTCCGTATGGAATCCCAAGAAAGGGGATATCCTATTCTACAACGAATTCACAGAGCGCTTCCCCTACGGCTATTCCGGAAAAGTGGAAGAGGTCGCCTTGGAAAACGGCAGATACGTCATTACCATGGGAGAGATGGATCTTGATGACATCTACGAGCAGGTGATGAACGTGTCGCGTACAGAATGGATTGACACTTACCAGCTTCCCGACAGTCTGGCAGAACTGAATCCCGACCGAGGACTTCAACCCAGGAAAATACGCCGGGCAAGGAACAGCTTCACGTTGTCATTGGGAGGCACCGGAACAATAGATGTCAAAAACCTCTCAGGAAGCGTATCGGCATCATACAACCTCACAGTGACTACCGGTCTGGTCAAGAGACCACACGGAGACTGGTATTTCTCGGTAAAGGCTTCCCCTATGATAGAAATGGGTGCCTCCTTAAAGGCAAAGGGCAAATGGAACGGTCTGGAACATAACGGAGACGCACAAATATGTTTTCCCGGACTGCCATACAGGGCACCTATTCCGGATACACCATTTATGATAGAAGTCCGCATTGGCCCTTACGCATCTTTGGACGGGAGCATCGAAATCGGAGGGTTCAACTGGAGCAAAACCATCGCACTACCTATAAGCGAGGTGACATATGAAGATAATTCCTGGCATTACAACTCCACAACTCCGAAGAATTCGAAGAATGCAGGGTGGTCTATTGACAACAGTATCAACTGCAATTGCAACATTACCTTAGGTGCCATAGCCCTGCTTGGATTCGCCACAAACAACCTTTTCGGCACGATACCATATCTTGAGGTAGGATTAATTACCAAGCCCGGACTGCGGATGAGCATAAATGCCAGGATGAATTTGGACGCGAAGAATCCCTATGAGATGTTTAAGGATTCATATTTTGAAGCCGGGCTCGGTGCCGAGACATCAATAGAAGCCCTATGCGTCATGGGGTACGGAGTCCATACGCCAAAAGTACAGATCGCAAGTTTTGATGCATCCTTGCCATGGCAACTGAAGCTGAAAATGTTCCCCGATTTCGACCCTGTGAAATGGGAACCCGGAAATATTAAGGGATCGATAACGGCAACCTCAATGGCCAAGGAGGCGGTGCTTTTCCCCCAGAATGTCGGCTTCGGGATCTTTGACGAGGAAAACTCCCTGGTACACCGCAGCATGATGGATGAGCAATTCTGGCTCACCGGTGAAATGGACATGGAGGAAGACTTCAACGGCTTGAAGCCGCTGAAAAAATACACCCTTAAACCGGTAATAAAACTGTTTGACAAATATATAGAGGCAACTCCTACGGCGGAAGTGGAGCTTGACATGAAGCTTGAGACATGGTCTGCGGAAAGCATAGAGAGCAAGACGGCTGTCATACGCGGCTATTGCGATGCCATTGAGGGGGGCAACCAGACCAAAGTCGGGTTCGTGTACTCCAAGGAGGTGAATCCCGAGATGAATATAAACAATGCCACATGGGTGGAAGCGAACCGGACAACCAACGGTGCGTTTTCCGTAGCATTGTCGCAATTGGAAGCCGGCACCACTTATGGCTACCGAGCCTGTCTGATACGTGACGGAGAAGTATATTACGGCGAAATGCAGGAGTTCACAACCACCGAACCACCCGGTTATGCCGTAGATCTGGGTCTTTCTGTATTCTGGGCTGACCGAAATGTCGGCGCCACGATGCCGCATCAGGTCGGGGGACTTTTCGGATGGGCAGACCCCACGGGAACTGAAACCTCTGCCGACGTAATGAACGCGAGCGGCGCATGGGATTCCCCGCTTTACGGAGGTCCCAACCCGCCGGCAAACATAAGCGGAACGGCCAGTGACATTGCACGTGCACGCTGGCACATGCAATGGCGAATGCCCACGGAAGCCGAGATTTCCGAACTTGTTAATGAATGCGAATGGGAATGGACAACCTTGAATGACGTTCCCGGGTATCAGGTGACCGGCCCCAATGGCAACAGCATCTTCCTACCCGTCACCGGCTATCGTTTCGGCAATGAGATCTTTGATTCCGGATGCGGCTATTATTGGTCGGGTACATTAAATAGTTTAAAACGCACGAATGCCTATCGTATAGACTTCACCCCCGGAGATTGGGACTACACTTCCTATGCCCGTTATGCGGGACATGCAGTACGCCCCGTTATTGATTACGAATAGTCAATGCTCGTACAATTTTTAAGAACGAACGTAAAAACAATACAAATAAACACAGAAATGAACATAAAACTTATTTCTTTCAAAGCCACGGCATTGGCGGCATTGCTCATGCTGGGTGCGTGCGGCGAAAACGAGATTCTCCTTTCCGGCGAAGGTGGCGGCAATGGCGGAGGAGATCAGACGCCCGACGTTGGCGAGATGTTCGATACATATCTGCAGGGCGTGGTGACCGATGCCGACGGAAATCCGTTGCAAGGCGTGAAAGTCACCTCGGGCACGGCTACGGTCTATTCCAACATGGCCGGCGGATTCGAGTTCACCTCATCGAATGTCGTTGACTGCCGTCTGGTGGCACGATTCGAAAAAGACGGGTATTTCAGCGTAGTCCGTTCGCTACGTTGGGAAAACACCCCGGACTGGACTGTGGTGATGATCCCAAAGACAGATCGCACCATAGCAACATCCGCATCTTTCAATTCTTCATCCGCAACCCGCCTCAACGTATCCGACTTCACGGTAGACCTCCCCGCAGGTTCATACGTCAACAAGACCACCGGAGAGAGGTATGACGGCACCGTGAAAGCGGAGATGGTGTACCTGGACCCCGACGCAGAGGATTTCGCCGAGATGATGCCTGGAGGCGACATGGCGGGAGTGCGCACCGACGGGGCACAGTCCATGCTGTTGAGCTATGGCATGACAGCGGTGAACCTTACCGACATGTCGGGCAATCCCCTGCAGCTTGACGGGACAAATGAAGCTACCCTGACATTCCCAGTGCCTGAAAGCCTGGCCGACCGCACACCGGCTTCAATCCCCTTGTGGAGCTTCAACGAGTCTACAGGCTTATGGGTAGAGGAAGGCGTGGCAGAATTACGCGACGGGGTATATGTGGGCACAGTGAAGCATTTCTCATGGGTAAACCTCGATGATCCCGAGGAGGAAGCCAAAGTGTATGGTTATGTGCGCAACGAAATGAACATGGCGATCAGGGGAATCACCGTAACAATCAACCAGATTTCCATGAAGACCGACGGCAACGGATACTATGAATGCCGTGTGCCTTCCGATGTGCGTTTTGAGACGAAAGTCAACTCCAAGGCTTATGGCCGATACAAGAACATCGTCTCCATATCAGTAGATCCGCTGTCGCCGGGGGAAGAACGCCAGTTGCCTACTATGATACTGCCCCGCCTTGACATGGTATACGGACAGATCGTGAATCAGGGTGGCGGCTCCAACGTATGTTCCATATGGATGACTTACGGCAACCGCACCACCCCCACGGTGAAATCAGATCAGAACGGAGATTTCAACCTGTATTCCCCCGAAGGGTATCATGGAAAAGGGCAGGTGCATGTGCTAACTTTCGACGGAATCGAACTTGATCCCATAGATGTCAATCTCGGCAACGGGGACGCATCGCTTGGTAACATCTTCATCAATACCCAGACCGGAATGGGTGGCATACTGGACATAAGTCTGCCCAACGGTGAGACAAGACAGCTCCCCGTCCCGGCCATGGACGACGGTTACAGCGGCGTGATAATAGCTCCCGACATTCTTACCGTAACGGATGAGGAGGAATTCATTTTCCAGATTCCAGGTTACAAATCCGACAAGACCTCCTACGACGGTTGCTACATACAGGCCGGATTCAACGACGAAAGTGTTGTATCTATGGGCAACATGAACACTACAGTGCGACGCAGCGGCAACGCATACATATTTGACATGAACGGAACCGGACAATATTACAGTTCTGATCTCGGAATGCTTGATGTCACTTTATCCGCAGGGAATATTGGCATCCCATTGCTGATGAAGATTTACTACAAAACAAACGTGAGCAACCCCGTGAAAGAGGCCGGATTGCCGAGTTTCACCCCATGCCTGTCCGTAGCGGCACCCATGGTGATGGTCGTGGAGGAAAGTTCCAGAATGGGAAAAGGTGGCATGGTCTGCTACAATGGATCGGAAGGCGACTACACAACTCTGCGCAACAAGGTACCCAAGACCTTCACCGTCCTCGAAGAAGATTCCTATGAGGAATACGGTTCAATATGCAAGGACTTTGCCGCTTATTACGGCGATAACATAATCATGATTTCATACGATTCTTCCATCGAAGACATAGATCTAAATGATCCGGAGTCCATGAACGATCCGGAAGCCCGTCTTACCGTGACAGCTCTCACGGGTGTTTCTGAAGATTTCTGGAATATGATGTCACGTTCCGGCAATCACGGCGCAGATACCCGGAAGTTGAGCAAACTTCTGAAGCGCGTTCGCTGATCTCGGCGACAATCGTCCACCGGTACAGATCATACAACACCAACAACGTGGCGACGTGCCAATATCATGGCACATAGCCACGTTGCCATACATAAGCCTGAGCGATATTTCTTAATCTGGATTAACACGATTGTGTGTTTGATTCGATACATTTGCCCGCAAAGTATCAAATCAACATTCAATCACATGAACAGGACTTTACCTGGAATCTGTATCTGCTCGGTAGCGGCCCTGTCCGCGACCGCAGCATGGACGGCTGCCGACACTACAGCCGACGGAGCGGCGGTGCCTCCCATCTCACACGTCTTCACCGAAGCCGACGACTTTGAGGCTATACGATCCTCGGCCTTGACGGACAGGGAAAATGGCAGATGGAGCCGGGACAGGACGAAGGGGAATATATCCCCTGTGTGAAAGGCACTTCGGGATGGTACAACGTGCCCCCGATGAACGACTGGCTCATAACTACCGCATTGCATCTTGAAACAGGCAAGGCGTACCGCGTGACAGTGGACATGTCGGCGCAATCCAACGCCTGTGCCGAGCGGTTCGAAGTGAAATACGGCAATGCGAAATATCGGGGACGGATAAAAACAGAGTGCTTTTCATGATTGCACATCCCTAACATCCATTGCCATACCCAGCTCCATGACGGGTATAAACGAGCTTACTTTCTATGGGAGTGCCCTGACAGATATCATTGTTTACAGTGACAACAATGACTATGCCTCCATTGACGGAATTGTATATAACAAAGATACATCTACACTGATATGTTGCCCTCCTGCAAGAAAATCCGTAAGTATCCCCAACCATGTGACAGCAATCAACGATCGTGCTTTCTGGTATTGTAAGGCTCTTACATCCGCAACCATGCCCAATACCATGACTACCATAGGCAAATTTGCCTTTTTCGGTTGCACCACATTGACCTCCATTACCATACCAAACTCAGTGACCACTATATGTGATTATGTTTTCATGCAATGCTACGCGCTTGAAACGATCGAAAACCAGAGCGAAATTTCGCAAACATCGTAGAGCAGGATTTCTCAAGCATCGGTACAATCGGAGCAGAAGAGGTAAGGCATATCACTGAAACCTTTTATCTTCACAAAACATATTCCCAAACCGATATGGCGGCATGCCGGAGCTGATGCGTTCGGTATGCCGCCATAGACTTTGCGCTTCCTGAGAGGGGGCTTATTTGCTTTTTCTGTTTGGATTGTCGGGAAACCAACCTTTGGCCACGCGGTCGCGCTGCTCGAAGATCTCCTTTATAGTCCAGAATGAGGAGAAGGCGAAGACACCGAGAAGCGTCTGCGGAAAGATAGGCTCCACAAACAGAGAACCGACAAGGCCGCCTATTCCCAGAATGAGAAACCACCACCAGCAACGGGTGCCGAAATAATAATAACATTTGACCACAACGGGGTGGAAAAGCCCGATGATAAGAAATGTGGATATGCCGAGAAGAAGTCCTGTGAAATACATGAAAATATAGAAATAAGAAGTTAGAATATAGAAATAAGAAGTTAGAACAGGAGAAGTCAAGCAAGAATACCTTTTTTAGAAGTTTAGTCGGTTAGTCAGTTGATTCCTCTGATATCTCTGATTCCTCTGACTCAGAATCGTAAACACCTAATTATCAGAGTGGTATTCTTGCTTGACTTCTCCTGTTCTGACTTCTTACTTCTCTTCTTTGCTGTACCGCTTGTAGGCGGCGGCGAGGCGCTTATGGTAGCCGCGCGACTTGGCTTTGGGGCCGTTGTACTTGAGGGCGAAAGAGAGCCATTTTTTCTTCTTGAGATCGTCGAGCATCCCACTGTTGGTGATGAAGCGGGCGAAAAGCTCAAGCTGGTCGCGCTCCGAGCGACTCATCATCCTGACAAAGTCAACCACGCTGTCAACACCGCATTTGCGCCAGTTGAACCCGCCTATCTGGAACATCCCCCAGAACACGCTCTCCATGGCGCTCACGCTGTCTATCTCGCATGCGGCCTCCAGACGCGCATACTGGCCACCCTGATATGAGCCATAGCGCTTGACATTCGGCCTTGAGAATATGACCGGTTTCCGTTTCTTGGCCTTTGACAACGAAACCCCGTGACGCGGAGCATACTTACGGTACATGGAGAGATCAAAATTGATAAGCGGTTTCCCCGGTTTCCAGAATCCTTCATGCTTCTTCCCCGCCTCAATGTCGACCACGGCCTTTATGACGGCTGTCTCTATGCCGAGTTCCTCGGCAACCTCACGGTAATCTTCGTCTGTAAGGTAAGTGTAATTGCATGCCGGATCAATGTGCAGTAACGTGGAGTCCGCCCAAACGCGTGGGTTGACCACGTCGCCGGGATCCTCGTCTATTTCGATTTCCAAGGCCGGTTGAGGTTCCTGTTGGAGCGACTGCGCGTAAACTGCACAGGAAGCCACTATCAGGAAGAAGCAAAGAAGGAAGTTCTTCATGGGAAACAGGGAGATAAAATACCCCGCGCAAGACCTACGGGATCTTATGCGCGGGGTTGTCGGGTTATAACGCTCAGAGAGCGGCTACTTTCTCAATGGTGCGACGGAGCTGATGCCAGAAACGATCAACCGCCGGGATGTGCATGCGTTCAGAGGGTGAATGCACGTCGCGCAACGTGGGGCCGAAAGACACCATGTCAAGCGTGGGATAGTTCTGCTGGAACAAGGCGCATTCCAATCCGGCATGTATGGCCTTGATGGCCGGACGCTTGCCGTACAGCTCCTCATAAGCGTCGGAAGCGATCTTCATGATGGTGGAATCCAGGTTGGGCGTCCATGCGGGATATCCGTCGCCATGCTCCACTTCGGCGCCGGCAAGTTTGAACACGGCTTCCACCTGGTTGGCGATGTCATACTTGCGGGAATCAACCGAGGAGCGCTGCGAGGTGGTGACCACGATGTTCTCCCCCTCCTTCATCTTCACGGACGCGAGGTTGGTGGATGTCTCCACAAGCCCTTCAAGGTCGCGGCTCATGGAAATGACCCCGTGAGGCGCGCAGTAGAGGGACAGAATGAGATTGCGTGTAGTTGCGGCATCAATCGTGAAATCGGGAGCGTCAACGCTTTCGAGCGTCAGCTTAAGGGTGGTTTCAAGTCCCTTGTACTCGCGCTCTATGTCGGCCACGTAGCGGTTGAACGCTATGCGCACGTCCTCCTTCTTGGTAGTGTGCACACCGAACACCACGTGTGCGGCACGCGGTATGGCATTGCGCAGGTTGCCTCCGTCTATCTCGGCAACGCAAACCTCATGTTCCTTCATGAGGTTGAAGAGGAAACGTGCCACGAGCTTGTTGGCGTTGGCACGCCCCAAGTGTATGTCGCCGCCGGAGTGTCCTCCCAGACCGTCGCGCACATCCATCATGAAATAATGGAAATCGGTCGGTGCGAAGGAGCGGTTGTAGTGGAAGGTTGCCACGGTATCTATGCCGCCAGCACATCCCACGAACACTTCCGCGTCATCCTCCGAATCAAGGTTGATAAGTATCGAACCTGTAAGCTCACCTTTCTCCAGGTTGTTGGCACCGGTCATGCCGGTCTCCTCATCCATGGTGATCAGCACTTCGAGAGGGCCGTGCACCAGAGTATCGTCGGTAAGGATGGCGAGCGACGCAGCCACTCCGATACCGTTGTCCGCTCCGAGTGTCGTGCCGTCTGCACGCACCCACTCCCCGTCCACGATGGTCTTGATGGGCGTGGTCTCGAAGTTGAAGCTCTTGTCATTGCTTTCGCACACCATGTCCATGTGCCCCTGAAGGATTACCGTAGGTGCGTTCTCATGCCCCGGAGTTGCAGGCTTGCGGAGTATCACGTTGCCGATCTTGTCAGCATGTGCGTCAATGCCATGTTCTTTGGCAAAGTCTAGTATATACTGGCGGATCTTCTCCTCTTTCTTGGAAGGGCGCGGGATTTTTGTAATCTGGTCAAAAATACCGAACACTGCTTTGGGTTCTAGGTCTTTTACTTCCATTTCTTTCTGATGGTGTTATATGGGTTGTTAATTTTCCCAATAAATAAATTATGTCATAGGATGTAACATTTCAGATGTAATGAAATGATCCGAATATGTTTTAAAATACGTTTGATTATGGAAATTTCTGTTAAATCAACCATTTCTCACCCCCTAAGTTACAAAATAAAATTTACATATTGCAAAAAATCGGGGTAACTTTCCTATATTTGCGCTCAAATTGGAGTGAAACAAAATGAAACTCGCTCTTGTAACCATCATTTTGCTCGGAGTGGCAATGATTCTCCTGGGGGTCAAGGCACTCTTCGTAAAGGGGGGAAAGTTCCCTTCCGGTCATGCCCATGACCTCCCCGGCTTACAAAAAAGAAAACATAGAAAAAAGCAATAACTCATCATTTGACACCAATGAAAAAGACAGTATTCGCTGCCGGCGCCCTGGCTCTTGTGCTCGCCGCGGCATCATGCTCCGACAAAGAGGAAGCACCTGCAGCCGGCAATCAGGAGCCGGAAAAGAAAACGGCACAGGCTGATAGCGATACATTTGCACCTACTACAAACATCCGCTACTATAATATGGATTCTGTTATGGCAAACTATGACCTGGTCAAAACTTTCAATGAGACCAACCTGCGCACCATGACAGAGCTGCAGAACGCCCAAAGCTCACGCGAAGGGGAGCTGAACCGCCTTGCCTCCAACATACAGCAGAAAATGCAGAACAACGGTTATCTCAGCGAGGCGTCATACAATGCCGATGTTGCTGAGCTTAACAAGAAACAGCAGAGCGCACAGAACTACCTGGGTTCGCTGCAAGCGAAGGCACAGCAGGAGGCGCTCCGTCAGCAACAGGAATTTCTTGACTCGCTTGACAACTTCCTGGCAGACTACAACCGCACACGCCACTATGACGCCATATTGCTTTACACACCGGGAGAACTTTTCAACCCCGCACTTGATATAACCGACGACATAGTAAAGGGGCTCAATTCACGTTACACCGCAGCCCACCCTTCCACAGAGAAAAAATAAATCCCCGGGCATATAACAACCTTACATAAAACCAAACCGGATGCACCTTTTACAGATGCATCCGGTTTTATTTAATAGAGATCAGGAATCAACTATTTGACCGGGACAAGGGGTGCAGCGAAAGAAGTAAACAACGGCTTAAGCGCCTCATAACTTATGACACATGACGGCATGCCAGCTGCATATGGCGCTATCTCATACTGCTGATATGTGAAAATAACACCATCTTTCACAAACTCCGGTGCAAACGCAGGAAGAGGCAAAGTGTCAGGATCTATCAAAAGGGCATCACGAAGGTTCAGGCTATCAACCTCTTGGGATTCTTTGAAATAATCGGCAATCCCTTTTTTGACAAGCGACACAAGTTCCTGGCGTTTTTCAGGAAGGAATGTATTGTCATAGGTGAGTTTGACGCCCGTGTTGCGGTCAAAGGTCTGTCCTATACCCACCGCCCCGCCATGGGCACCCCCAAGATATACATAGCTGGAATAGGAATATGTGACGAGGCTGTCAGACAAGAATATCGGTTCAAACTTTGCTGAAAACTCATAACTGGTAGAAATGCTATCCTTGACAAAACCTTTAAAATCATTGCGCGACGCATCCATCAGCCTGGCTACGGTCTTTGAAACCAGACGGTTCCCATTCTCCAGATCCTCCTTAACAGGTGACAATCCTAAAGTATTTTCACCCCCGCTATTTTTCAGAAGCGCCTCCAGCTGCAAGGTAATCCATGCACGGGTGCTGTCCACTATGGCCGGATTATCTTTTTCAGGATATTTTCCGGAAATTGTTGCGACAGCTTTGCAACCACCGACTGTTACCGAATCGGTCCAGCTCACATTTTCGGTAACAAATGGGACTGTATTTTCATTTGCCTCGGCTTTTGAAACAGAGGCACATCCGGTGGTTTCAGCGCCTTTTTTACCACCGCCACACGAACTTACGGCCAATGCAGAAGCCGCCATAAACGGTAAAGCAAGATAAATTATTTTTCTCATTTTTATTGTTTGTTTTTGGTTATAGACATCAGTAAAACGACGGGGAACACAAAGTTAAACAAATTTCCGGCTCAAAAACGCCAATAAGTTGACTAAAATTTTTTCCAGATGATTTTTAGAACTATTTTTGGGGGAATTTTAATAAGCAGATGAAAATATCACGAAAATTCCCGCCCATAATAACTGCTGCCACTTTAATCGGGTACAGCAGTTGCAATACACGCAAAAGCCATGTTCCTACTGAAAAGACATTCATATCACAACAGCCAGGGGATATTGACCGTAGCGCGATCATAGACTCGGAACGCCGGTTTGAGCATCAGATTGTCCGCGACAAGGATACGCCACCTGTACCAGGCATGCCACAAGCCATGATAAAAGCCGTGGCTTATCGCATGAGCGGCCCGTATGCCGACAATGTTGCCATAAGCCTCACTCCGGACGGGAAATCTGTCCTTTCATATCCGGCACCATCTGACCTCACAGAACAATCCGCTCCCGTAAACCTAGGGAACGGCTGGTGGCTGACCAGATGCGGCATTACTGCCAACTCGGCATTCACCACTTACACATATGGAGAATACCGCAAACTCGTTGAAGCTCCCACACCCAATAAGCTGCTTGAATCCGTGATACCGGGAGCGCACGTCACCGAAATACGCACCTTGCCGCTGACTCCACAACAAGCCCTTGCCGATACAACTGCCACAGCACGGCTTTTAAGGCTATGACAAACATGTGAGAAAACAGCCAGACGGCCGGACAGACAACCTGCACAAAATTTCTCTATTTCTTTTTTCTTTGTTTTTAATTTCCCAATTTCTTTTTTGCCAATTCGCAGAAAATGAGTACCTTTGTGGGCATTTTGGCTAAAGCAGGCTCCGAATAAGCGGCGGTGACGCCCGCCTGCGGGCATAACTTTATAAAAATCATACATTTAAGATGTACGCAATTGTAGAAATCCAAGGACAGCAGTTCAAGGCAGAAGCCGGAAAGTTCTTGTATGTACACTATCTCGGCGACGAGAAAAAAGAAGGCGAGGAAGTAGTTTTCGACCGCGTTCTTCTCGTAGACGCCGACGGTGCCGTTAAGGTAGGCGCTCCCACCGTAGAGGGAGCCAAAGTAATTTGCGAGGTAAAACGTCCCCTCGTAAAAGGCGACAAAGTAATAGTCTTCAAGAAGAAACGCCGCAACGACTACCGTCGTCTCAACGGCCATCGCCAGTACTTTTCCCAAATAGTGATCAAAGACGTAATTGCTTAACCCCAAAGACCTCAAATAGAAATGGCACATAAAAAAGGTGTTGGTAGTTCTAAGAACGGCCGTGAGTCAGAAAGCAAACGACTCGGAGTGAAGATTTTTGGCGGTCAGCACGCCAAAGCAGGCAACATCATCAAACGTCAGCGTGGTACAGTCCACCACCCGGGCCTGAACGTAGGCATGGGAAAGGATCATACCCTCTACGCGCTTGTTGATGGCAAGGTGGTATTTACCCAAGGTAAAGAAGGGCGTCGTTTCATCAACGTAGAGCCTCAGGGAGAGGCATAAACGCACCTTCCCACAGCCATAACGACATTTAGTGGCGCTGTGCCTACCGGCACAGCGCCACTATCATATCCACCCGGATATATTTCCCTCCAAAATTCATCAGCCACGTCAACGCCACCCAGCCAGACAACCACGGTTCCGGAAGATTACCACTTGCTTTTTTAAAGCACATGCTTAAGATGTTAAAATCGGGTTCTCCCAGATAAAATATTGTACCAAACCAATAAAAGTCGTAAATTAGCGTATTATATAGTTATCCCCTGACCGATAATGATATCTGACGCTGATTTCAGAAATGCACTAAAAGAGGAATCCGACTTCCCCCTGACCGATAATATATTCCGACATATTACCGAAAATTCAGATGTGCATAAATTCATGCGTGGGGAAGCCATCATTGATTTTGGCGATGTAAACCAGGACATATACCTGATCAAGGAAGGAATAGTAAGGGGATATATGCTCAACGAGGGTGTGGAAACAAACCTTTACTTCGGAATGGAAGGCACATTGGTAACCTCAATGCACAGCTACTCCACCAATTCACAGGCAATAATCAGAATCGAATGTTGCAGCCCGACTACCACACTGCATATCCGGAAGAACAAATTCGACAGCCTTATGGCCGAATCCAACGAATTCTGCCAATGGGTTGCAGGAGTATTCACTCGCCGATGCTGTTATGCGGAGCTAAAAGACAAAGTGATGAACGGCGATGCAAAATGGCGTTATGAATGGCTTGAAAGATGCCGTCCGGAACTGTTTGAGAACGTTCCATTAAAAGCCATAGCCTCATATCTGAAAATGACAGAAGTGCATGTAAGCCGGATCCGCAAAAAAATCTTACAGGAAAAGAAACACAATCATTAGCAAAAAACGCCTCAAAACACGATTAAATTAACATAGGTTGTTTTTTTCTAACATTTGCAACATTACCTTTGCAACATAGCCATTCAAATAAGTTTGCCACCAGGCTTATTCATTCAGTCATATACCTCAACAGGAGCTTATCTGTAACGGCATATCACGTATCTAGGATCATAATCATCCATTACAAATAACTGCGCTATGAAGAAAAATCTACTCACATTACTGACAGCGGCCACCGTTGCCGCAGCCTCGGCGATACCGGCAATGGCTTTATTCACAGCCAACCGCAACGCCCTGAGCACAAGCATTGTGATAAAAGAGGGATTCCAGAAGCCACCCGAAGAACTGGATCCGAAAGCAGCCGAAGAGGCTGCCGCCAGACAGAAAGCCCCTATGGCCAGAGTATCCGCCCCCGACAGGACACCGCTTCCGCAGATAGTGGCCACCGTCTACGACTATGCCACAAACACCATAGGGATGTACCGCCTCCCCGAGCTATCCGGCGGCGAGATGGAAAAAGTAAGCGATATCAGCTCATATTACGGAGGCGCTCTCAGCGGCACTACCTTCTATGCTTGCCATGACGGCCGTTACGACGAATACTGGGACACAGACAACGATCCCCACGGCCACCGCATACAGGGATATGACATAAACACTTGGGAAAAAGTCGGCGACGAGATATATCTGCCGGAATACCGCGCGAGCGACCTTGCCATTGATCCCAAGACCGGCACAGGATATGCCTATTGCGACTACGGGGCAATGTCATACCATCTCTATTCGATCAACCTGGAGACAGGATTCTCGCTTGACATCACCCCCGGCGCCTCGCTTTTCAACGACGAACTGGCGTGGGCGCTCGCCTTTGACAACGAAGGCACCCTCTATGGCGTGACCCGAGGAGGCGTTTTCGGCAAAGTTAACTTCACCACCGGCCAAGTGGACCGCATATCCGACATAGGGGTCACCAACGGGAGCGCGCGCTACAACTGGAGCGGCGCCTTCGATCCTGACAGCGGCGATTTCATCCTTATGGCCAACGGCGAGGAGGAGTACAGCGGCCCGACGTTCTGCAACCTGTACTCCATCAACCCGGAGACCGGCGCCGCCACACTTCTGGCCGATTTCCCCGGCAAATCAATCACATCAATATTCATAGCCGAGAGCCCTGTAGCCGATAACGCCCCGGGCACACCCTCAACACCCACGGGGAACTTCCCCGCAGGATCCCTGAGCGGCACGATCTGTTTCACGATGCCATCCACCCTGCATGACGGAAGCGCCGCGACAGGAGAGGCATCATGGAAGATGATTGACGGCAAAGAGACCGTTGCCGAGGGTACAGCCGCATACGGGGCCGAGGTCAAGGCGACAGTCACAGTGGCCGCGGCGGGCAAACACAACTTCTCTGTTTCTGCGTCGAACGCCGCAGGGGAGGGAAAGAAATCACGCCTTTCCATGTGGGTGGGTCCCGACATTCCTGAAAGCCCCGGCAATGTAAAAGTAGACTTTGTAGAAAACGAGAACCGTTTTACAGTCACCTGGGACGCAGTCACCACCGGAGCCAACGGCGGATTCGTTGATCCCTCGTCCGTAACCTACACAGTGACCCGCATGCCGGCCGGCGCAATCGTGGCCGAAAACATCTCCGGCACCCAAGCGGAATGCATCTATGAGCCGGAAGGGATAGAGTCTGTCGTATTCCATGTTACCGCCTCGCAGGGGGGTAACACCTCGGCACCAGGCGTCAGCGACCCCACAATGACCGGATCGCTCACACTGCCCTACGACCTCTCCACGCTTGATTTTTACGATGTGTTCACCAACTGGAGCGTGTTCGACCTCAACAACGACGGAGCCACATGGGGCCACGAATACAGCGGCATCGCATATAAATACGACTACTCCAACGCCGCCAACGACTGGGTGCTCACCCCTCCGGTAAAAGCTGTCGCCGGATGCAAATACAAAGTGCATGTGGCATTCACATGCCGCATGGCCTCATGCCCCGAAAAAGTAGAGGTAAAGATGGGATATGCATGCAGCCCCGACGCCATGACCACCGAACTCCTTCCTGTGACACTCATTGACCAGACCGATCCGATGGGATTCGACTTCGAAATGACCGCCGAACAGGATGGCAAGATGTTCATCGGCTTCCATGCCGTGAGCGACCCCAACATGTATTACCTCACCATCAAGGAGCTGACCATATCCGCCCCCGTAAGCTATGCGGCTCCCGCAGCTCCTGAGATCCTTGAAGTTACAGCCGACCGTAGCGGAGCACTCAAAGCCTCAGGCAAGGTGAAAGTGCCCGAACTTGCAGAAAACGGCACCACACTGACAGCCGTCAGTAAACTGGAAGTGACACGCAACAACCAGGTGGTAGCCACCATTGATGCCCCGGTTCCCGGCTCGACAGTTGAATTCTCAGACGAGACGGTGACAGAAAACGGCGAATACACCTATACAGCCTACGCATACAACGGCACCTCTAAAGGCGCACCATCCCCTGCGGTCAAGACATTCGTAGGTATCAACCGCTCGAAAGAACTTACCGGAATAGAGATAGCACGCAATGCCGACGATCCCACAAAGGTGACCGTGACATGGGAAGCGCCTGTTTCCGACTGGCTCGGCTATCCCCTCAACGGCGAGGTGACCTACAATGTGGAGGTCTTCCCTGACAACGCATACTATCATGGCAACAAGACCTATGAAGGGATCACAGAGACCAGCCTTACATTCACCCCGACATTCGAGACCGGCCGCGACCGCGGATTCGTCTACGTCAAGGTTTCCGCCGTGAACGCCGCCGGCATAGGTTATGCCGAAAAAAGCGCCAACATCTTCGCAGGACTACCTGTAAAGGCTCCGTTCAAAGAGTCGTTCCCCAACTACTCGCTTGAGCACCCATGGGGCGACGGAGCCTCAAACGGCCCGCAGATAGCCTCTATAACCGATGACGAGCGCGCGCTGCAGTTCCAGCAATATAACGGCTGGAACCGCATGATGGACTCATCGTTCCAGAGCGCAGAAGGATCCCAGGACCATGACAACGGCTTTGCGGGAATGTTCGGCTGGAGCTACGTCAACGATGAGGCAGGCAACTACCATAATGAGTGGACAGAACTTCTTTCACCCGCCATTGACCTCTCCGGCATGGAGGAGCCAACCCTCACCTTCTACACATACAACTGGCTCCAGCAGGGCAATCCCGATATCAACGAACTTGACGTGGATGTAATGACTGCCGACGGCACACGCCACAATGTGAAACATCTGGTAATAAAGGATCTCGGCAACGTGGAGGCATGGGAACTTGTGGCGGTGGACATGAAAGAGTTTGCCGGCCAGACCATCTCCCTTATCTTCAAGGGTACCATACATGCCAATGACGAATACGGTTACAACTGGGTGCTCATTGACAACATCCGCATAGAGGATATAGCCGAAACAGATCTCGCCGTCACCGACATCAAGGCTCCGGTACAGGCCAAACCGGGCGAAACGTTCACCGTCAGGGCACGTGTCACCAACCTCGGCACATCCGATGTACAGGCATACAAGGCCATTCTCCTCCACAACGACGAGGAGGTAGCCGCCAAAGATCTCGGACAGCTCATGTTCGGCGCTGCCGAATTTGTTGAGTTCCAGCACTCCCTCAGCGTACAAGATCCTGTAGGCAACATCTTCCGTATCAGCATAGAAGCAACCGGCGACGAAGTGGCAGACAACAATATTTCAGGAGCTGTGACAGTGGCACGCAATCTGCCCCTGCTTCCCGAACCTGAAGCCGTGTTCATCAATCCCGACGGCAAACAGCTTGAATGGATTGCGCCCGACATGGCCAAAGCCGTTCCTGAAGCTGTGCTTGAGGACTTCGAATCGTACCCCTGTGCCGAGGAAGATGTGTTCCTTACCGAGGCAGGCGACTGGATCTTCATTGACGTGGACCAACTCCCCATCGGCGGCATGGTAAGCTCCTCTACCTGGGAGATGCTTGATTTCCCCGGCATACCCATACACTCCGCACAGTCATGGTGGGTGCAGAGCCGCATGTACAGCGAGTTCTCCGACGGTTACTACGGTTACGACAACAGCCTTCAGTATCTCGCGAACATGTATGTGGTCAACTCCACATTCACCCGTGGCGAGCAACAGGATGACTGGGCCATAGCACCCGAACTCTGCGGCCGCGAGCAGCTTGTGACCTTATGGGCGCGCAGCTACAACCGCGAGACACCCGAAACCGTGGAATTCCTCTACAGCGAAGGGGGTACAAATCCAGAGGACTTCACACTCGTGCGCCGCATAGAGGAACTCCCCGGCGACTGGACACAATATGCTGTAGTGGTACCGGAAGGCGCACGGCGTTTCGCCATCCGCGGATGCTCATACGCCCCGATGGGTACATCGCAGATATTCATTGACAATGTATCTTTCTACCCTGCAACCGGCGCCCCCCAGGACCTGACGCTGAAAGGCTATAACATCTATTGCGGCAACACCCTCCTCAACGCCGAGCCTGTGGAAAGCCTCAGATTCTCCGATCTCCCCTCTGAGGAAGAAACCGGAAAAGAATATGCCGTATCGGCAGTATACGCCAACGGCGAATCGCGCGCGGTGAAAGCCGTAGAAGGCACCGGCATCGGTAGCAACCATAGCATGGCGCCGGCCGTCACTGCCGGCAAAGGCGTGATTTCCATCAACGGCATGTCCGGACAAAATTACAACATAACATCAACGAGCGGAATAACAGTTGCCTCCGGCGAGGGAAAGAACCATATTGACATTCCGGTATCTCAGGGAGTATATATTGTATCAATAAGCGGGAACGCCACCAAAGTCATAGTCAAGTAAGAACCTCAACCCTATATTCAGGGCGATATGCCAATTTGGAATTTTGGCATATCGCCCTGTTTTTTTGCCCGCTTGGATAGGGCCATGCCGGCAATTGGCCCTTGGCCGCCTGACCCAGCCAGGAATAGTTCAAACGCCAGAAGCCGAGCACCGCAAGCGACGCCCCGGACGAGCCATTATGGACAACCTCTTATGCATCCATACAGAAAAGTATGTCAGACATCAAGTCAGACAAGAACGGGACAGCCCGTAAAGGCCGCCCCGCTTAAAGAGGATATGGTTGAAATATTCAGGTTGCATCGGGCTGGTGTCGCTTCCAACACCTATAGGTGAGAGCCGCTCAGTAGCATAGCCTTTCGCGATCAGGCTTCAGCTTAGGCAGCCGCTGCCCGGAATTTATATCCCGCCCCGCCACCTTATATCTTCACTATTATGAACAACATGATTAAGACTTTGGTTCATTCCCTCCATATATAGGTACAATTCGTGTGCGCAATTGCGCACAATGTGTAAACAATTGAATATATGCGCCTATACATCACCATTAGTCAGAAATACGCACACGAAAGATCCATCAGGGCATATATCTTTGCAACCGGAAAATCAGCAGACCAATCATTGATACGCCATGGCACGGCTAGATTGTGCATCATTTTCGGCTCACAACATACTTCCAAACTAACCCCATGAAACCTGCCAAATCTTTTTTACCGATTATTGTCGCCGCCAGCCTTACAGCATACTACTTGGCCGGCCAGAATAAAAGCGCCGAAGAAATGCCCTCCAAATATGCTTTGATGGCAGGAGAGACTTTAGACTCCATCTACACCCATTACGGAGTGGAGGGGGAAACACTCTTACGCGAAAATTATCCTAACGACGAATTTTACAGAGCCACATACCTTGCCGGAGATGACAACAACTCTCCGAAACCATTCTCTTACCTGTGGCCCTATTCTTCCACAATATCTGCCGTACGGGCACTCTATGACGCCACCGGAGATTCCGCATATCTCACGCTTATGGAAGAAAGAGTGACACCGGGTCTGGAACAATATCTAGATACCGCACGCATGCCGGCTGCATATGCCTCATACATAAGCAACGCGCCACAAAGCGACAGATTCTACGACGACAATATCTGGCTTGGCATTGATTATACCGATTTTTATCTTGGGACAAAGGATCCCGCGCATCTTGACAAAGCCCGCATGATATGGAAATTCATAGAAAGCGGCACCGATGACAAACTCGGAGGCGGAATATATTGGTGCGAACAGAAAAAAGGGGGCAAAAACACCTGTTCAAACGCTCCCGGTTCAGTATTTGCGCTAAAACTGTTCAAATCAACAGGCGACTCCGCATACCTCAATGCCGGAACAGCCCTGTATGACTGGACAAAAAACAACCTGCAAGATTCCACCGACTACCTGTATTTTGACCACAAACTGATGAACGGGAAGATCGGACCTGCGAAATTCGCTTATAACAGCGGCCAGATGATTCAAGCGGCGACCCTGCTGTACAATATCACCGGAGAAAAACAATATCTCACGGATGCCCAGGATATTGCCAAGAGCGCTTACCGATACTTCTTCTCCCGCACTGCAAACGACAGCATCGGCGAATTCCCCCTGATCAAAAACGGCGACATATGGTTCACTGCCGTAATGATGCGTGGATTCTATGAACTATTCCTTGCCGACGGCAACCGTGAATATATGGACAACTATCTTCGCAACCTTGACTATGCATGGGAACATGCCAGAGATAGCGAAACCGGACTGTTCAACTCAGACTGGAGCGGCGACACCAAAGACGATCGCAAAGGTCTTATCACCCAGGGCGCAATGGCGGAAATGCTCGCAACCGCAGCGCTTTACCAATCGGAGACTGGCAAATAATCCCCAGCCACAATACATGCGACACTGCTTTCACCTCCCTACATAACCTAAAAACGAAGCCTCCTCTCCTGATCAAACAACGATCCATCCTCTCTCTTCACCTCTCCCAATACAAAAAAACCACCTCTCTCCGACATCGCAAACATCAAACATTCCAGAAATGAGATCCATCTCCTTAGCTCTCGCAGCAAGTGCTGCATTCCTAATCTCAATTGATGCATATGGTGCACCGGTGCCGACATGTGCGGCAGACAATACTGCTGTGACCGTAACCCCGGATTATACCAAAACAAAGCGTCCGGCAAAGGCAGACCGTCTTTTCAAATCCAAGGCGGTAGAGAAGCACATCGCAAAAGTAAAATCCATGCTCACCAATCCAAAACTCGCATGGATGTTCGAGAACTGCTTCCCTAACACTCTTGACACGACCGTACATTACCGTAAAGGCAAAGACGGCCACCACGACACTTTTGTATACACCGGCGATATACACGCCATGTGGCTTCGTGACTCCGGAGCACAGGTATGGCCCTACATACAACTTGCCAACGAAGACAAGGAGTTGAAAGACATGCTGGAAGGAGTGATCCGCCGCCAGTTCAAATGCATCATCATTGATCCGTATGCCAATGCTTTCAACGACGGACCGACCGGTGGCGAATGGATGAGCGATTTCACCGACATGAAACCCGAGATCCATGAGCGCAAATGGGAGATAGACTCACTTTGCTACCCACTGCGTCTGGCATATGCATACTGGAAAGAAACCGGCGACGCAAGCATATTCGACGAGGAGTGGCTCGCTGCAATGGAAAACATATATGCCACTTTCATAGACCAGCAACGCAAGGGAAACCGTGGCAAATACCAGTTCAAACGTAAGACCGACCGTGCACTTGACACTCTTAACAACGACGGATGGGGCGCACCAGTAAAACCGTGTGGCCTGATCGTATCCAGTTTCCGTCCATCAGACGACGCCACCACGCTGCAATACCTAGTGCCCTCCAATTTCTTCGCTGTGGCATCGCTTCGCAAAGCAGCCGAAATACTTAAGGAAGTAAACAACAATCCGGAATTTGCAGGACGCTGCAACGCACTGGCAGACGAGGTGGAAACCGCACTTAAGAAATACGCAGTCGTAGACCACCCCCAATTCGGCAAACTTTATGCATTCGAAGTGGATGGTTTCGGCAATTCACTCCTGATGGATGATGCCAATGTGCCCAGCCTCCTTGCCATGCCTTACCTTGACGGGATGGATCCCAACGATCCGATCTACCAGAACACCCGCCGCTTCGTATGGAGCGAAAACAACCCATATTTCTTCCGTGGCGAAAAGGGAGAAGGCATCGGCGGCCCACATATCGGATATTACATGGCATGGCCGATGAGCATAATGATGAGGGCCTTCACTTCAACAGACGACAATGAAATCCGCGATTGCATAACGATGCTTCTCAACACAGACGCAGGCCTGGGATTCATGCATGAGTCGTTCCACGTAGACGACCCCACCAACTTCACCCGCGACTGGTTCGCATGGCAAAACACGCTCTTCGGCGAACTTATCACAAAACTGATAAACGAAGGAAAACTGGATCTGCTCAATTCAATAAAAGCATAAGGGTTTGCCGGAAAATCCGGAATATAGACAAAGACAAAGTTAAAAATAGATAGGACATCAAAAGGTACAATTTTTATTAGGGTTATTCAGAATTGTTGCGATCAAGGCGTTTTACCAGCGCCAAACATGGCGATGTGTCAAAAACCTGGCACATCGCCTTTTTCATATCCGTATATGACGATGATGCCATAACGGCCAACACGGAGACGGAAAATCATGGCACGCCATAATTGATATCCGGAAACCACTTTCCCCGATATAACTGCCTCAATCACCCGAAGAGACTAAATTGTCTGGATTGAGGACTTTTTTTGACACAAATATAGCGTTGAGGAACCACATATTTTCAGTACCTTTGTTGTATCCGAAATTCAGCGTCTCGCAAGAGGCATACCCTGAACTGCATAATAAAAAACCAACATACCCTGCCGCAGCAAACCGGCAATATTGAAAACCAATCAACCGTGACAAAACTCAACCATATGACAAGTATTGCAAAAAGATTTTCCGTCCTGACAGCAGCAGCCATGGCGGTAAGCGCCACATCCTTGGCCTCTCCCGATACTACAGGAGAAAACGCCGGGACAGACAGGACCAAAGCCTATATGGTAGCCGATGCCCATCTGGACACGCAATGGAACTGGGACATACAGACCACTATCAAAGAGTATGTATGGAACACCATAAACCAGAACCTTTTCCTATTGAAGAAATTTCCCAACTACGTGTTCAACTTCGAAGGGGGTGTAAAATATGCCTGGATGAAGGAGTATTATCCGCGCGAGTATGAGGAGATGAAAGAATACATCAAAAACGGCAGATGGCACATATGCGGTGCAAGCTGGGATGCCACCGATGCCATTGTACCCTCCACGGAATCCGCAATCCGAAATATCATGCTCGGACAGGAATTTTACCGCAATGAATTCGGTGTGGAGAGCACAGACATATTCCTTCCCGACTGTTTCGGCTTCGGGTGGACACTTCCTACGGTAGCCAGCCATTGCGGCCTTATAGGATTCTCCTCACAAAAACTCGGATGGCGTGTACATCCGTTTTACGAAGGAGACCGCAGATATCCATTCACCATAGGTCTATGGCGCGGCGTGGACGGCTCCACCATAATGATGGCCCACGGTTATGACTATGGCCGCCGCTGGGAGCTGGAAGATTTAAGCCACAACAAGTCGCTCCAGAAAAATGCTACAGAAACCCCGCTGAACATGGTTTACCGCTACTATGGTACGGGCGACATAGGCGGATCACCTACAATCACTTCAGTGGATGCCGTGGAACGCGGTATCCGTGGAAACGGCCCTGTAGAAATCATCAGTGCCACCAGCGACCAGATTTTCAAGGATTTCCTGCCATACGAAAAACATCCGGAACTGCCGGTATATGACGGCGAGCTGCTTATGGACGTACATGGCACAGGATGTTACACTTCACAGGCGGCAATGAAGCTATATAACCGCCAGAACGAACTGCTGGGTGATGCAGCCGAGCGCGCGGCAGTGGGAGCCGAGCTGCTGGGATTAATGGAATATCCCTCCGGAAAGCTCACTTCCGCATGGCAGCGATTCATATTCCACCAATTCCATGACGACCTCACAGGCACCAGTATCCCACGTGCATATGAGTTCTCATGGAACGACGAACTGCTTTCACTCAAAGACTTCGCCGGAACCTTGACACACGCCGTTGAAGCCGTGGCAGCGAAAATGGACACCCGCGTAAAAGGCACCCCCGTAGTCCTCTTCAATGCCCTTGGCACACCAGCCACAGATATTGTGGAAATGAACATCCCTGCCAAACGCTTCCCCAAAAACGCGGAAGTATACGATGCTTCCGGGAAAAAAGTAAAGGCACAGGTTGCAGGCTTCGACAACGGATATGCAAAGATCCTCGCCGAAACCACAGTACCGGCTAACGGATACGCCGTATATGACGTGCGCCTATCCGGCAACGGCACAGGCACAGCGCCCAAATCCACTGAAACATTTGAAAACTCCCTTTACCGCCTCACATTCGACCGCAACGGGGATATAAATTCGCTCTATGACAAGAAAAACTCACGCGAACTTGTAAAGGAGGGCAAAGCGATCCGTCTTGCCATGTTCACCGAGAATGAATCATTCGCATGGCCAGCATGGGAAATCATAAAAGACGCCATAGATGCCGAACCGCAGTCAATAACAGGCAATGTGGAAATATCCATGATAGAGGAGGGACCACTGCGCAAAACACTGCGCGTCACAAAGACACATGGCGATTCACGCTTCACACAATATATCCGCCTGCATGAAGGTGCAATGGCAGACCGCATAGATTTTTACAACGAAGTAGACTGGCTTTCAACCAATTCACTGCTCAAAGCCGAGTTCCCCCTGGCATTTGGCAACGAAACGGCAACCTACGACCTGGGAATCGGTGCCGTAAAACGCGGCAACAACACCAAGACCGCCTACGAAGTATACGCGCAGCAATGGGCGGACCTGACAGACGACTCTGACAGCTATGGGGTAACCGTAATGAACGATTGCAAATATGGATGGGACAAGCCCGACAACAATACCTTGCGCCTCACCTTGCTGCATACTCCCAAAACCAACGGGGGCTACGCATATCAGGACCGTCAGGATTTCGGACACCACACATTCACATACAGCTTGCGTCCACATGCCGGAGCCCTTGCCAAAGCCGAGACATGCCGTGAGGCTGAACTGCTCAACCAACGTGTAAAACCGTTTGTGGCCTCAAAGCATGCCGGCGAACTTGGACGCGAATTTTCTCTCGCATCAATTGACAACGGCAATGTTGCGATCAAGGCACTCAAAAAAGCCGAAAACTCCGACGAATATGTGGTACGCGTATATGAGACCGGCGGCAAGTCTGCCCAGAACGCCCGTATTACATTCGCCTCGGATATCGCACAGGCCACAGAAGCAGACGGCACAGAAAAAAACATCGGGAAAGCCGATTTCTCAGGCAATACCCTTGCCCTCACAATCAAACCCAATGGAGTAAAGACATTTAAGGTAAAACTGAATAAAAAAGCCCAAGAAGCAACAGGCAATCATATGCCGCTGCAACTTGACTTTGACAAACGTTGCTTCAGTTGGAACCAATTCGCTTCAGATGGCGATTTCGAGGGAGGATACTCATATGCCGCCGAACTAATCCCGTCAGACCTCAAAGTCGGCAATGTTCCTTTCAAACTTGAAAACAAAGAACTGTTGAACGGCATGAAATGTGAAGGCGATACCCTGCGTCTCCCTGCCGGACACAACTTCAACCGTGTATATCTGCTCGCCGCCGCTGCAACTGACGGATCTTCCGTAAACTGCGACGTACGCGCCGGCAACAAGGCCACCGCCTTGAACGTGCCCTCTTACACCGGCTTTATCGGCCAGTGGGGACATGAAGGGCACACGACAGGCTACCTTACAGATGCCGAAATAGCCTATGCGGGCACCCACCGCCACAGCGCCGACGGAGATTGCCCATACGAATTTACCTACATGTTCAGCTTCCCTGTCGACATTCCCGCCAAAGCAACCGAAATTATCCTTCCGGACAGCCCCGAAGTAGTGCTCTTTGCAGCCACAGCCACAAACGTGGACAATGCCAAGGCTGTTGTGGCAGCAAACGACCTGTTCCGCACATCAATAACAAGCGGACGCACAGAACCGGATCTTACATCCTCCAACTTCGGCAACATCCTA
Source organism: uncultured Porphyromonadaceae bacterium (assembly GCA_947643665.1). Taxonomy (GTDB): domain Bacteria; phylum Bacteroidota; class Bacteroidia; order Bacteroidales; family Muribaculaceae; genus UBA7173. The sequence goes on along the minus strand of CANRWW010000001.1, from coordinate 99,114 downwards.
AAACCTGAACATATCATCGGATGGACAGGGTTTGTCAATGACAAAGAACATCCAAAAATGCTTGTAGACGGTGACGAAACCACTAAGTGGTGCGACACATCAGGCGTGCCATCCTACGTTGACTTCGACCTTGGCGAAACCACTGAAATAAACGCCTGGAAAGTTGTGAACGCCGCCAGGGAGAACATAGCGTATGTAACCTCATCCTGCCTGCTGCAAGGACGCAACAACACAAACGAAGAATGGCGTACGCTTGATTTCTTCACCGGGAACAAACGGAACATTGTCACCAAACGCTTTGAAACACCACAGAACGTGCGCTATATACGTCTGAACGTGATACAGCCTGTACAGGGAGCCGACGGCCGCAACGCACGTATCTATGAATTCGGTGTATCAAAATAATCCACCAGAACAGAACAACTCCCATGAATAAGACAAACATCCATATAGCCGCCCTGCTGGCAACCGTTTCAGTCGCACCAGCAGCCGCACAACAGGTGCTCGCCACCGACAACGCATTGGCCGGATGCAAAATGGAAATAGAAGGAGCCCAAATGCCCGTTACCGCTGAAAATCTTTTTGACGGCGACGATACCACCATTTTCCATCTTGACAATGCCACAGAAGCCTCAATGATATTCACCCTCAGGCAACCCTGGTATGTACAGGGGGTGAACCTCGTAGCCGGCGACAATCTGGAAATGGCTCCCGCCAAGGTTTCCATCTACGGTCTTGACGAGGAAGCCGGCACATGGAAAGCCATAACACGCACAAACACCGCAGTGTCCATACAGACACCGTTTACCGGAGAAGTAGCCCGGGCATTATCCATCGGCAAGGCCTATAACACTATAAAAGTAGAGGTCACAGCCATATCCAACAGCACCTCACTTGAATTGGCCGAGTTGCAAATTTTGGGTATACCGGTTACCGACCAAGCTATCTCCACCCAGGAAAACGGGAAGTTCATCATGCCGGCTTTCGCAGAGAACCAAGACGCTATAGACAATCGCGATCCCAAAACAGCCGTAACCTTCCGGAACGTATCCGGAGAGACCGGGCTGCATGACGCATGGATACAATATTCATTCAACACCCCAACTGCCATACGGTCATATTCAGTGACCTCAAACCGCTATGCATCCAGAGCACAGCGCCCAACCGAATGGGAACTGCTGGCATCTGACGACGGCGAGAACTGGACCACACTTGACGTAAGATGCAACGAGGGGATCTTCGAAAGCGAAGGCTATATATCCACACGTCCCATCGGGGAAGACCAACTGGCACATATCGACTTTGCAAAACTGGCAGACGAGATACACTCCGGCATACGCAAAAACTTCATGCGAAAATGGGGCAAAGGGCAATATCTAATCGCCGCATGGAACCCTGATCCCTCCAAAATAGACTATGGCTACAACTACTGGTGGATGGCACATGCCATTGACGCATACATTGACGCGTATGCCCGCACAGAAAACCGCACCTACCAGAATTCCGCCAATTCCATACGCACAGGCATGTACACCGCATATGATGCCGGACGCCAGGACTTATGGAACTCTTTCTACGATGACATGGAATGGATGAACCTCGCCTGCATCCGCGGTTACGAAAACTTCACCACTGGCCGCGACAAATGGCTGGAAGAGGCAAAACAGCTTTTTGACTGGATATGGGTAGGATGGAACGACGATGACGGAGGAGGCATACGCTGGAACAGCGGCGACGGCACCAGCAAAAACTCCTGCTCCAACGCTCCTGCAATAATAGGAGCCGCCAAACTATATCAGATCACCGGCGAACAGCAATATCTTGACAAAGCCATCATGATATTCGACTGGATGCTCACACACTCCCGTTTTGACGACGGCTTCATCAAGGATTCCCCCCACAACGACAACCGAGGCTGGACCTTCTCATACAACCAAGGGACATGGGTCGGAGGACTTCTTGAGCTGTACCGCATCACCAAGGATCAGAAATACTACGACATCGCCGTAGACCTCATGGACAAATCGCTCTTCGAGACATGGTTCTCGCCTGACGGTATCATGCGCGAATCAGGAGTTGGTGACGGCGGAATGTTCAAAGGCATCTACATACGCTACATCACCAACTGGGTGCTCTCAGGATTCCTTGACCCCGAACGCCAATACCGCTACGCGCAGTATCTCGTGGAAAACGCCCGTTCACTATACAACTGCGCGCTGATAAGACCGGAACTGAAAATAATGCCTGACTGGAAACACCGCTCCGAACGCAACGAATGGGGCGACAACGGAGGGCAGGACGGTAAATATTTCTCTTCCAATCTGCTCAGCGGACTGTTCCTGTTCGAATCCGTAGACATGCTCCGCCGTGCCGGACTTACCGACGAAAATTATACGGTCATAAACCCTGCCGCAGGAAAACCGTACCGCCATTACCGCATAAACTTCCTTGACAACAACGGCTCTTCCGACCTGCAGGTAAGTGGATTCGCACTCTATAACACCACCACCTCCGGTATCAATACCACTATATCAGACAGCACGGCCAGACCCGAAATAACAGTGGAGAATGGCAGAATAACCGTTACCGGCGACTCAGATATGACCGTGGAAGTATTCTCCACCTCCGGCACATGCCTCTATCGCGGGTGTGCAGGGGATATTGGGCAAGACTTCCCGCATGGCATATACGTAGTGCGGACAACTTCAGCCAACTCGTCAGCAGTTACAAAAGTAGCATTGTAGCCGATTGTGCCTCATAGGCGTTTTTAATAAAAAACCGGTAGTTTTTTTCCTTCAGACACAGGAATAAGCTACCGGCTTTTTTGTACCTTTGCACTTTCTCTGAAACAAACTTCCAATTTTCAAAAATCATCGTATATGGGAGGCTTTTTCGGCACAATCTCAAAGCGCCCCTGCGCAACAGACCTGTTTTACGGTATTGACTATAATTCCCATCTCGGAACCCGGAGGGCCGGCATGGTCACATATGATCCAGAGAAAGGATTCACACGGGCCATACATAATCTTGAACGCAGTTACTTCCGTTCCAAATTCGAGGAAGATCTTCCAAAATTCGTCGGAAACGAAGGTATAGGCGTGATCAGCGATACGGATCCCCAGCCCATATTGATCAATTCCCATCTGGGACGTTATGCCGTTGTCACAGTGGCAAAAATAACAAACCTCAGGCAGATCGCAAATGAGCTCATAGACCAGCGCATCCATTTCAGCGAGATGTCGTCAAACAACATCAACCCCACTGAAGTGGTAGGTCTGCTGATAAACATGGGCGACAGCTTTGTGGATGGCATCAACCTTGTTTACAAGAAAATCAAAGGCTCATGTTCGATGCTCATACTCACCGAAAACGGCATCATAGCAGCCCGCGACTACATGGGACGCACCCCTATCGTGATAGGACATAAGGATGGCGCATACGCTGCCGCCACCGAATCTTCCGCATTTCCGAATCTTGACTATAATGTAGTGCGTGACCTCGGTCCCGGTGAGATTGTAAAACTAACCTCCGACAGTATGGAGGTGCTCCGTAAACCGGCCTCACGCCAGCAAATATGCTCCTTCCTATGGGTATATTACGGCTTTCCGGCAAGCGACTACCTCGGCATAAATGCCGAAGCCGTGCGTGAGGAATCAGGCCGGCGCATGGGAGAGGAAGATACTACGGAAGCCGACTGCGTATGCGGAATACCCGACTCCGGGGTAGGACACGCACTTGGTTATGCCGACGGCCGCAAAATACCTTACTGCCGCGCCGTGCTGAAATACACACCCACATGGCCACGCAGCTTTACCCCCAGCAGCCAGGAGCGCCGCGCATTAGTGGCAAAAATGAAACTTATACCCAACCGCGCCATACTTGACGGACGAAGGGTTGTGTTCTGCGACGACTCCATCGTGCGTGGTACACAGTTGCGTGACAACGTGCGCACTTTCTATGAATGCGGCGCCAAGGAGGTGCACGCACGCATATCCTGCCCTCCCCTGATCTATGGATGCGAGTTTGTAAACTTCACATCCTCGAAAAGCGACATGGAACTTATCACACGCCGCATAATACAGGATTTCGAGGGGGACGCTTCGGCAAAACTTGACCTATACAAGACACCCGGCACTCCTGAATACCGCCGCCTGGTCAACGAAATCGCACGGCAGCTTGGACTTACATCCCTTGAGTTCAGCAAAATCAACACTCTTGTGGAAAGCATCGGCTTGCCAAAGGAATGCATATGTACCCACTGTTTCGACGGCACCGGCTGCCATCCCGATGAAGCCTATGCCGAAGACCATAAGGAATAAATCATAACCGCATAACTGTCAGACTGACCCCTTTACGCATTGAAGCCAAAACCAGGCATCATGTGCCCCCAAAAAGGACGGTGCCATAATGGCTCCCATACAAACAAAATCAGGCGATGTGTCAAAATTAAGAATTTTGACACATCGCCCTGTTTTTACCTAGATAGTAAGTCGCGTTATTTGATAACGAACTTGACAGTAAGCCCGGCACCTGCGGCATCCTCTACCTGCATCATATATATGCCCGGTTCAAGGTCAAGGGTAAAACGGCTTGTACCGGCATCAACGGAAGCAGCATGCATACATGCGCCAAGAGCGTCAAACACCTTAACAGCCGCCGCCTTTGCCGAAGTCACAACCGCCTCGCCATAAATGCCCACGGAAGCGGACATACCACCTATCTCCATATCAAAGGCCTCCACGCCACTTGTGATGTGTGTATAGGGAGTATAAAGGCATACCAGCTCAGAAGGCTCAATACCGTTGAACATCGTGGAGCCATAATACTGTTTTTCTGCCGTAACGGGATCTATCTCATAAATGTCACCCATCACATTGTCGGATGTAGCAGCCCAGAAGAGGCGTCCGCTCCTGTGGTCTACCGCCATTGATTGCAGATATGCGACATTGCCGAAACCGGTATCGCCGATTACAGTAACCTGGGCAGTCTCCCGATCAATCTTCAGAAGGTTGCCAGACTGAGACATTCCGAAGAGCTGTCCCTCCCCGTCGCAAGCCAACGCCCTTACCACAAAGCCCAGACTACCGATTACAGATGGCGCTCCTGTATTCAGATCTATTTTTACGAGATTAACCTCGTCGGCACTTGCCGGCTCAAGGCCGAACATTGTGCTTGAACTGGCGTCATACGCCATATCAAGAATATAATAATCCTCATTTGAAATCTCCCTGACTATTGTCCAGGTGACAGGATCAATGACAATAAATTCTCTGGGAGCCTGATACCAGGTTGCTGTATAGGCATAAATTTTCCCATTGAGATATTCGCCGGAAATTATCAGTCCTTCTTTGGTCGTGAACTCCTTACGGAAGTCCGCCGCCTCAGGATTGTTGGACTGCACTTTCATGAATCCGGCATTGCCGTATGCACTCCAGCGGTAGGCATTCAACTCCACATTGCCGGTATTTGGAAGAATGAACGACATGGCATCGTTTGACTTCACTTCATCACCTTCCAAAGCAGTGGATGCTACAAATGTGTGCACACTTTCATCAATACCTATGGAGCCGAATTCCACATCAGCGCTCTCCCCTTTGTTGAGTGTGCCTTCAAATATCCTGACCATAGGCTCCCCGCCATCCAGGGTAAGGCTTACCGGAATATCAGTTGCAGGTTTCTCGCCCAGATTTGCCACTGTAACCGTAACCGCCACCTCTGATCTGATATCCACCGACTTCTGGGGATCTACAAATGCCGTGACAGCCACATCGCAATCATTGCTGTGCGACAATACGCCGGACTTGGCTTTAATAGACTCACCGTTCTGATACACGGCTGAAACGCCGTATATGAATTCTCCCGACATCAGGCTTGCCCATCCGGCATCCACATAAGAAGTGTCACTCACCGGGGATGAAGTTACTTTCTCCCACTGTGTAAGACCGGTGGCCTCCTCAACAGTTCCACGATACACATTATACGAGCACTTGGGTGCGTCATCATTTACGGCAACCCCGGCAGGAGAAGCGGGCACTGCGCATTCAGTGATTATACACCATGCGGAATATCCGTTGGACGCAGAACCTGTCTCATCGAATTTCACATCATTTTTACCGTTGACACGGCTTCCGTAAGGAGCGGTACCGAATGTGGACGAACCTTCATAACCGTTGCAGTTGACTCCTACGAGATATTTCCCGCCAGCCCTGATCTCCACAGGCTCGTCGAATTTCACTTCAATCCATTTGCCCGCCTTTACCAGTTCCGAAGCCGGGATTTCCTTGCTTGCAAGCACGCGATGTTCATTACGGTCTCCTTCCCATACATGTGCCGTGAAAGTACCTGCATCAGCTTTGATATATACTTTCAGCCCGGTAACGCTCATCCCTGCCATCTCCTGCTCCGCAATATCTTCCGCAAGGAACTGGTGGGCGACATTGTAATTCGTATAATAATAGTCACCGCCATCACTGGACACTGTGCTGACATCACCTATGGATTTATCTCCAGGCACACCGGTGCGGGCCATCGGATCGCTCCATACAAGGCTTACATCCGATCCGTCGGCAGCTACGGTAGCATCAACGGCAAAAGGAGGGATGAGGCTCCGTTCCAGCATTATATCACCCTCGTCAACTGCGGTCTCAGACTCGTTGTTTATATCCTTTTCAAAGAGATCGTAGATAGGATAAGAGATCTCCAGCCTGTAATCCTTTCCGGAATAAACTCCTGGTATTGACCAGCGTCCCTGGCTATCGGCGGTTACCTCAATGTTCTCATAGCCGGACAGACGCACTACCGCACCATCGGCTGCAAGTCCTGTATCACCGGCTTTCACCACACCCTTAAGCTCATAATTGGCGAGTCTCACAAGGGCAAAATCTTTCACGGTGGCAGCATCGCCGGCAATCTCCAATGTCGTTTCAGCCGCGACATATCCGGCAGTCTCTACAGACACACCATGCGTGCCTACAGGAAGATAAGGTATGACATACGCGCCGGTCTCATCAGCAGTAGCCATCAGACCCTGTACGGAGGTAACCGATACAGTGGCTCCGGCTAAAGGCGCGCCGGTAGAGGCATCGGTTATCTTTCCTGAAAGCGAGCCTGTATCCTTAAGATCCATCAAGAAACGCACGGAAGGCACCACATCAGCAGCCTTGTCGCTGTAAGTGCTATGGGGCATGGCTGTTACGTCCACTTTACTGTAGGTGGAAGTCACCATCGAGCGCCCGGTGCGCTCAGACTCTACAGTGTAGAAACAATCCGAGTATTTGGCATTGGGTTTACCATCTTTTATGATGGTGACCACAAGATTGCGCCCCGTGTATTCAAAAGGCACGTCAAAGTCAAATTTATAATCCTTCGATCCTTGCACCAGACAGAGCGTCCCTTCAAAAACTTTGGTCGCACCTGCCATATCCACCCACTGCTTGTCGGTGAAATCCATTTTGTCTGTCTCGCCGAGGTAAATGCGCACCGGCATCACTGTCTCTATATCCATCGAACCATATATCTTGTATATGGCAGAATTGATCGTACCGCGTGCAAACTGCAATTCATCCGGGAAATAAAGGGTCTGCGTCACATCAAACTCATCGCTGGGATCAAACGCCACCCTGTCTGAACGGTTCACCCTCTCGGCAGTCTGCGCTATGGCAAGTTCCGCCGTACCGGCGGGTACCACATATGCCGAGGCCTGGTCAAGCACGTGGGAGATTCCGGCATCGTTCTTTGCCTGTACGGTATATACATAGGTTTTGCCAGCTTCCAGGCCGCTGTCGGTATACGTAGTTTCATTCAACCCATCGGCAAGTACAGTCTCATTCTCCCCGTCAAGGCGTTTTACTATGAACCGCACATTTTCCGGATTGAATACCGTAGGTTTGCTATACGTGGCATTGGCGCCTTTTGTAGGCCTCTCCCACGTGACCACGATCTTGTTTCCGGAAGCCAGGGCACAGGTCTGTGCCACCGCTGCCGGTATGTCCTCTCCCACGCGCACGACCTTAGCCGATATGAGGCGCCCCTCGCCTTGATCAGTGAAAGCAGACAAGGTATAGGAATATTCGCCAGGAATTACCGACGTGTCAGTCCACTCGCCGTCGCTGCCCGGAGCCATATCCTCAGCCACATGCACAAGCTCTCCGTTGCGGTACACATTCACCGAAACGGATTGCAAATCGTCGCCATTGCCATTCTTTGCCGGGTTAAGCCATTTGATATACACGCTGTTGCCGCCGGCGGCATCAGCTGTCACCTCATACCATTTGGGCGTCTGCGGTCCCATCTGGTTGTTTACAGTCACGTTGTCAATGCTCAGGCCGTAAGTACCGTTTGTCTTATGGCGGAAAGCCACGCGCACAGTCTTGCCGGTGTATTCGCTCAGGCCGATCTTCTTGCTTGACACCACCGGGGTATCTTCAAAACCATTGTCCACATTCGCCGTCCACAAAGTGGTGGCAAAATCAGCGATCCCGCTCCCCCCGGTTTCTGAAATCAACACCTCAATAGGCTCTGTATTCTCGCAATCCTGCGCGCAATATTCAAATTCAAGCGTGACAGACGCATTCTTTACCGTAAATTCGGGGGTCACAAGCCAGTTGTCCTGCGGTCCATATATCCCGGCATAATAGTCTTTTGGATTACGAGCGAAAGAAATTGCAATCTGCCGGCTGCTTCCCGACTGCGAGAACATGCCGTCCGATGTCAGTTCCCATGTGTTGCCATCCCCGTCCGCATCATGTGCCACCCACCCCGAAGGGGGAAATGCAGGACTCTCGAAATTCTCGTTGAGCAGAAGCGACTGTGCCGCCACCTGCTGTGCCGCCAATGCCACCGCACCGGAAGCTACCAATGAGAGAAGTCGTTTTTTCATAATAATTATTTTTAAACACCGTATAGAAAAAGCAATGCAAGGAAACGCTTTGTGTCTCCCTGCACCGCTTTATGATACACTATATTAATTTACGAGAAGTTTTACAGCTGTGGCACCGACCTTGACGATATAGGTTCCAGAAGATACCGGCACCCTGCAGTCACCGGTTCCTGTATACAGGACTCTTCCTGCCGTATCGGCAACAACCACAACCTCACCGGCATCCGCACCCATTACGATGACATTGCCGTCAAGCGCCGTGACCATTGCACCCTCTACCGGTTTTACTGAAGCGACACCGCTGCCTTCTGCCTCTACCAGGATATTATCTATTGCCACACTGCATGAATATGCCGCCTTGTGGGCATGGAAGCGAACCTGCATATTCTTTGCGCCGGAAGGCTTGTTGACCGGAAGGGTGAAGTTGTGCCATCCTTCTTCATCAAAGTCTATATAGTAGACCAGCTTCTGTAGGCTGGTGAAGTCATCGCCGTCGAAAGATACCTCCACATCAAGCGAATGCCCATAGCCGGGTACACCATATACATTGAAAGTAATCTGTGGTGCCGTGGCCGACGTTACATCCATATTGCCCGAAGTGAGATAATCGTCACGTTCGTTGGTCCCGTAATGGCCGTAATATGCATAGGCGAGGCCTTTGCCGCCATCAACCGGAAGAACCTGCCCTTCATTAATGAAATATGCCATCTCGGCAAACGCCCAAATCGGCGAGTCCTCACTGCTGGTTATAGTCCAGCTCGAATGGTCTGCCTGTATATAATCACCGACTTTTGTATCAAAATTCTCTACAAACGGCAAAGAGGAAGGACGCCCGACAAGCAACTGGTTGGAAATTGCCGAATATCCGGCGATGCCGTTGCTTACTGCTTTTACAAAATATTTCACTATCTCTTCCTCTCCGAACTCGGTAGGATCCGTGAAAGTCGTCCCGGTATGGTTGCCGGCGAGCATTATTGCATCATAGTCGCTGTATCCGTTGCCACGCTGCACCACATAGGTAAGATGGTCCACATCAATGTATCCGCCGTTACGCCCTTCCGAAGGTGCAGTCCATGTGACCCTCACACGACCGTCCTCACCCAGTACGGCCACAAGGTCTGAAGGTTCTACAGGTTCGTCCATACCGACAAACACCGAGCGCGATACGCCATATGAACTTCCGGCTGTACCATGGACCATCACACGATATTCATAAACATTGCCTACAGCCACATCAGCGTCATTGAAAGTATAGGTTTTCCCAGGCTCCAGCCCCTCCGTAAGGCGTCCGATCTCATCCCATACAAAAGTATCGGTATTATATCTGGTTATGGCGACGGCTGTCACCTTCTCCAAAGGTTTCTGCTGGTTGTCAACTTCCGGCATGCGGAAACTAAGCACTACAGGCGCCATTCCCTGTGTGGATAAGGCCGTAAAATCAGTCACCTCGCCAGGTATCTGGCCGATCATTATAGACCCGTCCGTATAGTTGCCGTAATCACAGAGTTGTCCTACATATGCCACTGCGCGGTAGCGGTATTCACCACCCTGCCCGAGGTCTGTGTCTTCATAAACCAGCGCCTCGCCGGGAGCCGGATTCTCAAAGGTATGCACAAGTGTAAAATCGCCATAGCCTATCTGACGCAGCAGGTCAATACGCGAGATATATCTGAGCGGCTCATTGTTCACATCACCGAGCGACGGATGCGAATGCGTGGGAGCTGTGAGTCTTATCTCCACACAACCTTTCTCCTGGTTCATGGCGGCTGTGAAATCGGTAACAGATGAAGGATATACCTCCTCAATGGCTTCTGCCGGTTTGAGGGATATTCCGTCTATTACCACAGCCACGGCTTTCGGATCATTGTTGGCCACTATGCGCACGATGGCGTCCTTACTGCCGGCAGGAACCGGAATTTCCGCAGTAGCCTTGTTCCAGCCTTTGGCCTGCACGTCAGCCAGTCTGGCATAGTGCAGAGGCTTGTATGTCTCGCCATTGTCAAAACTGATCTCAGCTCCCACACCGGTGTTTCCGCTATCTTTTTCCGGCACATAGAAACTGTAGGCAAAAGCCAACGCCTCTTCACCTTCGATATTGATCTTCGAGGATATGAGCCAGAAATCAGACAGAGGGGTATAATCGTAAAAATCAATATACATGAGGCCCCCCTCTCCCGACTCAGGTTTAATCTGTGTGTTGCCGATATAGGTGTGACCGCTGCATCGCCAGTTTGGCGGAAACATCGATGTGCAATTTGTAGCTGTACCCCACAGGTTTTCAGCGCTCCACTCATAACTGCTTACCTGTACATCGAAACCTTCTGTAAAAGGCAACGGCAGTGCCGGCCCGATCACGAGATATGCGCTGTTGGCTTCCACACCGGTTCCCGCACCTGTAGCTGCTTTCACTGCGAAACGGAGTTTTACAGGCTCTGTGGCAGGATTCTCATACAGGTAGCTGCATCCGGTCTGATTCTCCGAAAGCACGGTGGAGTTTTCGGAAGACGAACTTTCGCCGGTGCTTTTTAAAATCACCGTATACTTAAGCTCGTCACGCTGGAAGTAACCGTTGTTCGCGCCGGTGGCAGGCTCGTCCCATGTAAGCAATACATTTCCGTCGGGCTGTTCCACAGCCCTAAGATCCTGCACGGCACCGGGCGTATCCATACCGATATATACTTTCACATCTGCCTTTTCAGAAGCGCCGTCGGCACCATATGCGATAAGCTCCCATGCGACAGAACCAGTGATGCCCTCTTTATTTACGGTCATGGTGTGCTCCTTGCCCGGAACAACTTCGTCAAGTACGGCAATTTCTTCCGGATCGTCATACCATCCGCCCGGCTTCTGGAGCACGACTTTTTCAAGAGACGGGAGAGCGATATCGCATCCTGCATATGTGGAAGGCGCTGTAAATATTATTTTTACAGGCATCTGTCCCTTTTCTGTCTCCACCTTTATCCCTGTCACTGCGGCGGGAACCCCTCCTGCAAGCAACCCTGAAACCTTAGCGCCGCCGGAGGTCACGCCGTTGGCATGGACGACTATGTTAAAATCATATTTATTGCCTTTCTCCAGCGATGTTTCACGGTATGAGAGCGCTTCCCCCGGAGAGGGGTTATGGAAAGTATGGAGTATCTCGGGATCTTCCCAATAGCCTTTGTCAAGGCACACCTCAATCTTTTCTATCTCAGTAAGGTCTCCCGTGACATTAGTCCAGTTGTCGTAATCATAATACGATCCGGAAACAGGGGCTGTCATGGATATATCAAATCCTCCGTCAATTATATTCCAGGATATTACAAGATCCGACACGTCATCCGGTTCAAGTGGCTCCTCATCTTCCCCGGCGGCTTGCGCCACAACATATGCGGGTAATGGATTATCTTCTCCCGGAGAGAACGCGGCAGCCGACATACCTGCAGTCGTCAGGAGTACGGCCAATGCATAAGACAGATTTTTTCTCATAAGCGATGGATTGTAATTATAATGATTGTTTATTTATCCGGAAGTATGACAGCAGATCAAAGGGTTTCAAAAAGTCGGCTGTGTGCCATGTGTGTTTGCAAATATACATCTTTTTTGTTTAATTCATCCATTTTTGCACAATACTTTGCACATATTTGTGCAAAATGCCATTACAGCCCCTACAACGGCCATTCCCTGGTAAAAAAAATTGACCCGAGGCAATAAAATGCCTCGGGTCGAATTTATATTGGATGTTATGGCGTTTGCGCTAGTGTTTATTCACGATAACGGGGGCGGTCGCCTCCCTCACGGCGCGGACCACGGTCGCCGTCGCGGCGTGGACGGCGGTCACCCCCCTCACGACGGGGACGGTCGCCACCGTCGCGGCGCGGACCACGCTGACGTGGCTCCGGCTCCACGTAACCTTCCGGTTTTGGCTGGAGGGCACGCATGGAGAGGCGGTATTTGCCGGTTTTCTTGTCAATCTCAATGAGTTTCACAGTCACCTGGTCGCCCTCCTTCAGGCCGGAAGCCTCCATGTCTGGCAGACGCTCCCATGAGATCTCGGATATGTGGAGAAGACCGTCACGGTTAGGCATAAACTCTACGAAAGCACCGAAGTCCTGTATTGTCTGCACCTTGCCGGTGTAAGTCTTGCCCTCTTCAGGAAGCTCCACAATGGCATTGATCATTTCAAGAGCCTTGTCAATGGCAGCTTTGTCTGGTGCGGCAACTTCGATGTATCCTCCTTCTGCGATCTCGTCAATGCTTACAGTAGCACCAGACGCTTCCTGGATACCCTGGATGATCTTTCCGCCCGGGCCTATGACAGCACCGATAAGCTCCTTGGGGATAATCATGGTCACGATACGTGGCACATGGGGCTTGTAGTCCTCGCGTGGGGCAGGTATTGTCTGTTCTATTACGTCAAGGATATGGAGACGTCCGTCGCGAGCCTGGTTAAGAGCGCGTTCAAGCACTTCGTAGCTGAGACCGTCGCACTTGATGTCCATCTGTGTGGCGGTGATACCGTCGCGGGTACCGGTCACCTTGAAGTCCATGTCGCCGAGGTGGTCTTCGTCGCCGAGGATATCGCTCAGGATGGCATACTGGCCGGTGGCATTGTCGGTGATAAGCCCCATGGCGATACCGCTGACCGGACGGCGCATCTTTACACCTGCGTCAAGCAAGGCGAGGGTGCCGGCACATACTGTGGCCATGGACGAAGAGCCGTTAGACTCCAGAATGTCGCTTACCACACGGCATACATAGGGGAAATCATCGGGGAACATGCGCTTGAGGGCACGGTGTGCAAGGTTGCCGTGGCCTATTTCACGACGCCCTACACCACGGGTGGGACGTGCCTCGCCTGTGGAGAAGGGGGGGAAGTTATAGTGGAGGAGGAAACGCTCTTTTCCCTGGTTGAGCACATCGTCAAGGATCTTTTCGTCAAGTTTCGTGCCAAGCGTAACGGTTGAGAGCGACTGTGTTTCACCACGGGTGAAGACTGCCGATCCGTGAGGGCCGGGAACATAATCCACCTCGCACCAGATGGGACGGATTTCTGTGGTCTTGCGGCCGTCCAGACGGATACCCTCGTCAAGTATGCAGCGGCGCACGGCTTCACGCTCCACATCATGGTAGTAGCGCTTTACAAGCGGTGTCTTTTCGTCGCGGCTCTCTTCCGGAAGCGATGCTATATATTCGTCGCAAATGGCATCAAACGAGTCCTGGCGCCAGTGTTTGTCGGCACATCCGGTTTTTGCCACGGCATAAGCCTTGTCGTAGCACTTGTCGTGCACATCCTTGCGCAGATCTTCGTCGTTGACCTCGTGGTTGTATTCACGTTTTACGGTCTTGCCTGCAGCCTCAGCCAGCTCAAGCTGCACGGCGCAATGCTTCTTTATCTCTTCGTGAGCGAATTTCAGGGCTTCCAGAAGTTCTGTTTCCGAAACTTCATTCATCTCACCCTCTACCATCATGATATTTTCGGCTGTGGCACCTACCATCAGCTCCATATCGGCACGCTCAAGCTGCTCAAAAGTGGGGTTGATCACAAACTCGCCGTCAACACGGGCCACACGCACCTCTGAAATAGGTCCGTTGAAAGGAATATCGCTGCAGGCGATGGCTGCGGAAGCAGCCAGACCGGCAAGGGCATCGGGCATTTCCACGCCATCTGCCGAGAACATGGTTATGTTCACGAATGTCTCTGCGTGGTAGTTATCCGGGAACAGCGGGCGCATCACGCGGTCAACAAGACGGGATGTGAGAATTTCATAGTCTGAAGCACGACCCTCACGCTTGAGGAAACCGCCGGGGAAACGGCCTGCTGATGAGAATTTTTCTTTGTAATCTACAGTAAGGGGCATAAAATCCACCCCTTCACCTGCTTCCTTTGCGGAAACGATAGTGGCAAGCAGCATGGTGTTGCCCATACGCAGCTCCACTGCTCCATCAGCCTGCTTGGCAAGTTTGCCGGTCTCAAGGGTAATCTCCCTTCCGTCAGGCAAAGTGATGGTCTTCTTAATAGGGTTCATGTGTATCTAAAAATTTTTAATCGCTATAAATCGCGCAAAGATACGAAAAATAGAGGAATTTGAGAAGTTAAGAAATGAGAAAAAGAGAGAGGGCATGGGGGAAATCAGAGTTATCAGAGACATCAGAGGAATCACCGGTAGGACTTGATGTCTCTGATAACTCTGATGCCCCCTTATTATCCCCCTAAAATCTCTTTTTTCTTAACTCCCCCTTCTTCTGCGGCGGGCGCGGCTCATCTCCTCGCGGATGCCGCCCTGCTCCAAAAAGCGCTCTTTGGCACGCTCTATCACACAATAGAGCATATAGTCCAGTTGATGAAGGAGAGTTATGGCGATATTGCAGATTGTTTCCGGGGAGCGTTCGCGGCATTTATCAATATAAATCTGCGAAGAGTCATGTATTTTCGCAAAACGGCGCACTGCCAAAGTGCGACTGTCATTTTTATCCCACAATTCAAGGTTGTGGAATCTAAGATAATCCCTATAATCCTCAAGCAATTCTTTTAGGCTTGCCTTGGCCACATTGGTAAGTTTTATCTCTGTTTCCCGGGAAGTAGCGGCGGCACAGGCGCCTTCCACGATATTTTGTTTACCACTGCGGGCGGCCTGTTCCATCTGCCCTATGGTGCGGTCTGTCCGCCGCAGGTAAGTATTCGCAAAATAATTGGTGATATCAAGGATTATAAGCGAGAGCTTATATACATTCCAGTCCTCATAGACCCCATGCTGGGGAATAAACTCCCGATTTCCCATAACGCTCAATACTTAAGTAATTGATTAAATGGCAGAAAACTGCCTGTGTAAATATAAGGAGATGCTGCGGTATTTGCAAGCACGCGACCAAAAAAATCAGAGAAAAAAGTATCAGAAAGATTATAGCTATCAAAACCATCAGAGGAATCAGAGATATCAGGGGCATCACGCGTTTGGGCGATCCCTCTGATATCTCTGATTCCTCTGATAAATCTGATAGAGATTTATAAATATTGTTGATGCTTAGAGCACAACTTTCTCAACTTTTGAGCCTTGACGGCGGATGTAGAGGCCACTTTCGGCGGGTGCGGCTACGCGCACGCCCTGAATGGTGAACCATTCAGTCTTGGCTGCGGCATCCTCGGCCTCGACGCCATTGATACCGGTGCTGGTGCCTTCGCTTACGGTAAACTGCAGAGGAGTGCTTTCCTTGCCATTGTTCACAGCCTTTGCAGCAAGCGAGATAGACATATTCTCAAAGCCTTCGGGAACGGTATAGGTAAACTCGCTGCTGTCATGCTTCACCCAACCTTCGGTATCGGCAGCGGGCGCACGCATGCCACCCATTTTCTCACTAAGCTTGTAGTGGAGCTCGTTTGCTTCATGTCCGCGGATTACAACCTTGTCACCGGCAACCAGGTCAACCACATGTCCGGCAAATACCTCCTCTTCATTGATGAAGATCTTAGGAGCCACTACCTCCTCGCGATAGAGCTGAACAGCAGCCTGGCCGATTTGATAAGCGCCAAAAATATGGGAAGCACTATTATACCTTATAATTCTCTGATTATTTGCATTGGTGTTTTTAATTTCGGAATTGCCATTTTCATCAATGCTTATTGACCAGTAGCTCTTATCGTTCTCAATGTGTAATTGATTTTTTGTGCCTAGATTAAAATACCCATCATTCCCAAGGTAATTCGATGTCTTGATAGCCCACTCCCCGGGATTCCCCTCAAGTGTCAGAGCCAATACATCAACAGTAGCCACAAAAGAATCGCCGTCAAACTCAACCGCAATTTCAGGACGGTTCGCATCCTTAGACTCATTCTTCATTGCCACCCCTTTATCTGCGCAAGCGATGGTGTATGTCTCACCGGCAACAAGTTCATTTGCAGATTTCACAAGGGTGTAAACGATGCCACCGGTCTTGGGAGCCTCCACGACAGTAAAGGTGACAGCGAATTTATCGGAAGAGCCGACATTGTTCACACCGGTGAACTCATACATTTCATCAGCGTCAACAGTGAAGTTGTATGTATCGCCTTCAACGGTCTGCTCACCGTCTGTGGTGTTGGATACGATAATGCTTTCTGCACCTGTAGAGGTTACAGTAACCTCGGTACCGGCCACAACCTGATATTCACCGTTGTTGTCAGCGGTGACATCACCGAATGTCACAACAGGAAGCTCTGGAGCGACAGGAGTCGGGGTTGGAGTATCGCCACCGGAATTATACTCAACTGTTATGGTCTTTAAATAGAATGCTTTTTTGGTTGCCGTATATACAATTTGTATTTCGCCCTCAGAATTGCCCTCAAAAGTGTACTCCTTAGCGGTTGTGTCCAGATTTACAGAAACAGGCGAATATTCCGTGCCGCCTACGGATACGGACAATTTAGCATCACCATCCTTTGCCATCGATGCATTCACCTTTATGCTTGTAATCGCTCCTGTAATATCGCTCGTAGAAATAACAGCCTTAGTACAAGCAGTTTTACTTGTACCCATCTGCAATCCCTTTGCAGAAACTTGTGTGTCGAAGTTAAATGACTGATTACCGGTCAAAGCAAAGTTCCAAGCAACGTCATTTGCCGTCCACACCATATTCTTAACATCTCCTTTATTTGCCGGGGATGCGGTGTAGGTCGTGGCCATTGCGGTGGAGACAATGCCTACGACGAGGGAGAGCATGAGTAGTAGTCTTTTCATACGTGATTGTCGTTAAAAATTGATTTATGTGTGATTTTGTTATATTCAGAAAACAGACGCTGCTATACGCATATACATGGCAAAATTACGCAAAAGATCCCTAACAGGGCGCCTGCGTCGGTTAAACATTGTTAACAAGTGCCAAATGCCCGATAAATTGTAAGCAGTGTGTATAAACATGGCTGTTTATACACACTGCTTGTAAATTTTAACCGTTATGGATTATTCAGCCTTTTTGGCGCGGGGTTTGCGGGCGGGTTTCTCCTCCGGGGCTTCAGTTTTTGCAGCCTTTGGTTTGCATGCCTTGCGTGCCGGTTTGGCTTTAGCTTCTGCCGCAACAGCAGCCTCCTTTTCCTTTGGTGCCCGCAGGGCGTGCTCCTCATTGAGATGCTCCTCGTTGAGACGATAGGTGGTGATCTCCTTGTTGAGGGTCTCTATCTCGCGTGCCTGGTTGCGGATGGTGGTAAGAAGCGAGTTGAGTTCTTCGTTTTCAATGCTCATGGGATACTGTTCCTCCACGCGCACGATGAAGTCGGCAAGCACATTCATATAGTTGGTAAACGCCTGATATGGGGTCTCATAAGGGGAGAACATAGAATGCGACGCTCCGTCGGACATATGTTTTGTCGACATATAGAAGAGATGGTCCGACGCCTGCAGACGTCCCCAGTCCTGTTTCAGTTGACGGTTGTCAGACAAGCGCACACGTTCCGCCACCGAATACAGTTTATTGAACGCTTCGTTCTGCAGCAGGTTTCCGAGCCAGGCGGAAGTGTCGCGTGCCTCGTCAGCCCAGCTGATAGGATGTACAATTGACAGCACATCCACCGGTTTGAAGGTCTTGACAGCCTCCGACGGTGTGATAAACTCCACACCACGCTCGCGGGCGAACCTTGGCAATGCCTCCAGGAACTGGAAGATGCCGGTATCGGCGGTCTGGAATTCACCGAATGTCTCAAGATTCATAAACAGATTGAACACCTGCTCTTCCTGCGGCGTATCGGCAATCCAGCTTATGTATTTGTCGGCTGTCAGAGGATACTCGTTCCAGGCGGTGTTGTTGAAACGCAGTGCAATGTCATCACTGAGTTTGTCGTTCTTAAGAAGCAGTTTGAGCTTGGGAGCGGAAGCCGCGGCATACACGTAGTTAGGCGATTTCCATCCGAGGATATGTTTGGCACCTTCAGTGATACACCCTTTGAATCCCATGGCGGCGATCTGCGGTGCAAGCTCGTCGGAGTAGATCAGCTCAGTATTGCGGAACACTTTGGGTTTCACTCCGAACAGCTCCTCTATCTTTTCGGTATGCAGTTTCACCTGTATCTCGAACTCCTCAGGATCGGCAAGCGAAGCCAGAGAGTGGTCGTATGTCTCGGCCAGGAATTCCACTTTGCCGGTAGCGGCGAGTTTCTTGAGCATGTCAATGAACTCTGGCACATATTGCTCGCATTGCTCAAGTGCCACGCCAGTGATGGACAGGGCGCAACGGAAAGTCCCGCCGGTCTCCTCAATCATACGCAGGAGCGATTGTGCGGCAGGTATGTAGCTGCGGTGGGCTATGCGGGTGATTATGTCGTCGTTAGCGAAATCATCATAGTAATAATGATCGTTGCCTATGTCAAAGAAGCGATAGCGTTTCAGGCGGAACGGCTGATGTATCTGGAAGTAAAAGCAAATAGCCTTCATCTTGAAATTAATTAGCGATTAAGAATTAATAGTTTGCGAGAACGCGATTGTAGATGTCTATGACTTTGCGGCCGGCCTTGTCCCAGGTAATCCGGTTTACCTCCTCAATACCATCTTCGCGCAACTGCTTGTACATTGCAGGATATGCGATAATGGAATGGATGGCGTCGGCCATGGCGTCTATGTCCCAATAATCGGTTTTGATCACATTGGTAAGAATCTCAGCGCAACCGCTTTGTTTGGAAATTATCGAGGGCACACCCATCTGCATGGCTTCCAAGGGCGAGATACCGAAAGGCTCAGACACCGAAGGCATTATGTATACATCGGATGCCTTTAACATCTCATACACCTGTTTCCCTTTCTGGAAACCCGGGAAATGGAACCGGTCCGCTATGCCGCGCGCTGCTGCAAGATTGATCATCTTGTCCATCATATCGCCCGAACCTGCCATGACAAACCGCACATTATGGTCAAGTTTCAGCACTTTGGCAGCAGCTTCCACGAAGTATTCAGGACCTTTCTGCATGGTAATGCGCCCGAGGAAAGTGACTACTTTTTCCTTTGATTTTGTCACCTCCACATCAAGCAGCTCACGGCTCAGGGGTATCACGGCATTATGGACCGTGGTGACCTTAGCCGGGTCAATGCCGTATTTCTCTATCACGGTCTGCCGTGTGAGATTGCTCACCGTGATGATATGGTCGGCATGCATCATGCCATCGCGTTCAATGCCGAATACCGTCGGGTTCACGTTTCCTCGCGAACGGTCATAGTCGGTGGCATGCACATGTATCACCAGAGGTTTGCCGGTCACCTGTTTGGCGTGTATGCCGGCAGGATAAGTGAGCCAGTCGTGAGAGTGTATTATGTCGCAGTCGATAGTGCGTGCTATCACGCCTGCCACGATCGAGTAGTTGTTTATCTCTTCAAGGAGGTTATCGGGGTAACGGCCTGAAAATTCGATGCATCCGAGATCGTTGGTGCGCATGTAGTTGAAGTCGGCATATATATGGTCGCGCAGACGGAAATACAGGTCAGGATCCATCACGTTTCCGATACGGCTCTCCACATAGTCGCGGCTCACGTCGCGCCATGCGACCGGGGTCTGTGACGCGCCTATGATATGCGCGAACCCCTTCTCTTCGTCACCGAACGGTTTCGGGATCACAAATGTGATATCCATGTCGCCGCACTGCCACATGCCTTTGGTCAGGCCGTAGCTGGCCGTACCTAATCCTCCGAGGATATGGGGCGGGAATTCCCACCCGAACATTAATGCTTTCATGTCAGATATATGTGGTTAGCGCTTCATGATTGGGTATCAAAACGACGGAGTGTGCGGATCGTGCGGAGCACTTCGGCTATGTTGGTGGCATGGCTTATGGCACCGCGTCCGTTGAACGGCGGGTTGCCGTCATACAGTTGCGACAGCGAGCCTATGCAGCCTTGCGACATCTCCTCCTCGAATCCGATGAGCATGCGGTCGATATAGCTTACGCCGGAACGGCCGAACACTTTCAAATATGCATCGGCATAGAAGCCCATCAGCCATGGACGGGCAGGACCGTTGTGCATCGCCATCTCACGGTCATAGGGGGATCCGAGATAGAATGGACGGTATCCATAGCTCTTGGGCGAAAGGGTGCGAAGCCCTTTGGGGGTAAGCAGTTCGCGGGTCACCACATCAAGCACACCTTTGCGCTGGCGGCGGTCAAGCGGCGAATAGTCAAGGCCGATGGCTATCGCCATGCTGGGACGCACCGACGGATCGGAATAGTTGCCGGTCACATAGTCATACAGATATCCGTAATCGTTGAGGAAGGTGCTGACGAACGGCTGTTCCATCTTGGCGGCAATGTCAAGCCATGCCTGCCTGCGCTCTGACAGCGAGGGATTGCTTTCCGCAAGATCTGCCGCGAATTTCAAGGCATTGTACCACAGGGCGTTTATCTCCACCAGATAGCCGGTGCGGGGCACCACAGGCCGTCCTTCCCACACGGAGTTCATCCATGAAGCGGGTGTCTGTGTGCCATCGGTGTAAAGCATACCGTTGTCATCCGGATGTATGCGCGGATGGCGGTTGGAAATCACAAAGTCCATGAGGTCTGTGACAATCTCTATGTATCGCCCGGCTGCCGCCTCCTTGCCATAATTGCGTGCATACTGCTGTATAGCCCATACGGCCCAGCCCGGGATATCGGGAAGGTCTATGCCATGTATGGTGCGCGATATGTGGCCGTCGGACATGAAGCGGTTGAGCGCGCCTATGGCACTTGCCATGATCTCCTCGAAATCCTCGCGGTGGTCAATGGCGATGGTGTTTCCCGGCAACGACATAAATGTGTTGCGTGCCAGTATGGTGCCCCATGGATATCCCGAAAGCATGTATTCATGGTCATGCCGCTTGTAATAAAGTTGCTTGGCTGCATTTTTCAGGCAGTTGAAGAAACTGGTACGGCAAGTGCGCGAGGCAATCTCGTTCTCATACATTTTAGGGAGCGAACGGGGGCTGACCTCCGACAGGCCGGCGGAAAATATGATACTTTCCCCCTTCTTTATATTTACCTGGAAATAACCGGGCACCCATAGGTCTTCGGTATATGGCACACCACGCTCAAGATCTTTGACATACTCAATGTTCTTGTACCAGTTTGGATCTCCCACCCATTCCGGTTTGCGGGTCAGCTGCATGTAAAGTGTGGGGTAACCCTCGTAAAGGCAACATGCGATGCCGTTCTGCACGGGCACGCACTCTGTATTCAGACGGTCATTAGCCATGCACAGTGCGTTGCTCTCACGGAAAGCGAGGAACGGCCGGAACTGGAGGGTCGTAGGACTATGGGCCTCAACAAGAGTATAGCGGATAAGCAAGCGGTTCTCCTTGGAGATGAATATTTTCTCCTTGGTAAGTATCACCCCACCCACACGATAAGTAGTGCGGGGCACGCTGTTGCAATCAAATTCACGGATATACTTGTGACCGTTGGGGCTATACACGCCACCCTGGTAACGGTGCAGTCCGAGATTGAAAGGAGCTCCATGCTGAATTACCGTTTCGTCGAGTGTGGACAACAACACATGGGGTTTGTATTCCTCATCTCCCACCGGCACCACCAAAAGGCCGTGTTGCTTGCGGGTGTTGCAGCCTACAATTGAGGTGCAGTGATAAGCCCCCGCCTGATTCGTGCGCAGCATCTCCTTGGGGAGCGACTGCTCAAGATTTATCATCAGGTTCTTATCAAACTTTAGATAACTCATTAGTAAGTAGGAATATATATGGTTAGTATTTTAGTTTCTCAAGGCAAATTACTGAATACACCAAAAACAGAGCCGTATAACAGATGGCTCTTGTAAGTTTCATGGTTTAGATTTCAACAACGAAAATAGCGTCTTTTCTGATATTTTACAAATATTATCAAATGTTTTTTGAAAAATTTAATAATTGTAGCTCTTCACCCTCCCGAAAGCCACTGATACATGAAGGGGAGGGCGGGCAAAAAAAGCGGGGATGCAGATAAGGTCATTGCAAGGCTCCAAGCGACGGCACAGGAAGGCGTGGCGTCCCGTTGCGGTCGGCGGCGGTTTCCGGAAGTATGAAATCGGGATATGCCGCACCACGGGCCGGAGATTCTTCCTGTAAGGTATAGTCGAATATATATTCCTCACGCTTTGTGTTATAGAGCGGATCCTTGTCCCATAGGCATTCGATGAAATTGTCATCATCCTCACCTTTTGATTTCAGCAGACAACGCCTCAGTGTAACCGCTGTTCCCTCCAGGTCGCCATGGCTTATATCCGTGCCGTTGCCATAGATGATGGTATTGGTAAAATCGGCAGTCATAAACGGGAGATCCACAGGTTGCCCGTCCCCGTTGACATCGGCATCGTCGGGAGTGACATGGGACAACTGCACAGCAGGCCCCCCAAGGGCAGTGAAAAGGTAGTAATTGGCAATTGTGCACTGGTTGAATATGTGGTTGCCTCCTACCAGCCTCACGATGCCACCGGAAGCCTCGGAAAGTTCACATCCCGCAGCTTTTACTGATGAATGCAGGGCTTCCACCACATAATTCTTGGTATTGCGCACTTGTGAGTTGATAAGATGCAATGCCGGATCTCCCTGTGCATGATCCAGCACAAGGCCATATTCGGAATTACGTATGGTGGCATGGCTTATATAATTGTCTTTAGAAGCCGGGGTAAAAATTATCCCTCCCCACTGGCCTGACATTATCTCGTAAGGTATTTCAGCCGCGACGAACCCCGAACGGTCACCGGTGAGGCTTACCGGCCTCTCATGCGTCCCCTCAATGCGCAATGTACCGTGCACCAGGATACGTGCCTCGGAATGGAAAAACATTTCCACACCCGCAGGAACGGTCAGTACGGCACCCTCCTCTACAACGATGCTGTCTGTGACGTGGTAAGGTTTGGCCGCAGAAAGCGTGGTTGATTCCGGAAACCGGGTATCGCCTTTGAAACGCACCACATCACGTCCCCACGCTTTGACCGGGAAACGTGTGGAAACGCCGTTGCACCGGAATTCAATGTGGCTCAGGACATCCACCGGCACATCACGCCCATTCTCCGGGAGGGTTGCCTCCACGAAAACAAATATAGAGTCGTTGGCGCGTATTTCCACATTGTCAAACCGGCGGCCGCTCATCCCGTCTACATTAAGGCGGAAAATACCCTGAGGGTCATCGGCAAATTCTATGGAACTTATATTTATGCCCTTGTCATGACGGTTATATACGGTAAAACGATGGGTAGGAGAGGCATCAAGAGTAAAAATCTGCCCCATGCGCAGTGTATCGGTCGAAAATGCCGGCTGATCTGAGGCTGAAGTGGTGAAAGCATCTTCTATACATGAAGAAAACGCCATGGCACCGGAAAGGGCCACTGCCAGCAAAATAAATATCTTACGTAAAATTATCATCTTCCGGGAGAGTATCTCAAGTGTAGTAAATCAACGGCATTTTTGCATACGTTATTGCCTTGACCGCAATAAATCACTAACTTTGCAGCTGTTTAGCTCCAAAATATATGGAATATGCTATGAATATATCTGCACGTATCATCACTGTATTGCTTGCCTTCACCATCGTGGCATCCGCACAAGGTCTGACACTTGAAACCGAGGCGGGCGCACTGCGTGAAACCATAGGAAACCGGACAGAGACCGCAGAACTGGCTGTAAAAGGCACTCTGAATCTTGCCGATTTTGAATTTCTTGCGCTTGAGATGAAAAATCTCCACACCCTTGACCTGTCGGGGACAACCGTAACGGCATACAAAGGGGTGCCTACCTTCACAGGCCGCACCACAGGCAAAGCCGGCATATTGCCGGACTATGCCCTTCTGGGATTACCGCTCAAGAGCCTGGCATTGCCACACGGAATCACCGCTATCGGCAACGGGGCACTCGCCGGGCTTGACATAAAAGAGATAATAATACCTGCCACCGTGACCGCCATCGGCGAACGGGCTTTTGCAGACTGCAAGGCTCTGGAAAAGGTGTCACTGCCTGAGGCAACGGCCACAATAGGAGAGGGTGCATTCAAAGGATGTGCCACACTCAAAAGCGTGGAAATAAACGGGAAACCAGACTCCATAGCTCCCAACACCTTTGCCGGGTGCCACTCGCTTGCCACCATACTACTGCCTCAATCCATAAAAAAGATAGGCTCATCGGCTTTCAACGGCTGTGTATCACTGGCATCAATAAATTTTCCCGCCGGACTGACGCACATAGGCGAGCGGGCTTTTAATGGAACCGGGCTGACGGAAGCAGATCTCTCCGGATGCGGGTCACTGGCCATGACAGGAGACTGGGCGTTTGCCGGATGTTCCAGCCTGTCAGCAGTAACGCTTCCGGCTGGCATGACCGGCATCGGAACAGGAACATTTTTCAACAATTCCAGCCTCACCGGCGCGATGCTCCCCGAAAGCATGACCAGCATACCGGACTTCGCGTTTACAGGAGCTTCCGGAGATGGCAACCTTCTAAAGGACACTGCTATTGAAACAATCGGGAAATATGCCCTTGCAGACTGGAGTGCGGTGCAGGTGTTCACACTTCCCGCCAGCCTTGCAAAACTGGAAGATGGCGCAATGGCCGACTGGAGCGCATTGGATTCAATAAAAGCAGGGGAACTAATCGCAGTTCCGGTGCTTGGCTCGGACGTATGGGGGAACCTTGACAAAAGCACGGTTGTGCTCACTGTGAACGAGGATACCAAAAATGAATTTGAATCCACACCGCAATGGCGGGATTTCAAAATAGAAACAAACGATACCACGACCATGCTTCCAGCCATAAAGGCTGACACGGCTCCAATTGAAGCGTATTTCAACGGAATGGCACTAACACTGCATGCTCCCGCTGCAATCACTGCCATTCAGATACACGACACCAGTGGAAGAAGCTATCTCCTGCCCGTATCCAGAAACAATGACGGTACAACAGCCTGCATTGACACATCTGCCATGGACACCCCTGTGATGATTGTGAGAGTAGTGCTTGAAAACGGTTCTGCAGCCTCGCTCAAATTATACCGGTGACGCCACCACCACTATTCATTCAACAGTGACAGTGCGCGTGGCAACGCCTTGTGCAGACCATACACCATATCCCCCTTCCACATTCGACGGAAGACTCCCCGGCGAACCTACAAATATGGAGCCGTCAACCAACGACGCATTGTCATAAGCGCGCCAGAAAAGGAATACCTCACGGCTTACGCGGGCAAGCGTGACCGTCACCGTCTCCCCTACCGGCATATCCGCCTCATATTTCCCTGTCGTAGCTGAACCGTGTCCCCGGTAAACAGGAAGACTCACTTCTTTACACGGCACAGTGGCCTCATGAGTTCCCAGCATACATGGATATTCCCGTCCGTCGTTGGAGTGTAGCTTTGCCGTCAGATGGTAATATGCCGGACAATCTTCCGGAGCCTTAAAACGGACAGTAATATGGCGCAATGTGTCAATTCCCTCCACAGGTGTGACATCAATTGCATCTATGTGCGGAGGAACAGGCATCGTTACGGCAGAAGTAGCCGTAAGGCCTTTGTAACTGGCTGTAATCGTATATGTGCGCCCAGGCTCCCCTTTCATGTCAAAACTATAGTAATGATAGGGTGGAAAAAACGAATTATCCGGCCCGCCGGTAAGTATTATCTCCCTCTCACCGTCGCTCAGCGTCACCACTCCCCATCGTATCACGCTCTCAGATACCGATCCTTCATTTTCGGTCGGCACAATTGACATGTTGAGAAGCACCTCCGGATATCCCCCGCTGTTTATCCAGCCCTCCACCACCAGTTTTGGCGCGACTGAATCCGGTGTACTGCCATGGCAAGCGCACATGAGCGCCACAAGCAGCAAAACAGGTATATTGGCTAAGAATTTCATAAGTAAGTCGTGGAAATTATTTTATATTGTCTGAGAGGCATACTTTCAGACAATATAAAGCGGGGTTATATAATCAATACGTAATAATTTTCATGGCTTGCTTGCGATTCAGAAACTTAAAGTATAGCTCAACGACGGAAGGAACCGATACAAGGAACTGATATCCCGGCGGGAATATATCCCCGTGACAGTATTTACGGAAAATGTACTCATCTCCACATTTTCCCTGCCATATGCATTGACGACCGAAAGGTTCAATTCATGCATCAGGGGGAAACGCCCTCCGGTGGCAAACCTGTATGACGTGCCAAGGTCAAGACGATGATACAAAGGGAGACGGGTTGAATTCCTCGGGCCGTATTCCATCATAAGCCTTTCCCCGATGAAGTATATCGCTGTCACCGGTGTGTAAGGGCGGCCGGATGCAAGCATGAAAGTGGCACTCACATTCCATCGTGGAGATAAAGACCATGAACACCATGCTGTGGCGGTATGCGGAAGTTCATTGGAAGCACTGAACGGAGCCGGTTCCCCTGGCATACGGCGTCTGGCATGACAATATGCATAAGATGCCATGGCTGTAAATGCACCTGCCTCAAGACGGGCGGAAACACTGCCTCCAAAATTATAGCCTTTTGTGGCAAATATGTAATCCTCGGCACGGTATCCGGCGTTCAGAATATCCAGAACAGCTCCAAGATACTCCGGCTGATTCTCTACAGTCTTGTAATATAGGTCAATATTCAAAGAAAGGCAATCCAACGGACGCATGGCTCCTGCCATACCGAACGTAAAGCTCTCCTGGGGATGTATGCCACTGGTGGAGGCGATTTTGAAATTGGACGACATGCCTATATCCGAAAAACCGACCTGATGGAGATACTGGTGGTAGCGGCCGGCATGAAACGTAAACGAGCCTTGGCCGAACATATGCGTAAGCGACAACCTTGGATCCGGATCAAAGCACTGATATCCTCCCGTGCCGGCAAAAGTATTCAAAACAATTCCACAAGCCACGCGCCACCGGTGGGGCAAATCATAGGAAATTTCACCGCTTATGGCGCCCTCCAGGGATTTTAACCGGCTGCGCGCATGCGCCACATCCTGTCCTAGCCCCCCGATGGTAACCCATTGCGGTACCACGCTATAGAATCTGAGATAATATCCCGCATCCAGATGCCAGGAGGATGGAAGGAGAATACTGAAATCACCTTTCGCCCCGGCTTCATCAATGCCGGTAGGAGCACGAAGCGAAATCTGCTCCATATGCAGACCAAGCAAATTGTGAAAACGGGTGTAATATGCACGGTTTACGGATTCAAAACTGTCTGCCGAATGGTTCCATTCCACTCCTGCTGCCATATTATGCCATTTCAAGGCTGTTGTAAGCGAGTAGCTTCGATCGGTATATTCTACGTGATCAGAATTATAATGGACAGTCGCACGCATTATGTCGTTGCCCGATATACGCAAGTTTGCTGTTAAATCGCAATCCGCCAAATTATACGACGCCTCAGTACTCCCCGACCTGAGCAAAGATGCATAAAGGGCATCAATATAGCTTGCACGCCCTGAAGCAGACAAAGAGAAATGCCGCGACAACGGGATTGCCAGAGAAGCAGATGAAGCGATCATCCCGGCATTCAGTTCACCGCCAATAGTGTCAGCCGGCTCAATCTCCGATGCCAGCGACACAATGCCTCCAAGAGTGCCCCCTTCACTGGCAGGTTTCATGCTTTTATGCAGACGGGCAGAACGATAAAGCGAGGGAGAAAATACCGAAAAGATACCCCCGAAATGATATGGAAAATGAACCGGTATGCCATTAAGACGGTAAAGGCTCTGCGAATGGTTCATTCCGTCAACCGAGGCTCCCGAAGCATAATCA
The DNA here is from genome assembly GCA_947643665.1 of uncultured Porphyromonadaceae bacterium. Classification (GTDB taxonomy): domain Bacteria; phylum Bacteroidota; class Bacteroidia; order Bacteroidales; family Muribaculaceae; genus UBA7173. The sequence continues at coordinate 70,550 of CANRWW010000001.1, read as the reverse complement.
CTGGCAACCGTCACTCCCGGCAGCAATGACAGAAAACGGAGAGGATCCGCCTCACCGAAAGCCCGGGGAGATGCCCCGGACGCATATGTCGTAAAAGATATGGAGCCATCGGAAGCAATACGCGGACGGCGTGCCGGAGCCGCAGTGACCTTAACCTCACCAAGCGAAACGGTATCCGCCAGTTCTTCTAGCATCACATCCACAGGCGGCAGCGTATCTGCAAAAACGTGACCACCCTGCAACATAACTGCTGCAAGAATGGTCACGCATATTATATTATTTATACTCTTTAAAGCCAATTCTTACTTGAAAGCGGCATTCCAGAGTCCTACATAAGCGCCTACAAGACTGCCAATACGGCTCTGCAGATCAACGAAACCGTCAAGGGCATAATCCTCAACATTATAACGTGAACCGTCGCTGAATTCTATGATGCCTTCCGGTTCCCACCACCAGTAACCATAGCCATAACCATCTTCCTCAAAACGCGGTTGCCATTTCAACTGGGCGGTAGCCTGATCGTTTCCAGCCAGATAAAGGTATGTAGGCGCGGAATTAGTGAGGACATTGCATGCCTGCTGGCAATCGCGCTTGGCGGCATTCTCGTCACCATCGTAATCATAAGAATCAAAATATGTCTCCAGCCCGAGGAAGTCCTTGCTGTCTTTCAATGAGGTTACAACCTTCATGCGTCCAAGCAATATGGTATTTGCCTCCGCACTACGGAAAAGGTTTGCCGCCTTTGCAGGATTGAACTCATAATAAATTTCCTCTTCGAAATAACCGGGAGCATATTCCCATCTGTCCACTATCTCATCGAATATGCCGGCTATCATATCAGGATTGACCATATTATTGCCTCTCACAGTGGCATCGGAGGTCTGGAGAAGGCTTCCATCAATATAAAGCTCCTCATGCGAAACTGCTTCGGAATTTGTGGCATTGAAGTCGGCCTTGACGCGTATGTTCATCACAGCGACGTCTGCCTTGAGCTTGACCGCATTAGCATCCCAACGGCTTTCAACAGTTCCACCAAGCAACTCGCTACCATTCTCGGTAAGCGAAAAACGTAGATTATCAGGAACTTCCGCCGAAGAGAACTCTCCTTCAGTCGCACCAGTAAGATCCATGCTCCATGAACCGTTGCCCACACGGGAAACTTTCACCTCACAAGGCGCTCCGGCATTATGGAATTTCACTACCAGATCATCGCTTTTTCCTTTATAGCAGAAAAGTTTACGATCTGCATCCGGCTCATATATTCCTGTAAAATCACTGAAACGTATCACATCTTCGGCCATACGGGAGAGCATCATATAATCGCATTTAGCCACAGACAAGCGCAGATTGCGGAAAAATGAAATGAGGCCACGGCTATCGTGTGATTTACGGGCAACACCACGATACTCGTCTTCATAGTCATCCTCATAGCCTTCCAGGCTGTAATCCTTGTAATCCTCACAGAAATTTCCTACCAGATCCACGATATGCCGTTGATCCTCAGGATCCAATTTATCCATGACCATATTGGCTGTCGCCTCAAGATAATCTTTTGCCTCCTCATCGGTAAGCACCGGTCCTGTGCCTGGATCAACCCATCCCGGGTTATCACCGTTGTTGCCGCCGTTCCCACCTTCTGGCTCATCTTCATCATCGCCGCCGCATGCGGCAAAAGAACATGCTAATGCCACTGCTGTGGCACCGTTCACTAAGTACTTTATAATTTTCATAATCAAGAAAAGGGGTAATGATTGTGTGTTTACGATCCATAATGTTTTTCATAAAGATTCATATACAGATCGAAAATATAATTTGTTATCTTTCTGCAAAGGTAAGAGTTAAAACCTCGTAATACATACGAATAGGGGTTAAATAACGTTAAAGCTCCTGAGGAGCTATAAGGAAGCCGGAAGAGGTGTGCTTAAATGTTACCAGGCCCATGGCGGCCAGGCGCACGATGAGATTCTCGGTAGAGCGAAGGGAAAGACGCACGATACGTGTAAGCTCCTCAGGGGTTGATCCGGAGGTGGTTGAAAGATAACGCAACAGTGCGCTTTCCGAATCGGACAACTTGAGAAGGCATCCGCCAAGGCCTGAAGCCGACCTCTCCCACGCACGAACCATGAGGGGATGCGCCACGATGTTTTCATCACCGACACGGTAATATGCCTGCCAGATACCTGATGCCTCACGACAACGTACCGGCCTGTCATGCGTGCGTGGTATTATGGTACGTAGCACTATTGCTCCACCTTCACATAAAAAGGTTGTCATTTCCAGTTCAACAGACGGCCGGCAATAAATCTGTGCGGCGGATTCAAGCATGTAAATATCTTCTTCCGAACGCAATCCCGCGATGGTGCCATTGTCCTTGACACCCACGAGAAGCCTCCCTCCGTCATTGTTTGCGAAAGCTGATATGGAGTGTGCTATTTTATGCACATCGGAAATCTGGAACTTGAAATCCTGATGCTCATGTTCTCCTTCGTCAATAAGACGCTGGATATAGTATTTCCCTTTTATTGCTTTCAGATCCTTGAACATAGTGTGAATTTTACCTTTTTAAGGTTAACGGACAAAGAAGCTCAGCGGTTCAAGGCATGTGGTTCGGAAGAGGCGATACCGAGCAGGTCGGATCCTGCGGGAGACTGGAAAACTTTCAGCCCGAAACGCCCTATCGTGGCATATAAATGATTGAAAATATCGCTCTGCGTATGCTCGAATTTCACCCATTCCGTGGTGCGGGTAAAGAAATAAAGCTCTATCGGAAGCCCAGACGGAGTGGGATCAAGTTGCCGTACCATCAGAGTAAGTTCGGAGTTGACACGAGGATCATTCCGTAGAAAACGCTCCATATAGAGTCTGAACAATTTCAGATTAACCGGTTTTTCATCATCCGCAATATCGTCTCCGGAAATAAATCCTTCAGCCTGCAAGGAGGCCACTTCATCACTGTCACAAAAACGTATGGTATTGGCATCCAAATAAAAAGAACGGCTTACTCGCCGACCGGCAGAATTGACCATTGCCTGATAGTTCTGGAACGACTCAGAGACAAGGCTATATGGAGGGACTGTTGTGATGGTGTTATCGAAGTTTCTTACTTTTACCGTGGTGAGCGACACATCCTCCACTACCCCATTGGCATTATGACCGGGACATTTTATCCAGTCCCCGGGCTCCACCATCTTGTTGGCAGTGAGCTGCACACTTGCTACCAGACCGAGTATCGTATCCTTGAATACCAGCATCAGCACTGTAGCGGCAGCACCCAAGGCACCAAGTATCGCCAACGGGGTTTTTCCGATCAATTCGCTGACAGCGATTATGATCCCTATCCCCACAAAGATGAGCTTGAACATCTGGAACACACCCTTTATGGCATAAGGGCGTGTATTGTCCCGACGCGCAAGCCCGACATAAAGATTGTCAATAAAGATCATCATTATGCGCACTATCGCCCAAAGTATATAAAACGAGGTGAGCACATCAAGCCAGTGCACCCTGTCGGGGTCGCTTCCGAAAAACTGAGGAAGCAACCAGCTCATCATGAGCGCCGGTGCCAGCTGGCTCACGGCACGGGTGAACCGGGGATTGATAATATCGTCATCCCATTCCGTGGGGCTACGCTTGACACCACGCTCCACAATCCATAATGCCCCCTTTGCGATATAATAGGCACATACCGATACCAAAGTGATGCCTGACAGCAACACCAAGGTAACAATCCAGTCACCTCCTATGGTGATATTCTCCCTAAGAAACGCATCAATTTTTTCAAACATAACCCAATCCAAAAGATTTTATACCTGTCATTCCACCCAATAGGGCTTCCCGTCTTTCCAATGAACTTTCACATTGGTTATATACCATGTGCGCCCATGATCGTTATTGCCTTGGAAAAACAGATATGTCGAACCGTCGGTGTCGGTGAAAAGGTGCGGATGGCCTGATTCACTAGAATTCCATTCACCGGGCTTGCCGTTTGGCATGAACGGCATATCCGACATACGGGTCCAGTTTATGCCGTCGCGGCTCTCCGCAACCCCAATCTGCTGGGGAGCGTTGTTATACGCACCGGCATAGAACATATACAGCCGGTCACCTTTACGGGCTATTGACGCCCCTTCTATGCACTCACCCTCCCATGGCAGTTCCGGCACAAGTATAGGTGCATCAATCGCCAGTTTCCAGTCGTCACGGCTGAAATCAGTATCTCCAGGAGCCACGGCCACACCCTGTATCTGTTTGCGGAATTCCTTGTCGCGTGTGGCGAAATACAAGTAATATTTACCCTTGAATTCCGCAACCTCGGCATCTATGGCACGTCCGCAGTTCCACTCGCCTGTAGGATGAAAGATCGGATTGGAGGCATCGCGGGTGAAAGTGATCCCGTCTGTGGAAGTCGCATGGCATATGGCATCCTTCTCCCTGTTGCCATAAGTCTGGTAAAAGAGGTGGACTACCCCGTCGCGCACAAGCGCTCCAGGAGCGCATAAACCCTTTTTCTCATATTCGGCACCGGGAGCCGGGGTTATTTCCCCCACCTTTGTCCAGTTTATGAGATCCTTGCTCTCAGCGATCCCGATATTCCACCCCGACTGTGGATTATCCTTGTATGGAGGAAGGGAATAATACATCAGGTAACGTCCCTTGAAATTCACCACATGCGGATCCTTGCAGTGGGGCAACCCTATACGGGTAGTATCCCCGTACATCATCTGCGGAACGGCAGCATACACGCCCATACCGCACAATATGGCAATCAATACAATCAGCTTTCTCATTATTTCACTTTTTTATTCCTACAATAAAGTCCCTCAAAAAAGTTTTTGTTGCACATCATTTTCACTAAAACGTCTTATGATTTGCGCAACGGCTTCCGAGCAATCATATGTTTCATCCGGCTTAGCCATCTGTATATCATTAAAAAAACGTATCAATGAGCGCCCTACAGCCCAGGCGAGGTTTACAGGCACGGCATTGCCAATTTGCTTATATTTATCACTCATTGTCCCTTCGAAATGCCAATTATCCGGAAAAGTCTGAATCCTGGCATATTCCCTGACTGTCAACGGACGTGTTTCCAGTGGATGGCAACGTTCAGTTTGTTTCTGGGCAGGAGAGCATGTAAGTGTCAACGATGGTTCATCAAGGGAAAGCCGACGTGCCATTCCTGTCTTACCTCCACCCAAAAGCCAACTGCCACCCATATACTCTTTGGCAACATCTTCCGGAAGGTCACGCCAATCCCCACCCTGAGGAACCAAATCAAGTACCTTCTGTTTCTTCAACGGATATTGCACACCCTCTGATTGTGGCACATCTGTATCATATATCACACTTTTATAAAGCGCATCTTTAAGCGTAAGCACTTGAGTATATGGCGATGGCCAACAAAAATGCGCCTTATCTGCCAAATCATTCCTAATGGCAATAAAAATAAGCCTTTCACGTTTTTGCGGCACTTGATACATGATTGCTTTCAGCACACGCGGTTCCACAAGAGTATAACCCAATTCCGCGATAGCATTCTTTATAGTATTGAAAGTACGCCCATCGTCATGGGAGGTTAAACCCTTGACATTCTCCCCCATGAATACTTTCGGTCGTATTTCTTTTACAGCCCTTGCCAATTCAAAGAAAAGCGTACCACGTGTATCGTTGAACCCGCCTTGTTTACCTGCATAGGAAAAGGCTTGGCAAGGGAAGCCTCCTGACAGGAAATCAATCTTTCCCTGAAGTGGGGTAAAATCAATCCTACGCACGTCACCTTGTATGACATTCCATTGGGGACGATTCATACGAAGGGTCTTACACGCACTATTATCAAATTCATTGAGCAATATATGCTTGAAACCAGCCAATGCCAACCCTAAAGCAAGCCCACCTCCTCCCGCAAATAATTCTACTGAAGTATATTCCCGCAGCGGTTTTGTTTTCTGTTCTTCAATCCAACGGCTATGCAACATATCCTTTACCTCAGGGATTGCCTTCAACTCCTCAAGATAAAAACCTTTTATACCACCTTCAATATGCGACGGATAAATACCTTTTTCCCTCCAAGACTGGACAGTTGCATTTGAGGTACCTATCAAAGCTGCAAAATTTTTTTCTGAGATAAATTGCATATTTATAAGCCACCCTTTTCTATGATCTCTCTTGAGATCTCCTCTACTTTCTGTAAAATGAGGCAACTGCCATCTATTCCGTCTTCTTCCACAACTTCTCCGAATACCTTTGCAAGCTGATGGTAGAAATCCTTGTCACCTGTTAGATGCTCCCAAAATTCCGCACCGCAATATACCGGATATGTGGTAGCTATAGTCTTATAATTAGCAGAGATCCTTTCACCATACAGGACACCGACAATCATGTCATCAAACTGCAAAGGTATACGGTCAAGGCGGGCTTTACCAATCAACCGTTTAAAATGCCCCAAGATGGTATCCACATCGTCTTTATTGATTGTCTGTGGACCGGCTTTACACTGACAATATTTTTTTCTTCCGTCAAGGGCATCAACAAATTCAATATCTATACCTTCTATACCAGATGCACAACCTGCGATCTCAGCGAGTTGGGATATGAATATCTGTATATTTTGCCCAAAGCTCGTGTTCAGGCTTGTTCCAAGAATACGTGGATAGACCAGTGCTTTTGCCAATGATCGGGGTGTGACATCCCCACAAAGGAATGCCGCCAGATAATTTATTAGAAATGGATTTATATCAAAATCCTTCAAATTCAATTTCTGGAGGTTCTTTATATGATTTGGTATGATTGACTTGCGAAAATAGTCCTTTCCGCTCTCCAATATCGCTTTTTTCTGTTCTTCTGTCATTATTACGTCTTTTTCATGACTATCCACAAAGTTACATTTTTTATCTAACGTATGAACATCATTTTACATTAAACTACATCCCTATGGAACCATAAGATTTAAATCTTCTTATATCCTATCTCATTTTCTGCAACCATATCGGAAGTTTCTTCGGTTTCAGAATGCTCATATATGGAATGTCCTTTCGGCTTGAAACGTTGTAAAAAAGAATGATTTATATGATACTCAATTTCAAGCAATGTCTTCTCTCTCACATTCGGCTTCAATTGGCATTCCCACACAATCATTACTTGCCAACCAAGTTTCTTCAATGCCTCTTTGTCGCGCGCATCACGCAACTTATTGCGTTCTATCTTCTTACGCCAAAATTCACTATTGGAACGAGGTATATGACCGTCTATTTCATGGCCGTGCCAAAAACATCCATGTATAAATATCACGATACCATACTTTCGTAACACAATATCAGGAGTACCAGGTAGCCCTTTCACGTTCTTACGGTACCGATAACCACGCGAGAAAAGATAACGGCGAACAATCCACTCTGGTTTCGTATCACGGCCCTTTATCTTGGCCATTACAGCGGAACGTTTCTTTTTATCCCAGATATCCATATGATGTGATCTACCATTCTGCAAATAATTTCCGGATAAAACGTCAGAACGGGGAGAGGCAAGCATCAAAGGAGGCGGCCAGGGCATCCCGGTCAAGATGCTGGCCGATGAACACTAGCTTCACCATGCGGTCGCCATAGGTGTCGTCCCAGTCCATGCAGAGCGTGGGATCGGAAGCCATTAGGCGTTCAAGCTCCCCGGCAGGAGCCGTGGCATACCAGAGACCTGATTCAGAAAGGTTTTTCTGCACCCCGGCTTGCTCAAAAAGGTAACACATGTCGCGGTTGTGCGAAAAATACAGTATCCCTTTGGCACGTATTATATTTGAAGGCCATTGCGTGGCAACAAACCGGTCGAATTTATTCAGGTCGAAAGGCGCCCGACGGTAATATACCATGGTCTCAATGCCGTATTCCTCCGCGTGCCCCCCGTTGTGGTGATGGTGGTGGCCACAGGTGCAATGATCGCCTCCAGAGCATCCTTCTTCGTGATGGTGGTGATGTCCATGCCCATGGTGGTGCTCGCTTTCCTCCTCTTCATGCTCCTCTCCCCGGTGCTCTATTTCGCGTATCCAGGTTGGAGAAGTAGCCACATCCTCAAAGTCGAACATCCCGGTACCTACAATCTCGTCAAGGTCCACATCGGCGTAATCACATTCTATGATTTTCGCTTTGGGCTGTAGCGCCCGTATGATGGCATGCACCCGCTCTGCTTCATGACGGGTAACTTCTGAAATCTTGTTAAGTAGAACTACATTGCAAAATTCTATCTGTTGGATCACAAGGCTCTCTATGTCGTCTTCATCAGGCTTACGCCCCACAAGACGTTCACCACAGCCAAATTCGCTCTTCAAGCGCAGGGCATCTACCACAGTAACCACACAGTCAAGCACAGGCACTCCACCGTCATAGCCTTCCGGCAGCATGGCACGGATGGAAGATATGGTCTGGGCTATAGGAGCCGGGTCGCATATGCCGCTTGCCTCCACCACTATATAATCGAAACATCCCGCTGATGACAGTTGCGTGAGTTGCTCAATAAGATCGGTCTGGAGGGTACAGCAGATACAGCCGTTCTGCAGCGCGACAAGGTCGCCTGAATTGCCTGAAGACCCGACCACCCCGCCTTTCTGTATAAGGGCGGCATCTATGTTCACCTCCCCTATGTCATTTACTATTACAGCAAAACGTATGCCACTCCGGTTGGTAAGTATGCGGTTGAGCAGGGTGGTCTTGCCGCTTCCGAGATAACCCGTCAGCAACAACACAGGTATTTCATTTGCAATCATATATCACATAGGTTTTCTTATGTGCAAAATTAATCAATCATGGCTAATGCAACAAAAATAATAGTGTCTGCATGATTTTTAATCGTCACGGACAATCCGATTTGCGTAACTTTGCATATGATAACCAATCATTGGAATAACCAAAAGATCAATGCCATGCGATATAGCAGATTAATAATTTTGGCAGCCGGGCTATCGGCAGGCTGCACCCTTCACGGTGCCGAAATGACAATGAAGGTAACCGGGAAATACCTTAACATACCCATTTCGCACAAAGTGGACCGTACACGTCTGACACTTGAGGCGAAAGGTATGGATCCGTTACCCATTGTGGCACGTGTAGCGCCCGACGAAGCTGAATACTGGGTATTCAAGGACATTTCAGCACTGAAAGGGAAAAAACTTACCATAAAATATCCCGACGGAACAAAGGGGATGGACGCGATATACCAGGCAGACACCATACACGGGGAATCGCAGATTTACCATGAAAAGAACCGTCCGCAATTCCACTTCACCACCCGCCGCGGTTGGATCAACGACCCCAACGGCCTGGTTTACCACGACGGCGAATACCATCTGTATTACCAGCACAACCCCTATGAACGCGACTGGGAAAACATGCATTGGGGGCATGCCGTAAGTACCGATCTCATACACTGGAAAGAGTTGCCCACGGCATTGCATCCCGACCATATGGGCACCATGTTCTCCGGCTCGACTGTCATTGACCATGACAACGACTCAGGTTTCGGATCCAAGAATGCTCCCGCAATGGTCGCAGCGTACACTATTGACAATCCCGACCGCCAGATGCAGGGTATAGCATACAGCACCGACAACGGACGCACATTCACCAAATATGAAGGCAACCCTGTGGTCAACAGCAAGGAGATATGGGACACGCACGACACCCGCGATCCTAAAATGTTCCGCTACGGAGACCATTGGGTAATGGTGCTCAACGAGCGTGACGGCCATTCCATATACACTTCCGACAATCTGCGTGACTGGACATACAAGAGCCACACAACGGGGTTCTGGGAATGCCCCGAGTTGTTCCCGCTCCCGGTAGACGGCGACAATGACAAAATCATGTGGGTGATGTACGGAGCTTCCGGAACTTATATGCTTGGCGATTTTGATGGCGAAAAATTCACGCCCCGCTCAGGAAAACACCGCAATTGTGCCGGCACAATATATGCCGCACAGACTTTCAACAATATGCCTGGATCAGATGGCCGCCGCATACAGATCGGCTGGGGACGCCTCGGACATCCCGGCATGCCCTTCAACGGCATAATGCTTCTTCCCACCGAACTGTCCCTGCGCACCACCAAAGACGGAGTGCGCCTCATAAGCACGCCAGTAAAGGAGGTAGAAAGCCTCTGCAAACCGGCAGGCAAATGGACAAATCTCACACAGGACCAAGCCAACAAGGCTCTTGAAAAATTCTCGGATGCCGACCGCCTGCGCATACGCGCCACACTGCACCTGTCCCACGCCACCGACGCATCAATATGCCTCGCCGGACAGCGCCTCGTGGACTACGACCTCAACGGCACCACGCTCAACGGCAACCATTACTCTCCCCAGGATCCCACAAGCATGGAACTGACAGCCGACATATACATAGACCGCACATCAGTGGAAGTATTCGTTGACGGCGGACTCTTCTCCTACTCCATGAGCCGCCACCTCCCCGACGGCGACCGCGAAGGGTTCCGTTTCCACGGCAACCGGGTGACAATCAAAAACCTCGAAGTCTTCAACATGGATTCCATCTGGGACTGACCAACATATTTTAACCGCCCATATAAGCGGCGATGTGCCAAAATTTAGCACATCGCCGTTATTGTATCCGGATAGGGATATTTTATCAGAACATTAATATGCCGGCATACGGCAGTTCTCATGTAATCAATTCGATTTAACAGCCCCCAAGGCTGAAAGACTTACCCTGGCACGGAGGCATGCCACAAGCCACGCTGTGAGTGTATAGACAGCGGTAAGGCACCAGAGCCAAGCGTAGGGCACGATCTGCTGCGACAGCGTGGCGCCATTGTTGTTGATGCGTATGAAGCCTTCCATGCCCCAGGTGGCAGGTATTATGTCACCGAGCCATTGCCAGAAAGGGGGCATGGCGTATCGCGGCCATGTCAGGCCGGACAGGAAAAGGAACACAACCGAAGTAAACACGACTACAACAAACGCGCTCTCTTTTTCAGCCACCATGCATGTGCATGTAAGGCCGAGCATGGCCGTGGCAAGAAGCATCGGGAAAATAAAAAGTATATATTCAAGCGGATTGCCCAGATGCGGGAAATGGAACCATACCGGAATATAATGCAAAATGTAGATGCTGAGAGGTATATAAAGGATCACATAACAGCAAGCCTTACCAAGAACCGTAACAAGCGGAGAAGCCTGCACTGCCAACGGATCAAGACCCCGGTTTAAGCGGCGGCGCTCGTTGGATGCCCCTCCCAGGAATGTGATCCCCAGTATCATGCTCTGCTGCAGGATCAACACCACAATACCTGGCATTATAAACGATGCGAAGCCCTGCTGTGGATCGCCGAGGAAATATGCTTCAGTCTGTATGGAAGATCCCCCCGCCGATGCCATCCCCGACACACCTAGGGTGTTTATGGCAATTTCACGAAGGTCGGCATCAGTTGCCATCTGCAGCTCGGTGAGCGACTGGAGAAATGTGCGGTAACGCAACAGCAGACTGGCATCGCTGTAAAACTGTATGACACCCTGCTCGCCACGAGCTACCCTGGCGGAATAATCGGCAGGAATCTCAATGACGGCAAAACATTTCTTCTCCTCCCACCACCGGCGTGCCTCAGCCATATCCGCGGCATAACCGCAGATTTTCATAGCCTGTGTGGCATCGGCGTGACGCACAAACTCGCGGCTTTCAGCCGTCCGGCAACGGTCCACCACCGCCACGGGCATATCGCGTGTCACCTCCGGATTATATATAGCGGCATATACTATGGGATATGCCAGCGGAAGAGCAAAGAAAAATATCATCGTGCCCGGACTGGAGAATACCAGCCGGAACTCCTTGCGCATCACGCGCGCCATATTAAGGAACCAATGAAGCATTTTTTAAGTCAGAAGTTAGAGCATGAGAAGTCAGACATGGACACTTCCCTGCTATGGTACATACACCGGTTTGCGGGCGGCACGCCGGAGCAGCGGCGCGGCCAGCATGGCCAGTATGGGATATACGAGCAGAGCCGCGTAATAGTGCCGGGAGAAATATAACGGAAAGCCGTTGAGCGCTTGCTCTATATAAATCTCAAAATAATATCTTACCGGCAGGATATAGCTGAATATCGCGATCCCTCCATACATGCTTTCCACAGGAAAAGAGAAAGCTGCAACAGAGAAAGCGAGTATGCCCGTCAGGCAACATACCGAAAGCGAAAGGCGCAAATTCGGAAGCGCGCAACATACGAATGTCGCGAAGCACTGGCTGGCAATCACGAACAGCAGCATGGCGATAGCCATATGCCACATAGGGCAGTTCAAGGGGAAATGATGCCAGTCGAACATCAGCGAGTTTATGCCCAGCCCCATGACTGTGAAAACAAGCGTCTGAGGTGCCAGCTTGCCGATAACAGCCGTCCATATGTCTCCTCCGGCTATGGAAAGCCACTGGCGTGAAGTGCCTGTCTTGAGTTCGTGGGCAATGGAGTATACCGTCATTATGAATATCATCAACTCCAATATGCCCGGAAGAAACGATGTGCTGAGATAGTAGCTATAATTGAGCCATGGATTATGGAGAGGATGATTCTGTATGGTCATAGGCTGCAGAAGCACCTCGGCCATCTCCTGTGGAGCGCCTTTGCTTACAAGATTGGTCTGGACCACACGTCCCGATGTTGTCACACCCATGGTCTTGAAACCCTTGAACACCAATGTGCCCGGCACATAGAAAGTAAGATTCGAATAAAATGTCAGCGTGGGCCCGCGTCCCCCTATCGCATCACGCTCGAAATTGTCAGGTATCACGAAAAAACCGAAAATCTCACCACGCTGCACGGCATCCATGGCGGCATTGAAACTTTCCTCTTTCTGCGTGATATCCACCAGCTCAGTAGCATTAAGCGAGCGGGTGATCTGCCGCGACATCTGCGAATGGTCAAGATCGACAATCGCCGCCGGCACTTTCTTCGGCAGCCCCTCTCCGAGTATAGACAGAAAGAAAAACGCCATAAAAAGTGGCACAAGTGTCATCCCCACCAACCACATCGGCCGTGAGCCCAGAAGCCTTATTTCCCGTTTTATTACTTGCCAGAGCATAGACAAATAGTTTCTTAATCTTTATATATCACTGTCATACCGGGACGGAGATCAGGAATATCCTCTGTCGGCCGAGCCTTGATCTCAAACGTTTTGGAATCCCAGTCGCCGGTAGTCTTCGTGGCATGCCAGGTGGCATAACTGCCAAGATCGCGCACGTAATATATTTTCACCCTTGCCTCTTTCTGTTTGAGAGCCGGTATCATCACGGTAATTTCCTTACCGAGTGTCATATCAGGGAGATATTCCTCACGCACATTGAATGTAACCCATTTGTCGTCAATCTTGAGCACATTCATGATGGGCGCCCCGAGTGCTACAAGCTCACCCACATGGGGGAATATAACATCAATCTGCCCGTCGCATGGAGCAGTAAGGTACTGATCCTCCAGAAGGGCTTCCACCTCGCTCACACCGGCACCGGCGGCACTTACCATTGCCGACGAGGCCTGTTTGTCCTCAGACTGCGCTCCTTGTTTTGCCATTTCATACTGGCTTTTGGCTGCTGACGCCGCTGCTACGGCAGCATCGTATGCCGCTTTTGCTTCGTCACGCTTCTGCTCAGACATGACCCCCTCCTTATAAAGGTTCTCAAGGCGCTCATATGTCTTCTTTGTTATGGTAACCGCCGCATTCGCCTGCTGCCACAATTCATAAGCGCTGTTTATGATCTGGATACGGGTGCCTGCGTCAACCTTGCGGTTAGTTGCCTGTGCCACCTCCTCCATGCTGCGTGCCTGCTGCAATTTGGCCTCCACAATGGAAGAATGTATATGCACCAGAGTGTCGCCGGCTTTCACCATATCACCCTCATGCACATAAAATTCCAGCACACGGCCGGGAAGTTTGCCAGATACACGCACCGAAGTGGCCTCAGCCTGCCCCTCAATTATCTGTGCGGGCTTGTTAATGAAAAGGAAACCTATTATGGCCAATGCGGCCACTACGACAACTACAAATCCGAGAGCCGAGATCAGCACCCGGTTCTCTTTCTTCTGTTCGGGAGTTAGCGGATTAATTTCTGCTGACATGACGTTATGTTGGTTTTAGAGAAATTTAGACATTAATTAAAAAACGGTTGTCAAAGGGTGCCGAGCACCTTGCTTAGATAAACATCGCACAACTGCACGTCTATAAGCGCATCTATATTTTCTGAATTTGCTTTAAGCCACGCAGTCTGCGCCGCCATCACATCCGATGTGGTGATCACACCTTCCCGGAATCCGAGTGTAGCCGTGCGCAGATTATCCTGGGCCTTTGCCAGATTTGCCTCCGTAGCCTGGTATGTCTTGACCGCTTCCTGGGCCTTATAAACTGCCTGGCTCACCTGCAACTCTATTTTCTCCTTTGCATCTTCCAGCTGCAGTTTCATTATGGTTTCTTCCGACCGTGCGGCCCTGAATTTATTGTAGTTTCCACCCCAGTGCCATAGCGGTATCTTCACCATCACACCCACTGAAAAAGCCCCGTTGAACTTGGTCTTGAAGCCATCGAACATATTTGGATTGCTGAAAGAATAGCTGCCCATCAGAGCCACATTGGGGAGCATACCGCTTAGTGCGACACGTTTTTGCATGCTGGCGGCATCGGTTGCAAGTTCAAGAGCCTGGAGATCCGGGCGGCTGGCATAGACCTCCTCCATGGAATACGACGATGAGATCTGTGCCCGTGGATTGATGGTGGAAGCGCCCTCGTCGGCTACAGAGATCGGCGTATGCACGGGAAGGCCACAGATCTGTGCCAATGCCATGCGGCTGAGGCTAAGCCCGTTTTCCACTTTAAGAAGATCTACGTTTGCCTCATTGAGCTTCACATCCACGCTCAGAAGGTCGCTGCGGGTCGCCACACCCTGCTCCATCATAAGTTTCACATTCCTGTCAAGCGTGTCAAGAAGGTTCACAAAACTTTTGGCAAGCTCATGCTTGGCTTTGAGCGAGACCACAGTCCAGTAAGCGGCGTCAACGGCATATATCACATTCTGCTGCTCGCTGCGCTGCAGCTCAATAGCCGCGCGCTCGTTAATGTCGGCGAGTTTGTTCAGGGCCACGATCTTTCCACCCATATATATAGGCTGGGTAAGCGTCACCGCACCAAAAAAAACATTATGGATATCAAACTCCATGGCCTCTTTGGGGATGAGAGCCGTTTGCTCGGGTATGGGTGTGCCATCCGGCAAGGTAAGCGGCACCATCACCGGCTTGCCGTCGGCACCGATTATAGGTTTCCCGTCCGGCCCTATGGCGGGGAAAGTCGCCTGCGTATATTTATAACCTTTTGTGACAGGATCGAAAGTGCCCACAGGCAAATGCTGGTCGCTGTCAAATATTGACAGGTTTTTCTGATTGTAGGTATATCCGCCGGCAAAATCAATACCGGGCAGATAAGCCGCGAAAGCCTCTTTTCTGGTGTATCCGGCCTGCTTCACTTTCTCTGCCTTGACCATAAGCTCCTTGTTGTTGGACAATGCCAGCGCGCGGCAGGAGTCAAGCGAATATACTTCAGCCGATACTTGCGGAACAAAGAAAGCAGATGAAAGCAATGCTGCGGCGAATGTTGCTAGGATTTTCGTATTCATAGAAGATGCTAAAGCAAACTCATTAATTAAACAGGATCTTGAAATGTAACAAGAAAGCATCCGTACAATGTGATGAAAACGCCTATAGTTCCGGCGTTCCTTACAACACAATAACTTCTAATATGTTAAATTTGTTTGGTCAGTTTGCACAATGATGTAAATTATCCGCTGCAAAATTACGCAATACCAGCCATAACTATCAATAGGAATCCCAACAAATATTCGACCTTTAGACAAATCATTGGAATATATTTCTTATACTTTCATGCACGCATGGCTTCCATCCGATACAATCCTATGCCATGCCAACTAATATCCGCGCCTACATTACGGCATGCGGACCGCATCGGACAGGACATAAAAAAAAATTACTCGTCATCACGACGAATAATCTTCTTACCTTAAATCTAATACCATGAAAAACTGATGCAAAGGTATAGTTTTTCTGTTATATAACATACTTTTGGAACAAAAATCTTGCAGCCATTAACACTATTTAGCAAATCCGAGCCTTTTTCAATCAATTTGTAGACTGTCTATCTACAATCAGTAGCCAACCAGGAATCAAGCCAAATGACGGCGTGTCAAAATTCGTAAATTTTGACACGCCGACTTGTTTCTGTCCGGATGGAGAGGCTGCTGGCATATGGTTCCATATAGGCCATTATGACACACCTTCATTTATCAATATTAGGATGGTCTGTTATTCCGCAGCCTGCTCCACCCTTATGGCATTGTTAAGATAGGTCTGACGATTAAACATATCAAAATACTCCACCACACCATTCCTATATCTTTTAATATTGTCATCATACAATACGATGGTCGCAACTCTTTTTACACCGGTATCGTTAGGAGAGGCTTTCATTGTTATGGTCCGGCGTCGGCCATCTATCGCCACTTCAAGCCACTTGTCAACACCGGGCGTCAATATCATGATATCATTTTTTGGAAAACCTGGAGTTGCTGAGTTTTTTGACAACTTCTCAACTCCATGCTTATCAAGGTAGTCGTATAATTCTTCATGTTTACATGCCTCATACTCCGCAGAACCCGGAGATACGATATTGACGCTTATAATATCACCCGGTTGCAATGGGAGTTTGTCGTCCCTTATAAGATTCTCACAGACATCAACCCTGAAGCATTTGTTGCCATTCCAGTCTTCCACATCAAATTTGAAATCAGACGCGCCGTCATTCAACAGATCATGCTATGTAGCCCATTTGAATTTGGGCACAATACAACCGCGTTCAGGTATTATCACTTTTTCTCCCCCCGCGGCAGGAAATTTCGTATCTACCGCATCGTCAGAAAACAGGCGATCGGAATATGCCGGACTGAGAATAGATTGTACATGTTGCACATAATCATCATATTCATACAGGCTCATAGTGCTGAAATCCATATCCGTATCTACATACACTATCGGCTCGTATGGATCAACTTCATCCGCAGAATCCGATTTTGACATTGTCTCGCCCGAAACCGGCTCACCATTGTCAGAACATCCGCCCAGCAAACATGGAACCACACTGATCGCCACTGCCATCAATATTTTATACATCTTTCCCATATCTTTGAATTTTATCTGGATACCACTATCATACTGCCTGTCAAACTTAAAATCATATATCTGTCAGGATTCCAACGAGAATAAATTGATAGATCAGTTTCTTCATGGAAATTAATGATTAGAAGTGTGTTGGTTGCAGAGATAAGACGTGCAACAATGAAAACAAATTAATTTAAGTTAAATATGGTTAACGCAAAAAAGAGCGCTGTAGCGATTTGCTCGCCCAGCGCCCTTTTAGCGGCAGACCCACCTGATGTGGATCAAATAATCATTTGCAATACACGGGGTTGCAGTATCTTAATATACCAACCGATGTATATGCGTTTCCGGCAAGTTATCAGAGACGGCTCTTGATTTTTGCAGTCTCCTCTTCGTATCCAGGTTTCTCAAGAAGTGCGAACATATTGCGCTTGTAATCCTCTACACCGGGCTGGTTAAATGGATTTACTTCAAGAAGATATCCGGAAATGCCACATGCTTTCTCAAAGAAATAGATCAGCTCGCCAAGATAACGCTCTTCAAGCGCGGGAATGGTAATGAGCATATTGGGTACCGCACCGTCCACATGTGCTATGCGTGTGCCAAGTTCTGCCATTTTATTGACCTGGTCAACGCGCTTGCCTGCTAGGTAGTTGAGGCCGTCAAGGTTTGCGGCATCCATAGGTATCACCACTTCATGGCGGGGTTCAGCAACAGAAATGACTGTTTCAAAAATGGTGCGCTCGCCATCCTGGATCCACTGTCCCATCGAATGGAGGTCGGTAGAATTGTCTACTGAAGCGGGGAAAATGCCCTTGTGGTCCTTACCTTCCGATTCGCCGTAGAGCTGCTTCCACCACTCGCCGAAGAAATGAAGTTTAGGATTGTAGTTTACAAGGATCTCGATCTTCTTGCCGGCGCGATACAATGCATTGCGGGTTGTGGCATAGAGGAACGACATGTTGCTGTCGTCGCAAGCCATTGTGTCACGCTGCATCTGACGTGCACCATCCATAAGGGCATGGATATCAAATCCGGCAACTGCGATGGGAAGAAGGCCTACCGGTGTGAGAACCGAGAAGCGGCCACCTACATTGTCTGCAATGACAAAAGTCTTGTAACCCTCTTCAGTTGCGAGCTGACGGAGTGCACCACGTTTTTCGTCGGTTATGGCCACAATACGTTTTGACGCCTCTGCCTTGCCGAGCTTGTTCTCAAGCTGCTCTTTGAGCAGACGGAAAGCAATCGCCGGCTCAGTAGTAGTGCCGGATTTGGATATTACGATAATACCGAATTTCTTGTCGGCAAGGAAATCCTGAAGTTCGTGAAGGTAATCTTCACCGATATTCTGCCCGGCAAAGAGCACACGGCAACGACGGTCATCCTCCATGCCACGCAGAGATGCGAAAGAATCGCTGAGAGCCTCTATTACAGCCTTGGCTCCAAGATATGACCCTCCGATGCCTATGGAGACCACATAATCGCAAGTCTCACGGAGTTGCTTGGCTGTAGCCTCTATGTCGGCCAACAATGCGGAAGAGGTCTCTTCAGGCAGATTGACCCAGCCAAGGAAGTCTGATCCTGCCCCTGTGCCCTTATGGAGTTTTTCCATCGCCTCGGTTGCAGCGGGATTCAACGCCTCGATCTGCTCGGCGCTTACAGTGCCCAGCACTTCTTTCACATTTACTTTGATATTGCTCATAATTGCTTAGTTATTTGGTTGTTTTAGCGTTTTCAGTAATTTGTATGCCACACTCCGGGTATAACAAATTCGGGTGCAAAATTACTGAATAATTTCCAACCATTTCAGCTATCTTTCAGAATTATTGACTTTTGTTTACCTGCCAACCCCTCATTCCGTTAGCCACTGGAGCGGAAACACATCCGCCACAGCCTTCCGCCGGGCATAAAAATCATTGGCGGCAGCCTCGTCTGTGCCCTCAGGCGGCACGAGGCAGACAAGAGACACAATGACGGCACGTCGGTCTGACAGCAGTTGTTCGTTCTCCCTCTTCCGTTTCTCCAGTTTAGACAGGTATTTCAACAGCTTGCCACTGGGTTTACCGGCACGTATCTGCCCTATCCAGCGATCAAGACCGGCATCACCATCCCTGAGCCATAAAAGCATGGCTTTCACGCCGAAAAGGTTCTGCTGATCTTTTGTTTCAGCACTCTTTCCAGCACGCTTGTCGGCCTTTTCCTGCCGTATGGCGGCAGCCGCCACCTCCCGGTGCTCCCGATCCTTGATGTATTTCAGGTTATGCATGCGGGCGGAAAGCCAGGTGTCATTTTTAGAAGTACATTCGGGAAAGAGCAGCCCGTCAATCATGCGCCGCTCTGTAAGGGATATGGCATCATCGTATGCCGAAGCGCAGCCGGGAGACTGCATCATGTCATGGAGAAGGGCGCGCACCGTTGCCGTCCACACCTCCGTGCGGCCGCTGTATTCGGGAGACATTCCGGTCTGCAGCGTGTCTCCCTCCTCGGTAACCTCCACATTGTAGCCGTTGGCCTGATATCCAGGAAGAAAGACCTCAATCTGCGAAAGCGCCTGGGCGCCTCTCCCCTGTGCGGCAAGCAGGCGTGCATAGGCAATGGTTGCGGGGGCATAGCCCGGAAACAGGTATGTTGACTCTCCAAGGCAGTCAAGGGCCTTGCGCATTTCCGCCGTGCCGTGGTCCCACTCCGGCTCCTCCCACTTGAAAGCGTATAGGTTCGTAAGGTCGAACCTCTCCTCCATCCCAAGGGGAACCCAATAGTCCGAGCGCGAAGATTTTTTAGTCAGCGGCATATAAAAATATTGCCATGAAGCCACCGGCACACCATCTTTCAGAGCCGGATACCACTCCATTTTCTCAATCGCCCTACGCAGTTCAGTCATGAGCAAGGGATGAGGCTCCTCGTCGGCCATCAGTTCGAAATCAATTACATGGCCGTTGGCATCCACAAGCCCCATTGCCTCCACACCAAACCATTTCTGCGACCTCCATGCCTCAAGCGGGTATTTTACATTCTTGTTGGCAAAACGCGTCACCCCATCCTCCCGGCTTCCCGGGACGCCTGGCAAAATGGCCTGCTGGTCAGGATCATCGCAAACATATACTTTTCTGGCCTGCACGGTGCTTACCGCAGACAACAGCGCCATGAACATCAAGATCTTTCGGGCAACGTCTTTCATAATCAGCGACATCAATGGAAAATTTTAAGTAAGTCATGGAAATTATTTTATATTATCTGAAAGGATACCAAAGAGAATATAAAGCCTTATGATATATCTATGCGTAATAATTTCCATTACTTACTCAACAACGTGCAAGTTAATAAAAAAACCGCCGATCCGCCGATAAACGTCCCCGCTTTTAGCATTTTTAACGCGCAGCACCTTACATGATAACGCCGAAATACCCACCGACGCACGTTACGGTCAATCCGTAAACTATTCGCATACCCCGGCCATTCCTGCCTTCCCAACGAGCCGCCGAAAGTGGCGTAAGGGGCAGATCATTTCATGAGCCAGCGGAGGGGAAACACATACTCGGCGGCATGGCGCCGGTCATAGAACGCCTTGGCCGCAGTATCGTCCGCTCCTTTGGGAGGCATAAGGCACGCCAAAGATTCTATTACTTTTTCCCGGTCAATAAACAGGGGTTTATTTTCATCATAGCGTTTCTCCAGTTTTTCCAGATATTTAACCAATTTATTACTAGCCTCTCCACCTTTTATTTCAGAGATATAGCTACGCATGGCTTCTTCGCCGCTCTGGAGCCATATGGCCAAGGCTCTGACACCGAACAGGTTTATTTTATCTGCATTGCTGACACCTTTCCCCTTTGTCATATAATCGTATTCCTGATCTATGAGCGCTGTCAGTTGCTCTATCTGGGCATTGTTTATCTGTCCACGCTTTGCCCAGTAACGCAAACTATAGCTAAGTTCGTTAATGCTGTATTCACGCGAGACTTTCTCCCATAGGGGGGTGTTCCGGTCTATGTTGGCCACACCGTTGGAATACTCCATGACTAGATCCCGCTCCATGCGCTCTATCTTCTTGATACTGACCGAATAGTCTACCGCCTGGTTGTAAAGGTCACCATCAACAACGCGACGATTTATCAGATCGCACACATCGTCAAAAGCATTCTCCGACTCTCCGTCAAGATATTTACGCTGTATCAGATTCATCAAAGCCAGACTTATCTCAGTCCTTCCGCTGTAGTCGTTGTGCGGTGGACGAACATCAGGCTTTCCCTGTACGTAACGGAATTTGTTGTAGCCTCTCAGACAGCTGTCCGACATGGCCACAGCACCGGCCTTGTCGCCCAATGCGCTCAACAACCGCACATACGGCTGAGAGATATAGGCATATTCGGGGAAAAGCTCCGCTCCTTTTCTCAGTGCAGCCACATTTTCATCAAATGAGGATATTTCATCAGCCCCCTTGCACCTTTTGAGTGAAGCAGCACTTTTGCGCCCCTGTTTCTCGGCTTTTTCCAGACCATAAGGCACAGTAGACCCTCCTGAGGTACCGGGGTTCAAATCTACATAAAACGACTTGTAGACGTTTACTTTCTCCCCGCCATGTGTTGCCGGAACCCAACGCATCTTCTCAACCACACGCTTCACCTCATTGAACAGGGCCGGATGTTTGATTTTCGGACATTCAATGCCCGTAACCGTGCCATCCTTACGAATCACACAATCTACGGTTATGGCTCTAAGTCTTTCAGCCTTCCAGGCATCTTCCGGATACTTGAAATTCCGCCGGAAAAATGTTGCTATCCCGTTGAACTGAGGCGGAACATCGGATTGCAGCAGCACGGAACCGTCAACATCGCCATGATATTCAAACGACTTGAAATAATCCTGAAAATTGCTTTGCCGAGGCTCAAAACCGAGCGGACTTTCGCCGGAAATCATCCCAGCCATCTCTCCTGACGGGAGCGACAGCAGGAATGACAATATGATAATAGTGACTGATGGTTTATTCATATCAATTCATGAGTGTTTTCTGTAAATGAAGTATACTGTCTTCTGCTTATCGTCTATCGCGCTTTCATCAACTGCACCAAGAGTTCCATAGGAGTTGATAGTTATATACGCATGATATAACCCATTGTAGCTTACAATAAGATGATCATTACCATATCTACTATACTTACCATTGACATATCCTTCTTTAGAAATTATGCGAACCATAACCCCATAATGTCTTTGCAAGGCCTCTTTTACATCTGATGTGAGCCCATTAGAATAATGTGGGTCAAGATAATCCCTGATCGCCCAATCGGGTATCTCATACTGATTTTTATCTCGAATCCAAAATTCTTGGAATCGAATTTGAAGATATGGCAATCCAACAGGATCAGAGTCTAGAATTCGACAAAGGTTGGCGATATCTATAAGCGGATTTAAATAACTGTCTCCTCCAGTAAATCTTAGACCAGAAGATGCTCCCAGTATGAATGTTTCTGGGCTAACATTCCCCCAACCTTCTACAGATCCACCTGTCCAAGTTTTTTCGTGCACAATTCGGTAAAACGATTCAACAGAAACTGGAAAACCTTCGCTACCAGGTGTAACCCATGATCCATTGATATACAACTGAACTCCATAGCCGGAAGATGATGGCACACTGATGAATCCTAGATTCCCCACATAAGCACCATGCCAGTCATTCCATCTTGCGAAAGCGTTGTACGCATTTACACTCAATGGATTAGAACTCGTTCCTGGAATCTCCAACTTTCTTGATTCTAACCAAAAACGTTGCATCTCAGATAGTTGATTACAGGTCACAGAATTAAATTCTGATGATGAGATACCCTTGCGAATCCAACGCCAACATCCATCTTGTGAGATATATTCATATCCATTCGCTTGCATGTATACTGAAAAGAAATGCTCATCAGTAAAATCATTTGGATTGAAATTCAATCTTCCGAAGCTGTCGCCGTCTAATCTTTTCTTGTCCATAGACGATTTTTTTAATTGTTAAAACTTTGTTTATTGTATAGCAAGACAGTTCCGAGGCCTACAATACCTCCGAAAAGAGACATTTCGGTAGGAGAGAGTCTTTGCAATGTTGCGTCCACATACTCGTCAAGCTCGCTGCAGTCAAGCCGGCGGTAAGTATCTTTATTGTTGAAAATTTTTTGCCATAGAATAGATGTTATCAGGTTTTCAACCGTTGTGGCAGGGGTATTGTACGGCGACCCATCTTCTTGATCATCAGCAGCCGATTGCGAAACATATTGCCAAAGTTCTGTAAAATCATTTGATTTGCCGTAAATGACCCTATAATTTTTGAGGAAATGACGTACAGACTTATGCCTTTTTACAGGAAGATGACCATGACATCTTTCCTTTATCTGCCACTTGATGTAGGTGAAAACAAGTTCTGCCACATTGCAGTTGTTTACAGGGGAGGGTCGGTCATGAATGCGGTCAGCAAAATAGATGAGTTCGTTCCAGTTTTCCGACCAACGCTCCCGCGTCATGTAATCAATAAACTTCTTGTCAATATTTTTCAATACCGTGTTGGGGTTACCCTCCACGACACCTTTTCTCATGAGCGACCCTACACTCCAGCCGAGCCCTGCGAGCCCCTCTTCAAACGATGACGGCGCATTGGATGTGCTTTTCATAAGTCCGTCAAGCAGATCACCTACAAAATCATAACATGTCTGATTGTCAAAATGTTCTGCAAAGAGATACAGAAAAAACATAGCACCGGTTTTTCCTATCAGTCCGTTCTCCTCAATATGATAGGAATACACTATGAGGGTATTGGCAATTTTGCGCAGTATGATATCTTCCTTTTTCATATTATTCGGAGTGTTTGGCGGTTTTGGAGATTATGTGTCGGAAAAAAGCCGTCAGCTCTTTTTCGTGTGCCTCAAAACAAAAATTATGCCGGCGCTCAAGTACATTTGCAATTTTCCGCTCCAGTAGTTTTCTGTCTTTGAGCTGATCAACAAGTTCACTGATGTTATCATAACATATATCTATGTCATAGGACTGCAGATAGCTACGCTGAGCAAAAAGATGCCCCTCATTGCGTTTCTGTATCATCGGTATACCTGCCACGAGATATGTGCTGATACGTGCGGGAAGATTCAGATCCGCCCAATTAACACGGAGCAGTGAACCGTTGTTGACGGCTGAGATGCAGATAGTTTCCGGGAGAAATTATCTCCAAAGTTATCGGCCAAAGGCATATCACCGTCAAGCAACAGATCCGTCCCTTCGCACTGCGGAGGGATAAACTGCTGCACCCATTGTTTCTCAACTGAATTGAGATATATGCGACCGTCCGCCAACGTATATAGCTCCATGAGCTTCCCCCATAAGCCTGCTTTCAATGCTTCCTGGGGTCCCTCCTTGAAATGCCATATGAATGGGATACCGGTACGCGCCTTTAATACCTCATGTGCGATATCTATAGCGGAAGTACTCAACAGAGCATATATAACATCCAGCTTGATTTCGTTGATTCTTTCACGCCAGTTACCATATGGAATATCAGTTACATGCCCGAAAGGAAGAGGATCTACAGTAGAGTAACCGAACCTCGGTTTGGCCCATAACCCGTAAAGACAGTGTCCCGCTTTTTCAAGTGCATATATACGTTCTGGATTATATGCCAGTTCACCTACAAGCAATATTTTCAAACCATCTGACGCTTTGACCACAGGCTCATGATATGGTCGGTAATTCGCAACTTCATCGAACGTCTTATAACGGTTGCAACGAAAACGCAGCGGCTGTGTTGTTCCGTAGAAAACACGATATTTATTAAGTCCGCCACCATACCGCTCCCCACAAATCTTATGGTGCTGATACGGATGATTTGTCCATTCACAGGTAATTTTACCTGTAGGTATGAACATGCCCTTTCCGGTCAGTTTTCGCCAAAAAAGAAAAAACAGATCGTCTGATACACACTCCTCCCGTTCAGTCCATCTGTCGGATGTCTTACAATGCGCCACCTGTACAAGCTGAGTACAATATCCAGGAATCGCACCTTTGCAGGTCTTATAATCCACGATACCAACTTCTTTTGAGGCATCGTACCTTATGCCACTGAAAGCAAGCACAGCATCTTTTGTTTCCAAAGCATCGGCAAGAGTGGAGAGGTGGTCTGCCTCGAAAAAATCGTCGGCAGGCAGATAGGCTATATATTTTCCTGTGACGGCATCCATACCACGGTTCAATGCGTATCCCAGTCCTAGGTTTGTTTTGTTCTCGATATATTTCACTCGGGGATCTGTGATATAGTCTGCGATGAACTCTTTTGTGGCATCGGTGCTGCCATCATTTATAATAATCAATTCCCAATCAGATAAAGTCTGCTGCAACAGGCTTGAAATCGCACGCCGCACAAATGCGCATTGATTGAAAACAGGCATCAGAACGGAAAATGAGAGTTTGCAATTTGAATTACAATTGCTGTCAATCATAATATTTTCATGTGTGTCGGTGTGCATTTCTCTCAAATTTTATTTTTGCACAATATACGCAATTAAGCCATTTTAAACAAGCAAAATCAAACATTTAACCCATATTAACCAAACCGGCTTATATGAGCTTCCGCAACAGCCAACGCTCCCACCACAATATCGTCCATGTCATAATAACGGTATTCAGCCAGGCGCCCCCCGAAAATGACATTGCGTTCTTTTTCCGCCATGTCAGCATACCGGCGGAAAAGAGCGGTATTCCGTGGATCATTGACCGGATAGAAGCGCTCTGCATCCGGATGCCACTCAATACTGTATTCGCGGCTTATCACAGAAATTTCATTTCTGTACAACACCTCTCCATGCATCTCGAAATGCTTATGTTCCACAATGCGTGTATAAGGGATAGCGCGGTCAGTATAATTCACTACGGCGTTACCCTGCCAGTTAGCCACCGGAACTAATTCATTTTCAAATCTGACAGACCGATAGTCAAGCCTCCCGTGGCAATAATCGAAATACTCGTCAATTGATCCGGTATACACTATCGTATCGGCGAGACCGCGCAGTTCATGCCGTTATTTAATATAATCACAATCAAGAACCACATCGGAGCCCGAAAGCAATTTTCCAATCAGCCGGTTATATCCCCCGACAGGTATTCCCTGATATGAATCGTCGAAATAATTGTTGTCAAACGTAAGCCTTACCGGCAGACGCCGGATGATAAATGCCGGCAACTCCGCGCAAGGGCGACCCCATTGTTTTTCGGTATAGCCTTTGACCAATCTGTCGTATATGTCGCGCCCTACCAGACGCAATGCCTGTTCCTCCAGGTTTTGAGCCTCCACATGCCCGCGCAAGAGCTGTTCCGCCAGTTCCACATCGCATTGACGCCTGAGAATTGCAGACGCCTCTGCCGGGGAAAGACATCCCCACATCTGGCAGAAAGTATTCATGTTGAACGGAAGGTTGTACAGCCGGTTCCCATACCGTGCCAAGGGGGTATTTATGAAATTATTGAACGGCACTATGCTGTTTACCGTATCCCAGATCTTTTTATCAGATGTATGGAATATATGCGGGCCGTAACAATGCACGTTTATTCCTTCCACACACTCACAATACAGGTTTCCGCCCGGGTGTTTCCTTCGCTCAACGACAAGGCACCGTTTGCCATGCCGGGTAGCATGCCATGCGAAAACAGCACTGTAAAGTCCGGCTCCAACGAGCAGATAATCGTATGTATTTTCCATAGTATTTTAAGTAAGTCGTGGAAATTATTTTATATTATCTGAGAGCATGCTTTCAGCCGATTTTTGTCCGAAGATGAAGGAGTGTAGCGGGCTACACAACTGAAGATGAGGGCGAAAAGCGGCGAAAGAATGCCGCAGATAATATAAAGCCCTATTAGATATTTGATGCGTAATAATTTTCATGACTTACTTAACATCAGATTTGTAATTTATGTTTTTGGGGAGGCAAAGTGTCCGCTGACGAGGCGCGCTTTGGCGGGACCGATTACGGCGGCAAGAGCGTCAAGGGATGCTTCAGAAATGCGTTTCACGCTCTTGAAGTGCCGAAGAAGAGCCTGCTCGGTACCGGGGCCTATACCCCGGATGGTGGAAAGTTCGCTTACGATGGCCGACTTGGAACGGCGGTCGCGGTGGTGGGTGATGCCGAAACGGTGCGCCTCGTCGCGGAGCTGCTGCACCACACGTAGCGACTCGGAGTTTTTGTCAATATAGAGAGGCACGCTGTCGCCGGGGAAATATATCTCTTCCAGACGTTTGGCGATGCCGATCACGGCGATTTTACCGCGCAGACCTATCTCGTCAAGAACCTCCACGGCGGCGCTCAACTGCCCTTTGCCGCCGTCAACCACAATGAGTTGCGGCAGGTCGTCGGGCGCCTCCTCCATCATGCGGGTGTACCTGCGGGTAAGCACCTCCTTCATGGAGGCGAAATCGTCGGGCCCGACAACGGTCTTGATGTTGAAATGGCGGTAATCTTTCTTTGAAGGTTTGGCGTCGCGGAATACCACACAGGAGGCGACAGGATTGGTACCCTGTATATTGGAATTGTCAAAGCACTCCACATGCCGCGGCAGCTCCTTAAGCCTGAAATCGGCTTTCATGCGCTCAAGGGTCTTTTCAGCACGTTTTTCAGGATCGGTCCATTCAAGCTGCTTAAGATCGTCAAGTTTGTTCTGGCGGGCGTTGCGCGCGCTCACATCAAGCAGTTTTGCCTTGTCGCCTCGTTGCGGTATGGTGAATGCCACACCCTCCATCTCTAGATCAGGAAGCATAGGCACTATCACCTCGCCATAAACGATGCCGAAACGGGTGCGTATCTCGTCAAGCGCATAGCTTAAAAGCGCCGAAGCCTCCTCGCTCAGGCGCCTCTTGTAACGCAGGGTGACACTCCTCACCACCGCGCCGCGCCGCACATGCATATAATTGATATAGACATCGTTGCCGCCGTCATCGTCAATACCGAACACATCCACGTTGTCAACCGTCTGGCTGACAATCACACTTTTGGCACGATAACGCTCCACCAGCTGGTATTTCACTTTCAGTTCCTGTGCCTCCTCGAATTTCAGTTCCCCGGCAAGGCGTTCCATCTCCGACCGCAGGTAAGCCATCAGCTCGCCTGTCTCGCCGCGCAATATCTGGCGTATCTGCTCTATGTAGGCTCCATACCGCTCAGGCGAGATCTTACCGACACAACATCCCTGGCACCGTTTGAGATGATACTCCAGACAGAGACGTCCTTTGCCCCGATCAAGCGATGCCGGAGTAATGGGCATGCGGCATGTGCGTATGGGGTAAAGCTCGCGTGCAAGCTCAAGCACGGCACGCGCCGCCCCGACTTCGGTATAGGGGCCAAAATATTTCGAACCGTCCTTGAGACGCTGGCGGGTAAGGAACACCCTCGGATACAGCTCTTTTGTGACACAGATCCATGGGTAAGACTTGTCATCTTTCAGCAGCACATTATAGCGTGGCTTGTGCTCCTTTATCATCGAATTTTCAAGGTTGAGCGCATCCTGCTCCGTGGGCACCACTATGTAGCTCATGTCGGCAATGGCACGCACAAGCAGGTTTGTGCGCAGCACATCGTGGGTGCGGTTGAAATAGGAGGACACACGCCGCTTTAGATTTTTCGCCTTTCCGACATATATCACCGTGCCCTCGGCATCGTAATACATGTACACACCCGGCGAATCGGGCAATATGGCGATCTTCTGCTGCAGTTCGGGCGATTTGTCTTTAGAATGTTTTCCCATTGTCTGTCACTTTTCCTCTCTTTCCTATCAAAGTTACAAAAATACAGGATAGTTCACAAGCGAAAGTGTTGGCAGTTCAAAAATTTTATTAAATTTGCAAGTTGATAGGCGTGGCGCCCCAACAAGCTCCCGCGAATAACCGTTTTTCCAGCACACACCGCACAGGTCCCACCGCACACCAACGTGTCGGCCCCGCCGGCGGTGCCTACCAAACGTAAAAAGAAAAGAATGTCAAAAGTCATCATCATCGGCGCCGGTGGCGTGGGCAGCGTGGTAGCCCACAAGTGCGCCCAGAACCCTGAAGTGTTCAGCGAAATAGTGATAGCGTCGCGCACACGGCGCAAATGCGATCTTCTGGCAAAAGCCATAGAGGAAGCCGCAGCCAAAGACGGACGCAAGTTGCCCGCCATAAGCACCGACAGCGTGGATGCTGACAGCGTGGAACAACTTTGCGAGCTTTTCCGCCGTCACAAACCGGAAATGGTAATAAACGTGGCGCTCCCCTATCAGGACCTCACTATCATGGATGCCTGCCTGGAATGCGGTGTCAACTACCTTGACACCGCCAACTACGAGCCGCGCGACGTGGCACATTTCGAGTATTCCTGGCAGTGGGCTTACCGCGAGCGTTTTGAAAAAGCCGGCCTTACCGCCATACTCGGATGCGGATTTGACCCAGGTGTATCCGGAGTTTTCACCGCCTATGCCGCAAAACACTACTTCTCGGAAATGGAAACCCTTGATATTGTGGACTGCAACGCAGGAAACCACGGCAAGGCTTTCGCCACCAACTTCAATCCGGAGATAAACATCCGCGAAATAACCCAGAACGGACGCTATTGGCTCAACGGCGAATGGGTGACAACCAAACCGCTTGAGATACATGCCCCCCTGAATTACCCCAATATCGGCCCGCGTGACAGCTACCTCCTCTACCATGAGGAACTGGAGAGCCTGGTGCAGAACTTCCCCACGATCAAGCGTGCCCGCTTCTGGATGACATTCGGCCAGGAATACCTCACCCATCTGCGTGTGATACAGGATATAGGCATGGCACGCATTGACGAGATCGAATATAACGGCCAGAAAATCGTGCCCCTGCAATTCCTGAAAGCCGTGCTTCCCGATCCGCAGGATCTCGGTGAAAACTATACCGGCGAAACCTCTATCGGCTGCCGCATAGCAGGCAAAGGCAAAAACGGCGAGGAACTCACTTACTACATCTACAACAACTGCTCTCACGAAGAAGCATACAAAGAGACCGGCATGCAGGCCGTAAGCTACACCACCGGTGTGCCCGCCATGATCGGCGCCATGATGTTCCTCACCGGAAAATGGAACAAAAAAGGAGTGCACAACGTTGAAGAATTCGATCCTGATCCGTTCATGGAGCAACTCTCAGTGCAGGGTCTCCCATGGCACGAAATAGTAAACGCCGATCTGGAAGTTGACAAAATTTAATTTTGAAATCACTTGAAACCAGAGCAACCAAAGATATCAGGAGTACCAGAACCATCAGCAAAACTTTTCTTGCTTGACTTCTAATGCTCTTACTTCTAAAATTCTATTCTTGCTCTGGCTTCTTACTTCTCGTTTCTAAACTAAAAAATCATGGAACTAGACAAATATCATCAGGCGGTGAAAGACTCGCAGGTGCTTGCCGACGACGCAGCTGTGAAAGCCGCCACCGAGAAAATAATCTCGGAACATCTTTCTGAAAACATGAACGAGGAGGTTTACAAATTCCTCTTCAACTGCATAGACCTCACCACACTCCGCTCAGTGGACTCTCCGCGAAGCGTGGCTGACTTCACCGAAAGGGTGAACGACTTCGACAACGAGCACCCTGAAATAAAAAACGTAGCCGCCATCTGCGTTTACCCCAATTTCGCCCAAGTGGTGCGTTCGGTTCTTGAAGTAAGCGATGTGGAAATAGCCTGCGTGGCCGGCTGCTTCCCTTCATCACAATCTTTCATTGAGGTAAAAGTTGCAGAAACAGCCCTCGCCGTGGAAGGGGGAGCCGACGAAATTGATATCGTACTGAATCTCGGAAACTTCCTTGACGGGGACTATGAAGAGGTATGCGACGAAATTTCCGAACTTAAACATTCCTGCCGTGACGCCCGTCTGAAAGTGATCCTTGAGACAGGCGCCCTCAAAACCGCCGAAAACATCAAGGCGGCATCGGTGCTTGCCATGTACAGCGGCGCCGATTTTATCAAAACCTCTACCGGCAAAGAATATCCTGGCGCCAGCCTTGAAGCCGCCTATGTGATGTGCTCATGCATAAAGGAATACTACGACAAAACCGGCCGTATGGTAGGATTCAAGCCGGCTGGAGGCGTGCGCACAACCGAGGATGCGGTAAGCTACTATTGCATTGTAAAGGAAGTGTTGGGAGAGAAATGGCTGACCAACGAATATTTCCGTATCGGTGCAAGCGGTCTGGCCAACAATCTGCTCTCTGCGATATGGGGGACTGAGACCAAATATTTTTGAATAACCCAGCGACCGGCGATCATGCCGGTTGCCGACCTTTCTACAAACAAATGGAATACTGGATAATCGTAGACAAACGGCACGCAGGACCTTACAGCGCAGACCAGCTTGTGAACGCCGGTCTAAAACCCGACACCCTCATATGGTGCGAAGGATTGCCGGAATGGACTCCTGCCGGACAGATCAGCGAACTGGCACAGATGATGGCCATGCGCGACCAGGCTGCAAACCGTGCGGAAACAGAAAATGCATATGATCCGCAGGCCAGGCAGTATGAAAGGGAGCAATCTGTGACAGAAAACGCCTCATACGGCAACAGTTCCGCAGACTCCGCTCCACAGCAGCAAACCGCCAATAGCGATACCACCGCCAGCAGGACACAGCCAAGTCCCTGTGCCGCCCCATATGCGGCGATAACAGACGAACCCTGTCCGCCAGCTTACATCGCATGGAGCGTAATCGCTACCCTGCTCTGCTGTACCATTGCAGGAATACCTGCGATTATCTTCTCTTCCATGACAAAAAGCGCGTATTACAAAGGCAATATAGAAAAAGCCCGCAAATACAGCGAATGGGCACAATGGTGCATAATACTAGCCATAACCCTCGGCGCTGTAAGCTGGCCTTTCCAACTGGCCTTCATGGGATCATTCTAAAAACCACGTGAAAGCGCCACAACACATAATATGGTCCAGAGCCGCTCTCGCCATAATGGCAGGAGCGGCTCTGGCTGTTTTGTATCTAGCCATTGTGGAATGGACCGGTATCATGCCGCAATGCCTGGTAAAGCAGCTCACCGGATGGTCATGCCCGGGATGCGGAAGCCAAAGGGCGCTCCATGCCTTGATTAACGGCGGGCCTGCCCGGGCATTAAGTTACAACTATTTCCTTCCGGTCACAATACTGTTTATAGCATTGTGCGGACTGCATTGGGTGCTCCCGGGCAACACCTTGATAGAAAAAACATACAGAAAAATCACAGCCCCCGCCGCGCTATACATATTGCTCGGCATGGTAACAGCCTGGACAATTGTGCGCAACATCCTTCGCATATAAAATAGCGCCGTAATACGGTGGAGCCCCGGCACATCAATATTCCGAAAATAGCGTGGGTTTGATCACGATGCCGACACGAAACTGGTTGTGGTATTCCTTATATGCCAGCAATCCTTCGCCATAACCGCTGTAAAGCTGCGCGAACAGATATTGGTTTGATTTGGTGGAAAAACGGTAGGCACACTCCAAAGTCCAGTTGTAATTGAAATTCCATCCTTGCCGCTTTACCATGGTCACTGTAGTTGAAAATTTCCTGTTAGGGGACTGTAGCGACCAGCCAACCTGGAAAATACCACAATATTTCAGTATGTCCTGGTTATTTACACCGTCAATTATCGGGATCCAGAACTTTCCGTAGACCACAAAATTAGGATCCACCATCACACTCCCCCCTATCGTGACCTTGTTCCACGAACGCGACTCCAACCCGTCGCGCCCATTGCTCTCATGCTCAAGCTGCAAGGTAAGTTTGCCGATAAAGCGGTCTTTTATAAACACCGGTTTGGCAAGACCTATACCGGGATTGAAATTAAGATCTGTCATCGGCATTGAATTCTGAAGCACATTCCAGAACACCTTTTGGGTATAATAAAGATAAAGATACGTGCCCCATGGAAGGGTCGTCTTCGTCAGTTTCTGCGCTATGGAAATCTGAAATTTTATATTGGTATTCTCACGGTTCGGACGATGGGAAATCGATGGACCGAAAATAAAATAATTGTCTTTATAGAGGCCAAAATAATAATGCGTATCCGCAAAAGCACGCTTAAGCGAATCAACATTCACATTCTCACTCGGAATCGTCAAAATTTGCGCCCGGGAGCTAAAAAAGGCACCGGGAAGCAAGAGCAATAATAAAAATCCAAACAAACGGCCCCTCATAAATCAATGACAACCTAAAAATAATGTTTTATAACGCGATGTAGAATAGTTGAAAACCGCGGGCAAAGGTAGTCAAAAAAAGTTTACGGCAAATCACCGTTTTCCGATATGGTTGGCCTTTTTGTAACAAATTATGTCTGAATCCCCCTTTTGCACCTATGCCGCCTGTTCGTTAAAACGGATGTGCCCTAAAATTTGTTTAACCATACATTAAATTGGCAAGTAAAAGACCGGCTTACCCACTGTCTCCACCTTTTCCACCACTCCCGAACAACATTAAAACGATAAAACCCGCACAGATTTTTCATGATCACCACAATGCGATTTGCAGCAAAATTCGTATCTTTGTAAAACCTAGGCAATAATCGCCACTAAGACACGTTAATAAAACGTAAAGTTGGCTTCAGACCATAGTGCCGAAAACGGGCCTGTGTATGATTGTCTTGTGTCCAACCATATATTTTTTGATACATACCTGACTTATGAAACTCAAATCAATATTGCTGGCATGCGTCGGTGTGTTCATGCTCGCCTCATGCAACACCTCCAAGACCGTGCTGCCATATTTCACAGACATCAGCCAAGTGAAAGAAGGCTCGGTAGAAGCCGGAGACTATATGCCTACAATAAAACCTGATGACGAACTGTTCATAACCGTGACCTCACGCGAACCGCTTGCTTCGGCACATTACAACCTCCCACTGTCAAATCCCGCGACAAACGAGGCATTGGAGATAACGTCACAGCCAAAACAACAGACATACGTTGTAAACAGTAACGGCGACATAAACTTTCCGGTACTCGGACTCCTGCATGTAGAGGGACTTACCACAGAACAGTTGCAAAAACAACTTACTAAAAAAATAAGCGACGAAGTAAAGGATCCTCTTGTAAAAGTAGAGCTCATGAACTTCACAGTTGTAGTGGCCGGAGAAGTACTGACACCATCCACGATAAAAGTAAACCGCAACCGTTTCAGCATACTTGACGCCCTCTCAGCTGCCGGCGACCTGACCCCTTACGGCGAACGATCAAACGTATTGCTCATACGGGAGGAAAACGGTGAACGAAAATTCGTGCACCTCAACCTGAATTCGTCAGACCTCCTCTCATCACCCTATTACTACCTGCAACAGAACGACTACGTATATGTGGAACCGAACAAGATACGCCAGGCGAACTCCCGTTACAACCAGGACAACTCCTACAAACTGTCAATGACATCCACCATAGTAAGCGCAGCATCCGTAATCGCATCGCTCGTAATCGCCCTTACAGTGAAATAACCCGTAAGACTTAATCCATGGCTAAAGATCAGAATTCAGACTTAATAGATATAAAAGGACTTTTAAAGCAATACGTTTCCAAATGGTATCTGTTCGTGATATCGGTGATCGTATGTGCCGGGCTTGCTTTCATATTCTGTAAATCACGCCAGCGCACCTACGGCGTACGTGCCAATGTGCTCATACAGGTGGACAACACAAACCCGTTGAGCGCTATGGGAGCCGTTGGCGACCTGCTTGGCTCCAAAGGACGCGTGGACGATGAAGTATATGTGATCTCTTCCCACTCCCTGCTACGCGATGTTGTCAAGGACCTTGGCATCAACCAGACCCACATGGTGAAGCGCGGCCTGCTCAAACGCATTGACGTATACCCGAACGCCCCGCTGGAAGTAATAACCGCACCAGAGTTGCCGGATACTCTGAGCACCGGCATTTTTTTCAAAGTAAGGGTAAATGAAAAAGGCCTGGCGTCAGTAGAGGCTAAAGCCAAACGCAAAACAATCGCCGAAGTCAAAAACCAGCCACTTCCGATAGTGATGCACACCAAATACGGCGACTTCACCATTGACAAGACCAAAGATTTCATCGCGGGAGAACCCATCAACGACAACATCTCGTTTTCCGGCTACCATGCAGCAGCCGAAGGGCTTGCCCTTGACGTAAGCTGCGAGATCGCCAGCAAAAAGAGTAACGCCATAGAGCTTGCCATAGACTGCAAGAACACGCTTCTGGGAGAAGCCATTCTGAACGAGATGATAAAGCTCTACAACATGCGCGGTATCCGCGAGAAGAATCTGCAAGGAGAAAAGACCAGCCAGTTCATCGCAGACCGTCTGGTAATCCTTAACGAAGGCCTCAACGATTCAGAGATCGCCCTTGAAGAATACAAACGTTCCCATGGTATAATTGACCTCGCGATAGACCTCAAATACAACACCGAAAAGAAAGGGGAACTGGAAAAAGCATTGCTTGAGGCGGAGACACAGGCAGAAATCATACGTATGACCGGTATATTCCTTAAAAATCCGGCCAATGCATATTCCCTTGTGCCGGCAACAATACCGGACATGGCAGAAGCCATAGAATCCTATAACAACATAGTGCTCAAACGCATGGAACTACTTAGCAGCGCCAATGCCAACAACACTATGCTCAAGCAAATGAGCGATCAGATTGACGCCATGCGCAATAACATAATAACCTCTGTGGACCGTGCCCAGGTATCGGCAGACCTTGCCGTAAAGGAGATCAGAAACCGCAGAGAAGAAGCAGACAGCAAACTCGGCAATATCCCGACACAGGAACGTGAATATATAACCCTGAAACGTGAACAACTGGTAAAACAGAACCTGTACACATTCCTGCTGCAACGCGGGGAAGAGACCTCAATGCTTCTTGCCAACGCCGTGCCAAAGGGTATTGTCGTGGACGAGGCATATACGCTCAACCAACCACTCGGTCTCGGCAACATGATGATAATGCTTATAGCCGGCTTCATGGGCATATGCCTACCCCCCATATATTTATGGACACGCAAACTGCTGCGCAACAAATTCGAGACACGTGAAGAAGCCGAGAAAATCGTGGACGCCCCCATCCTTGGGGAGATGTGCCAGATCCGCGAGAAAAACGAAGGTGCCATCGCCGTGGGCAACGGAATCAACTCCAGTTCTTCAGAACTGTTCCGTCTGCTCCGCACCAACCTGCTCTTCATGCTCAACAGCGTTGATGACAAAGTGGTACTTATGACCTCGGCACGCTCAGGAGAGGGAAAATCATTCATATCCATCAACCTTGCCGCCACACTGGCATTGCTCAAAGGCAAACGGGTGCTTCTTATCGGCATGGACATACGCAAACCCCAGCTTGCCAACTATATGGGCATAGCCCCAAATCCAGGCCTCACCGAATACCTGTCAACCCCAGACATGAGCCTGGAAAAAATCATCCGGCGCAATACCCCGATGGAGAACATGGACGTAATAGTCGCAGGTCCCATACCTCCCAACCCGTCGGAACTGCTTGCATCCGACCATGTGGATGAGCTTTTCGCAAAACTGCGCACAATGTACGACTATATCATCATAGACTCCGCACCGGTAGGAATGGTATCAGATACCTTCTCCCTCAACCGTGTCGCCGACGCCACGGTATTCGTGACCCGTGTGAACCATTCACAGATCTCGGATCTTGAATACCTTAACAAGATATATGCGGACAAGCGCCTGAAGAAACTCTCTGTGGTGGTGAACGGCACACAGTCAAAACAAGGTTACGGCTACGGCTACAAATAATCAGTAACAAGCAACCAGCATTTATTTGGTGAAGCTAGACACAGCGCATACGACAAGCGAGGCGACCACCTCATCATCCCAAACGGAAGTTCCTACGTCGGCCGGCAAAGGGCAGACGAAGGAACTTCTGCAACTTGATAAAAAAGACTGGGTATGGCCGCTGTCCTTCATGCTCTCCATGTCAATGGTGGGCCTGCAATTTCCGTTGGGGTATCTTCTGGCACCACTCATAATGCTGGCACGCTTCAAGAGCGACCGTTATGACTTCCTGATGATGTTCACAATCTTCATGGGAGGCTACGGCCTGGCAAATCTCACCTCATGGGGCATACATTCACAGTGGTTGATACTCATAGCAGGGCTGTTCGGATACCTGGCCCTGCGCAAATACCACCTGCTCAACCGGTCAATGTCCATATGGGTGCTTTATGCCGCCGCGCTCATAATGATATCGACCTACAGCATCGTGTCGCTAAGGATACAGATGCCGAAAATAGTGCGTTATCTTACGATAATATATTTTATCATCCCCCTGCTGGTGTTCGCCGGACGAGATTTCGATATAAAGATGTTCTGGCGCAGGATGATGCCCTATATACTTCTGACCGGGATATTCTATATAATAGACTGTTTCATCTTCAGCGGCAACGTGCTTGAACCCACCACCCATCTCTGGGGTAACCGCACTTCCACATTCGACCATCTGATATGGCGTCCGTTGTCATTGTCAGCCCACAGGAAATATCCGGTGGGGGTATATCTTTTCACCCTTGGCATCATACCGGTAATAAAAACATTCAGGTTGAACAAGTGGCAATGGGGAGTTATCATCGGAGGCCTGATATCCACATTCACTTTCACAGTGATGTCCGGGTTCATATTTGTATTCATCCTCTTCCACGGCAAAGCGAAACAACTGATAAAATGGAGCTTTCTGGCAATCGTGCTTTTCCCTATGCTGTATTTCGTGGACTCTTTCCTGCCGGCACGCACCAGTGGAGAGGGATTCAGCGAAGTCCATAGTTTCCTTCGCATCAAATCCTCATTGGACCAGATCATATCCATTTTCAATATCCAGGACGAAGAGGACCTGGCACGATTGGGAACCAACCGAATGGCACAGGCCATACCAAAACTCGAACTGCTTTACAACGAAAACAAGGAGGCCACAGGTTTCGGCTTCCTTGACAGTCCGGACAATACCCCAACAAAATATATCATATACAACGACTTGTATTTTGAGGAGTACAGCGAGGAAAACTGGGAGGTTGCAAACAGCATTGAGATCGCGGCGCTTGAAATTTTCACCAGTATAGGATGGGTAGGATTGGCCGTGCATATCATATTTTTTGTGATGCTGTGGATGACAGTGCGCAAAAAACGTAATGCCAACTATTTCCTAAGCGTGGTAATAGCATTCGCCTGGTTCGGAATAGGAGGATTCGAAGGACTCATACGGGCACAAAGCCTGTATCTGATCGGACTTACATATGGCATAGTATTGCTCTGCAACCGTCCCGACAGACCACGCGAACGCCAAGACTTGCCCCTTTCATACAACGACCCATATAATACCCAGGCATGACCGCAGCAGAAAACCACAGGATAGCGAAAAACGCGATCTATCTCTACGGCCGGATGCTTCTTACCGTAGGCATATCACTATATACCGCACGTGTCGTACTGGAAACGCTCGGTGTGGACAATTACGCCATCTACAACCTTGTAGGCGGCATAGTGGCCGTGCTCGGATTCATCAACGGCACAATGGCCGGCGCCACCCAGCGGTTTCTAAATTACGAGATGGGGTGCGGATCGGAAGATCGCGTACGCCGCACATTCAGCAATGCGTTGCTCATCCATCTCGCCATAGCCTTGATAGTACTCATCCTGGCTGAAACCGTGGGCCTGTGGTTTGTAAACACACGGTTGGTGATAGCTCCGGAAAGAATGTGGGCAGCCAATGTGACATACCAGCTTTCCATACTTGCCGCCATGGCATCAATAATACAGATCCCATATGTGGCTTCTGTCATGGCACATGAGCACATGAGGATATTCGCTTCCATGTCGGTGCTCAATGTAGTATTGAAATTGCTTGTAATCCTGTCCCTTGTGTTTTTCCCGACGATGGACAGCCTAATCATATATGCGGTATTGATGCTGGGAGTGTCACTGCTGATAGCAGCATTGTACCGGAGATATTGCGTGAAGCATTTCAACGAGTGCCATTTTTCTATACGTCCGGACCGCGACATTTTCACCTCCATGCTGAAATTTTCTGGCTGGGACATTTACGGCAATCTATGCTATACCGGGCGCGTACAAGGTACAATAGTCATACTCAACCTTTTCGGAGGGCTGCCACTGAACGCAGCCGGCAACCTTACCCTCACCGTCTCCGGCACAGTCACAAGTTTCGCATCTGCCGTGACCGCCGCTTTCCGTCCACAGATAATACAACAATACGCCCGGCGTAACTACAACGAAATGCTCACGTTGCTCAACAACTGCGCGAGATATTCATTCCTGCTGATGGGACTGCTCGTAGTACCCATGTTCATAGAGATGGATTTTATGCTGGGGTTATGGCTAAAGGAAGTTCCGGAATTTACATCGGAGTTCTGTCGCATCAGCCTTCTCGCAGCCTGCGGCGAACTGCTTGTCGTCACAGTATGCATAGGCATCCATGCCACGGGAAAGGTCAAGAACCTCAGTTTCATTTCAGGCACCCTGTATCTGATAGAACTTCCTGCGATGTATTTCATGCTTAAGACCACGGGCAACCCGCCGGTTGTTTATCTAGTGCACTGTGTGTTCATCACAATGGTGCTTCTTGCCGATACGGTCATACTGAAGACACAGTTGCCATGTTTTAGCATAAGGCGTTTCTGGCACCGCGGAGTTTTCGTACCTTTCCTTATAGTAGGTAGCGTCACCGTTGCGGCACTATGGCTGCAATCGCTTGGTGAGCAAGGATTCATGCGCGCCATACTCATAGCCATGTTCACCACATCCATGACAGTGTCACTTACCTACGGCTTCGGTATCAATGCCGCCACAAGGACTATGGTCAACGACAAAATAAACAGCATACTGAGAAAAGACAAGTGAAGACAATACTGTTTGTTGCCACATCTATGAATGTCGGAGGGGTTGAAAAAGCCCTTTCGGGTGTTCTCAATGCCCTTGATCCTGAAGAATGGGATATATACCTTGACCTGGTATTTCCGGAGGGAGGCTTCCTTCCCACCATCCCGGCACATGTAAAGACCGGATGCATAGATGAACTGAGACGCAACTATCATTTCTGCCAGCATCCGGTAAAAGGTTTCATACGTAACAGCCTGCATGGAGCACCCCTGAAGGCAATACGGCTCATGTGGCATTATGCAAAAGCGAAGAAAGAAAAATCGCTGAACAGTTTCTGCGGTTATATAACCCGTGGATGCCAGGCGCATGATATGGTTTTTGACGCAGCCGTCTCATTCCACGGGCCAAGCGAATATCTGGACTATTATGTAGCCAACCGTGTGAAAGCCCGCCGGAAATACGGATGGATACACTTCGACGTAAGCCGTTGCCACATAAAGCCCAGAAGCATACGCGAGAGCTATGGCAAATTCAACCGCATATTCATAGTATCAAAGGAGGGCAAAAAAGTATTTGACAATCTTTTTCCGGAACTTTCAGACAGGACTATGCTGATGCCAAATATGGTATCCAGAAAAACAATAGAACGGATGGCGGAAGAACCGGTGCCTTTCGAAAAACAGGATGGGGAAACCCACGTGGTAACAGTAGGTCGCCTATCGCATGAAAAAGGGCAGGATCTGGCACTGCTTGCATTGAAAAACCTGAGAGACGACGGCATGAACGTAATATGGCATTTCGTGGGAGGAGGGACAGACGAGGCACGTTTCCACAAAATGAGCGAAGAGTTGTCGCTTGGTGCGGCGGTACAGTTCCACGGGGTATGCATCAACCCCTATCCATACATGAAGCATGCCGACGTATATATGCAACCTTCGCGACATGAAGGATACGGCATCACCATCCAGGAAGCACTGACATTCGGCATACCGGCCGTCTCCACCGATACGGCTGGAGGACGCGACCAACTGTCGCATCTTCCCAACGGCATCATTACCGGTTTCACCCCCAAGGAGATCGCCGA
Organism: uncultured Porphyromonadaceae bacterium; assembly: GCA_947643665.1. Lineage (GTDB taxonomy): Bacteria > Bacteroidota > Bacteroidia > Bacteroidales > Muribaculaceae > UBA7173. Next base: position 29,403 of record CANRWW010000001.1, on the reverse strand, counting down.
CGGAATAAAGCGCGCTGCCGCCCTCCCGCATCTGCCGCATATTACAACAGACACCGTGACAGGCGCTTACATCTCTGATTTGCTTGGCAAATAATTTACTTCTCCGGCATACATGGCACACGAACCACAAAAAGAACGAATATTATCGCTTGACATAATCAAATGTCTGGCAATCTTTCTGGTGCTTTGGGGACACGCCATACAGCACCTGCTCCAGTCGCCGGCACAGGACAATTACCTTTTCAGATTCATATCGGCGTTCCATATGCCATTGTTTATGAGCATTGCCGGTTTTTTCGCAGTGAACGCACACAGGCATCCTCCGTTTCGGTTTCTTTTCAAAAAAGGATTTGAACTCCTGCTGCCTGCCATATCCATGAGCGTGCTTCTTCTGGCGATAAGATGGATGATGCATGGATGCAACGGCATACCCGATATCACAGGATTTACAGCGTGGTTCTGGTTTCTTAAAAGCCTTTTCATCTGCTTCTTCCTATATGTTGTGGCATTGCAGTTCCGAAGCCATATGTGGACAGCACTTGCCGCAATGCTATTAATAAGCCAATGCATAGGGTATTGCGGTGTAAACCGCATGTTTCCTTTCTTCCTTTCCGGTATCGCCCTACGCAATTTTTTTCCGGCAATACAACGGCATTCCTTGCCGATAGCGCTCTCCAGCGCCCTTGCGTTCATAGTTCTTTTAACAGGATGGGACGCTTCATTTTTCGGAATTCCGGGAGGGTTTCATCCACTTATGGACTTCTTGTCAGGAAAAAATCCCGGCTATCTCTTCCATAATGCCTATATTTACGCAATTGGAATCTCAGGCACCATTTTTGTGCTTACAAGTGTGGATCTCCTGACAAGAAAAGCTGCCATGATACCATGTATGGGCATCATGAGTAAAATAGGCAGGAATACAAAAGGGATATACATACTCCAGGTGATCGTACTGGAAAACGTGATGGCCAATTTTTTCAAACTGGATTATCTGGATTCTGAAGTCTTCAACTGGATCGTGGCCCCTTTATTGTCACTGGCTGTATTATACCTGTGCATGCTGGCGATCAGACTGCTCCGGAAAAATCCCGTATCGCTTTTTCTATTGGGAGAAACAGCCGCTGACAGACAGGCAAGGAACCTCAAAAAACAATAAACAAGCATTCAAACCATTACGTAGTCGCTGATGAATATAACCCATGTATCTTTTGGATTCAACACTGGGGGAGCCGAACTGATGGTTTCAGACATCATGAAACTCCAGTCGCAGCAGGGGCACAATGTAACTCTGATACTGATCAACAACCAGTATGAACCGTCTCTGCTTGACAATCTTTCCAAAGAGATCAACATAGTGAAAGTCGGTCGCCCTTCCGGGTCAAAGAACCCGTTGTGGTACCTTAAATACAACAGGAAGCTCAGAGCCACAAAACCGGATATCGTACATTTCCACCAGACAAAAGCATCATCTTTTACCATACCGGCAAAAGGAACCGGATACGTGGAAACAATCCATTGCCTCGGCGCTCCTGTCAAGAAACACAAATTCATCAACCGCTATGTGGCAATCTCTACCGGTGTAAACGCCGATCTTGCAAAGCGCATGGGGCTATCCACGCAAATAATACATAACGGGATAAAACCGTTTGAAATAACCGTGCGCGACGATGCCAGCCGTAAAGAAGGCACAAAATTCAGAATCGTCTGTGTAAGCCGCCTTGACCATATGAACAAGGGGCAGGACATTGCCATTGATGCCCTGGACATCATCAACAATGCACCAAGCGGGGAACGCATAAGCCTTGATTTGATCGGTGAAGGGGCGTCGGAAAAATTCCTGCGAAATCTCATCTCGGAAAAAGGAGTCAAAGGAGACATCCGTTTTCTAGGCAACCGTTCCCGTGACTATATCTACAGACACCTTGCAGACTACGACCTGTTCCTGCAACCATCGCGCCATGAAGGTTTCGGCCTTACCGTTGCCGAAGCCATGGCGGCAAAAGTGCCGGTTCTTGTAAGCGACATCGACGGCCCCATGGAGATAATAGAAAACGGTGGATATGGCACATTTTTCAAAAACGGCGATGCCGCCGATTGCGCTATGAAAATAAAAGAGATAATCACAGATTATGCGCATAAACTCGGGATTGCCGAAAATGCCGCATACATGCGGGTAAAAGACAAATATGACATCAGACGCACTGCCATGGAATACATAGGACTTTACAACACCATAATTTCAGAAAAGCGCGGCACACAAACAGACAATACCCCGATCCATGGATAAAAACATAGCCTCAAAAGTACTCTATATAGGAATTGACCATAAAAATCCGGTCGGAGGCATAGCATCGGTGGAGCATGAATACAGCAAATTCATCGAACCGTTCAAGTTTGTGCGCACATGCGTAAACGGCGGCAAACTTAAGAAAGCCCTTGTGGCATGTGAAGGGCTAGCCAAATTCACCGGAAAAATGCTTTTTGACAGAGAGATAAAGATAGTGCACGTGCACGCTGCATCAGATGCCAGTTTCTGGAGGAAACGTATATTCATACGCATGGCAAAACTATTCGGCAAAAAGGTGGTATACCACAATCATGGGGGTGGATTCAGACGTTTTTGTGCCGGACATCCCGCTGCCGTAATGGAAACCCTCGCACTCGCCGACTGTGTGGTAGCGCTATCGCAGGAATGGAAAGAATTTTTCATTAAAGAACTCAAATGCCGTGAGGTACGCATAATCAACAATGTAGTGTCGCCCCCCTGCGAACAGCAAGGCAATCGTGCACAAAATGCATGCGAATGTTTCCACCTTACCTTTCTCGGCAAAATCACAAAGGAAAAAGGGATATATGACCTTCTTGATATAATAGAGGAACACAAAGACAGATACCTCGGCAAACTGAAACTCACCGTCGGTGGAAACGGGGAAGTGGAACGTTTCTGCAAGATCGTGGAAGACAGAGGTCTTGGCGGCATAGTGGAATATGCCGGATGGATAAGCGGCAAAGAGAAAGCCCGTCTGTTGCAGGAGACAGACACTTACATACTCCCATCGTACTACGAAGGTGTGCCAATCTCCATACTTGAAGCTATGAGCTACCGTAAACCGGTAATCTCTACCGTTATAGGAGGCATCCCTGCCATCGTCACCGATGGTGAAAGCGGAATCCTTACCGCCCCCGGAGACAAAAAATCAATCGCGGCGGCCATAGATACGCTGCTTGAAAATCCCACCCTCCGCAATATGATGGGGGAAAAAGCCTATGATAAAGTAAAGGAATTTTTTCCGGCAGAAGTGGACCACAGCCTCAGCTCTCTTTACAACTCACTGCTTGAGAACGGACAGTGAGTTGAAAAAGTCTCACGTATAACGGCATTAACAAACATGAGATTGGGAAATTTTTGCTAAATTTGCAGATTGTAAGCTCTTACCTAACGCAATGAACATATCATACAATTGGTTAAAGGAATACCTCGACTTCGACCTGGCACCGGCACAGGTGAGCGAGGCACTCACCTCCATAGGTCTTGAAACCGATGGCCTGGAGGAAGTGGAATCGGTAAAAGGAGGTCTCAAAGGTCTTGTGATCGGAAAAGTGCTCACATGCGTGGAGCACCCCAACAGCGATCACCTGCATGTGACGACTGTAGATCTCGGCGACGGAGAACCGACCCAAATCGTATGCGGCGCTCCGAATGTCGCCGCCGGACAGACAGTAGTGGTTGCCACTGTCGGCACCATGCTTTATAGTGGCGACGAATCGTTCCAGATAAAGAAATCCAAGATCCGTGGTGTAGAATCTCTCGGCATGATCTGTGCGGAAGATGAAATAGGGGTAGGTACCTCACACGACGGGATCATTGTCATACCTGAAGGCAAAGCGCCAAAGGCTGGTACACCGGCAGCAGAATATTTTGACCTCAAAAGCGACTGGGTGATGGAGGTTGACCTGACCCCCAACCGCATTGATGCCGCAAGCCACTATGGGGTGGCACGCGACCTTGCCGCTTACCTTGACTGCCATCTTGACCATTCCGACCTGCACCGTCCGTCTGTTGACGGTTTCGCGACAGACCGCACTGACGGTGCTGTTGAAGTGGAAGTGGCCGACAAAGAGGGAGCACCACGTTACTGCGGGGTCACCATCCGTGGCGTACAAGTGAAAGAAAGCCCCGAATGGCTCCAGCAGCGCTTGGGTGCCATAGGAGTACGCAGCATAAATAATGTGGTGGACATAACCAACTACATACTGCACGGCTTCGGCCAGCCGCTCCACTGCTTTGACCTGAACAAAGTGGCAGGAGGGAAAATCGTGGTACGTACCGTGGAGGAAGGCACCAAATTCGTCACCCTTGACGGAGTTGAGCGCAAACTTTCAGCTGCCGACATAATGATCTGCGACGCAGAGAAACCGATGTGCATCGGCGGCGTGTTTGGCGGTCTGGATTCCGGTGTAACTGAAAACACCACCGACATATTCATTGAAAGCGCATGCTTCCACCCCACCCGCATACGCCGTACGGCACGCCGGCACGGTCTGTCTACCGACGCTTCGTTCCGGTATGAACGCGGTCTTGACCCCAACGCATGCATGTATGCCTTGAAACTCGCAGCCCTTATGGTAAAAGAACTCGCCGGAGGCGAGATATGCGGCGAGCCGACGGACATATACCCTGTAAAGGCAGAACCGTGGCCAGTCACACTCAGCTACAGCTATCTCAACAGCCTTGTAGGCAAAGAGATTCCCCAGGATACAGTAGACTCCATACTCCGCTCGCTAGAAATAGAAACGGCAGCACGCAGGGAAGGGGAAACAGACCTCCTGGTACCACGCTACCGTGTGGACGTGACACGTCCGTGCGATGTCGTAGAAGAGGTGCTCCGCATCTACGGATACAACAACGTAGAATTTACCGACACAGTGCATTCTTCTCTGCAGTTCAAATCGCACACCGCCGAAGCAGAACATCTCCAACAGCTCATATCCGAACAGCTTACAGCCCAAGGATTCAACGAGATACTGAACAATTCACTGACAGCCGAACGCTACTACAATGACCTGGCAGCATATCCAGTTGACCATTGTGTGAAACTTCTGAACCCTCTCAGCACCGACCTGAATGTAATGCGGCAGACACTGCTTTTCGGTGGGCTGGAATCATTATCACATAACATAAACCGCAAATCGGCTGATCTGGCGTTCTATGAATTCGGAAATGTATATTCACTTGACCCGACAGTAGAACCAACTGCCGAAAAACCCCTCGGCGGCATAAGCGAAGGCGCACGGCTGGCAATATGGCTTACAGGAGACATACGCCATGCCAACTGGAGCCGCCAGGCAGAAGAAGCAACTTTCTTCGATCTCAAGGCCGTGGTGGCAAATGTGCTCGCACGCCTCGGCGTCAGCGAAAAAGAAACCACCATTGCGCGCGGCAACGGCAACAACATATTCTCCGCTTACCTTGAGATAAATACCCGTTCGGGTAAACTTCTCGGGCATTTAGGACTTGTAGCCAAAACCGAACTTGCCAAGACAGACATAAAGCAACCTGTGGTTTACGCCCAACTGGACTGGGATGCGCTATGCCGTATGGTTGCCAAAAAGAAAGTGGAATTCTCCCCGCTTCCTAAAACCCTTCCTGTAAAACGCGACCTCGCACTGCTGGTGGACAAGTCTGTCACCATGGCACAGATAGAGGCTGTAGTCCAGGAAAGCGAACGGAAACTACTACGGGATATCACCCTTTTCGACGTTTACGAAGGGAAGAACCTTCCGGCCAACAAAAAGTCATACGCCATATCCGTCACACTGCAAGATTATGACAAGACCTTACAGGACAAACAGATTGATGGCGTAATGAACAAGGTCATCACCAACCTTACAAAAAAACTAGGTGCGGAACTTAGGTAATAAATAAGAAATTAGAACATTAGAAACCAGGCATCAATCAGAAAACAAAGCTGCCAGAGCCAAATCTCCTGTTTTCTGACATCCTGTTTCTAAATATGGACAATACTATAAACGATTAAAATACAATATGGGACGCGCATTTGAATACCGCAAAGCCAGAAAGCTCAAAAGATGGGGCAACATGTCAAGAACCTTCACACGCATTGGCAAGGAAATTACCATTGCAGTCAAAGCCGGAGGTCCCGATCCTACAACCAATCCCCGCCTTCGTGCGCTCATGCAGAACGCAAAGGCTGAAAACATGCCCAAAGATACCGTAGAACGTGCTATCAAAAAGGCCACAGACAAAGACTCAAAAGACTATAAGGAAATTACATATGAAGGATACGGGCCTTTCGGTGTAGCCATATTTGTGGAAGCTGCCACAGACAACAACACCCGCACCGTAGCCAATGTACGCTCATACTTCACCAAGCATGGAGGTTCACTGGGCACACAGGGTTCATTAACTTTCCTTTTCGACCACAAAGTAATGCTTAAGATACAGGCAAAACCAGACATGTCTCTGGAAGACCTCGAACTTGAACTCATTGATTATGGTGTGGACGAGGTGGAAGCCGACGAAGAGGGAGCCGTAATGCTATACGGAGCTTTTGAGGAGTACAGCAATATCCAGCAGTATCTTGAAGCCAACGGTTTTGAAATCCTCAGCACCGAATTCGTGCGTATCCCCAACGACCTGAAAGAACTGACAGACGAACAGCGCGAGACCATTGACAAACTCCTTGAGAAACTTGAAGAGGATGAAGATGTGCAGAACGTGTTCCATAACATGAAGGACTGACCATGTTCTCAGGCATTGTAGAGGAAGCCGCCATCGTACGCAAAGTAGTGCGCGAAGGTGGAAACGTGCATCTGACTGTGGCATCCGGCTTTGCAGACGAGTTGAAAATAGACCAGTCGGTGGCGCACAACGGTGTATGCCTTACTGTTGTCGCCCTTCCGGGAGACGGTACCCATACCGTCACAGCCATAGAAGAAACACTGCTCCGCAGCAACCTCGGCGACCTCACCGAAGGGAGCCGTGTAAATCTGGAGCGATGCATGGTGATGAACGGGCGCCTTGACGGCCATATCGTCCAGGGGCATGTGGACTGCACGGCAGAATGCATAGACATAGAAGAGGTAGAGGGAAGCCGCTACTTCAAATTCCGCTATGATGTGCCGGCAGAAATGAAACGCAAAGGATATGTAACGGTCGAAAAAGGCTCGGTGTGTGTAAACGGGGTAAGCCTTACCGTCTGCGATTCGGAAGAAGACACCTTCCGTGTCGCTATCATACCTTACACGCTTGAACATACCAATTTCTGCGATATAGCGGTAGGCACACGTGTCAATATCGAATTTGACATAATAGGCAAATACATAGCCAAGATGATCGGCTGAAACGGCTGGAGCCACAATGGCTCATACATGCCGGACCCATAACTACAACGGGGGCAACGGAAACGTATGAAAATGCATGCGATCCGCATGCTCCCGTTTTTTACTTACATTACATCCAACCATGAAACGATTTGTGATTCTTATGGCCGCGGCATCTATGGCCTACGCGGCATCTATGGCAAAAACACCCTGCACAGCAACAATCGAAACGGCTGACGGAATACGGACAATGACCGTCACTGCGCTCAACGACAATGTGCTTAAAGTGACCAATACATTGGTCGGAGATACCGTGCCGGTATCAAAAATATCAATGCTCCAGCCTGGTGGTTTCACAGGCACGATAACGGAAAGGAGCAACGGTGAAAAGACGATATGTTCGCCCACCGGACTTACAGCATCCATCACCCCTTCTGGCGAACTGACGATCAACGGAGGGAACGGACGCCTGTTATATGATAACGGCGAGCGTACCATAAGGGACGACGGGGGAAACGAACTTACACTAAAGACATTCGGAGGAGCGTTTCACGGCGCTGGAGAACGCGGCCATAAGATCAATCTGAGTGGCGACACCTTGGTGATGTACAACCGCCAGAACTATGGCTACAGCGACGGTGAACCACGCATAAGCCAGATGAACATTACGATGCCGTTGCTCGTATCCCCCACGGGATATGCCATCGTAATGGATGACTTCGGCGAGGCAACCATGACTGCGGGAAACGATATCACATATTCAACCATATCAAAAACTCCGGTAAGCTACTATTTCGTCAATTCGCCTCAAGGATTAAAAAAACTCCCCAAAGAACTTAGCGCCCTTACCGGGCGCCAGGACCTGCCGCCGCTATGGAGCCTCGGCTACATAACTTCAAAATATGGCTACAAAAACCGCAATGAAGTTGACTCGGTGGTATCCATGCTGAAAAAAAGAGGTTATCCGCTTGACGGAATCGTCCTTGACCTCTACTGGTATGGGAAGGAAGAAGATATGGGGCGGCTTGACTGGGATCCGGCACTGTGGCCGAACCACAAGAAGATGCTTGCCCGCTTGAAAAAACAAGGTGTAAATCTTGTTGCCATCTCACAACCTTATGTGTTGCGGAACGGTAAAGGCCTTGACAATTTCAACGAATTAAGTTCCAAAGGCATGCTGGGCAAAGACAGCATTGGGGAGACTAAACCGGTGAAAATATGGGTCGGTGAAGGTGGAATGCTTGATGTTTCCAATCCCGATACCCGAGCATGGCTTCGCGGGCGGTACCGCCGGCTCACAGACGAAGGGATCACAGGATGGTGGGGGGACCTTGGAGAACCGGAAGTGCACCCCGACGGGATGTTCCATGCCAACGGCCTCTCAAACCGCGAATACCACAACATATACGGCAACGACTGGAGCGGCATTATCCACGACCTTTTCAAAGAAGAATACCCTGACACACGCCTTATGACACTGATGAGGGGAGGCACTACAGGGCTACAACGTAACAACGTATTTCCCTGGAGCACCGATGTTTCCAGATCGTGGGGAGGACTACGACCACAAGTGAAAATCATGCTTAACTCCGGATTAAGCGGCCTGGGATATATGAGCCACGATGTCGGAGGATTCGCCGTAGACTCGCTAAAGCCCATTGATCCCGAACTGTATGTGCGCTGGATGCAGCTTGGCCTATTCTCTCCCGTGCTCCGCACCCATTCAACCCGCTATGCCGAACCATATGTCTATGAAGGGCTCCAGGAGATACTATTGCCCATCGTAAAAGCACGCTATGAATGGCTGCCTTACAATTATACCCTCGCTTATGAGAATGCATCAGAGGGGATGCCACTTGTGCGCCCAATAGGTATGTACTGCTCCCATCCAGAACTCTACAGTGACATCACCGACGAATACCTTTGGGGGCGCGACCTGCTTGTAGCCCCTATAATGCGGCAAGGCGCAACATCGCGGCAGGTACGCTTGCCTGAAGGAACATGGGTTGACTACAACAACCCTGCTCAAGTATTCAAAGGAGACACCACAATAACAGCCGCAGCCCCTATTGACATACTGCCACTATATGTGCGCGGAGGTGCCCTCATTCCAAAAGCACGGTATGAAATGGGCAATACTCTTGACTACCGCACAGATAATTATACCATAGAATATTATCCTACACCCGGAAGCGGAAAAACGGAATGCGTAATTTTCGAGGACAATCTGGAATCAGCCCGTTCGCTTGAACGGAACGAATATTCATTGCTGACAGTGGTTGCAGACAACACCGGCACCGAAATAGGACTGGGAATCTCCGTAAAAGGGAGTTATCCCGAAATGCCAACCAATCGCCATATCACATTTGAGATCCACAATGTATGCCAACCCTCATCCGTCAGGGCAACCGACGGATTATCTCCGGTAAAAATTAAAACCGATTACGACAAAGCCTCACGAACCCTGCGGCTGACAACCGCGGAATCCCTGCCGCTTGGCATAAGCATACAGTTCTGGAACCAACAAGCCAGATAACCCAACTGCCGGATGGATAAGGAACAAGAAACAAAGAGAATTCTTGGTTGTGGAAACTATATTATTTTCGTATTTTTGCAAGTGCTATGATTAAGAGGATGTTTTTAAGGATACTTGCAATTATTACCACGATAGCCGCAGGAGGATTTCAAACCTACGGGCAGTCGCTTTTCGATGAAATAATACTTGACGGCGAAACTGTAAGTGCGTCGTCAGACACAATTGCCGTAAGCGCAACCGACACAGCCACGCAACCGGAGCTTACAATAGTCCAGGCGCGTCAAAACACACGCAACAGACGCAAGGCAAAAGAAAAAATCCCATCGCTATGGGATCTTACCGATGAAAACGGCAACCCTCTGGATTCACTTGACTTCGGACCACAGGATCTTCTTGTGGATCCATACATGGATGTGGAACAGATGCTCATGCCAAAATCATTCTATCTCCCGGCTATTTTCGTCAACTATGACGGAACTTTAGCCCGGCAGGCCATAGACCCCATCAGCCCGGACAGCCCATTTCCGAAAGACATGAACTGGGCGGAACGTACGGTGGCAAGAGATGCCCTGCAACGCCAGCGTTTTCAGGAATTCATGATCGCATATCCCGAACTGGTACGCTACAACATAGAGACAATGCCGCGTGCCCCGAAAGAATTTGTAATGGAAGTGGATCCCACCACCGCCAAGATCAATGTCACAGAGTTCACAAGGGACGTCAAGGAAATGGCGAGTGTGGCAAAACGGGTTGACCTTGGACGTATAAACTGGCTGCATAACTTTGACGGCTCCCTTCAGTTCTCACAGGCTTATATCTCCCCAAACTGGTATCAGGGCGGCAAATCAAACCTGAACGGTATCCTGAACTTGTATTATAAAATAAGGCTCAATCCGGCATTCCATCCGAATCTGAATTTCGAGGCCACCGCACAATACCGCCTTGGTGTAAACAACGCTCCAGATGACGAAGTACATGATTACAACATCACCGAAGATCTGCTCCAGATCAACACCAATTTCGGCTTCAGAGCTTGGAAACGATGGTTCTATTCAGTCAATGCCCAATTCAAGACGCAGCTGCTGAACCATTACAGAAACAATTCCCACGATCTCACCTCAAATTTCCTTTCTCCAGGAGAACTCAACGTGGGTGTCGGTATGACCTACAACTACGAGAATCATAAAAAAACGATCAGTTTCAGCGCATCCATCAACCCGCTCTCATACAACCTCAAGATCTGTCGTGACGACGAACAACTCAATCCCACATGGTTCGGTATAGACGAAGGACATAAGACCAAAAGCCAATACGGTTCCAACATAGAATTGAGATTCAACGCCAAGCTCGCTTGGAACATTGAATATTTCACACGCATGTTCGCTTTCACCAATTACGAAACAGAATATGGCGACTGGGAGCACAGAATAACATTCAATATCAACAAGTTCCTTTCTACAAACATATTCGCACACCTGCGTTACCAATCAGATGCCAAACCGGTAGAAGAAACAAAATGGCACAAATGGCAATTCAAAGAAATTCTATCTATCGGTTTCACATACAAATTCGCACGTAGTTGACGCACATCCCACCGGCAGGAATGCAATTGAAAATAGTATCAACATCAATACTGGCATACCTACTATCCGTTTCGGTATGCAATGCCATAGAATTGCCTGATTGCTCATGGGTAATGCCTGATTGTAGCGAGGAGTCAATAAGATCGCTTATAACAGAGACCGCAACAGACCCCATAGAGGGAATTTGGACATCAAGCGATGACGGTGCCAGAATAGCCATCATCAGCGGCACCGCCCCAGGAAGCGGGCGTACGCTGGCAGACAGCTACCTTATGGTAATCCTGGATTCCCCCCGGCCAGGAATACTTCCAGGAACAGTTTCCGGTACATGCACCCCATGCGGAAAACCTGAAACATATGACTGCATGATGTTTACCAAATGTGACGGCAAACGCTTACACAAGCCGCACCGATTCACCCTCCATCTTGCCGACCGGAGCCATATCACCATCACGGAAGTGCATTCCGGCCTGAAAGTTGTTTTCGGATATTCTCTGCCACGAATCAACTTCCTGCGCATAAAAAGCGCCAATGACAGGCCAAAAGACCTTGACGGTTTCATCCGTATATGGCCGCAAACCGGTGAACCTCCCGCACGCCCACGGCGTCTGTAAACATCACACAATGCCCTTCATTCCTATTTTACAGTTATGACACGCACGATACTTTCAGCACTCATATCCCTGATCATGGCCATCACATGCCATGGCCAGCGTGTAAACAGTATCGCAAAAAAATTAAAATTATCTGAAAATACCACAAGATCCGCCGATAACGAACCGTTTGACACAATAAAGGCTTACGACGGCAGTATCCGTTTCAGCGGATATGAAAAGACCCTACGAGCTACAAAAGAAACTGTTTTCGTGAGCAATGTTATTGAAGACAGAGATATTTCAGCAATAATATTCACAGTCACATACAACGATAAATCAGGAAGGCTGCTGCACAAGAGGCGTCTTACCGTGCACCAGGACATACCTGCGGGCGAAACGCGAAAGATTGATTTTCCTACCTGGGACCGGCAAATGACATTTTACTACTGCGGATCACCACGTCCACGCGTCTCAGCCATACCCTACAACGTGACAATTGAACCGGACACCATTCTGCTATCCCGCAAGCCATGAATCCACTTGACACCATAAAACGGTTTATCACTATCTCTCCTGAGATAGAACTGGAACTGCGCGACATAATGCGCGAGCATGAATACAAACGCGGGGATACGATACGTGGAGCCGTCAATCTCAGCACATATGCGTTCTATATAGTTTCAGGATCAGCACGCCTGTTCTATACAATAGGGGGAAAGGAACACACATTCAGTTTTTCGTTCACCAACGAATTCATAATGCTGTCGCGTTTTCTCATCTTGAGCCATCCCGACACAGTAGCCATACAGTTTCTGGAGCCTACAAAAGTGCTTTTCATCCCACATTTACGGATGAAGGACCTTATAAAAGAAGCCGGCATACAACCGGACGAAGCTGTGATACTATTTGTTACAACCGCAATGTCGCAGCATGTGCTTGCACTTGAAGAACGTCTGGACGCATTGCAGACCATGTCGGCTGAAGAACGCTACCAATGGGCGCTGAAACGTTATCCCCGCATCACGGAATGCGCCACACTCACACAGATAGCGTCATTCCTTGGTGTGACAAAAGAAACGCTGTACCGCATAAAAGGCGGGAAATACAACCGATAAACAAAACAGATGGAAGATATTGATATCCACGGCGCCATAGAGCGCTACAAAAACAGACACGGCTATACGACTTTCAATCCACGGGCAGCGCTGATAGATATGGACGGCACATTGCTTGACTCAATGAAATGGCATACCAAGGCATGGCACCGCATGATGACAGAACTCGGTGTGGAATGTACCCGCGATGAATTTTACCTATATGAAGGCATGACCGGAGCCGCCACTATTGACAGCCTTATAAGACGCGCTTTCCACCGACCGGCTACAGAACAGGAAAAGATTGAACTTTATGCCAGGAAAACAGGTTATTTCAACGAATACCCGAGAGTAGAGATCGTGCCTGATGCCGACCGAATGGTGAAATACCTTATTGACCACGGTATTACGCGCGTGCTTGTAACAGGTTCGGGACAGCCCTCCAATCTGGCACGCCTTGACGGCGATTTCCCCGGAGGTTTCCCACACGATCTGCGCATCACTTCGCATAGCGTCAGATTTGGAAAGCCCCATCCCGAACCATATATCAAAGCCATGGAGCTTGCCAAGGCAAACCCATGGGAATGTATCACAATAGAAAACGCGCCGCTGGGTGTGGAATCCGGTGCGAAGGCAGGCGCATTCACCATAGCGGTAACAACCGGCCCCATCCCTGACAGTGATATGTGGAAAGCCGGCGCCGATCTGGTACTACCGTCTATGGGAGAACTAGCCGATCTCCTCCCCTGCATTCTGAAAGGTTGCTAATCTTATCGCGAGCTGCCACAGGCCCGCTGAAATATCGAATAAAATGAAACAGGACAATATCACACGGGACGCGGCATCGCAGCTTATTTTTACAAACCATGTCGCACAAGTCCTTGACGGGCTTGTTGAAAAAATAGAGCCGGTATCGGTGCACGTGCTTGTAGATGCCAACACAGCGTCATTCGTTCTGCCACGGCTTCAGGCAGAATCGAAAGTAATAAGCAATGCCTCTGTAATTGAGACCGGAGGAGCGGGAGACATGCACAAAAACCTCAGCACACTGTCTGGCATCTGGCAGAGACTGAGTGATGACGGCGCCACGCGTCGTTCCCTCCTTATAAACCTTGGAGGAGGAGTAATTACCGATATGGGCGCTTTCGCAGCCGCCACTTTCAAACGGGGAATGCCTTTCGTAAACATACCTACCACCCTGCTTGGAGCAGTTGACGCATCCGTAGGAGGTAAAACCGGCATAAATTTCAATTCCCTTAAAAACGAAGTCGGACTTTTCGCCGATGCCGAACTTGTAATAATCTCAACCACATTTTTCCGTACGCTCAATTCACAGGAACTCCTTTCAGGATATGCCGAGATGCTCAAGCATGCCATGCTCACCTCTCAGGAGATGACAGACAGGCTACTGCGGTATGATGTCACTGCCTATGAACCGGAATCGCTGCTGAAACTGCTGCAAGAAAACGTAAATGTAAAATGTGCTTATGTAAATGAAGATCCGACTGATTGCGGTAAAAGGCAATCACTGAATCTCGGACATACATTCGGCCACGCATTCGAGGAACTGGCGCTTGAACGGAAGTCGCCCCTGAGCCACGGATATGCGGTAGCATTCGGCATGGTATGCGCACTGGTGCTGTCGCACATGAAAGAAGGATTTCCCTCGGATCGCCTGCATACCTATGCAAACTATGTACGCCACCATTACGGTGTGTTTGCCATAAGATGCAACGACTATGACGGCCTCCTGCAATTCATGGCCCATGACAAGAAAAACAATACATCCGACGCACTCACCTTCACGCTCCTTAAAAAAGAGGGCGAACCTGTAACTGGTGTAAAAGTAGCGCCTGAAGATGTGAAACCGGCACTTGACATATATTGCGACCTCCTGATGTGACGCGTACAGTTCAAATTCGCATGCACCCGATCATATCGCTGAGATACAACGGCGCTTCAGGGCCAAGATTGAAAATCAAGTCAAGAACCGACATACCCGGAATGAAGCCCTGCCTCTTTCCCCTCACCTGGCAATAAGGTTTGTAAACCTCTTCCGGCGGTATAAATGTGCCGTCGGCAAGCATATTGCTGGATATTTCCGACGAAGGGAAAGCTCCATATTCCACATCTGTTTCCAAAAGGAGCATGCTGCGTATTTCCATATCAATGGCAATGTCAAGCTCTGCTATTGTCTGGAAACGATCCATTGCTCCGGGAGACATAAATGGCAAAAACCTGTCTATGTAATATTCGAAAAACGGGGTGCGGCCATATGCCGACTCAAAGGTCACACGGTGCACATGCCACCATGCGCCATGACTGCTGAGACGCACATCCGTCCAACGGGCTTTCGGTATCCCGTGTGGCTTTGCCACGGGCACCGTAAGCTGAAGCAACCCGTTTGTATCGGCAATATCGCATCGGTGCACGGATTTAGACCTCTTGTCAAACAGTTCATCCACCCCGACGACAGCTTTTCCACATGCCCCCATAAGGGCATAATATCCGATACTTCCATAATAACAGGGAAGAAGGATTGCAGTCGTGTCGGGATATTTCCCGTAATTGTTATGCCGGTTCTTACACATCTGTCAAACTAAGGCAATCATTTGTCCGGATTCGCATCCTTAAGAATGCGGTTCCAGCGTATACCACCGTTGAAAAGGGATTTGTCCTTATCGAAGCTGACAAGCACACGCCACGGGGTGCCTACAATATGGTCTTCAGGCACAAAGCCCCAGTAACGGGAATCAAGCGAATTGTCGCGGTTGTCGCCCATCATAAAATAGTAATCGAACTTGAAAGTATAATAATCAACAGGCTTTCCATCTATCCATACTTTCCCGTCGTGCCATTCTGCAGAGGGGTTATTCTCATAGACCTTGATTGTACGGCCGTATATTTCCCATGCCGTACGGTTCATTTTCAATGCAGTCCCTTTCTTAGGTATCCACAACCCGTTTTCACCCCCATATTCGGCGCGTGTCCAGCCCGACGAGATCGCCGCCGGGAAGAGAGGAACCATAGGTTCGCATCCCGGCACCTGTTTCATCACCTTTACTATTGACGGGCTTTGCTCCATCTGCTCCACCATAGATGCTGTAAGTGGCGACACATATATCTGGGGTACGGAACCGTCGGGGTTTACCTTGAAGCCAAGTTCTTTGAGCGACAATACGTCGGATGGTGTGACCTCTACCGTATACCGGTCATCAACCGGTATGCCGAAAGCCTCGAATTCTTCTTCGGAAAGCGGTGCCGACGGCTGATAGAAATAGTTGAACTGCACATTCTCCGGCGTAAGGAACTTATCGCCGTCAATGTATATGTCGCCGTCGTGTATGCTTATGCGCTGGCCAGGAAGCCCCACACATCGTTTCACATAATTCTCACGGCGATCCACCGGACGCGCCACCACATCGCCGAACGTATCTTTGTTGTTAAGCACGTAATCACGGCCATGCATAGCTATAAGAGAGTAATAGTCGGGGTTCTGCACTTTGGTCATCACGGTATCGCCGGCAGGGAAATTGAATACGACGATATCACCGGCCTCAACCTTGCGCTGACCCTTTAGGCGCTTGTAGCCCAATGAGGGGTTGTCCATATAGCTTTTGCCCAATCCGAACGGGAGTTCATTGTGCACCAACGGGAAATATACCGGTGTCATAGGCACACGCGGTCCATAGACGGTCTTGTTCACAAACAGGTAATCTCCGGTATACAGTGTTTTTTCAAGCGAAGAAGATGGTATCTGGTAGTTCTGCCCTATAAAAGCGAAAATAAAATACACCAGAATGAGTGCGTAGACAATCGCATCCACCCACGACATCACAGACCTCACGGCACCGTTCCTTGATTTCTTCCACCATGTGAAAGGTATATATCCCGTGATATATATGTCAAAGAGCAATATGCCTGCCAGAAGCAGCCACCAGTTGCCCATCCATGCCACCCATAGCACGAACAACAACATGACTATGCCGAATCTTACCCAACGGGTGGGAGTATTGGATCGCACACGGCGTTTGAATCCCTCTTTGAATGTCTCTTTCGCCTTTCCGGCGGTTTCCGGTTGCGTATTGTTTTCGCTCATCTATTTAATAAGTAACTTTTCAAAATCATTCTGTTCTCAAAGCTCGCCAAGCATTTGGTCCATACCAATCAAGCCTCTTGAAGCCGGATGCGCATGCACCCATTCGGCCGCCATGACAGCCCCCAACGCGAATCCGTCACGTGAAAACGCACGGTGTTCCAAAGTTACCGCGTCAACCGGCGACGTCCATTTTATGATATGTGTGCCAGGTATCTCCCCTTCCCTCTCATGCATTATGGGAATGATGCCCTCCAGAGGATTTTGACCCTCTTCGGGTTCCACCCATGCGGTAACATTCGGGTCGTTTGCAATTATACCTTCCGCAAGCGTAATAGCCGTACCCGACGGATGATCCAGTTTGTGTATATGGTGTATCTCTTTCATTGACGGGGCATACTGCGTGAATTTCCCAAACAGTTTTGCCGCATATGCATTGATCCTCATAAACAGGTTTACCCCTATGCTGAAATTGGATGCCCAGAACAGGGTGCCGCCTGTCTCTGCAAGGATCTCCTTCACTTCAGGCAAAGCTGAAGTCCATCCCGTAGTACCCGAAACAACCGGCATGCCGGCAGCAAGGGCAAGACGATAGTTTCCCACCGCAGCAGAGGGTGTAGTGAACTCTATCGCGATATCAGCATTACGGAAACGGGGCAAGCTGATTTCATTTTCCTCACCAGCATCAATGGTGCACACTATCTCATGGCCACGCCGGATGGCAATGCGCTCTATGGCATGCCCCATTTTCCCGTAACCGATCAGAGCTATTTTCATTCCTGATTACTTCTTAAGTTCTTTATTTGCCACACGTGGTATGGCAATGGTTGTGAAAATCAACAACGCACCACCCGCGAGGGTGAACGCCCAACTGTCACGCGAAACATTCCCGTTGTAGAAAAGGAAGAAAGCCGCCACACAGAAAAACACCGCACTCCATGATTCTATGCGATAAAGACGCTTTATACGCGGATGCGTTCCGGTATATGGCGAGAGCAATTTGCCAGCCAGGAAACAGGCTGCACCTGCCGCATAAACATATTTCCACCACATGCCGGCGGCTCCTGGTGCCACCGTCACATTCAATATCGGCAGTAACGTGCCGGCGGCAATAGCCAGCAACCCTACGATGGCAAGAACCACACACCATGTGCGTGGAGCTTTTCCCATCAGTTCTTCCTTCGTATATTTTTTTGTCTCACTCATATCTCATATTCTCTCATATTCCATTTACTTATTGCTTCTTATTCGGTCACTATATACACATCCTCGTTGACACGCTGCATATGGTAATTCTCGCGTACTATGCGTTCAAGCGCTACAGGATCGGTGTCAAGTCCGGCATTAAGACGCCTGTAGTACTGCATAGTATCGTTATTCTCCTTTATCTCAGCCTCCAGAGCATTGATCTCCTCCTGCAATTCCGCACTTCTGGAATAAGAATTTTCATTGAAGAAGACCACAAAAAGCACATATCCCACCGCTACAATCAGCGGGAAAGTGATATATCTCCGGCACCATCGCCATCCATCCTTTATCTGCTCTTTCATCAGAGGGGCATAGTTTGCATTGTTAAGTAACAGACAAAGTTAGCTATTTTTTTCAGACAAACATCCATAACTCCTCGCCACAAACCGTTTTTTTAATCTGCTGTTGAAAATTAACATCTACAAAACCCCATCTTTCGTGGCAGCAAAATTATTTTTTGGCTGTTATAATGGAAAACGCTAACTTTGCTTTGATTGGTGGGCTTCGCATAAAATAACGAATTTTGAACACGGAATTATAAATAAGCTATGACAAAGAAATATGATTTTCTGGTTATAGGATCGGGCATCGCCGGCATGAGCTTTGCCCTGAAAGTGGCAAGACACGGCAGAGTGGCTCTTATCTGCAAAACCACACTTGACGAAGCCAATACCGCCCTCGCCCAAGGGGGAGTAGCCTCTGTAACCAATCTTGAGGTGGACGATTTCGACAAGCATATCCAAGACACAATGGTGGCAGGAGATTTCCTGTCCGATCCCGAAGCTGTAAGGAAAGTGGTCACTGAAGCGCCCGGCCAGATCAGGCAACTGATTGAATGGGGGGTGAACTTTGACAAAAAAGAGGATGGAACTTTCGACCTGCACCGTGAAGGGGGGCACTCTGAATTCCGCATACTCCACCACGCGGACAATACAGGATTTGAAATCCAGGAAAGCCTTATAAAAGACGTGCGAAGCAATCCCGACATTGATATTTATGAAAACCATTTCGCCATAGAGATTATCACACAGCACCATCTGGGCAAGGTCGTCACCCGGCGCACCCCCGACATAACCTGTTACGGAGCCTATGTGCTCAATCCCGAAGGTGGAGTGGACACATTCCTGTCAAAAGTAACACTCATGGCCACCGGAGGGGTAGGTGCGGTATATCTGACAACAACCAACCCACTTGTTGCGACAGGCGACGGCATAGCCATGGTATACCGTGCGAAAGGCACCGTAAAGGACATGGAGTTCATACAGTTCCACCCTACAGCGCTTTTCCATCCGGGAGACCGCCCCAGCTTCCTTATCACCGAGGCGATGCGCGGATACGGCGCCATACTGCGCAATCTCAACGGCGAACGCTTCATGCAAAAATATGACGAACGCATGGAGCTGGCACCACGCGACGTAGTGGCACGCGCCATTGACTCGGAGATGAAGCTCCACGGTGACGACCATGTGTTTCTTGACGTCACCCACAAAGATCCGGAAGAGACACGCCGGCACTTCCCGAATATTTACCAGAAATGTCTCTCACTCGGCATTGACATAACAAAAGACTACATCCCGGTAGCCCCTGCCGCACACTACCTTTGCGGCGGCATAAAAGTGGATGGCAACGGAGAGTCATCCATCAAGCGCCTGTACGCCGTCGGCGAATGCTCCTGCACCGGACTGCACGGAGGCAACCGCCTTGCTTCAAATTCGCTTATAGAAGCCGTGGTATATGCCGATGCCGCTGCAAAACATGCCATTGACGAAATCAAGCATCTCAGCTACCGCACCGATGTGCCGGACTGGAACGACGAGGGGACACGCCATCCCGAAGAAATGGTGCTCATAACCCAAAGCCTGCGCGAAGTAAACCAGATAATGGGAACGTATGTAGGCATCGTACGCTCCGATCTGCGTCTTGACAGGGCATGGAACCGCCTTGACATACTTTACGAAGAGACCGAGCGTCTTTTCAAATGCTCAAAGGCATCCCGTGAAATCTGTGAACTCCGCAACATCATAAATGTGGGCTATCTCATAATGCGTCAGGCCAAAGAACGAAAGGAAAGCCGCGGACTTCACTATACAATAGATTACCCTCCAAAGCAATAAATCACTATCCGACACCGTTATAGGTAATAATAACGGATATGGTACACGCCACACTGCTGAAACGCGCATTTACAGCCGCCATGACCTCCATAGCGGCAGTTGCTGTCCATGCATCAGAATCCGGACCTGAAACGGTGCAGATACAGGATGCGGAAACTCAGCCACACACCATAGGACAGCCGGGAAGCGGCATGCAGCCGGTATTTCGCGGCAGATACCATAAGGTAACGGAAACCGGTGACACTGTATTGGTCGTAATATTCAATGAAATCACAGTATTTCCAGAACTGAAATTCAAAAACAAAAAAGAACAGGAATTTTTCTGGAAAACCGTACGCGATGTAAAAAAAGCGCTTCCATATGCCAAACTCATATGCGAGACCCTGCTGGAAACATACGAATACATTGAAACGTTCCCTACACAGGAAGAACGCGAACGTTATCTAAAAGAGATGGAATCGTCTGTTTTCAACCAATACAAACCAGCCCTGAAACGTTTTTCAAGAAACCAGGCGCGCATGCTTGTAAAACTTATACAACGGGAAACCGACCAGAGCGGTTACGATATCCTGAAAGCGTTCCTGGGGTCATTCCGCGCCACATTCTGGCAAGGCTTCGGCAAGTTGTTCGGTGTGAACCTTAAAGGCACGTACAATCCCGCCAAAGACCGGAAAGACGCCATAATAGAGCGCATCTGCGTCGCAGTGGAGCAAGGGCAACTCTGATAATTCTCCCCCTCAAAATCAAAGCAATGCGGTGTGGCAAAATTCTGAATTTTGCCACACCGCATTGCTTTTTGCCCTGACAGCACATTAAGTTTACTTCACCACGACACGACGCGTAAAGTCGCGTACAGTCACAAGGTAAAGCCCTGAAGGGAAGGAAAGCGTTGTCGTTCCCTGGCTCAATATGCCGGTATACATCAGCGTTCCGTCCACAGAGTAAACCGAGACTTCGTCCACGGAGCGGCCGTCACTCTCAAGTACAAGTTTGCCGCCGAAGCAATAAGCGTCCCATGAATGATATTCCGCATCATTGGCACTCTCTATGCCCGAACCGCTTCCGAACGGAGTAAGACGTATGTCGTCAATCATGATTCTCGCACCGGCAGTCTGGTTCAGTTTCAGACGCACAGCACCCTTGCGGTTTACATCCACTGTGAACTCGGCATATTCATTATTGCCTCCCGAAGGCTTGTTTACAGGGATTTCAACTGTCGTTATCTTATCCCATGTGGCTCCATTGTCGCCGGATACAAGCACTTCCATCGCGGCTGGAGTGCTGTCATCTCTCCAAAGATGTGCCCAGAAACTGAGTGTCCCTATGCCGTTCGGCTTGCTCTCCATCATGGTAAGATGGCGGTTGCCCGATTTGTTCATTCTTGCAGCCTGCTCACCTTCATGGGGATATGAATTTGAACCACCTTTTTCAAAAAGTGCCGTAGTGCTCCATGTGCATGCGGTCCCTTTATAAGTTTTGTCGCCATAAGAACCGCCACCAGCGGCATCTGGCTCGAAATCTTCATGGAAATCGGTAAGATTTGCCGTTACGGTGCCCTGCACGTCCACATCATCATTGGTATAATCACCGGAACTTACCACAACAGAGCTGTTATATACGCCCTCGCTATGAGAAAGCAGCTGCATATAGAAACGATCCTCATCCGGCGTGAGCGTAGTGGTCAGGCTCCAGTTTGATTTATCCGTGCTTACACGGAAAGGAGCCTCCACTTCCACTTTGATATCGCCCGATATATTTTCAGCATCAACCAATATCTCCGCTATTGCAGAGGGTTCGCCTGGCATAGTCACAAAAGCCAGTTCACCATCATACAGCAACTGTATCGAAGGTTGTGGAGCCAACGTAGTCACAGTCACTGGGTCAGAAGTGATCTTCCCGTTACTTACAGTATATGTATAAGTAGTCTCTGGTTCAAGCGACTCCACAAGAAGCATTTCCTCGCCGGCACGCACGCTCATCGGCGACTCATCAATCTCTTCACCATCGCGATATACATTGAGGATATAAAGATCCGTAGGATCGTCAATACAACTCCAGTTGGCTACAAAAGATGTTTCTGTAATATTGGTGGCTTCTCCGGCTGGCAAACCGTCCACAGCAGTGCATATAAGCGTGCATATGTTCTTTGTATCACCGGATGTAAGAGTAAGGATACCTGAAGCGCTGCCAGCAGTTTCCGAAGAATAGCTTATTGTAATAGTTCCACCGGCGCCGTTTACATCTGATGCAGCAACCGACGACGGGGCCACGCTGAATCCCACCCCGCTTACGGAAGCACGCACATTTTCGGAAATGGCAGTACCTTTCACGGCAATCCTCACCGAGCGGGTCAAACCCACGGCTCCCAGCCCAAGATCAATGACGCTTCCGTCGGCAGGGGCGTGTATCAAAGGATCGGTCCCGGCCCCTACATACCATGCAACACCTTTCTTATTACCCCATATATACTCTACCAGTTCGGGATGGTCAATGAACGGATTACGGTTATTCTGATGTTTGCTTATGGCTTCGTTACGGTTCAACTCTTTGTCGCTGACCGGATCCTGACGGCTCCATTTCAGCAACAGGTTGATGCTCCATTCCTTGAACACCGGATAAGAATTACCTGCAAGCATCTGGCTGCCATTGCCCTGTGTCCATTGCGCAATGCTGCTGTTATATGCCGTCGCCATATAGAAATACGAACGGGCAAGGTCTCCTTTATACTCATCGTCAGGCTCAAAAACAGTGCCGCTGAAACCGCTGAAAGTGCTTGCTCCCAAGCGCCCCAATGCACGCACACTGCCATTGTTGGCCAGTGACTTTCCTCCTGCACACTCGCCATACGGGTAATTGCTGCGCTGGCCGTTGACTTTCCCGTCTGTAGGATAAAGATGGTACGCATCTGAATATTGGGCGGCCTTTTTGCCTCCCCACCAGCTTTTCGGAAAAGAATGTTCACGGTTTATGCAGTCCCCTATAACTTTATAATTGCCGCACTTAGTGAAAGTCACACCCCAGTTTTTTGTGGTATAAATATCCCATAACGTACCGTCTGGATGCACATCCGACGTTTTGTACACATTCCACAGTCCGTCATAACCGACATTCCTGTGATTGCTTACCACACCAGCAAGAGCTTTCAATAATGCTTCGCCAGTCTTCCCCTCGCAGGAAGAATAATAATTGGCAGGTTCGGCGGCTCCCATCGTCAAGGAACCGGCAGCCATGATCATGGCATAAATTCTCTTAATCATATAATTCTATGTAATAAATACACGCACGCTTCACACAGGCGCTAAAGGGTTGCAAATTTAACCCAATTTACTGAATTGAAATGTCGTGTTAACATATTTAACAATTAAGCCTCAAACATCATGCTTCCAATTTTTTTGTTAACTTTGCACAAGGATGCGGTGTTATAATTACATCCAGCACAAAATGCTTTTGGGGATATATCCCGAAATCCATTAAATTTTTAAGACCAAATATATGGAAACTACCCGTCAAGCCAAAATATCGCGCCTCATACAGAAAGAGTTGAGTGAAATATTGCGTCAACAAACAGCAAAAACCCATGGCATACTCGTTTCCGTGTCGGCAGTACGCACCAGTCCGGACCTGAGTATCGCAAAAGCATATCTCTCAATCTTCCCATCGGATAAATCACAGGAAATAATTGAGAACATAACACGCAACGCCAAGACCATACGTTACGAACTGGCCCAGAAAGTACGCTTTCAATTAAGAAAGACTCCTGAATTGAGCTTCTTTCTGGATGATTCGCTTGACTATATAGACAACATTGATAAACTCTTGAACAATTAGTAATTCCCTGATCTGCAACCGGCAATCCAACTGATTGCAGATTGACAATTGCAAGCAGCCAATTGAATCGCCTTTCTTTGAGTATCGCATTGCGCTACCTCATGTCGCGCAAATCACACGGAGCGGTCAACGTCATATCTGCCATATCTGTCATGGCAATTGCCGTGGCATCCGCCGCTATGATCATAGTACTGTCCGTATTCAACGGTTTCAGTTCGCTTGCCGAACAGAAACTCTCAAAACTTGATCCGGATTTTATGCTCATTCCTGCAACCGGCAAAAGCATCTCAGGAATAGACTCGCTATGCATGGGCCTACGGTCTATCCCAGGAGTAGCATCTGCCGAACCGGAAATAACAGAACAGGCGTTTGCCGTAACGGGAGACCGGAAAATGGGCGTAATGATAAAGGGAATGACAGATGAGGGGATCAAATCTTCCGGCATAAGCAAAGTCATAATTGATGGCGCCGGTTCATTCCACGGCACATTCCTGGACAACGAATCCGACACCGTTTCTTACGAAGGCGCCATTCTGAGCGTAGGGGCAGCCATGGGACTGAACCTGCGTCCCACACAAGGGTTATGCGATTTTGAAATCTATGAACCGAGGCGGCAGGGACGAATAAATCCGGCAAACCCGATGGGAGCGTTCCGCAAACGGCTGATGCGTGCCAAAGGGGTTTACCAGATCGAACAGGAGGAATACGACAAAAACATGATACTGCTGCCATACAAAACAGCTTCGGAACTTCTCAGCTATAATAATGAAGCCACATCCATAGCCGTTACAGCAGCAAAAACAACCGATATAAAAAAACTTGAGCACACATTGTCAGAAACTGTAGCTCATCTCGGCATCGAAGTAAAAGACCGGTACCGACAGCAGGAACAGGCTTTCCGTATGATCGCCATTGAAAAATGGATTACATTCCTTATGCTCGGATTCATACTTGTCATCGCCTCTTTCAACATAGTGTCCACACTCTCCATGATGATACTTGAAAAAGAGGGGAACATGAATATTATAAAAGCAATGGGGGGCACACGCAGCCTTACAGACCGCATATTCATCAATCAAGGATGGCTTATAGTGATTCTCGGGGGAACCGCCGGACTGACCATAGGATCCGCGCTCGTATTATGCCAGCAACATTTCGGGTGGATTAAGTTAAACGCAGCAGACCCTACCCTGATGGCCGTAGACGCATATCCCGTACTTCTTGAGCCATACGATATAGTCACGACTTTATTATCCGTCATGGCAGTCGCCATGCTTATCACACCTGCCATATTGATGTTACGCCGTAAATGACACACGGCGGTGCAACCCATTGCCGCACCGCCGTAGATAAAAGGGAAGAAAAAATTCCACCAGCTTATTTCTTCAGCTTCAGATCATAATTCAGACCGCTTGCCGACCGTTTCAAATCAGGTCCCACCATAGTAAGTACACTGTCAGAAGTCACCAGAAAATATGTGGTATCAGCGGGAGCACCTTTCGCAGGTTCAGAAACCAGACGCAGATAACGCTGGCTGGCATTATCCGGCGTACCGGTCAGAACCTCAAAATCTCCTTTGCTGTCATATACCGTAGAACCAGTCTGATCTATATATACCTGACGCATTTTGAAATCTCCTTCGTTAAAATCGTCATCATGGTCATATTCAAGCCTCAGGGTATATTCGATCCCTTCAGAGTCCGCAGCCGGTAACAAACCTGTATATTCTTCGTATCGGTCACGGCCATCTTTAAAGACGGAATCATGTCCTTTGGAATCGCCTTTATGCCCGGAACCGGAGCACGCTGCCATAAACAAGGCGGCCGCAGCTATGGGAAACAACTGGTACGTCTTCATTATATTATAATTAGCTGTTAGAAATTAAAGCGACATTATTAAGCTGTCAAAATTATTTCGGATACTTATTTAAACGCACAGTCACTGCCGATGGTTCAGAAACGATGGCCAGCCACCGCCGGTGGCACGCATTCCATATCCATCCCGTCCAAAGTATGCCGCAATGCTTCAACAGCGCCCTGGCATTGCGCCCTGAGGCTATCGGCAAAATCATGGTCACCGGCTCCCGCCACAGCCTCCAGCACTTTTGATGCCACCACATGCTCCAAAGTACGCTTCATTGCCAGTGCCATGCCGGAAGAAGGTTCTATACCTGTTTCCAGCTCCACCATAAGCCTCATCTCGCCATCGCCGCCATATGGCAGACTGGGAGAAGGATCAGATTCATCAAGGCCACATCCCCTCACATACCCGTGAAGCTGCACGACAGTATCTGCAAACATCATCCGCACCATGTTTCTAAGTCCAGGCAGGCAATCACGCGTCAGCATCGCGGTTTCCTCCATATTGTCGCGGCGGCTACTGCTCCTTAAGGCTGTCAACGCCAATATCTCATCGCATATCGCGGTATCGTTAAGTTCTATTTTCATTGTTTTCGATCACTTTTCTGGTCATTGCTATCCCGTTTTCTCATCTCATTGTACACAAGCCGCAACGCATATGGTTCCGTTATAAAGAATCCTGAAGGATTATGGCAGCAGAGCACATAATCAAGAGCCTCCCATCTGCTCTCATCCGGCATATGCCGCTGACGGCTTTCGAGCGCACGTTCTATTTCATCCCACATGGCACGACGGTGAGGCTTTTCTGCCGGTGGCAAACGCCTGCGGCGCTCACGCATTTTTTTCCAGACATGCTCTCGTGTGATATAAAATCGCGGGGCTCCCCCGTAGAGGGCTTTTCTCACCGCCGTCCGCATTGACAACGGACGTCCGGTGAGTGCCCTCCCCCTCTCTTGCCATTGGCGCACCGACCTCAGAAAGTCGGCATTCCTCTCTTGGTAGTTCTCCATTCTCTCTATCAGTTGTTTTCAGGTTTAAAGGAAAAAGCAGGCATAAATATCTTCGTTGAAGTTCTCTGCAAAGATAACTCCATACCTGTGCCATAATAATGCCCACAAATGTTAAATCAAAGGATTCCTGAAATTATGTTGCGTTGAGGCATGCAGCAAGATTATCACGCATCTCCGTGAAATGGCTGAACGTGCACAGCAGGTCAAGAACCGCTACGGCGGCATTACGCACCTCGCTCTCATAACGCTCCACACCGACTCCGGCACCGGCAGCCTTCCCCATAAGCGCACCACTCACACCAGACACATCTTCAAACAATTCAATCTGTGTCTTAAGCATGTCACGCGCACCTATATCTGCCATCGGCGTCACTACCTGGTGGGGCTCCGCACCCATAAAAGGCTTGAATGGTACTATTCCTCCCGGATCAGCCCACCGGTTGGCAATATCGCGCCATGTGATATGATCAGGCTTGCACCCTATCGGATAAAGAAGCACACCTTTTGCCGCAGTTTCCATCATCCGGTCCATCATTGTTATAAGTATATTCACATATCGCTGCTGATCAAGCACATCTTCTACAAGTGAATGTACGTCGCCATCAACAAGCGGATAAAACTTTACAGCAAAAGGGGGAGCCCCGCCATTCAGGGGTGAATCATATTCGTCAAGCACGGTCCCATCAGGCGCCATCATCCTGCAACGCCATAACGTGCATGTCTCCCATCTCAGCTCTGCCACCGGCAAGCCTTTTTTGCGGCGCAAACGATTACGTTTCTCCACAATCTCCCGCTCCCGATTGTTTATAAGCCTGAAAGTGGCAGCAAGGGGATCATGACAACGCCATCGCTCCACACACTCAAGCGTCCACACTTCCACAACCCGGCACCTGCCGGCCGGAGCATGGAAAAAAGATCCTTCACCCCCTCCGGCACAACAACCAACAGTATCCGATGCGAACACCGACGCGGCACCCTGTAACGAGGCATAAAGCCGGCGCAACTCCATAGCGCGGCCACGGTCGCCACGGGCAAACCTCATGACAATCTCCCCTATACCCATATCCAGCAAACGTCCCACCATCTCCATGTCGTGACAACGAGGATCACGGATGGCGTTTACAAAAAAATCATCAGGAGAAACAGCGTCAACCCATACCCCATCACCTTTTAACCGTCGCTCCCGGCTGAGATGATGCACTGCCATGCCTGAAATGAGGAACTCCTCAAGCGTGCGGGCATCCAACTCGTCAAGTTCATTGAGAATCTTCCAGCCGTTCCCGCCGGCATTTTTATCTTTTATTCCGGTTCTTTCCACTTCGTAAGCCTCAGTGCCGGCGGCATTCATACGGTAACGGCCCACAACAGTCTTTACAAGCCTGCGGATAAGATTATTTGTCAGCGGCCTGCGGCCTCCTGTCGTGGCAAGCTCCCCTTCCGTTGTTGCCTCACCGTCACGCCCAGTCGCGGGATCACTCCATTGGTCGCCATAAGTATAGCGCAAATAACGGCGGCGGCGCGACCTCACCGGGCCAAGACGCATCCAGGCATTATGGGCAGCTTCAAGCACATGCAATGCCCGTTTCTTATCATTTTCAATCATATGTTTTAAGATAAAGTTAAAAAACTGCCGGTTATCCGCATAAGACGGGAGCAAGCCCCAAATTACGGATAACCGGCAAAATTCACTCAGGAAGCAGGCACCATGCCCGCTCATCGAATTCATATATTTCCGGTCCGGGATCAATAATAGCAGTCAAAGCCTCCACGACCGGAGTGCCATTCAACGAAGGAAGAGAAAACAGCTCCAATGACCCATCGCCGCTCCATAGAGCCACAGGCTGCTCAACACCACCGCAGGAAAACCGGTTATGCTGCCGCCGGGCAATGGGCGATCCCATATCAGTCACCACAGTGGCATCACGCTGCCATCCGGACAGCTTCACACGCACAACGCGCAATGTTCCCTCAGGCATGGAGACCAACCCCCTGTTCCCCTCCCCGCGCCTTAATACCGCAGTAAGAGTCAAATCCGTAGGAACCTCTCTCTCCGCAATAAACGCTGAAAATCAGCAAATTGCAAAGCAAACACCCA